>NZ_CP028901.1:603884-1207769 GCF_003058465.1 Orrella marina | reverse complement strand
GCGTTTTGGAGAGAGTTTTTTCGAATCCTTGAGACCTTCAATCGGTCGCTCGGGGTCGAGTACCACGGCGGCAGCAAATACCTCACCAGCCAGCGGGCCTCGGCCGGCTTCGTCTACGCCTGCGATAAACATCAGTTCTGACATGTCAACAACTCAACCACAGCCTGCCCGGCCTTTTGCGCGGTATTGCGGCGCAAGATCTGGTGCAGATCCTCAAACTGGCTGCGAATGTGTGCTTTGCGCGATTCGTCTCGCCAGAGACTGTCTAGCTCCCTGAACAGATTGTCCGGGGTGGCCTGCTCCTGGAGGAGTTCCGGTACGACAAATTCGCGGCTTAGCACGTTGGGCAGGCCCACCCAGGGGACACTAGGTCCCGTCTGGCCGGACTTGAACGCCATGATACGTCGCATCATTCCCGACAGAATGTAGCTGATGACCATAGGGCGCTTGAACAGCGCGGTTTCGAGTGTGGCAGTCCCGCTGGCAACCAGTGCTACATCGCAAGCCGCCATGGCTTGCCATGAGACGGGCCATTGTTCGCGCGACTGTATGCCGCTAGCCTGGATGATGCGCAGATTCGGCACCGGGTAGCGGGCGAGAAAAGCTTCGAATTCCTGCCTGCGGACCTGATTCACCATGGGCACCAGAAAACATGTTCCGGGCTCTTTCTGGGCAAATCGTGCTGCTGCCTGCAGAAAAACCGGGCTGAGCAGGCGGATCTCTGAGGAGCGACTGCCAGGCAGAATCGCCACGACCGGGGTGTCGGCATCAATGCCCAGGCTCTCCCGTACGCCTGCGCGGTCCGGTTCGGTTGGAATGGCATCAGCGAGCGGGTGGCCGACATAAGTGACCGGAATACCCTCTTTCTCATAAATCTCGACTTCGAATGGGAATAGCACCAGCATATGTGAAACGGCGCGACGGATCTGATGGATACGCTCGTAACGCCAGGCCCAGATGGACGGTCCCACAAAATGTACAGTTGGCACGCCTTGCGCGCGCAACTTCTCCTCAAGTCTCAAGTTGAAGTCGGGTGCATCCACGCCCAGAAAGAGCGCTGGTGGGGTCAGTTTCCAGCGCTTCGCCACGTCGTTGTAGATCCTGATCAGACGTGGCAGGGATCTCAGGGCATCTACATACCCAAATACCGAAAGCGCTGCCATGGGATGCCAGATCTGCATGCCGCTTTGCTCAAGTGCCGGACCACCGATCCCCTGAACCACCAGATCAGGTATACGTTCCTGCACTCCCTGCAACAGTCGGGATGCAATCAGATCCCCTGACGGCTCTCCCGCAACCAGACCAATGGGGGTCATGAGCGGATGATGCCCCGGTCACTTGCATCCAGAAACTGTACCAGCCTCTGGATGGCATTGGCCACCGCCGGCTCGTCAGTCAGGCGCTGGACCAGTTGTTCGCGGGCTTCGACAATAGACAGGCCACGTCTGTAGATAATCTTGTAGGCATCTCGAAGGGCAGAAACCTCCTCCGAAGAAAAGCCTCTGCGCTTCAAGCCTTCAACGTTGATGCCGACCGGGATGCAGGGGTTGCCCGAAGCCATTACGTATGGGGGTACATCCTTGTGAACGGCACTCGATCCACCGACCATGGCGTGTGCGCCCACCTTTCCAAACTGATGAATTGCCGCGAGACCCCCGATAATGGCCCAGTCACCGATGTGAACGTGTCCGCCCATCTGTACGCCATTGGCCAGTATGGCCTGGTTACCGATCTGACAGTCATGTGCCACGTGGACGTATGCCATCACCCAGTTGTCTGAGCCCAGTCGGGTCACTCCGACATCCTGAACAGTCCCGGTGTTGAAAGTGACATACTCCCGCACCATGTTCCGGTCGCCGATTTCCAGGCGGGTGGGCTCGTTGGCGTACTTCTTGTCCTGCGGCATGCCGCCGATCGAGCAGAAGCGGTAAAAAACGTTGTCTTCCCCGATGCGAGTGTGACCGTCGATCATGCAGTGCGGACCTACCTGGGTTCTGGCACCAATATGGACGTTCGGGCCGACGATGCTAAACGCGCCAATAGAGACGCCATCCTCGAGAATGGCTTTGGGGTCGACAATTGCGCTAGGGTGAATCGTTACAGCCATCAGGCACTCATCGGTCGAATTGCACACATCAGCTTGGCTTCAGCGGCCACCTGACCATCCACCTTGGCAACTGCAGCATATTTGCAGATCGTTCGGCTCAGCCGCTCAGCGACGACTTCCAGGTGCAACTGGTCTCCAGGTACGACCGGACGACGGAAGCGGGCACCATCAATACCGACAAAGTAGTAAAGCACTTCTTCGTCACTGGGCTTGAGACCGGTTTCATCGGCAAATGAAAAAATCGCTGCAGCCTGAGCGAGCGCTTCCAGGATCAATACACCCGGCATCACCGGATAGTGCGGGAAATGGCCTGAAAAAAATGGTTCGTTGATCGAGACATTCTTGAGCGCCACGATGGACTTTCCGGGCACCATGTCCACCACTCGGTCGATCAGCAACATCGGATAACGGTGAGGAATGCGGTCGAGGATGGCTTTGATATCTAGTTGCATGAAGGTTCCTGAAGCGAAGGAAGATCGGTTCTAGACCGGTATTGTATTGAAATTGATCCAACGTGGCGCTGAATCGTCGCGCTGGATTCGGATACTGGCGTAGCGCGTGCACTCATTCGCCTGGATCAAATCTTTTTCTGGGTGATGCAGTGCATGGTGTCGAAGGCAGTTCGCCACCAAGCTGGGAATTCGAAAAGCCGGGGGCGGATGACTGGCACGAGTTCCGGGGTGACTCAGACCTGCCAGCGTGCGTGCGGCTCAGACACCGCTGTCCCGACGTTCAAGGTCTCTCAGACGACGACGCAACGTTGACAGTTGCCCGAGCACGGCTGCGTTCTTCTGCCAGTCAGTGTGCTGGTCAAATGGGTACACGCCTGTGTATCGGCCAGCCTTGCGAACGTCTGAAGTGACTGCTGTCCCACCAGAAATCTGCACGTCATCGACCACTGTCAGATGCCCGGCGAACATCGCTGCCCCGCCGATGATGCAACGTTGACCGACAATCGTCGAGCCTGCCATGCCGACGCAGGCGGCCATCGCCGTGTGGTCACCGATCTGGCAGTTGTGAGCGATCATGATAAGGTTGTCGAGTTTGACGCCGTTTCCAATCGTCGTGTCTTCCAGGGCGCCGCGGTCGATAGTGGTGTTGGCCCCGATTTCGACGTCATCGCCAATGCGTACCCCGCCTAACTGGGCAATCTTGCCCCAGGCACCCTTGCCTGCCATCGGATTCGGCGCAAATCCGAAACCATCAGCTCCGAGCACGACACCTGCGTGAATGATTGCGCGAGCACCTACACGGACCCGCTCATACAGCGTGACGTTCGGATAAATAACACTGTCAGGGCCGACTTCGCAGTCATCGCCGACCGTGCAGTTGGCCTCAATGCGTGTGTTTGCACCGATAAAGCTACGTGCCCCGATCACCACATTCGGTCCAATCGTTGCACTCGGATCGACTGTTGCATCGTCAGCGACAACTGCACTGGGGTGAATCGCTGCAGCCGGTTCTGGGCGGCAGGCCTGTTCAAACCAGCCTGCTACCACTGCATAGAACAGATACGGTTCTCTACAGATGACCGTTGCATAGGGCGACTTGTCGCAGGCGTGCGTATTGTCCGCCGCAGATGACTCAGCAGCGCGGGATCCGCGGGAATCAGCCAGACTCGCCTGCATTGCGACTGCGCAGGCCTGGGTGCTCGCTAATTCGGACTCATACTTTGCCGAGACGATGAAAGAGATTTCTCGCGTGCCTGCACTGGCGAGTGATCCGATCCCCTGCACTTTGGTGTGGCGATCGAACTGTGTTCCATCCTCCACCGCACTAACCAGTCCTGGCACCCTGACATTCACAAAACCCACCAGGTCTGCCAGACTGGGTGCGTCAGATTCTGAAAGCAATATCGGCATGGTGAAAGAGGATTACTTCTTTTTGCTCAACAGTTCAAGCACCTTGTCGGTGATGTCCACGCGTGGGCTGACTGTGACAGCGTCCTGGATAATCAGGTCGTAATTTTCAGACTCTGCAATTTCCTTGATCGCCAGGTTGGCACTGTCAATAATGTCGGCGAACTCTTCGTTACGGCGGCGATTGAAGTCTTCCTGGATCTCGCGCTGCTTGCGTTGAATGTCGGCGTCCATGTTGCTCAGTTCGCGCTGGCGACGGTTCCGCTCGCTCTCGGCCATAACCGGTGCATCTTTCTCGAACGCCATGGCCTGCTTGCGCAGTTCCTCAACCGATTTCTGAAGCTCCTGGTTACGCTTGTCGAACTCTGCCTCGATCTTGCCTTGAGCCGCTTTGGCGGGCACCGAGTCCTGCAGAATGCGCTGCGTGTTGACGAAGCCAATCTTGGTGCTTGTCTGTTCGGCCTGCTGGGCCACTACCGGGGTAGCAGGCTTGGTGTTGCTCTGCCCAAAAGCGACAGAGGGCTGAGCCATTGCCCAGACACCCGCAAACGTCAGAACAGCTGCGCCGATGACCGTGCGCGACAGCACGGCTGTACCACGGTTGAAAGTGGACTGCTGGGAGTGGATACGCTTCATTTCAAAATTCACCATAAAAATGTCTCTCAAATCAAATGCATTGTGCCATCAATCAGGGCATCAGATGTGTGTTCGGTGTGCCGTCTTGCAACCGCCATGCGTACTCAGAAACCAGTTCCAACCTGGAACTGGAAGACCTGGGCATTGTCACCCGGTTTGGTGTTGAGTGCCTTGGCATAAACCAGCTGCAACGGTCCCATCGGTGAGAGCCAGGCCAGACCAATGCCGGTGGAGTAGCGCAGATCGGAGAAGTCAAAACCGGGGTTGATATTGCCAGCTCCGTTATACCCGAACACCTGACCAGCATCCGCAAACACAAACATCCGCAACGAACGGTCTCGCTGCGTTCCTGGGAACGGGAAGTAGAACTGAACGTTACCGACAACCCGCTTGGAGCCGCCAAGGAATGTCCCGGTTCTGACGTCTCTCGGACCAACCGAGTTGCCGACAAAACCACGGACTGTGCCAATACCACCCGCGTAAACGTTCTTGATGACGGGATATGGCGTATCACCATCGCCATACGAATTACCGTAGTCGAACAGGGCATTGAACGCAAGCGTGTAATCCCGACCGATCGGCATGTAATATTGCTGTTGAGCGCTCAGCATGTAGTACTTGAGGTCCATCGTGCCCACGGTTGCATTGAGCATTGTGTAGGCGCCCTTGTTGGGCGTAGTCACGCTGTCACGCGTATCGGTCGACCACCCCAGGTTGAAGATCACACTGTTGGTGGACTCGCCATATGACTGCACAAACTGTTCATAGGCCAGCGGTGAGTCGTCGTACAGACTCAGCGAGTTGTGCTCGAAGTTGGCACCCAGGAAGATTCGGTCGAATTCAGTGATCGGCACACCAAAATTCAACCCGCCACCTGCAGATGTGACTTCGTAGTTACCCGGGTTATTCAACGTTGGCGTAATCGTCCGGTAGTAGCCTGAAATCGAACGGCTAACCCCGTCAAGCGTCCAGTACGGGTCAGTATGGGTCACCACAAACGCCCGTGAGTTCTGGCTGGTATTGACTGCGAAGGTTAGTGACGTGCCGCTTCCGAACACGTTGTCCTCAGACAGTCCGGCGCTCAGGATCACACCATCGGCCTGGCCGTAGCCCACGCCGAGGTTGATTGCACCAGTCTGGCGCTCCTGGAGCGCAATGTTTACATCCACCTGATCAACCGAACCGGGAACGGGTTCGGTGGTCAGGTCGACTTGCTGAAAGTAGCCCAGACGGTCCAGACGCTCCTTGGAGAGTTTGAGCGCCTCGCCGTCGTACCAGGCGGCTTCCATTTGCCGAACTTCACGCCGGGCCACTGAGTCCCGTGTTCGCTCGTTACCGGTGATTTTGATGCCACGCACGTACACACGTCGACTCGGGTCGACGTAGAAAGTCATGTCGACCACGCGGGTTTCGCGATTGGGTACAGGACTGGGGTTGACGTTGGCAAATGCATAGCCAAGTCCGCCAAGGTAGTCACGGATGGCCTGGCTGGTTTCATTGACCTTGGCCCCGGAGAATGTCTCGCCGGACTTGATTTTGATCAGAGACTCGATCTCTTCGTTGAGCCCCATAAGCGTACCGGCAAGATCGACCTTGCCGACCTTGTACTGCTCACCTTCAAAAATCGTGATGGTGATGTAAATCGACTCTCGATCAGGCGAAATCGTGACCTGGGGTGTCTCAGCGCGGAACTCGAGATATCCTCGATCCAGATAAAAGGACTGGATCGCCTCGACATCGGCCTGCAGCTTCTCGCGCGAATAACGGTCGGTCTGTGTGTACCAGGTCAGATAGCCTGGTGTGGTCAGTTGCATCTGGTCAAGCAAGGTGCTTTCGCTGAACGCGTTGTTGCCAATGATTCGGATCTCACGGATCTTGGCAATGTCGCCTTCGAACACGTCAAAGTTCACACCGACCCGGTTGCGTGGCAAAGGCGTGGTGGTGGCCGTGATCTCGACACCGTACTTGCCCTTGGTGAGATATTGCTGCTTGAGTTCAAACTGTGCCTGGTCAAGCATCGATTGATCGAATATTCGGCCCTCGCCAAATCCCACTTCCTGGAATGTCTTGACGATCTGCGAAGACTCAAACTCACGCATTCCTGTGAACGAGACTGACGCGATCACGGGACGTTCCTGCACACGCACAACCACCACGTTGTTGTCAGTGCTGATGCGTACATCCTCAAAAAAGCCGGTCGAATATAGCTGGCGGATCGTATCGGTTGCCATTTCTTCCGTGAAGCGCTCGCCAACCTTGACCGGTATATAGGCGAACACGACCCCGGGTTCAGTTCGCTGGATACCTTCTACCCGGATATCGCGTACGACAAACGGAGAAAACGCCGAAGCAAGCATGGGCACGGCAAGCAGCGTTGCGGCCAGCATTGCTTTGACGCTCCTGGAAGCAGAACGCGTTGATGGCGTGGTTTCTTTGTGCTTGCCTAGCTGGCTAAGGAATGCTGAAATCTTTCTCAAACCCATTGAATGTCGTTGCATAAACCGTCTAATCCCGTGAAACGCGGGTGAAGCCCCTGAATCGGGGCATTTTAGTTGAGAACCGGGTCAGCTTAACAGCCGCGCCAGATCGTTGAATAAAGCGACGCTCATCAGCCCCGCCAACACAGCTACGCCAGCCCTCTGACCGACTTCGAGCCAGCGTTGCGGCGCCGGCTTGCCACGAATGATCTCAATGGTATAAAACGCCAGATGACCACCGTCAAGCATCGGAATCGGCAGCAGGTTCAGTACGCCGATGCTGACGCTTACCAACGCAATAAACCCGAGGTAGGCGACGATTCCGATTCTAGCTGACTGGCCAGCATAGTCTGCAATGGTGACCGGACCGCTCAAGTTTTTCAAGGATACATCGCCAATGACCATCTTGCCCAGCATCTTCAGAGAAAACCATGCTGTCTCGAACGTGCGGGTCACGCCGTTCCAGAGGCTTTCGATCACGCCGTGCTCGACAGTCACCATTGGAACAACTGACGAAACTTGAATACCTAGTCGACCCACTTCGCGTCCATCTGCTGCGGTGACCAGCGCAGGCACCGCCTGAATGACCAGATCCGTATTGCCACGGCGCACACCAATCTCGATCGGCTCGCCGGCGTGAGTCTCGACAAATTCAATAAAGGTCAGCACGTCCGGCTGCATGATCGAACCAATTGAAGTTACTTCGTCTTCAGGTTGCAGACCAGCCCGTTCGGCTGCACTATCCGGTTGCGCCTGACCAAAACGGACGCTTCCCGGGGCCAGAGACAGTCCGACCTGGGCGAGCGGGTCTTCCTGTTCGGCCTGTGCATCAGGGGCAAGGCCCGGCAGTTCGATCTGCCGCTCACTTACGCGCCCTCCCGACTCGATCCCCAGCGACACGGCGCCGCCAGACATGGTCTGGTCAAGCAGTAACCAGCGCGCCTGTGGCCAGGACTCGATGGTTGTGCCGTTGACCGAAATCAGACGATCGTTCTCGAGAATGCCCGCCTGTGCAGCCGGCGTACTGGCAGGAGGCTGCGCGAGAATCGCTTGCGGTTCCTGTGTTCCGGCAACGTTCAGTCCAGCGTAAATCACCGCGGCGAGGATGAAGTTGGCGACCGGGCCGGCGACCACAATGAAGAACCGGTTCCACACCGATTTCTGATTGAACGCCTCACCTTCTCGGTAGGGAAGCCCCTCCTCTTTTGCCTGTTGTGGGTCGTCGAGCATCTTGACGTAACCACCAAGCGGTATGGCGGCCACAGCCCATTCGGTACCGTTGCGATCGGTGCGGCTCCAGATTGGCTTGCCAAATCCGACACTGAAACGCAGGACTCTGACACCGCAGCGGCGCGCTGCCCAGTAGTGGCCCAGTTCGTGAAACGTAATCAGGACACCGAGAGCGATCAGAAAGGAAATAATCGTAGTCAGCATGTTTGAGCAGAGGGGGTGTCAGAAGGAATCATTGGCAACGGTCAGAGAGCGAAAGCATCAGTCAGAATCGGTAGGCCCAGAAACAATCGGGGCTGCAGTCAGAAAGAACCAGATAAAAAAGTAGAGAAAGAAACAGAAAATTTCGAAAGAACAGGCAACTGTTGACCTGTCACGCTCAAGGCATGAGCAGGTTAAATCAACAGTATCAAGGCTGGCTCACAGCATACTGCATCAGCCGGTCGGGTTTGTTTTGTGGCTTTCAGCAGCCTGCTCAAGCTGCTCTGCTTTGACATGCGGCGAGCGCAAAGGTTCTCGCTTGCGCATCGAGTTCCAGAACCTGCTCGATCGACACAACCGGAACGTTGCTGCGGGCACTGTACCAGTTCAATGCCTGCTCCAGTATCGCAGCGATACCAGGATAGGGAATTCGACGCTGCAGGAACTCCTCGACTGCGACTTCATTAGCCGCATTGAATGCGATACAAGCGCCCTGCCCGCCTCTGAGTGCTTGATAGGCGAGGTCCAGACACGGATACCGTAGTAGATTCACCTCCTCAAAATCCAGACGCCCTACTTTGAGCAGGTCGAGCCAGTCGACACCCGCCTCGATTCGTTGCGGAAATCCCAGCGCATGTGCAATCGGTGTACGCATATCAGGATTTCCGAGCTGGGCCAGCATGGATCCATCGTCATACTCGACAAGCGAGTGCACGATGCTTTGCGGATGGATGACGACATCAATGCGATCAGGCGTCATGTCAAACAGCCAGTGCGCTTCAATAACCTCCAGGCCCTTGTTGACCATGGTCGCGGAATCAACAGAGATCTTGCGTCCCATGCTCCAGTTTGGATGTGCACACGCCTGTTCAGGGGTGATGTGCGCCATCTCGTCCGGGTTGTGAGTCCTGAACGGACCACCTGATGCTGTCAACACGATACGGTTAACGCCTTTGGCGGGTCCGTTGCCGATACTGCCCTGTCCTCCACCTGGCATGCACTGGAAGATCGCGTTGTGCTCACTGTCGATCGGTAGCAGCACAGCGCCGCTTTCTCTCACCGCTTTCATGAAAATCGAGCCGGCAGCAACCAGTGCTTCCTTGTTGGCAAGCAGTACCCGTTTTCCCGTCTGGGCGGCAGCCAGAGCAGCCGGCAGACCTGCCGCACCGACGATAGCAGCCATCACCACGTCAGTATGATCGTCGCTTGCTACGTCGGCCAGTGCCTGATCGCCTTGAAGAATCTCTACCTTGCCTGTGTGCCCGGTCAGCCCCTCGCGTACGCGCTGTGCCGCGGCGGCGTCAGGCACGACCACCCGCCTTGCACCAGTGCGTCTGATCAGCTCAGCGAGTTCGTCCATGCGCTGGCGAGCGGTCAGTGTCACGATCCGGAATCTGTCTGGATGTCGCAAGGCGACATCAATCGTACTGAGCCCGATGGAGCCGGTCGCTCCGAGAATGCAGATTGACTGTGGCGTCATTGAAAAAGACTTGGTGAGGTGATCAGATAAGCCAGGGGGACGACGGCAACCACCGCGTCAATGCGATCAAACACGCCTCCGTGTCCCGGTAGCAAATTGCTGGAATCCTTGATGCCGACCTGACGCTTCAGAAGTGATTCGAACAGGTCGCCCATGATCGAGACTGCTCCGAGCAATGCTGCGATGAGGATAAGCAGAAACCAGCCATAAAGTTCAAGTACTTGTTCGGCGTAGCTGCCGGGAATCTGTGAGGTGACAAGCATCCATACAATGACACCATTGAGTCCTACAAGGGCCCCTTCGCGAGTCTTGCCCGGACTGATAGCCGGAGCCAGCTTGTTGCGGCCCCAGCGCTTGCCGCCGAAATAGGCGAATATGTCTGCAATCCAGACCAGCGCCAGAATCGAAATTACCAGCCAGATGCCACCCTGATCCATCCAGACCACCAGCGCACCCCAGGTCGCATAAAGACAGACAGGCGCAAAGAGCCCCCAGACCGGCAGGCCCGCGGCTGAATGCACGTCTGCATGCTTGAGTTTCATGGGTACCAGCATCAGCCAGACAGCGCTGCTCAAGGCAACACTTAGCAGGAACAGTGTCTGGCTACCTTGGGAAGCCGATAGCCCGACAGGCTCTTTCACAGCCCCTTGCCATAGCATGCCTTGCCAGATCAGGCCGAGTATGACGGCTGCACCACCCACCCAGCCAATGACGGGCATCGGACGTGAGGTCATGCGCAGCCATTCCCAGACCGCCAGCCCGCTGACAACTGCCAGAAATACCGGCCAGGCCTGCTGCCAGGGGCTTGCCAGAACGCTGGCCAGAACGAGTAGCAACACAATTGCCGTGATGACCCGCTGGCGCAGCATCAGAAACGTCCTGTCGATGAGAGTTCGGCGAGCTGCTCGCTGGTGCGTCCAAACCGTCTTTCACGATTGGCGTACCAGTCGAAAGCAGTCTGCAGGTCTTTCTCGTCAAACTCGGGCCAGTGACGATCTGAAAAGTAAAGCTCTGTATAGGCGAGCTGCCAGATGAGAAAATTGGAGATTCGCTGTTCGCCACCAGTGCGGATAAACAGGTCGGGTTCGGGCGCCCAGGCCATGCTGAGATGACTGGCCAGCAAGTCCTCGGATAACGGAACGGATCCGTCACGCACCCCTGGATTCTCCTGGAAGGATTTTTCGATCGCTTGCAGGATGTCCCAGCGACCACCATAGCTAGCCGCAATTGTCAGGTGAAGCTGATTATTGTGTTCAGTACGCTTCTCGGCGTTATGGATACTCTGGATCAGACGCGGCTCGAACTTGGAGATGTCGCCAATCACACGCAAACGCACGCCCTGCGAGTCGAGCTGGGTGACCTCCCTCTCGAGTGCCTGCATGAACAGCTTCATCAGTACGCCGACTTCTTCTTGCGGGCGACGCCAGTTCTCCGAGCTGAACGCGAACAGCGTCAGGTACTGAACGCCAGCCTCCCCGCAAGCCTGGACTGTTCGCCGGACACTCTGAACCCCTCGCATATGGCCAGCAGTGCGAGGAAGGTGGCGTGCCTTGGCCCAGCGTCCATTGCCGTCCATGATGATGGCAACGTGCCGGGGCACCTTGTTTGAGAATGTTGGCTTGCTCGCAACCTTCAAATCGGAAAAATCCTCAGACCGTCATGATTTCAGCTTCTTTCTGGGCAACCAGCTTGTCGATCTCGGCAACATACTGGTCGGTGAGCTTCTGAATACGATCCTGAGCCCTTCTTTCGTCGTCTTCGGAAATTTCCTTGTCCTTGACGAGACGTTTGAGGGCCTCGTTTGCATCGCGCCGCTGGTTGCGCACAGCAATCTTGGTGTCCTCGCCCTCGCCTCGTACAACCTTGGTGAGGTCGCGTCTGCGCTCTTCTGTCAGCGCTGGCATCGGCACGCGAATCGAATCGCCCATTGCCTGCGGATTCAAACCGAGATCGGAATCGCGAATCGCTTTGTCGACTATGTTGGCCATATTTTTTTCCCATACCTGCACGTTCAGGGTACGTCCGTCGAGCAAAGTGACGTTGGCGACCTGGTTCAAAGGCGTGGGAGAGCCGTAGTACTCGACCTCAATGTGGTCTAGCAATCCGGTTGATGCACGCCCAGTGCGGATCTTGGCAAGACTCGACTTCAGGGCTTCGATCGACTTGCCCATCTTGGTGTCGGTGGATGACTGAATTTCGTTGATGCTCATAGGGATCCTACCTTATACGTGAACGAGTGTGCCCTCATCCTCACCGTCGATGGCTCTTTGCAAAGCACCATGCTTGTTGATGGAGAACACACGAATCGGCAATTTCTGGTCGCGACACAATGCAAAGGCTGTCGCGTCCATCACTTCAAGCCGCCGGGCAATCACCTCGTCAAAACTGATGCGAGAGTAACGCGTGGCGGACGGGTCTTTGTTGGGGTCGGCGCTGTAGATACCGTCGACTTTAGTGGCCTTGAGAACAATCTCGGCACCCATCTCGGCCCCCCGCAAGGCAGCGGCGGTGTCGGTTGTAAAGAACGGATTACCCGTACCCGCCGCAAAAATGACGACCTTGCTCTCTTCGAGATAGCGCAAAGCCTTGGGGCGAATGTAAGGCTCGACGACCTGCTCGATCTTGAGAGCGGACTGAACCCGGGCGTCGACCTTTTGATGTTTGAGTGCGTCTTGCAGAGCGAGCGCATTCATGACCGTGGCCATCATGCCCATGTAGTCAGCCGTGGCTCGATCCATTCCCTGCGCACCGGGAGCAACCCCGCGGAAAATGTTACCCCCGCCGATGACGATAGCGAGTTGAACCCCCAGGCGGACCACCGAACTGACTTCTTCAGTCATTCGCACAATAGTGCTGCGATTAATTCCGTACGAATCCTCTCCCATGAGCGCTTCGCCGGACAGTTTCAACAAAACACGCTTGTGTCGCTGGGCGGGCATGATGTTTCCTATAACAATGGCTGGTTTGGTGGACAGACAGCCTGAACGGCTTGTGCCGGTGACTGTCAATCTTGTTTAATCTTCAATTTTGCGTGAAGTACAACGGTAAGTGAACGATGGTCAAAGGAGAAAGGTAATCGAGCCTGACGATGAATCTGGCTTGCAGGACCCGCTCTTGCAGATTGACTCACTGCAATGAGTCCTGACTTTCCTGAACCGCAGAACCCCCGAAGTTTAAACGATTCGAACGCATCAGTAATAGCCACAGTGGTCATCGCCAGATCGCATGGTTTTTTACATCTCGCCCGGACCCGGTCTTGCGTCATTGTCGGCCGAGAGTGGCTGTCCGATAACCTTCAACCCAAAAAAAACCGAGTCGGCTCATAAACAAGAACCGGCTCGGCTTCGGACCGACAGTCAGCAATCAGGCGTTACCAGCAGCCGTTGCAGCCACTTCCGCGGCAAAGTCAGTGACTTTCTTCTCGATGCCTTCGCCCACGACAAACAGTTCAAATGCCTGAACCGATGCCCCTTTTTCTTTGAGCATCTGAGCAACCGACTGCTTGTCGTTCTTGACGAACGGTTGTGACAGCAGAGCCACTTCCTTCAGGAACTTCTGAACCGAGCCTTCGACCATCTTCTCAACGATCTCGGCCGGCTTGCCCGATTCAGCCGCCTTCTGGCGCGCAACTGAGCGCTCAGCTTCTTTGTCTGCATCCGGAACACCCTGCTCGTCAATCGCGCGTGGCTTGGAAGCGGCGATGTGCATTGCGACGTCCTTGCCGACTTCGTCACCACCTTTGATGTCGACCAGCACGCCAATCTTGCCACCGTGAACGTAGCTGCTCAGGCCGTGCTCGGAAGCCAGGCGCTTGAAGCGGCGAACCGCGATGTTCTCGCCAATCTTTCCAACGAGAGCCGTGCGGGTGGATTCGACCGTACCGTCGCCCATTGCCAGTTCGGATAGCGTGGCAACGTCAGCGGGGTTCTGGGTTGCGACCAGGTCAGCGATTGACTGGACAAAGTTGATGAAGTCCTCGTTCTTCGCGACGAAGTCGGTTTCGCAGTTGACTTCAACAATTGCGCCAGTCTTGCCGTCGGACTGGATGCTGATGCCGACCAGACCTTCAGCGGTCACTCGGCTTGCTGCCTTGCTGGCCTTGCTGCCAAGCTTGACTCGCAGAATCTCTTCTGCACGCGCCAGGTCGCCCTCGGCTTCGGTCAAAGCTTTCTTGCACTCCATCATGGGTGCGTCGGTCTTTTCACGCAAGGTCTTGACCATTGCTGCGGTGATTTCAGCCATATCTACTCCGTCTTGTGACATGCCCGCCTGGCCGGGTTGCTGGCTGGCATGTGCGTTAATTCAATTTCTGCATCAAGTTCATTGGCGTCACCAGTTATGGTGACTGGCATCCGGCTTTCTGAGCCAGATGCCAGGCTAGAGGCCTGGTCAGGCCTTCTCGCCACCGTCTTCCTGGACTTCAACGAACTCTTCGCCTTCCTGGATAGCTTCGATGACACCGTTGACGGCTTGCTCACGGCCTTCAAGGACGGCGTCTGCCATGCCTGCTGCGTACAAGGTGATGGCTTTGGCAGAGTCGTCATTGCCCGGAATGACATGATCAATGCCGTCAGGCGAGTGGTTGGTGTCAACGACCGCGACAACAGGAATGCCGAGTGTCTTGGCTTCTGCGACAGCAATCTTGTGGTAACCGACGTCGATCATGAAAATCACATCGGGCAGACCGTTCATGTCCTTGATGCCGCCGATCGATTTGTTGAGCTTGTCCATCTCGCGAGTGAACAGCAGTGCCTCTTTCTTGGGCATGCGCTCGAGACCACCATCGGCGGCCAGCGTTTCCATTTCCTTAAGACGCTTGATTGAGCTTCTGACCGTCTTGAAGTTGGTCAGCATGCCACCGAGCCAGCGGCTATCAACGAAAGGCATGCCGCAACGAGCTGCTTCGCTAGCAATGATCTCGCGAGCGGCGCGTTTGGTCCCGACAAACAGAACGGTGCCGTTCTTGGCAGCAACCGAGCGCACAAACTTTGCAGCGTCGGCGAATTTCTCGACGGATTTCTCGAGGTTGATGATATGGATCTTGTTGCGCTGACCAAAGATGTAAGGAGCCATCTTGGGGTTCCAGTAGCGCGTCTGGTGTCCGAAGTGGACGCCAGCTTCCAGCATTTCACGCATCAATGACATGAATAAATCTCCGAGGGTTAGGTCTTGCAATGTGTCTGCACCGAAGGCCGGGTTAAGTCAGGTGAAACCGGCAGCATTCAGCACCCTGGTGACGCATTACGCTATTTGATCCGGCCTGAAGGCTGTTATCCTGACGGGGATGCATGCACAGGATCCCGGATCTCGAAGAGATTTCGGAAAGCTTGCGATGACACCCTTGATGCCGGGAAAGACGGCCAACTTTGTCGGACCGGACCGCGAATTTCCGCGTTACGAATCGTGTTTCTCTGACCCGGTTTTACGGAAAGCCTATAATTCTAACCTTTTTACGGGTTTCTACTCAACTGCCTTATGCCATTGGTCACCGACCCCTCCGATCTGGACAAGATGCGCGCTGCATGCCGTGACGCAGCCAAAGTACTTGATTACCTCACTCCCTTCGTCAAACCGGGCGTCACGACCGGCGAACTTGACCGTCTGACGGTTGAGTACATCACTGATGAACTCAAGGTCAAATCGGCCACCATCGGATATGCGCCGCCTGGTTATCCACCGTTTCCTGGTGCCATCTGTACTTCGGTGAATCATCAGGTGTGTCACGGCATACCGGGTGACCGGGTACTCAAGGCGACCGATATCGTCAACATTGATGTCACCATCATCAAGGACGGCTGGTTTGGTGACACGAGTCGAATGTATTACGTCGGGGAACCGTCAATCCAGGCCAGGCGTCTGACCGAAACAACGTTTGACTGCATGTGGCTTGGGATCATGCAGGTCAAGCCAGGCAAAACGCTTGGCGATATCGGGCATGCAATTCAGAAACATGCCGAATCGCTCGGTTTCTCGGTCGTCAGAGAGTTTTGTGGGCACGGTATTGGCCGCAAGTTTCACCAGGATCCCCAGATTCTGCATTACGGACGCCCGGGATCGGGTCAGGTGCTCGAGCCCGGCATGATCTTTACCATTGAGCCAATGATCAACGCCGGCAAACGTGATATCCGACAGCTTGGCGATGGCTGGACCGTGGTCACTCGAGATCACAGCCTCTCAGCACAGTGGGAACATTCTGTCCTCGTCACGGAGACTGGTCACGAGGTTCTGACCATTTCGGACAACATGCCGGCACCACCCGAGTGGGCGAACACGGGTGTCAGCGCTGCCTGATCAGGCAGCGCTGAACACAGATTCTCTGCAATCGACCGGAAGGTGTCGGGACAGCCGGATTTTCTCCAGAATGTCGACATCCTTCTGCCCCGGTACTCAAGCGTGCTGCACGAGTAGTTGTCGCAGGTGCTGTGAGCGGGTTGCCTGACGATGGTGAAATGGATGAAGTGGGTGGAGATCATGGCGTGAAATTTGTTTGTGCGGAGAAATCATGAGCGTGTCTGCGATCCCGACAGTCGTGTCTTCATCGGTCAGAACCGTCGCACAGATCAGAGATGATCTGAAGCAGAGTCGTGAGACTGCGATCGCGGCTTACCGGGAGCGAGGTAACGCAGACCGACTCCTGCATGATCTGCGACGCGCTACTGACGAGGCACTACGTGCCCTGCTGCGTCTGCATCCGCTTCCTCGACACGCCGCCCTGACAGCAGTGGGTGGGTACGGTCGTGGCGAACTCTACCCCTATTCGGATGTTGATCTGCTGATTCTCCTTAGCCAAGCACCGACACAGCAGGAAGAGTCCTTGCTGGGTGAGCTGGTCGCTTCACTATGGGACTTGGGCATCGAACCCGGATACAGCGTCCGGACCATTGATCAGTGTCTTGAGGAGGCTCGCGCCGACATCACGGTCGAGACATCGCTGCTGGAGACGCGCTACATCGCCGGGCGGCGTTCGCTGGTCAAGCAGTTTGACAAAACGATGTTTGCCCAACTCGATGCCCGTGCTTTTTTCAGAGCCAAGCTCGCCGAGATGCGGCAGCGTCACGTGCGTTTTCAGGAGACGCCCTACGCGCTTGAGCCCAACTGCAAGGAGTCGCCTGGTGGCCTGAGAGACTTGCAGGTGATTCGCTGGATGGCGCGTGCAGCCGGCTTCGGTAGCAGCTGGGCCCAGATCGCCCGTAGCGGCGTTCTGACCAACCAGGAGGCGCGTGATCTTCGCCGGGCAGAGCTCGCGTTCAAGCGTCTGCGCATAGAGCTGCATTTGCTGACCAACCGGCGCGAGGACCGACTGTTGTTCGATTTACAGCATAGCCTGGCGCAAGCCTACCGGATCCAGCCGAAAACGACACGGCGTGCCAGTGAGATCCTCATGCAGCGATACTACTGGGCAGCCCGATTGGTGACCCAGCTCAACACAGTGCTGGTGGAAAGTCTGCAGGCAGAACTGTTCCCGGTGGGGCGTGACAAGGCTGTTGCGCTCGACACGTATTTCTACAACCTGCAGGGACGTCTGGACATTGACGATGATCAGGTTTTCAACAAGCAGCCTGAGCTGCTTCTCAAAGCGTTTCTGATCGTCCAGCAACACCCCGAGATCACGGGCATGTCCCCGCGGACCTTGCGCGCCATCTGGCATGCCCGCTGGCGCGTGGATGCCAGGTTCCGGCAGAACCCGGTCAACAAACAGGCATTTCTGAGCATTCTGCAGCAGCCACAGGGCATCGTGCACGCCTTGCGCCGCATGACCATGCTGAACATCTTGCCGCGCTATCTGCCCGTGTTTCGTCGCGTGGTTGGACAGATGCAGCACGATCTGTTTCACGTTTACACAGTCGATCAGCACACTTTGCAGGTGGTGCGCAATCTGCGTCGCTTCACCATGCCTGAGCACGCACAGGAGTACCCGCTGTGTTCCAAGCTGATCGCCAACCTTGATCGCCACTGGCTGCTTTATGTGGCGGCTCTGTTTCATGACATTGCCAAGGGCCGCGGTGGTGACCATTCCGAACTCGGCGCGGTCGATGTGCGCAAGTTTGCACGGGAGCACGGCCTGGCAGAAGAAGACACCGATCTGGTGGTGTTTCTGGTTCGCAATCATCTTCTGATGTCCCAGGTGGCTCAGAAGCAGGATCTGTCCAATCCCGCCGTCATTGACACATTTGCCAGAAAAATTGGCAGCAGTCGACGGCTGACCGCTCTGTACCTGCTTACCGTGGCCGACATTCGTGGCACCAGCCCAAAAGTCTGGAACGCCTGGAAAGGCAAGCTGCTTGAAGACCTTTTCTATTTGGCCCGCGCGGCGCTTGGCGGTCAGCCCGAAACTACCAATACCGTGCTGCAGCAGCGGATCGCCGAAGCAACCCGACTGACCCGGCTCAGTGGGCTGCTTGATGAGAGTCGCGAGAACTTCTGGCGTACTCTGGACGTGGCCTATTTTCTGCGACACGACGCGCCCGATATCGCGTGGCACACCCGCAACCTGCATTTCCGGATCAGCCCGGCCGAACCGGTGGTCAAGGTCAGACCCGTTATTGGTGGCGAGGGAATGCAGATCATGGTCTACACCAACGATCAGAGTGACCTGTTTGCGCGCATCTGCACCTATCTGGGCCGACGTAAGCTTGATGTGCAGGATGCCCGGATTCACACAACACGCCATGGCTACGCTCTGGACAGCTTTGTGGTGTTGCCCACCTCAGGCGAGACAGATTTGCGTTCGCTTTCGACGTTGATCGAGCATGAGCTGCCTGATTATCTGCTAGGCCGCGAAGTCAAGGCCCTGAAGACCCGTTCAGGTATGACCCACCGCCCTTCCCGTCTCTCTCGCGCCTTTCCTGTCGATCCGATCGTTGAGCTTCGCCCGGATGAGGGCGGCCAGCACTGGCGTCTGGCGATCGTGGCCACCGACCGGCCTGGACTGCTGGCTGAAGTGGCCAATGTGTTTGTGGAATTCAACGTTTCAATCGAGACGGCGAAGGTCATGACACTTGGCGAGCGCGTGGAGGACGTATTCATCATCAGTTCCGAGCAGTTGACGCAACCCAGGATTCAGCGCCAGTTCGAGCGCGCCATCTTCAACACTCTTTGTGTAGAGCAATCTCATGTCGCTTGAAAAAAATGTCCTGACTGCTATCGCGTTTCTTGCTTTGAGCGCTCTGGGTGCGGCCCTGGTAAGCCAGCATGTCTTTGACATGCAGCCTTGTGCCTGGTGCGTACTGCAGCGTGTGATTTACATCGTGATCCTGATGTTTGCCCTGATCGGCCTGATCATGCCCGCCTTGATGAAACCTGCGCTAGGTTTCATCACACTCACCGGCGCAACGGGAGCTGGCGTGGCGGTTTATCAGGTGACTGTGGCATCAAACTCGCTTAGTTGTGATCTGACTCTGGCCGATCGCATCATCTCGGGCAGCGGCCTCGATGCGGCCGCTCCGTGGCTGTTTGGCGTTTACGCAAGCTGCTTTGACGCCGCAGTTGACTTGCTGGGCGTGGAGTACGCAATCTGGAGTCTGATTCTCTTTGTGGTGCTGGCGCTTGCCGCGCTGATGACACTGGTTGCTGGTCGGCCGTCTGGCCGCCGCCAGACTTCAATTTCTTCCAGCTGATGTGATGATGTGAGTGAGGGCAGACCGCTTGATCTGCCCATCCCCCGTTCTGACCCAGGCGGTTCTCGCCCGGCTTTTTCGCCCGGAGAGTGCTTTGGGCTCTGGGCTTTTCAGGCCCAGGCGCTTAGTTGTCGTTGGCAGCAAATCCCATGTTGAACTGAAGCCCGCCTCCGATCCGGTCACCATTGCGCGGTTCGGCAATTCTGGCCAGTAACTCTGGCGTGATGTCGCCGGTAATGTATTCGCCCGTAAAGCAAGATGCATCGAAACGGGTCAGTTTGGGGTTGAGATCGTTCACCGCGCGCTGCATGTCGTCAATGTCCTGATAAATCAGCGCATCGGCGCCGATGATGCGGGCGATTTCAGCTTCATCACGACCATTTGCGATCAATTCATCCTGTGTCGGCATGTCAATGCCGTAGACGTTCTGGTAGCGCACGGGTGGCGCAGCTGATGCCATGTAAACCTTGTTGGCGCCTGCTGCACGGGCCATTTCAACGATTTCGCGGCTCGTTGTTCCGCGTACGATTGAATCGTCTACAAGCAGCACATTCTTGCCCTGGAACTCCACACCGATGGTATTGAGTTTCTGTCGAACCGATTTCTTGCGCACCGCCTGACCTGGCATGATAAATGTGCGGCCGACGTAGCGGTTCTTGATCAGCCCCTCTCGATACTCCAGGTTCAGGCGCTGGGCCAGTTGCATGGCGGCTGGGCGGCTTGAGTCCGGAATAGGCATGACAACGTCGATGTCTCCCAGGGGTAGCGTTCGGGCGAGCTTGTCTGCCAGATATTCTCCCATGCGCAGACGTGAACCGTAGACAGAGACGCCTTCGATCACAGAGTCTGGACGCGCAAAATACACATACTCAAAAATACACGGGGCATGCTGATAGCCTTCACTGCAGCGCTGGCTGGAGATCTTGCCATCTAGCGAGATGAAGATGGCCTCACCGGGTTCAACATCGCGTACAAACGCAAATCCCGATCCTTCGAGGGCGACCGACTCCGAGGCAACCATCCATTCCTTGCCCTGAGCGGTATCCATGCTGCCCAGACACAGGGGCCGAATCCCGTGCGGATCCCGGAATGCGAGCATGCCATAGCCAGAAATCTGTGCCACCACAGCGTAAGCCCCTTTGACCCGTTCGTGCAAGGCTCGCACCGCTTTGAAGATTGCTGCTTCATCGAGTGAAACACCACTGGCTGCTCGTTGCAGCTCGTGCGCCAGCACATTGAGCAGCACTTCCGAATCTGAGTTGGTGTTGATATGTCGCTGGTCCACCCGGAAAAGTGATTCGCGCAATTCCAGCCAGTTGGTCAGGTTGCCGTTATGCGCAAACGTGATCCCGAACGGGGCATTCACGTAAAACGGCTGAGCCTCTTCTGCGCTTTCGCTCGAACCCGCTGTGGGGTAGCGAACCTGGCCGATACCGCTAAAACCGGGCAAGGATCGCATGCTGCGCGTGCGAAACACATCGCGTACCAGGCCATGACCTTTGAACATGTTGAAATGACTGCCATCTGATGTGGCAATGCCAGCTGCATCCTGCCCCCTGTGCTGCAACAGCAGCAGGCTGTCGTAGATCAGCTGATTGACAGGACCGCGACCGACGACACCAATGATTCCGCACATGAGATTTCCTGGGTTTCCTGATATAAGCGCTGTTCACGCCAATTGATTTAAAACACAACGAAGAGATTCGAGAAGAACGGGTAACGAGAAGAAGAGTTATTAGAAACGATTTGTTGCCCTTCAGTAGGGAAGCCACTCATTGACGGGCTCAGGGACTCTGGCCTTGATCTGCTGCATCGCCCCCACAATTGCAGACGAGAACATGGCATTGGTCCACCAGGCTTGTTTCGGGACCGGTGTGTAGCCGAGCACAATGACAAGGACCAGTGTGATCAGTAGTCCTCGAATCAGTCCGTACAGCCCCCCAGACCCCGGTCTGCCGGTGTGAGTCCGGCACCTCTTAAAAATCCGGACAGGGTCATGTTGAGCAGTCCTACAGACACCAGCACCAGAATGAACAACAGTACGTAAGCGATACCCAGACGCAGATACTCGTTGCTGGCCCACTGCAACAAGGGATGATTCGCAACCGACGGACCCCACCAGATCGATGCCAGGCCGGCCAGCGCAAAACTCACCAGAGACAGCAACTCCTTGATCAGGCCGCGCTTGAACCCGAGGAAACAGGACACGCCCAGTATGGCGAGCAGGCCGTAATCGAACCCGGTCACTGCGTTGCAATAAATCCGGTTGGATAGCCCAGCGAACGCAGCCGGGTCTGGGCCGCCTGTGCGGCATCACGCGAAGAAAACGGACCCACCCTCAGGCGGAATGTTGGCTTGCCGTTGACGGTTGTCGACTCGACAAACGCGTTGGTCACGCCTTCGGAGCGCAGCTTGTCACGGCGTGTACTGGCATCAGCCTGGGTGCTGTAAGAGGCCACCTGGACAACAAATCCTGATCCGGATGGTTTGGCAGCAGCCCCGGCAGTCGGTGCACGACCTTCGAGCAATGCGATCGCTCGTGATCCGTCGTCGGTTCGAGTGGCAGGTGTGGGTGGGGCTGGCTTGGGTTCCTTGACTTCGGCTGCAGGCTTGGGTTCAGAGGCTGCTTGCTCGCTGGTGGTTTGTGCTGAGTCAGTTGCCGCACCGGCGTCCGTCTCTACGCTGGCGGCGCCTGTCGTTTCGGTCCGTGGCGCTTGCTGCCCGGTTGTCTCGGTTCCGACGGAGGCTGAACCTGTGTCTTGCGAGTCCAATGCACCAGGCGTGACAGGCTGGACCGTTCCGCGGACCGTCGAATCAGACGCAGCGGATGTGATCAATGTCGGGTTAAACGGGCTGTTGCGATCAGGGATCGCGATTTCAACTGAAGCAGGAATGGGTTTGGGCTCACTATCGAGGAGCATGGGCAGAACGATGACCGCCGCCAGAACCAGTGCGACAGCGCCGGCCAGGCGACGCCGGGCTCTCACGCGCATGGAAGCCGCCTGGGCTTCACTGCTGACCGAAGGCCTGGGCCGTGACCCTTGTCGTGATGATGAGGCAGACTCTTTCCTGGAAAATAAACCCATGACACAACCCTGAGAACGCAGGATAAAACAGGCCGAGATGGCCACTGAACAAGCTTCCGTACTCGATCGACTGACTCAGATCAGTCCGGCTCACCCGATTGACCGGTCAAGCACGACCCAAGTGAGCCAGCACGTCACCAACGGTCATGAACGAACCGAACGTCACGATTCTATCATCCACAGCTGCCGCCTGGCGCGCAGCGTCAAAGGCTTCATGCGGTGAGTCGTAGCTGAGCACTTCGGCCAGAGGCTCGTCATGCTGGGGGTTGTCGTCAAGCCAGGCCTCGAGCGCAGCTTGCACGCGATCCTTGAGTACCGTTCCCGTCACGCCGCGCGACCCTTGCAGTGTGGCACAGTACCAGCGGTCGATCCGGGGAGCCAGAATTCGTACCACCTGGTCGATATCCTTGTCTGCCAGCATCCCGAACACGGCGTAGGTGTAAGGATGAAACCCCATTGCAGAGAGATTCTTTTCCAGAACAGCGGCCGCATGAGGGTTGTGGGCGACATCAAGCACCACCAGCGGCTGGCCTGGGAGAATCTGGAACCGGCCAGGCAGCGCAGCCTGCAACAGTCCCTGTCGTACCGCTTGTTGAGGTATTGCCATCCGGTCACGCACAGCGTCGAGTGCGGCCAGGACGCCGCAGGCATTAAGTAGCTGGTTGGCACCGCGCAAAGCCGGGTAATTCAGCGCGTTGCGACGATGGTCGCGTCCCGCAAAGCCCCATTGCTGCCGGTCACCTGAGTAATTGAAGTCGCGGCCAAACAGCCAGAGATCTGCGCCAATGGACTCGGCGTGGTCGATCAGTGTCTGCGGGATGGCAGGATCCGAGCAGATTGCCGGGCGCCCTGCTCTAAAAATGTGAGCTTTTTCTAGCGCGATGGCCTCGCGTGTGTTGCCCAGCCATTCGGTGTGGTCGATATCGGTGCTTGTCACGATGGCGCAATCGGCATCCACGATATTGACTGCATCCAGGCGCCCGCCGAGGCCGACTTCCAGAATCATGGCATCCAGACCGGCTCGGGCAAACAGCCACAGGATCGCGAGCGTGGTGAACTCGAAGTAAGTCAGACTCACGCCCTGTCGCGCTGCGTTGACCGTCTCGAATGCTTCGATCAACTGTGCGTCTTTTGCGGGATCCCCATTGATCCGGGCACGCTCGTTGAAATGGATCAGATGCGGGGAGGTATACATCCCCACGCGATATCCCGCTGCAAGCAGGATGGACTCCAGCATGGCACATGTCGACCCTTTGCCGTTGGTCCCGGCGACCACGAATCGTAGCGCCGTACTTTCCAGGTCCATCCGGTCGGCAACCTGGCGCACGCGCTCAAGGCCGAGATCCATCGCCTTTGGATGCATGGTTTCAAGTGCGGCGAGCCACTGGGCGAGTGTCTGCGGGGCAAACTGGGTGGAGTCTGGACTGATCGGATCGGTCATGGTTGGTGTCAGGTCGAGAATTGAAAATCAGATCCCAAGTTTACGCTCTTGCGTGAACTTAAGGGTTATCCCGTAATTTCTGTGATAGATTTCGGTCAGGTTCCACTCCGGTTCCGTACCATCATGCCAACCATATGTGTGCTCTCTATTCGCGTTGAATCTCCTGTGCTGCCTGCCTGGTAAGTGGTTAGCGGGTGATGAAGCTTCGTTGCATCATCTGTGGCGGCCTCTCCTGTATATCTGTCGCTCAGGGATACTTTCAGGCATATTGCAGCCTGCGGTAGCGGGCATCAGAAAGATGTGTTTTATGGTCTTGCGTTCTGGTCAGGCGTTCTGGCGTACGGGTATTCAGATGCTCTGGTCGGATTATCTGCGCTGACCGGGTTTATGAAATTTCTGGGGTACGGGTTGTTCAAGCATGTTGTGATCTTGGTGATACATGGCAAACGCACATAAATCGATCGATGCGACCGCGGCTTCCCTGATGTTGCTGCTGTGTGTGATCTGGGGTGCCCAGCAGTCTGTCATCAAACTGGTGGCTGACGATATGTCCCCTACTTTGCAGATCGCACTGCGTTCCGGAATCGGCATGCTGCTCATCGGCGTGGTGATGCTACGCCAGCGGGTGTCGTTTGCCCTGCACAAAGGCCCCTGGAAAGCTGGCCTGCTCGCGGGTGGCATGTTCGCGGTCGAGTTCCTGTTCATTGGCGAGGGGTTGCGTTACACCTCTGCCTCACACATGGTCGTGTTTCTGTACACATCCCCGATCTTCACCGCGCTGGGACTGCATTTTCTGCTGCCCGAGGAACGTCTCTCGCGCGCGCAATGGCTCGGAATCGGCATGTCGTTTGGCGGTATCGTAGTTGCCTTTCTGAGTGGGTTTCTGGTCCCGCAGTGGGATGCCGACATCCTGCTGGGGGACACGTTTGGTCTGCTGGCCGGTGCCATCTGGGGGCTGACTACGGTAGTGCTGCGCTGCACCCGTTTGAACCAGATCCCGGCGACCCAGACCACCCAGTATCAGCTTGGTTCGGCATTTGTCGGGTTGCTGATTGCATCGGCTTTCATGGGACAGCTCGAGGTCAACTGGACCCCGGCAGTGGTGTCTGCTGTTGTCGCTCAGGGTGTGCTGGTTGCATTTTTTACGCTTTTGATCTGGTTCTGGTTACTGACTTCCTATAACGCATCCCAGTTGGCATCCTTCTCGTTTTTGACGCCCATCTTTGGCGTTGCTTTTGGTGTGCTGCTGCTCGACGAGCCTCTGGATATAAACTTTGTCATTGGATCGGCCATGGTGATCCTTGGCGTGGCAATTGTGAATCATCCGCGTTCGCGGGCTGGATCTGCCATCAAGGATGCACCTTCTCGAACAAGGAAACGTTGAAACATGTGTCTGGCTGTTCTGGCGCTTGCATGTCCACAAGGACAGCGAAATCTGTCTTCCGAGCTTTCTCAGACCTATCTGAATGAGTCGGATCGCAACGAGATGGACTGGAACTGGGTGGTTGTGGCCAACCGGGATGAGGTGCACGACCGTCCAAGTACGGATATGCAGCCCTGGGATGATGATCCGCAGATTCTGGCCGGGCGCGACCTGAAAGCCGGCGGAAGCTGGCTTGGAGTTCACACGGACGGACGTTTTGCGTTGCTGACCAATTACCGTGAGCCTGGTAAACAACGCGCTGACGCACCATCCAGAGGCTTTCTGGTCGAGCAGTTTCTTCGTCAGTCTGTCACACCCGAAACGTATCTCGACGCACTCAACCCGATCTCGCAGCAGTACAACGGGTTCAATCTGCTAATTGGACGGGATGGTGACTGGTGGCATGCCTCGAATCGCTTACCGGGCTGGAAGCAACTGATCGGATGGCAAGAAACATCTCGTTCACCATCCGCATCAGACCCGGTTGTCTCGGCGTACGGATTGTCCAACGCCCTGTTCGACACGCCATGGCCCAAAGTGATTCGAACACGTGAGGCGGTTTATCAACGGCTACTAGATGGCCGGATCAGTCTCGACGTGCTTGCCGACGCAATGCGCGACTGTGAGCCGGCACCGGATGTTGAGCTGCCCAGAACTGGGCTGGCTCTCGACCGTGAGCGTCTGTTGTCCTCACCGTTCATTCTGAGTCCGGAGTATGGCACGCGTTGTACTACGGTCGTGATGCAAAAGCGTGATGGATCCATCCTGGCTCAGGAAACCACGTACTTTCCAGATGGACGGACAAAGAACCGTTCTGGCTGGTGTACGCAGGGTGACACCTGGTCGCGGATCGAAGTTTGACATCTTCCTGCCCCTGGCCACGTGACCGGGAGTTCCTGCTCTTGTGACTGACTCAGTCGCGCGAGAATGCACGACCGTTAAAGTCGACCGTTACGAGGTTTCCGTCAAGCTGCCCCATGCCTGGCGCATTGGTCGGCATGCCTGGTGCGGCAACACCTTTGATCGACGGATCGGTCAGCATTTTCCGAACAGCGTTGGCTGGCACATGGCCCTCAATCACCTGCCCCGTCTCATGAATCACGGCCGTGTGGCATGAACCGAGTGCTGGGGGCACCCCGAGCCGGGCTTTGTGAGCGACGACATCCTGGGTCTTGATCTGGGTGACCTTGAACCCCTCATCACGCATGTGGTCAACCCAGCCGGTACAACAGCCACAGTTCGGATCCTGATACACAGTCAGATGGGTTGTCTGCTGCATTGTGGGCTGCGTTGATTGCGCCAGGCTGGACGCAAACGCGAGACTGGCACTTCCCATCAGTGTCACCATCGCAAGTAGCCAGCCCATTCGTCCCGCGAGCGCAAGGCAGTCAATCTGCGGGAATTTCTTGATTCCAGACATACTGAATCTCATACACAAAATCTCATTTGAAAAAAACATCTGAAAATTTCAATCTTGTCAATGACTTAAACTGATTTGACCGGAACGTCTGAACGCTATTCAGACTATCTTTCCCTGTTGACTTGTCAAGTTCTGTGTAGTCAGACATCAAGGCGCCAATCAATCTGATCAGTACTGTAACAACCGATGCTGAGACAGGTACAAATTACCCCAGACCACCTCACACATTTCTGGCTCACCGGTCCGGTATGGGCCAGGCATTGTGCAAGGCTCGGACATCCCGTCGCGTGGGTCCAGATCTGGTCTGCACCATGGCGGCTGGCACTCCCAGTACGCGTGCGCCCGGGATGTCTGCCTGCTCGCAATACTGTCCCTGTCCGCTGGAGTCAGCCTCGTCAATCACCACAAAACACCGGTCATGCCGGGCTGGTTCATAAGGGTGTCCACCAGTGAACGCACCAAAGGCAGGCAGGATGCAACCATCGGGACGTACGACAAACCCTTTGAGCCTGATTCGCTCCCCCGTCTGGCCCTTGAGTACCAGAACAGGATGGAGATGGCCCGCAAGCCAGAATGTAGTCTGCGAGGATGCGTCCTGTAGTGAGCCCTTTGGTTGCGGGTCCTGCGGTAGCGTCATCTCGGGTGCATGCCTGCAGGCGAATGGTCCGACTGTGTACGGTTCGTTCACGACCTCAATGCCAAGTGATGACTCTGGATCACCTGCATGATCATCATGGTTACCCCGAATGAGGATGATCGAGAGCTCCGGATGCCGGGCCCGCCATTGCCGCAGAGCGTTGAGCGTTCCCTGTGCCCTGTGAACAGCTGCTGAGTGCAGAAAGTCCCCCAGCACAATTAGCCGTTTTGCCTGACTGGCTGACAAGGCCATGGAAAGCCTGGATAGTGTTGTCGAGGTCGTGCCTGTAGGCACGGGTTGTCCTTGTTGCCGGTAACTGGCCGCCTTACCCAGGTGGACGTCGGCGACAAACAGTGTCGACTGGGCTGGCCAGTAAAGTGTCCCGTGGGGCATCAGCCATACGTTTTCTGTCTGGCTTTGTCCGGCAATCTGAATCTGGCACCAGCCGCTACGGAGCAAGGTGGCCACTGTGCGGGATCTGTCTGGCGGTACGGCTGGCGATGTGGTGGACGCAGTAGTAGATGTTTCAGGCGATTCTGGCATGTGTTTCAGGTGCTCCGGAATTCGTTGTTTCGATTTTGTCGGCGCGCGGATGCAAGTCAGTCTTGCACTCGGTCAATTGTCTTCGTGCGCGGTGTCTTTCTGGTTCGCATCGACCTGCGCCGCTTGCCGGATGGACCAGATCGACTCTGGCGGTGTCCATTGCTGTCCGGGCCTGATGAGCCTGAGTGGTCAGGCATCTGCTCGACTTCCTGTAACGCACCTGCTTCTCGCAACATGCGGGTGACCCGGTCTGCAAGTTTCTCGGACGACAACCGCTGACTGAGTCGCTGCACAACCAGCCCAAATCCGAACGGTGTGGGTTTGCTGGTACTGGTGGCCACGAATGGTTGATCGCGGATGCGTGTGAGCACTGACGACAGGCCAGGCAGATCAAACTCCAGCGTCAGCACCTCCTGCATCGCCTGATGTAACAGACGGTTGTCAGGGTCGTAGGCCTCAAAGACCTTGTAAAAAAGCTGTGAAGACGCCTGAACCTGCCGCGCTGACTTCTTCTGACCGGGAAATCCCTGAAACACCAGCCCCGAAATTCGTGCAATCTCCCGAAAGCGCCGCTGCGCAAGCTCCGAGGCATTGACGCTGGCCTGCAGGTCAGACACCAACCGGGATTCGTCAAAGAGGTCAGGTGTCAGGTGCTGCTGTGCGTCCAATGGTTGGTTACACAGCAACTCAAGTCCGTAATCGTTGACCGACACCGAAAACGTTCGTGGCGACTTTTTTGCCAGTCGCCAGGCGAGCAGGCTGGCCAGCGCGAGATGAACGCGGCGCCCGGCCATGGGGTAGATAAACCAGTGCCAGCCTTCCCGGGATCGCATTTGCTCAATCAGGAGTCGCTCATGAGAAGGCAGCCCGGTCATCTCATGTTGTGTGGCCAGCAGCGGTCTGAGCGCGTGCCATGCCTGATCGGGCGTGCAGACAATGTGGCGCTCGGCCTCTGGCTCAGTCGTGCCGGGTTCGTCTGCATGGACGTCAGTATGATGATTGTCAGTCTGATGCTCTCTGTTCAGGTCAGCGTATTGCGCAAGGCGCCTGGCCATGGCCTGAGACAACTCCCCGGAGAGCGGCATGCTGCCACCCTCCCAGCGAGGCATGGCTGCGCGGCTAGCCTGGACCCGCCGAACGTAGACGGTCATGTCCTGCACCCGGACAAGCTCGAAAACCCGTCCCCCAAACACAAAACATTCTCCTGGCTTGAGCCTTGCCACAAACCCTTCTTCTATCTGGCCCAGTGCCGCACCGCCTGCCTTGCGGGTCCAGAAGCGTATCTGCATCATGGCGTCTGAGACGATCGTGCCGATGTTCAGTCGATGGCGCAAGGCCAGTCGTCGATCAGTGACTCGCCATAGCGTCTGCAGACCGGTTTGTGTGCTGGAGGGTACATCCGAAACATCCGGCACATCCCTCACGCCTCGCACGCCTCGCACGACTCGCTGATAATCGGGATAGGCACCAAGCGATTCTCCTCCGGTGGTGACAAACGCCAGCGCCCACGCCCAGGCCTGCTTGTCCAGATGCCGGTAAGCCCAGGTCTGGCGAATCTCGTCATATAGTGCTTGCGGTTCAAACCCGCCACCCAGCCCAACGGTTACGAGATGCTGCACCATCACATCCATTGGTGCCAGCGGGCTTTGGCGCGCTTCAATGGCGTACGCCTGTACGGCATCGTGCGCTGCAACCGCCTCGAGTGCTTCAAGTGCATGGGTGGGTACCAGTCCGATTCTGGGCTGACCGTCTGGCGAGTGACCGCTGCGGCCCGCGCGCTGTAAAAGGCGGGCCACGCCTTTGCATGAGCCAATCTGAAACACCTGTTCGACGGCCGTAAAATCCACACCCAGGTCCAGACTCGAGGTGCAGACCACCGCCTTGAGTGATCCATTGCGGATACCCTGTTCGACCCACTGGCGCACACTGGCATCGAGCGACCCGTGATGCAAAGCGATGAGACCTGCCAGTGACGGGTCGGCCTCCAGGAGCGCTTGATACCAGCGCTCGGTCTGGGCTCGGGTGTTGACAAACACCAGCGAACTGGTTGCTGCACGGATGCGCTGCGCGAGAACGCCAGCCATCGCATACCCCATCTGTCCGGACCACGCAAACCGCGGCAAACTGGCTGGCAACATCACATCAATGATGGGCGTTTTTGAACAGTTTGAATCGATTGTCCGTCCTGTAGAGCTTGTCGCTCTTGTGGATCGTGATGTGCGAGCAGTCTGGAAACCTGGGGCGCTGATCAGACAAGACCGGCCAGCGGTGTCAGTTGTGCTGTTGGTGCTTGCAATGGCATCAGGTAGCAGCGCTTCAAGCGCATGCTCCAGATTGCCTAGTGTGGCTGACATGCCCCACACCAGCAGTTTCGGGTTCCAGCGGGTCAGCCTGGCCAGCGCAAGCTGCACCTGAACGCCGCGTTTGCTGCCCACCAATTCATGCCACTCATCGACGATCACCACCGCGATACGCGACAGACGCGTCTGCGCATTCGCTTGTGTCAGCATGAGCGAGAGACTTTCCGGGGTGGTCACCAGCGCATCTGGCCAGGCTTTGGCTTGTCTGGTTCGTACCGATGCCTGCGTGTCCCCGGTTCGAGTCTGGACGGTCCAGTCCGGGCAAAGATCCGCCGCACTGGACTGCAATGCCCGAAAACTATCCTGAGCCAGTGCACGCATCGGGGTGATCCAAAGCACTTTGAGTTCTGCCGAGCGTTCTGTCTGCTTTCTTGCCCCCTTCCCTGTCCTGATCGACGCTTCCTGCCGTTCGCAAACCTGCAAAGCTCCAAGCCAGCAAGCAAGCGTCTTGCCCGAACCAGTGCCCGCGTGCAGCAGTCCGCTGCGTGCCTTGAGCATGGCTTGCCACACCTCTCGCTGGAACCCGAAGGGCTGATGTCCGCGATCGGCAAACCACTGCTCGATTCGGGCCTGCAAAGGTGTCAGATATCTCTGGGGTGGTGGCATCCTGGCTTGCAATGCTGTGTGTTCAAGCGTCGCGGCTGATGTCATGGCATGAGGGCTCTGAGCGTGAAGATGCTGTCGGCTTCGCTTGCAGGCTTGTCTTTTCTCCAGCGCAACATCCTGGAAAACCGCAGGGCCACACCGCTCTTGTGGCGTGCGCTTGCCGCAATTCCTTCAAATCCGATCTCGAAAACCAGAGCCGGATCCACCTTGCGTACCGGACCAAACGATTGCTGGGTCGACTTCTTGATGATGGCGTCTACCTCACGGATCTCGGCGTCATTGAGTCCGGAGTAGGCTTTGGTGACGGGTATCAGTGTCCGTTGCGGATCACCTGGCGGAGCGCTCCAGACGCCGAAGGTGTAGTCGGTGTAAAGACCGGCACGCCGGCCATGACCGCGCTGGGCATAGATCAGGACAGCATCCACGGTCATCGGATCGCACTTGAACTTGTACCAGGGACCACTGGCGCGCGTGCGTCCCATGCCGTAGTGTCCCTGGGCTGCCTTGAGCATCAGCCCTTCCACGCCCAGATCACGTGCTCTGGATTGCCATGGTTCGAGTTCTGACCAGTCAGCAAGCGCGATCTGCGCCGATAGACGCCATGGTTCATGCCATGGCCCTGTTCTCTGTGTGTTTGCCTGCCGGTCTGCCGGTTCAGCGCAACAATGCAGGATCACCTCCTCAAGTCTGGCTTTGCGCGCCAGCAAAGGCTGACTGCGCCAGTCCTGGCCTTCAGACTCCAGCAGGTCATAGGCCATCACCGTGACCGGGAGTTCGCGCATCAGGCGGGCACTGACCTGGCGCCGGCCAAGTCGTCGTTGCAACGCGGCAAAGGGCTGTGGCCGGTCCTGCTCCGACGGCCATACCAGCAGTTCACCATCAATGACCGTGCCTTCGGGCAGTTTTCGGGCGTATTCACAGACTTCCGGGAACTGCTCGCTGATGAGTTCTTCGCCACGCGACCACACCCACACCTCACCACGCCGGCGTATGATCTGGGCACGGATACCATCCCACTTCCATTCCGCCCACCAGTTTTCCGGTGGACCGAGTTGTGTCTGGACGGACTCATCTTTCTTGACTGGCCAGGGATGCGCCAGAAAGAACGGATAAGGTTGCCCTGATGTCAGTTCACTGACGTCGCTGGCGTGCGTACTGAGCAGCATCTCGTAGCGACTGGCACTGGGCCAGACTGGTTTACCACTGGCCGAGCCGTTGTTGCTGAGGTATCCCGTCATTCTTTGTGCCACCTGTGTGGTCTCGAGTCCGCATAGTCCGGCCAGTGCCCGCACGACAGTCTGGCGTGAGACGCCGACTCGCAATCCTCCAGTCAGTAACTTGAGACTCACAAAACGGGTGGCACTATCCCAGCCAGACAGTGCGTGCTCCAGCATGGCCTGACGCGTCTGCTCAGGATTTTCCTCTGCAGCGGCAGGCGTTAGTCGCGTCTCTGGGGCAGAACCTGAGATAGAACATGCTGCAGTGGCCGTTCTGGCAGATGGTGTCGCGGCGAGTAGATGGGCTTCGATCCACTGGGCAAGGTTCTCGTTGCGCCCGGTGTCCTTTTCTGGCCATAGCAGGGAAACTGTTTCGGCCAGATCACCCACGGATTGATAACACTCTTCGAATAGCCAGGGAGCCAGCCCGCTACGTTTGATGGCCAACTCACGCAAGACGGTCGTGTTCACCCGTCGGCGCAGCTTGCCCGCCCCCAGAAAGTAGATCGCCCAGGCGGCATCCGCGGCCGGTGTCTGCTCCAGATAGGCAACGATGGCCTGTATCTTGCGCTGCGTTGAGGTGGTGCTGTCGAGCGCCTGATACAGTTGTGCAAACCGCCTCATGTGTCATCCTCCTGGCCGTATTCAGTTTCGAATCGCTGGGCTTGCCAGCCATTCTCGTTGAGCCAGCGGATCAGCACTGATGCACTGCCGTGGGTCACGATCACACGTTGAGCGTCAGTGGCTTCAATCGCCTTGACAAGGCTGGGCCAGTCTGCGTGATCGGACATGACGAATCCCCGGTCCAGTGCGCGCCGGCGACGTGTGCCGCGAATCTGCATCCAGCCGCTCGCCATCGCATCGCTGAATGCACCAAGGCGTGCGGCCCAGGACTTTGAGGAGGGTTGCCGGCTGCGGCCAGCGGTTGCCGAGCTTGTTGCCGAGTCTGGTGCTGCGCTTTGTATGACGGCTGATGGTGGCGCAAGCACCAGCGCGCCACGCAGGCTTTGTGTATCGAGATCCTCGATATGCCGGGTTTCGGGTAGCGTGATCCCCTCATTCCGATACACCTGGTTCAGCGCGTCAAATGCCCTGTGGGTCACGATCGGTCCGATGCCGGACTCAAGTCCGGCCAGAATGCGCTGGCCCTTTCCGAGTGAATAAGCATAGAGCAGGCTGGTCTGATTGTGCCGCGCATTGTGTTGCCACCACTGGTTGATCTGTTGCATGGTGAATGCCGGATCCTGCCAGCGATAGACCGGTAACCCGAAGGTCGATTCAGTTACAAACGTGTGGCACCGAACAGGTTCAAACGCGGCGCAAGTCGGGTCATGATCGAGTTTATAGTCGCCCGACAGCACCCACACTTCGCCCCGGTACTCCAGTCGGACCTGTGCCGACCCGAGCACATGACCCGCCGGATGCAGGCTGATCCTGACGCCATTGTGCTCAATGGCTTGTCCGTAGGGCAAAGTATGTAGCCGGATGGCGCCGAGCCGGGTCCGCAGGATGCTCGCACTGCTGGCAGTTGCCAGATAGTGTGCATGTCCGGTGCGTGCATGATCGGCATGGCCGTGGGTGATGACTGCACGTTCGACTGGTCGCCAGGGGTCGATGTAAAAGTCACCTGGCCGGCAGTACAGCCCTTCAGGCCGGGCGATTACCAGATCCATTCCCGGCGCCATTTGATGCGTCCTGTGAGGCTGTCTGGCTGGCGTGATGAAGGTCTCCTGGGGTTTGGCCAAACTGGGGAAATGTCTGTTTCAGCGTGGCGTGTCTGGTGTTTTTGCCGGGTATACGGAATGGGTGATGCGTGCACTCCGGAACCCGCCTTGCCAGAAATTGCGGTTTTGCATGTCAACATTTTGTCGGGTGTATTTTTGCTAAGTTGCCGGTTGTTCAGGTACAGATTGTTCAAGTTCTCCTGTGGAGGTCGATGCTACGAATACGGACAGGCTGGCGACGGGCAAAACGGATATGACTGCCAATGGGTCCCCCAAGGGATTATCAGGGGGGGTTGCATTATCAGTACTGATTTTAAAATCAGATTATATTTGGCAAATAATCAGTTAGCCAGCACTTGGTTAGCCAACACTTGGTTAGCCAGCACTTGCCGGTTGATTTTCTGGTTGCTGTGCGTGTTGGCTTGCCTGCCTGTCTGGATAGTGGCTTGCCTTGCTGTCGCCATCCTCCTGTCGACTCTGGTACTGGTTTTCATTCTTGCACGGACCCGGACGGTGAGTCTTGCAGTGACCCTTGCCCCTGCCCTGACATTTGACGCGATTTTTGTCTGACATCTCTTTGACCAATCCCCCAGGTATCTCCTTCAAAAACCCTGCCTCGCCCTACGATCAGGCCGCCTGGGCTGTGTTGAGTGCCGTGGTCCAGACCGGTGCGATCTGACCGGATTTTGACCCGACATTGATTAGGAGAGATCTCATGCAGACTGCGCAGCGGCCCATCGGGTATCTGATCTGGTGGTTCTCCAGCACATTTCAAAATGCTGTATATTTACACATATACTGATTTTTTAATCAGATACTTTTTGATCAGATCGTGTTCAGGTTGCTGAGACGACAAGTCTGGCCTGGAGAGTCCTGTTTATGCAGCTGGCTGGTCCAGATTCGTTCAGCCTTGTTCAGGCTGGTTCAGTCAATCTGAATCGGTTACTCGGATTCAACGTGTATTCAACGAGTTTCAGCCGGATCGAGTGCAACCTGACTGAGCCCGGTCACAACCCCGGACACCTCCCGCCTTGAACCGTGCATGCGCAAGCACACGTGTCAACGATGCCACAAGGCGACTGGTGTTCCCTGATAAACAAGGACAACCATGCTCCAGAGTGCTGATCTTCACCGTGATGTCTGGCGGGCTAGCGACCGGGCACATGCAACTGTTGCAACTGTGCCAGCCGGACACGCTGCGCTGTCTGCATGGCTGCCCGATGAGGGCTGGCCGCTTGGACAGCTGATCGAGATTCTGACTGACCGCCCAGGCTGTGGTGAGCTGAGTCTGCTGGTGCCGGCCATGCTGGCTCTGTCTGGCAAGTGCCCGATTGTTTTATTGCGCCCTCCTCTGATCCCCAACATGCAGGCCTGGCAGCAGTGGCAGATCGACCTGCACCGGCTCTGGTGGATTCAGCCCGCCGGGCTGCATGATGCCTGGTGGAGTGCTGAGCAGATTCTGCGTAGCCAGTGTGCTGCCGCCCTGTTGTGCTGGGCAGATCCCATCGATGCCCGGTTGCTCAGACGTCTGCATCTGAGCGCACAGGCGAGCGACACCCTGTTCGTGATGTTTCGTCCACGTGACAGCGCCAGTCTGTTTTCACCGGCGGTGCTGCGCCTGGAACTGATTGCAGACTCAGCACAAGGCCCGTCTTTGCGACTGCTCAAGTCTCGAGGGCCCAAGCCGGCACACGATATTTCACTCAGAGGCGAACCGGGCTCTGTGTCGACCATGTGTACCACTGACAGCAGCCCGTCTGCCGAGACCGGCGCTCGATCGAACCCGCAAACGGTGTGTGACGTCCCGGATCGCCGGTCTGCACGAGCGGGATTGCGTGCTGTCGAACGCAGTCAGGTGGTGTGATTGCATATGTTCTGGATTGCCATTCGCCCGCCGATCTGTCCTGAGTCCGTGCGCACGACACTGACGCGGATTGCGCTGGATGTGACGTCACAGTGTGTCTGGCATGATCGCGATACGCTACTCATGGATGTCACCGCCAGTGTGCGGTTGTTTGGCGGTTTGCGCAGCTTGCGAGCCGAACTGCGACGTACTCTGATGCAGGAACTCGGTGGCGCTTTCAGTGGCGTTGTCAGTGATCCTCTTCATGGTGACACGGTTGATGAGGTGCCTGCTGCCCGGACAGCATCCAGTGCACAGGTGGCTTGCGGGCCGATCACGGTGAGCATCAGCATCAGTGCCATGGGGGCGTGGCTGCTGGCACAGTCACACGTCAAAGCCACCAGGGTTGAGCCGTTTCAGCACTGGCAGCAATGGTATTACGCGCTTTCACTCGGACGGCTGCGCCAGCTGACCGATGCCCTGCCCGTTTCCAGGTTGCCGGTCTGCAAGCCCTACCTGAAGTGGTTTCAGGGAATCGGCTGCACTTCAATTGGCGCCTTGCGCAGACTACCCCGAGCCCAGTTGCAGGCACGGACCGAGGTTGGTGTTCTTGCGGCCCTGGATCAGGTCGATGCCCTCGCCGTCTGGCCGTATCGCAGTTGCGAGATGCCCGAGCACTTTGTGGTGCGCCGCAGTCTGGACGAGCCCGTCCAGCACGCAGGGTTGCTGCAGGTCCGTCTGCACCCGTTACTGCAGCAGATGTGTCAGTGGTTGCAACAGCATCACTGGGCGGCGAGTGTCTGGGAAGTACGACTGTTTCATGCCGGACGGCGCAAACGTCAGCCACCTAGCCGTTTACGACTGGCGATGGCCGAGCCTGGCTGGCACTTTGAGCATCTGGCTTACCTGCTTGATGTCAGATTGCAGGCCTGGCAGTTGCCAGCGCCCGTCACGGATCTGATGGTTCTGAGTCATACCGTCGAGCCGCGTCAGTTGCACAACCCGAGCCTGTTCGCCGATGACCTGACTCGGCAACAGGATCTTCGCAGGACACTTGATACGCTGCGAACCCGACTCGGCGACGATGCCATCCGTATCGTTGCCCCTCGGCCAGACTATCGGCCTGAACGCGCCAACCACTGGTGTCGTGCAGATACCACCGCCCGGATCAGCCGGTCTGATATGGATAGCGTGTCGTCAGACGTTTCAGGGCGTGCGCCCGCAACGGTTGTCAGCGAGCACCACAGTCCATCCTGGCTTTTGCACGCACCGCAAGCGCTTTCGATACGGGACGATCGCCCCTGGCGCAACGGAGGGCCTTTGCAGCTCCTGTACGGCCCATATCGGGTGGAAACCGGATGGTGGGATCATCAGCCTGTGCAGCGGGACTATTTTGTGGCATGTGATCCACAGGCTCGGCATTACTGGATCTATCGCGAGCGCACCCGTGAGGGTCTGCTGTGGTATCTGCACGGTCTGTTCGGGTAATCCGTGCTCTGTGTTGTTCTGTTTCGCATGGGTTTTTTTATTTGTTGCTTTGCTTTCACAAATAGGTCGAACGTCTGATGCGCCCGATTTCCTCGCTCCCTGAATACGCTGAACTGCACTGCCAGAGCTACTTCAGCTTTCTGACCGGGACCAGTGCGCCCGAAGCACTGGTCGAACGTGCCCATGCGCTTGGTTATCAGGCCTTGGCACTGACCGACGAGTGTTCCATGGCAGGAGTGGTGCGCGCATACAGTCAGGCACGTCAACATTCGCTCAAACTCGTCATTGGTTCAACTTTCGCCGTGCATGCGCGCGAGACAGGTGAGCACGATGTCAATGGGTCAGGTCATGCCGAGCCCTGGCGGGTCACGGTGCTGGCCATGGATCACGCCGGGTACGCGCAGTTGTGCCAGGCGATTTCCGATGCGCGATCCCGTGCTGGTAAAGGCAGCTACCGGATGTGGATTGATGATCTGGACGCGCTGCAGAACTGTCTGGCAATTGTCCTGCCACCGCCGGTCAACAGCTTGAATGCATTACAAGCCGGTTTGCACTGTCTGGTGCCACGGTTCGAATCCAGACTGTGGGTGGGCCAGAGCCTGCTGCTACATGCGAGCCAGTCTGTCTGGCGTGCCAGGGTGCAAACCATAGCCGATGACTTCGGGTTACCTTGCGTGGCGCTGGGGATGGTGTTGATGGCCCGGCGTAGCGAGAAACCGCTGCAGGATGTGGTGACGGCCATCCGGCTGGGCAAGCCGGTTGGCGAGTGCGGCTACGCACTGACGCCCAATGCAGAACAGCACCTGCGTAGCAAGGTGCGTCTGGCCCAGCTTTATCCTGAACAGTGGTTAAGGGCAACGATCGACATTGCCGAGCGTTGCCAGTTCTCGCTTGACAGTCTGCGTTACGAGTATCCCGAGGAGATTGTGCCGTCGGGTTACACGCCTGACGTATACCTGCGCGAACAGACCTGGCTTGGTGCACAGAAGCGCTATCCAGAGGGCATCCCCAGAGCTGTTCACGACCAGATCCGGCATGAGCTCGATCTGATTGCCGAACTGGGCTATGCATGCTACTTCCTGACGGTATATGACGTGGTGCGGTTTGCCCGCCAGGCCGGCATTCTTTGTCAGGGGCGAGGTTCGGCTGCCAACTCGGCTGTGTGTTACTGCCTGGGCATCACCGAGGTCGATCCCGTCAATGGCAACCTGCTGTTTGAGCGCTTCATCAGCCGTGAGCGCAACGAGCCGCCTGACATCGATGTGGATTTTGAGCATCAGCGACGTGAAGAGGTTATCCAGTACATCTATGCGCGCTACGGGCGGGATCGGGCCGCCCTGACCGCGGTGGCCATCACTTACCGGCCACGCAGTGCACTGCGAGATGTGGGCAAGGCGCTCGGAGTCGATCGGGCCCTGATTGATCATGTGGCGCAGTCGGTTGCCTGGTGGGAGCGATCTCAAGCTCTTGATACGCTGCATGAGCGGTTGCCCGGCCTGATCGATCCCGGCCTGATCGATCCCGGGCTGCTGAGCCAGTGGATGGCGTTGTCGCGGGCTTTGCTGGGGTCTGTGCGGCATCTGTCTCAGCATCCGGGAGGTTTTGTGCTGTCACAACAGCGACTCTCGAGCCTGGTGCCGATCGAGCCTGCCAGCATGCCTGGACGCAGTGTGGTGCAGTGGGACAAGGATGACCTGGATACACTCGGACTCATGAAAGTGGATGTGCTGGCGTTAGGGATGCTGAGCGCGATTCGCCGGGCACTGGCGCTCACCGCCTGGCGGCGCGGACTGCCCGAGTTTCGTATGCAGGATATTGCTCGTGATGATGCGGCGACATTCGAGATGATCAGCCGGGCGCAGACAGTAGGCGTGTTTCAGATCGAATCCCGGGCCCAGATGAGCATGCTGCCCAGGCTGCGGCCTGCATGCTTCTACGATCTGGTGATCGAGGTGGCGATTGTGCGTCCTGGCCCGATACAGGGGGGGATGGTGCATCCATTCTTGCGGCGTCGCCAGGGGCTAGAGCCCGTGACCTACCCCAGCCCGGATGTGCAGCGTGTGCTGGAGCGAACACTGGGTGTGCCGATATTTCAGGAACAGGTGATGGCTATTGCCATGGTGGCCGCCGGGTTTACCGCCGGCGAAGCCGACAGCTTGCGTCGAGCCATGGCCGCCTGGCGTCGCAAGGGTGGGCTCGAGCCGTTTCAGGACCGGCTGATCGGGGGGCTGCTGGCCAATGGCTACGACCCCGCATTTGCCCGTGCGGTCTATCATCAGATCGAAGGATTTGCCGAGTACGGATTTCCGGAAAGCCATGCTGCCAGCTTCGCCTGGCTGGCGTATGTGAGCGCGTGGCTTAAATGCCATGAACCCGAGGCATTTCTGGCGGCGTTGCTGAACTCGCAGCCGATGGGGTTTTACACGCCATCTCAACTGATTCAGGACGCTCGCCGGCAGGGTGTCGGGGTTTTACCGGTCGACGTCCAGCACAGTGACTGGCTGTGTACGCTGGAGTACGTATCATCGCCCAGCCCAGGTGGCTCCCGGCCGGCCGTGCGTCTGGGCATGAATCAGGTCAGGGGCCTGCAGACGCAAGCTGCACAGCGAATCGGACAGGCCCGCGTGCAGCCTGGTTCGTATACGCACAAAGTTGCATTTGAAAGCGTTCAGTCACTGGCGCTACGGGCGCAGCTTGACCGGGGAGCGCTCGAGCAACTGGCAGCAGCCGGAGCCTTGGCCAGTCTGACGGGCCACCGCCACCATGCCATGTGGGAGATTGCGGATGCGCCTGTTCGTGACAGTTTGCTGACACGTGCTGTGGCGATGCCTGACTCTGTCCACGCCCGGGCTGGTGGCCCGTCTGCAGTCGTCGCGGCGGATGCAGTTGTTGCTCCAGCCCCTGATTTTATTGACCCACCTACGCCACTTGAAGATCTGGTGGCTGACTACGTTCAGCTGGGTTATACCCTGGGTGCGCACCCCGTTAGCTACTTGAGATCCGGGCTTGCTGCCGTGCGTTATCTGTCGGCGAGTCAGTTGACGGGACGCTGGCATGGGCAGCTCTCACGTGCCTGCGGACTGGTTGTCATGCGTCAACGTCCACCAACGGCCAATGGCGTGATGTTTCTCACCCTCGAAGATGAAACCGGTAATGTGAATGTGATTCTGTACCCTGCTCTGGTTGAGCGCGAGCGTCATATGCTGCTGCACGCTCGGTTGCTGGGTGTGGTCGGAACCTGGCAGGCACACGATAGTACCTGTCACTTGCTGGCCGGGCGATTGGTGGATGAGACACCGCGTCTTGCTGCATTGCTGTCTGACAAGCGTGAGCAGAGTGGCCAGCAAAGTGAAGATGCTGGCCGAGCCGTAAAACCCGCAACGTTTGAAGTCTCCCGGCATGGTAGTTCAGGTGCCCCGTCTGAGGGACATTCAGATGATGGCGCCAGCCCAGGTCAAAGCGTCAAACTGTCCGGCGCGACTGACAGTTTGCGTGCGTTCGGTAACTTGCGCAGTCCGTACTGAGACAGATGGTCGGGAGGAGTTCCTTTCAGTCACCCCTCTTCTATTGACCCGCAGTCATTCGGTTCTTGCTCAGCCGTTCAGTTTTGCCTTGACCTGCTGGGAAACGGATGCCATGTCGGCACGGCCGGCCAGTGCCTGCTTCAGGCTTGCCATGACTTTGCCCATGACGGCTGGTCCCTGCGCGCCAGCCGCCTTGGCCTGCGCGATTGCAGCCGTGATCGCGGCTTCGATTTCGGCGGGCTCGGCCGCCTGAGGAAGAAACGCTTGCAAGACGATGATCTCGGCTTTCTCTTGTTCAGCTGTTTCGGTGCGGCCAGCCTGCTCGTAAGCTGCGATCGATTCGCGACGCTGCTTGATCTGCTTCTCGATAATCGACGTGACATCGGCATCGCTCAGATCGCGTCGCTCGTCGACTTCCTTTTGCTTGATGGCGGCCTGCAGAAACCGCAGGGTTCCCAGGCGGGCAGAATCCCTGGCCCGCATGGCATTCTTGACTTCAGTTGAAATCGATTCTTTCAGAGACATGATAGTTACTTCACCTTGAACATTTTGAAGGAGGCCATTGCTTTGGCAACAACCTGCCCGGCTTCGTTGAGGATTTCACCCTCACAGAAACAGATAGACGAACCGCGGCGAATGCAACGAGCCCGACAAATCAGGTCCGAGTCGCCAGGCGACAGAAAACTGGAAGACAGATCAATGGTGGCAACCCCGGTGCCGACCGGATCATGTGAACGTCCGGCCGCACTCAGCGTGAAATCCAGCATGCTCAGGAGTGCCCCGCCGTGGATATGCCCCCGGCTGTTGACGACCTCATTACGGCGCGTCAGTCGTGTGACCGCCGTGTCCTCGCCGATTTCGACCGGTTCGATGCCAAGGTGCTCGAGATAGGGGATGTGCAGACCAAAGTAGCTGACCTGTCCTTGTTGTGCGAATGTTGTAGTCATGGTTTGATTGAAATTCAGTTAGGGCTGTATTGAAGCAGCAATGGTAAGAAATCCGCAACGACACTGCACGTGTGCCGTATCGTGGTCCGGATTGCGCAATCATCGTCTTCGCTTGATGATCGTCTGGTTGCTGGTTTCTGGGCCCGGAAAATAGTTGGTGCAACTCGGCACACCAAACTGGATGGCGGCCTGCATGGCGTCTACTGCGCTCTGATTCCAGACGTTTTCACCCCACATCTGGACGTCTACACGGGTGCTGTTCGCTGACAAGGCCTGCATGTCGACGCGGGCCATGACTTCCGATGTAAAAGTCATCAGCACCTCGATCTGTGCCTGCTGGCCATCTGCCGTGATATCTGCCTTGACCGGAAAATTGTCGTTGGTGACCAGACAATATTGTGTCTGAGCCATGGCGCGATCATACGTCTGCTTGACGGTCAGTGGCACGGTGAACTGCGATGATGGCGATTCGCCCGGTTTGATGCCAGCACATCCAGCCAGCGCGAGCGCGCAGATCAGGCCGGTTGCCCGGACGAACGAGTTTTTCAAGACTTTGTGCATGAACATCACTCCAGAAAAAAGTCCCGACAAGCCTGGTTAGCGACGCTAGTCGGACCCTATGTATAACCAGTAAGGCCTGATTGATCTGAACGGCCGATGGCGTTTCGGCAATCAATGCAAGCGCAACAAGTAACGCCTCACAAACGCAGGGCTGCCGTGTTTGCACTGGCGCAAGGCGTCACGATCGCATACTCAGGTAAAAGCAGCGCGCCATGCAAAAATGCCTGGAGTTCCGATGGCAGACTTTGCGCAGACGCCTGTCGATAAACGTCCAGGCATGTGGAAACATGTCACATGATATCGATTCGGCCTGGTATGCGTGAGTTGGCACAACGCAGATCCGGGCAGCCCGGATGACTGCCTGGCAGAATCACCACGCTTGTCTGCGCACCACACTGTAAAGCTTGTTGCCGTACCGTTTCCCGTTTATTGACACCTGCCAGACACTTTCTCCACCCATGCCCCAGGTTTGCCGCATCCATATATGTTAAACCGTCGAAGCACCCTGAGGGTTTAGCCTGTCAATCTTTCACTTCTTCATCTCAAGAGGCAGGATGATACCCGTTTGAGAGTATCTGCGACCAGCATGGCGAGGGTGATGATAGTAGGCGATGGTGCAGGACGATGACATTGCCTTGGTCCGGAAGACGTGCGCAGCCGATGCGCCAGCCGGATCTGTCAGGGCTCGGCCAGGGTCTGCTATGGTTTGGCCGGATTTTAAATTCTTGTCCCGTATTTATATTCATGTTCACTTATCAGGAGAGTTCGAAATGACCACTGGATCACGTCCCTGGTTGATCGTGGCAGGGATTCTGGGAGCAACCGGAGTTGCTCTCGGGGCCATTGCTGCTCACGCAGTGCAGGACCCGGTGGCCGTCACGTCACTGGAACGTGCAAGCACGTACCAGATACTGCACGCCATCGCCCTGGTGGCGTTGTCCGGGGTGACGTTTCGTCTGATGGGGATTGCCCGTGCGCTAATGTTGCTGGGCGTTGTCGGGTTTAGCGGCTCGATCTATGCTAAGTATCTGCTGGGCTTGACGGCGCTGGGCAAGTTTGCGCCCACGGGCGGAACCGCCTTGATTCTGAGCTGGCTCGTGGTAGTCCTCGCGGCCGTGCTGGCCAGAGAGACCGACTCATGAACTGACCCGTTGTGAGCGCAAGCCTCTGGTGTTAGCCATGGGGTGGTTCAGATATGCAACCTGTACGCAAGAGCACCTTGGATGCCCGGGCCCAGGAGCGCATATTTTCGCTGGGATGCGCCATCTTCGATCACTGCATCTGCAGCTGACCCGTAAATAAATACCCGCCGACCTTTAAGGGGGCGGGTACAGGCGGGCATTGCCAGCGTCAACTGCTGGTCATAAAAGGATCAGAGAATGCCTTTGTCACGAAGGCCCTTGATCTGGTCGTCACTCAGACCAAGCTCACTTTTGAGAACGTCTTCCGTGCTGCTACCAAGCAGAGGTGCCGGTTTGCGCAGTTGAATAGGCGTGTCGGACATGCGGATCGGGTTGGCGACCGTCGGCACGTTCACGCCAAGCGGATGGTTCAGCTCGGTTTTCATGTGACGGTGTTTGACCTGCTCATCCTCGAATACCTGGTCCAGAGTGTAGATCGGTCCGCACGGCACGTTGTTCTTCTCGAAGATCTCGACCCATTCCAGCATCGTGTGCTGGAGCATTGCCTTGTCAAGAATCGGGATCAGCTCCAGACGGTTGCGCACCCGGTTGGACTGCACCTTGAAACGGGGGTCTTCACTCAGTTCGGGTAAGCCCACCGAACGACACATGTCTGCAAACTGCGAGTCGTTTCCGACAGCCATGATGATGTCGCCTTCTTTGCACCGGAAGACCTGGTAAGGCACGATGTTGGTGTGCACGTTGCCCATGCGCTTGGGCACTTCGCCGCTAAAGAAGTAGTTCATCGACATGTAGGACGTCAGTGACACGGTGCAGTCAAGCAGCGACATGTCGATGTACTGGCCCTTGCCGCTGATGTGACGATGCTCGATGGCCGCCAGGATCGCAAAGGTAGCGTACATGCCAGTGGTCAGGTCGCTGATGGCCAGGCCGAACTTCATGGGGCCACCACCTGGCTCGGTATCCGGTTTGCCAGTCAGGCTCATGAGTCCGCCCATGCCCTGGAACACAAAATCGTATCCCGGCAGCGATGAGTACGGTCCCGACTGTCCAAAGCCCGTGATGGAACAGTACACCATACGTGGATTCAGCGCGCTCAGGCTCTCATAGTCCAGTCCGTATCGCTTGAGATCGCCGACTTTATAATTTTCCACCACGATATCAACCGTCTTGGCAAGCTCACGCACGATCTCCTGCCCTTCGGGCGTGGAGATGTCCACCGTAATGGACTCCTTGTTGCGATTGACTGCCATGAAGTAGGACGCTTCGCGTGACTCGTTACCTTCGGCGTCCTTCAGAAAGGGAGGGCCCCAGGAACGGGTGTCGTCGCCGCGAACGGGTCGCTCGACCTTGATGACACGCGCACCAAGATCGGCCAGGTTCTGTGTCGCCCATGGGCCTGCGAAGATTCGGGTCAAGTCCAGTACGCGCAAATGTTCAAGGGCTTGTCTCATGGTGATTCGGTTTTCCTTAACAGGTTGACGTGATGGATTCAGACAATAACAGAACTGCCCGCGTCGTGGGCAGTGGTTCCTCTGCCGCTGTCTTTCCGTCTTTTGTATTTTCAGCTTTCAGGTTTGCGGGCAGTACGCGCTGAACGTTCCGGCTACCGGGATGCAGCATGGTCCTTTCATCCCGTCCTGTCGCCATCTTCCTTCTTTTCTCTTGCGGCCAGTTTCTGGGTTTCACCCGTTTTTGCCTTGTTCCCATGCGCCCTCGCCCGGCGATCTATAGTGGTGCTGGGGCGTAGTCACGGCGATCGAGATCTGCTCTAAAAGCCCCCTTTGCAAATCACAAAACATCAAGTCGTTCTAGATGATAAAAAGACGTTGGCCTGTTCCACATGCATGTGCGAACTCTTTTTCCAACTTTTAAAGACACAGAACCCATGACTTTACGAGACAAAGCTTATATCGTGGGTGCTTATGAGCACCCGACTCGCAAGGCACCGGACAAGTCCGTCGCTCAACTGCATGCAGAAAGTGCCAAAGGCGCTCTGGAAGACGCTGGCCTGTCGCTCAGTGATGTTGACGGTTACTTTTGTGCTGGCGACGCACCTGGTCTTGGCGCCCTGAACATGATCGACTACATGGGGCTGACCAATCTGCGCCATGTGGATTCGACCGAAACCGGCGGTTCCTCCTACCTGATTCACGTCTCGCACGCTGCCCAGGCGATCGCCATGGGCAAGTGCGACATTGCACTGATCACCCTAGCTGGCCGTCCTCGCTCTGCTGGATCCTCCGGCATGCAGCCACGTAGCTGGGGTAGCGACCTGCCCGACGTGCCGTTCGAGGCACCGTTTGGTTCAGTGACGGTCAACAGCTATGCAATGGTTGCTGCGCGTCATATGCACGAGTTTGGTACCACCCCCGAGCAGCTCGCCTGGGTCAAGGTTGCCGCTTCGCATCACGCCCAGCACAACCCTCACGCCATGTTGCGTGATGTGGTGACGGTTGAGGACGTGATGAACGCTCCCATGGTGTCCTGGCCGCTCAAGCGACTTGACTGCTGCGTGGTCAGTGATGGCGGTGGTGCATTGATCGTTGCACGTCCCGAAATCGCTCGCAAGCTCAAGCGTCCGCTGGTCAGCATCCGTGGTGCTGGCGAGGCCGTCAAAGGCCAGCTTGGTGGTGAGGTCGACCTGACCTGGTCCGGCGCTCGTTACTCGGGTGCACGTGCCTTCGAAGAGGCCGGCGTGACCCAGCAAGACATCAAGTATGCCTCGATCTACGATAGCTTCACGATCACGGTGATCATGCAGCTTGAAGATCTGGGCTTCTGCAAGAAAGGCGAAGGTGGCAAGTTTGTCGCCGACGGCAACCTGATCTCCGGTGTGGGCAAACTGCCTTTCAACACCGACGGCGGTGGCCTGTGCAACAACCACCCTGCCAATCGCGGTGGCATCACCAAGGTTATCGAGGCTGTGCGTCAACTGCGCGGCGAGGCCAATCCGGCGGTTCAGGTTCCGAACTGCGACCTGGCCCTTGCCCACGGTACTGGCGGCCTGCTGGGTTCCCGGCACGGTAGTGCGACACTGATTCTGGAGCGTGTCTGATCATGAGCAAACCTTTTCAACCCAACAAACTTCCCCTCCCGTCATTGAACCTGGTACCGAGTACTTCTGGGAACAGGCTCGCGCTGGCAAGCTGGCGATCAAGTCCTGCAAGTCCTGCGGCAAGTTTCACTGGTATCCGCGTACCCTTTGCCCATTCTGCTTCGGTGAAACCGAGTGGAAAGAAAGTTCAGGCAAGGGCAAGGTCTACACTTACAGCGTGATGTCGCGTGGTAACCCCAATCCATATTGCATCGCCTACGTGACACTCGAAGAAGGTGTCACCATGATGACGCAAATCGTGGATTGTGACCTCGACGAGGTGAGAATCGACCAGGCGGTCGAAGTGGTGTTCAAGCCAACCGATGGAGAGGATACGCCACCGGTGCCGACTTTCCGGCCAGTCTGACCTCGCCTGATTGCCTTTGGTGTGTCTTGATTGAGTTGGCAGGAGAGCCGAAGAAACTCAAGGTGTTTCAAACTGCGCGGAGTTCACGGAAAGCGGACTGGTCCGTAAACCGCTGATACATCGCTCACAGATTGCTGGTACGCCGCTGACATACTGAAGAGCTCCAAAGCCACCTGGCTGTTCACAAGATCCGGTTCAAGCCGGATCGTCGTGACAGTCAGGTGTTTTTTTTGCTGATGCCGTGTCCCGGGTGCCGGGTGCCAAAGTGTCGTGCCGGCCTGGCGAGTGTTTCTTGTGACGTCAGCACCCTTGTGCCGTGGTTTCAGTGCGTCGCCAGGGTTTGCCTGACAGTACCTGCTGATTTCGGTGTTATGCTCAGCCCTGCCAAAAAAGCGCCGACAGATCCCAAAAAAAAACCGGACAGGACAATACCGATCGTAGCCAGATCGTATCCAGAAGGCATAAAAGGCATCAGAATCGTACCGGGCCAGGCCAGTACCTGGCTGGTTCTTTGCTCGTGTCAGGCCTGGCGATGGCGCTCTTGTCTGTCTGTCGGTATTGTCGAGTCAGCTTTCCCGTGTCTGCTTTACTACTGGTTGTATGAGTTGTACGAGTTTTACTGGCTGTACTGTGACTGCTTTTCCCCTTTGACTGATCACTGACTGAAGGTAACCCGCACCGTGCTGCGTTCACTTTACGACTGGACCCTATCTCTGGCAGCCAATCGCCATGCACTCTGGGCGCTCGCGTTTGTTTCATTCATTGAAAGCTCGGTGTTTCCGATCCCGCCCGATGTGCTGATGATCGCGATGATTGTTGCCACGCCTTCGAGAGCCTTTCTGATTGCAACGGTTGCCACGTTATCTTCTGTTGCGGGTGGTCTGGCTGGTTACTGGATCGGCTATGGGGCGTTTGAAACCATTGGTCGCCCTGTTCTCGAGTTTTACGGAAAAGAGGCGTACTTTGCCGAGTTCACCCAGCGTTACAACGAATGGGGTGCCTGGGCTGTTCTGATCGGCGGTGTCACGCCCTTCCCTTATAAGGTCATCACCATCCTGTCTGGTGCCACCGGCTTGTCGATTCCGGTCTTTATCGTGTCTTCGTTCATCGCGCGCGCCTTGCGATTCTTTATCGTGGCTGCGCTGCTCTGGAAGTACGGTGCACCGATCCGGGATTTCATCGAGAAGCGACTTGGTTTGTTGTTCACGATTTTCATCGCACTGTTGATCGGTGGCTTTGTAGCAGTCCGGTATATCTGAGACTGAGACACAGTCGAGAGAAATCCTGCAATCAGCAGGACGGTTGTAAATCCGGGCAGTTTGTGAACATCAGTCCGCGGTGAACATCTGCCCGCGCACCCCTGCCAGGCGCATGGATGCGGCGCACCCTCAGTGCGCGAGCACAACGCCAGGAGGGGGTCAAGCGGACGGTATGGCCGACGGTATGGCCGCCGGTTTGGCCTTACGTTTGCTTCGGACTTGCGAGCATGCTCTTCAGTACCTTGCGCATGGACACAGGCGCGCGCCTGATCAAGCGATGCGCCACCCACCACCCACACACTACCAACATAGTAAGCCCGATGCCAGAACTGTGGCTTGCGATAGAACCGGGCCAGATGCTCGGAGCACAGAAGCAGCAAAGCATGGCCGTGAGGCCCGCAGAAATCCCAGCTACAAGCCTCGGGCTTTAGCAATGGGAGCGATCGTGAAGACTCTTTGTCCAGATCCTGTTTGGTCAAATACCGCTGGGCGGCGGCAGTGTGTCGGCAAATGCCGGTCGCTGACTCGCACGCTCAAACCAGTCAATGAGTGCGGGTCGGCCTGTGCGCCAGTCCCAGACTGTGTGACGCCGCTCGGCGTAGCCAAGTACGGCGGCAAGGGTCAGATAGCCGGCATCAATGTGATGACCAGACATTTCCCGATAAGCACCCTTTGCGATATCCTCTTCAAGCGCATCTGCTATCCGACGGGCCCTCACCTGCTCGAGCGCGATCACAGAAGGACTGCGTTCATTGACGGGTCTTCTGAGTTCCCGATTCCAGACGGCAATCCCGTCTAGCAAACCGAGCACGCGGCCGTAAGCAGAAACCGACTGATCCTCTACTGGCAGTACGACAGGCGCTTCGCCTTGCCGGTCGAGCCATCCCAGCACTAGCGTGGTTTCGGTGAGGGTCGGGCCATCAGGCAGCGTCAGGGCAGGAACACGGCCGGCGGGGCTAAATGGTAGGACGCTCGCCTGCGGGTCTCGTAGTGTGGTCTCGATTTCTTCGACCGCGTTCGTCAGTTCGCGTTCCCGAATCGCCATTCTGCAGATCCGTGCGTAAGGTGAGCCAGACGAATAGAAAAGTCTTGGGCGAATGAGAGTGGCAGTCTGGTCGGGCGGGTGTATCTGTGCTGTCATGAGGATCCTCCATATGAACTACTCTACCCTATGCGCAGCAAAGGATGGGGTTTCACGGGGAGGATGAATCCCCGTCTCGGCCAGTTCCTGGCCGGATACTTATTCCAGGGCCCAGCGCAACATCAAACGCGCTGAAGAGCACTTCGAATAATCGCATTTAGTGAAAATCAGAGCAATACATTTCAATCGATTACGCAGCGAGCTTTATGGATACGGCAGGTGATTCGAGGTGCCCGCATTGCTCGCAGCCGTGCTTTTGCTGCGAGAGCTCCTTTTCTGACCACATGCCAGCACCCGGGACAGCGTTATCCTGTTCCCGACTACAACCAGCCGAGCGAGGTCGGTTCAGGCTGATCAGGCGATAAAAGCGTGTCTGACTCCCCGACGGGATGCGTCAGGTCTGCCGGTCCTGCAGATCAGGGGTGTTCGGCACTGGAAGAACCTCCAGCTCAGGGTTCTGAGGCTTGTAGCCGTCAATGTAGTCCTCGAGCAGACGATCCAGAATACTGCCATCAGACTGCACGACCAGCGGGTTCAGAATCCGGTTGATGACAACCAGTGCAGGCAGGGCTGGCAGGCTCTTGCCATTGAGTGCGAGTCGGTCGCCATCGAGCTCGTAGCTTGCCATCACGCCATCGGGCGTTCGTACCAGCACCCCTGTCAACAATCCGAGTGCAGTCAATGTGGGCGAGATGCCCTGCCCTTGCAGGATGAGGCGACCTTTTGAGGAGACATAGCCCTCAAAATCAATCGGCTCTGCCGGATTACCGCGTTGTGAGGCGGGCACCGGCGCCAGCGTGAACACGCTCTGCCCCCGTACTTTTCCAAAAGAAGTGCCAGCGGCCAGTTCGGGGATATCAATGACCAGTCCGCTCAAGATCAGTTCGCGCATTGCATGACGCCACTGATCTGCCTGCTCCTCAGTGACTTGCTGCAACCCGGCTGTTTCATTCCAGATTTGTTGCAGACGACGTACTGCCTCCGGATTCAAACCCTTGATGACACCATCAAGCACCACACCATCAAGCGCGTACATGCCGGATTGCATGCGACCAATCTGTGTGTTGATCGCCAGACTCATGGTCGATCCGGCGTGTGAGCGTCCGGTGACAGAAAGGTCTGCAATCTGCAGGTCGTCTGATTTCAACGCGGCGACATGCAAGCGGTTCTGGCCTTCTCCCTCAATGCGATCCGACATGGCGATATCGAGTCTCACGCCTCTTGCAGCGAGTGTCGAGGCGGTGGCTGATCTGGATGTGGCACCAGGTGTACTGTCAGATGAGCTGCCTGATGAGGCCCTGTCTACTTCAAGCAGGTCGATTTCTGGCCAGTGCATGTTGAGAGTGAGTTCGCGTCCGTAGGTGCGCAACTCTCCCTGCATGGCTGAGAATGCGACTTCGTTGCTGACGTTGCGGGAGGACGATTGAGGGCTGCTCTGAGCCGCTTGATCTGCGTTGCCGGAGACAATCCGGAACGCTGGCATGGCGAGGCTGCTGTCAAACCGCCCTTCCCAGTCAAGAGTGCCAATACCGCTCAGGACGGGTGTCGGGTTGAAACTGTCCTGCATTTCCATCCCCAGCGATTCTGATGGCTGCGCACGCCAGCTCACCCTGGCAAGTCGGTCCGGCATCAGCGCGTGATTGATCACGTAGTGGATCACGATGGCATCAGCACCCTCTGCTCGAGCGGTTTGCGTGTTTTCAGAGGCTGTAGCCTGAGTAGCGGGTACCACAGAAGCGAGCGTGAGTGTGCCGCTGGACTGCCATATGCCGCGCTCGTGCCGGTCGAGTCTTGGTTTGACCGATCCGGGGCTTGGAGGCAGTTCGACGTAAGCTCTGAGTTCGCTTTCGGATCGCATGCCGGCGTAATAGCTCGCAGCGCTGTATCCCACTGCCAGTACCCCGATAGTGATGAGCACACTGCGCCAGGGTGAGTTCCTTCGACGGATGCGGCGCGGCGGTACGACCCGACTGGTATCGCCCTGATTTGCGGAGCTTGTTTTGGTGTCAATGGATGAGTTGGAGTCAGTCATGAAATATTCGCTATCACCCTGCCTTGATCCAGAAACGGTGCATTCGCAGCCGCACAGGCATGAGTGCAAAAACGGTCAGGCACAAAAACTGACTTTACACCAGGCGGCTTGCGAATGCGCGGGCAGGTGTGATGATGCAAGGTGTAATGCCTGATCTTGTTCTGACCGGTTACCGTCCTGCATCGTCGCGGCTACTGGATTCGGGGGCTTGCCAGGCATGCGATCAATCGCGATCAGATGTGCTGTTCAGTGCAACAGTGATCTGTAAATAGCGAGAGGGACGACACGCAGTGGCGTAATCCTGTGACCGTCGCCTCTCTGTCCTGTACCGCCATGTGTTTCAGATTCGGTCGGGCCCGGCGTCAAGTATGAAGCGTGTTAAAAGTTGATTTAAATTGATTTAAATACATGCTCCGAGCGCGTATTCACAGCACAATCGGATGGCCGTGCGGGGTTCTGGCTGCCGCTTCGCGCCATGCTTGCTGGCGTGACTGCAAATCCTGAGTGGTGACGTAACCATGCTCGCTCAGAATGCGTTCAAGCGCTGCCAGCCAGTGCCAGTAGTAGGTGTTGCCCTGGTCCGGATCACCTTTTTCTGGCGCCTTGGCGATGACATCACCGAGTGTTTGCGCCCAGCGGTTCCAGTCAAACAGTCCCTTGTCATGCAAAGCCAGTGTCATGGCGAAAGCCTGGGCCTGCCACGGCTCACAAAACACCGGCCCATCCTGCTTCAGAAGGGGCATGTCCAGACCGTGTGCCTTGATCGCGGCCTCACAGTCTTGTATGGCCTGAACTTCCTGAACGGTCATCGAATTCGGTTGCGTTGCAGATGAGAAGGCTGCAGAGCGAGTGACGGGTTCTGTTGTATTCATGACTGTGTTTCCGGCAAAAGGTAAGGTTCCCAGCAGTTCAGACTGACCGAGTCGGCCGTGGTGTCGGGTCCCCAGAGCGTTCTGCCATCAAACTCGACGGTGTACATCCACTGTGGCTCGTCAGGTCCAATGGCATTCTTGTCCGGAAACACGTGAACACCAAGGACCTGAGTGATGGTGCCGACCTTGTCGCGGCAGTAACGCGGCAGGCGTGTATGGGTCCTGGGGCTGAACTCGATGGTGCGAACCTGGTCCCCGAGGGCAAACCGTGCGGGTGTTGTGGCGGGACGCTCGCTGGGCCAGCCGCGTTTGAGGGCTTCAGGAAACTCCTCGGCTCTGAGCGTCTGAACACCAGGCAATCCAGGCCCCGCGGCCTTGCGAGTGGCCAGCTCTTCTGTCGAGACCATACTGGTATGGAGCAACAGTCTTTCCAGACCGTCAAGCCAGATCTGGTAATAGGTGTTTGACAGGTAACGTAGCGGGGGCAGACTCTCGCGCAAGGAGCGGGATGTGTCAATGTTCCACTGTTTCGCGGTGTTCATCGCAACCGTCAGCGCAAACGCGCGACGTTCCCAGTCAGCGTGAAACACGGGTTCGTTTTCTTCAAGTGGTATTGGGCCAAATCCCTGCATGCCACCCATGTCATGGACGTTGTTCATCAAATCCCCCTGCTCTGTCAATATCCGGATGGTGAATACCAGTCCAGCCTTCACCTGTACTTGTCGCGTGTTGTGATGGAGTGTTGTGATCGAGTCCGGCTCACACAGCCTGTTTCCGGGGTGGGTAGACGATGTTGGTGCCGATCATCGAGTCACGTGAAACCAGTGCCGCGAGTGCATCTTCGCTCATGCCCTCTGTGCCCTCTGGTCGCATGGGAAGCACCAGATAGCGTTGTTCGGAGTTGGAGTCCCAGACCTTGATCCGGGTGTCTGGCGGTAGTTCGCAGCCAAACTCGGCCAGTACACTGCGTGGGTCAATCACGACCCGGGACCGGTACGGGGCGGACTTGTACCACATCGGTGGCAGGCCGAGTACAGGCCACGGATAGCATGAGCACAGTGTGCAGACCACCACGTTGTGGATCCCGGGTGTGTTCTCGAGCACGATCATGTGCTCGCCCCCCCTTCCTGAAAATCCCATCGATGATATCGCGGCGGTGGCATCCTCGAGTAACCATGCTTTGAACTCGGGATCGGTCCAGGCCCGGGCAACAACCTGGGCGCCATTGTGCGGCCCGACCCGGGTTTCGTAGGTTTCGATCAGCACGTCGAGTGCGGATGGGTCCAGATACCCTTTTTCTGTCATGAGGGATTCGAGTGCACGCACGCGCACATCCTCGTCAGAGAGATGACTCATCTCATGATCATGGTCATGACCATGGCCGTGATGATCGTGGTGACTATGCGGATTGTCTGACTGGCTCATGGGGGTTGTTTCCGGTTAGAGCGATGCGCCACGTGCACTGATGGGCCAGATAGCCTCAACTTTGCCGCCTCGCACGCAGATGATCTCGTCGTAAAGATTCACAGTCGGGTCACAGTGCCCGGGAATGAGCATGAGCTTATCACCGAGTTGCAACCCGTGACCAGTTGTTGCGTCGCTGATCTTTGCGCTGGAAGAGAGCCCGTGTTGTGAGCCGATCTTGATGACCCCGTGCTCGTCTGATGCTTTGACGTACTTCAGATCAGTGCGTTTGTACACGGCCGGCATGCCGGAGTCCACGCTGGAAGCTTTCAGGCCGGCATCGATGACGGCTACATCCGGAGCGGGCCGGCTTTGCACGGTGGCGAGTACGAACAGTGCGTGTTCAAATCGGGCCTCTCCTGCGTCTGGTTCATTGTCCGCATAGTCCCGGTCCATAAAAATGTAGGAACCTGGCTGAAGCTCGTTGTACACCCCGCTATCTCGCTCATGCCAGAACGTGCCAGTGCCGGCTCCTGTGATGATAGGTACGGTCATGCCTACTGACTCGATCGCATCACGGGCCTGACTCGCCCTGGCCGCGGCAAACCGGATGGCGGCGGCTCGCTCATAGGGCTTGCGCAGATGCTGGGCGCCACCGTGATACGCGTGAACTCCAGCAAAACGGATACCGTCCAGCGCGTGAATCTTGCGGGCCAGCACGACACTTTGCTCGACCGTGGTGCCACAGCGGCCGGCTCCCACATCAATCTCGACATAGACATCCAGTTCGTGGTGGCTACCTGCCATCACGTGTCCCAGGCTTCGAATCTGCTCGGCGTGGTCAACGAGCACACCGAGTCGGATGGTTTGTGCCAGCTCGCGCACGTGCCGCAATTTGCGCTCACCCACCAGCTGATTCGTGACCAGGATATCAGTGATGCCGGCGCTGGCGAATACGGCTGCTTCACTGAGCTTCTGGCAGCAGATGCCGACAGCACCGTGTGCGATCTGGGCCCTGGCAATCTCCGGGCATTTGTGACTTTTGGCGTGAGGGCGTAGTCGCATCTGACCTCGTAACCGGGTCATATGAGACAGATTGCGCTCGAACGCGTCCAGATCCAGTATCAGTGACGGGGTGTCGATCTGTTCCATCGAATCACCTACTGTGCAGGCTTTCCAGGGCAACATCCTCTAACCTCACAAAAAGACATATCAAGGACAGACCTGTTCACAAAGGGCTGACCGATACAAAGGGTTGACCGATCTCTCGGCGACAGTATGCCCGATAGCAGCCTGTGTGCAACATGCACGTTTGAGCGCGCTCTTGTCTGCGCAGGGACAAACACGCAATATACAGGGGTACCAGACACATCATGCATGGACTGATTGCCCATGCATGAACCTCGAGTTCGAAGAGAAATCCAGACTGGAAGGTGTCGAAACCCCAACATACGGAGCATTGTTGTTATGAAACCCACATCCGCCAGGCAGCCAGACGCTCAGTTGCCCACTGGCTCAAGCAAACATTCTTCCCGCTCAGAGCGTGTGGAGCACGCCAGGCGTGAAGTCAGGTTGCTGGTGTTTGATGTGTTCGGATCGGTGGTGGACTGGCGCACCAGCATTGCCCGCGATCTCGGCCACTGGGGCCAGACGCAGGGAGTTGACGCTGACTGGGAAGCGCTGGCACTGGCCTGGCGAGGTCTGTATCAGCCGCAGATGCAGAAAGTCCGTTCTGGCGAGCGCGACTGGACCATTCTTGATGTGCTGCATCGCGAGGCATTAGACAGCCTGTTACCACAGTTTGGTCTGCAAGGGCTCAGTGAAGCCCAGAAGCAACACATTAACCGGGTCTGGCATCGTCTTGACGCATGGCCGGACTCGATTGCCGGACTGACACGGCTCAAATCCCGTTACACCATTGCCCCGCTCTCCAATGGCAACGTGGCCTTGCTGACCAACATGGCCAGACACGCGGGGCTACCCTGGGATCTGGTGTTGTCGACTGAATGGTTCAAGGCTTACAAGCCGCAGCCTCAGACCTACCTGGGGGTGGCTCACATCATGGGTCTGGCGCCTCACGAGGTGATGTTGTGCGCAGCGCATAACGACGATCTGGCTGCCGCGCGTGCGCAAGGCTTGCGCACGGCCTTCTGGCCGCGTCCGACAGAATATGGTCCGATGCAGAAAAAGGATTTCGAGGCGGATGCTGACTGGGACATCGTGGCAACCGATATCCGGGATCTGGCACGCCAACTGGTCGACTGATCGCCCTTTTTTTTCGGTGTTCGATTTGTCTTGGTGCGCGATGATAAAAAAATACCGGAGAGTCCGCTTCGGACTCTCCGGCAATATGACGCCTTGCTGATGTCACTTTTTGTTCTTTTCAGTTCCAGGTCGGTTCTGCCATTCTGTTTGTCGTGGCAATTACTTGTTCCCCCGCCGGATGGAACTGCAGTCAATGACTGGCGCCTGCCAGAGATCCAGCCTCTGGCCTTGCTCTACGTCCTACAAATCCTTAGTACTTAGAGTGCAGCGTCCGTGACTTCGTCTGCCTTGAGGGCGGTCAGACGGAAGATCCCCTCAAAATCCAGATTCCAGCAGGCTTGCGCAATCTGCTCTGCCCGTTCACGACCGATGATGGGGTCGCAGACGGCGTGGAACTTGCCGGTCAGTGCTGCATCGTCGAGCGGGTTGTCTGGCTCACCATAAGGCTGCCGTTGCGTGAACTCGTGACGCGAGCCGTCCTTCATGACAATGATGACGTGAGCGGGACGCTGCATCGGGTATACCGCCTGCATCGACTCGCTGACCTCGACCTTGACTTTGGGAACCAGTGCGGCAATATCCTGACGCTCGCGCGCCTGCCGATCAAACGCGTCGAGCCCGATCTCGTCAAACACGACGGCCGCAGCGACTGCGTAGGGAATCGACATCTGGGCATCCAGGAATGCGGTGTAGTGCGTGTGTGCGTGACGGGCAGCCACCTGGTTGGTCTGGATGATGATGCTGTCAATCTGTTGCGCATCCAGACTGGTGGTGCGCTTGATCTCGAGAATGGCGTCAATCGGCGCGTGCAGGTGACGGCAGCAGGGATACGGCTTGACGTAGGTCATGAGCAGCTCCCAGGTCTGGCCGAGCTCTTCCAGCGTGCTCGGACCATTGGCTTTACCACTGGCGTAGGCCTTGAAATATCCGTTTTTGCCTTCGATACCGGTCAAAGGACCGTCGATACCACGCTTGGCCAGTTCGGCAACCACCACGCCGTCGCGTGCGCATTTGCCTGGGTGCAAGCGCTTGACCTCGGATCCTTCGCCCAGAAACTCGAACAGGCCGCTAGAGAACGACCCCGCCATGCCCAGAGCCCAGTTCATCTGCTGGTCTGACAGGTCAAGCAGCTTGCCAACGCCGCTGGCGCAACCAAATACGCCGTTGACCCCGGTGTTGTGAAACCCGTTCTGCCAGGTGTGTGGGTGGCCTGCCCGTGCCATGCGGCAGCTTAGTTCAAAGCCGATTGCAATCGCTGCGACAATGTCTTGCGCGCTGGAGCGGTACGCCTGGGCGACCGCCATGATGGCGGGCATGCAGGCTGCGCCCGGGTGATACGAGCCTGGTGTGTAGCCATCATCCAGCTCAAGGCCATGGGCAGCGGTACCGTTTACAAACGCTGCGCTGTGCGTGGAGAGCGTGATGTCGGTCCCGACCACTCCAGCGGAATCGCCCTTTTCTGCCGAGCTGAAATAGGCCTGTGCCATCCGGCTGGTGGGGGTGGTGGATCCGGCGATCACGGCACAATAGTAGTCAAGCGTCAGCCGCTTGATCTGGTGAACAACATCCTGAGGCAGATCCGAGTGCTTCAAGCCGGCCGCCCACTGGGCGAGTTCGCGGGTGATCGCAGGAGATTGCGTAGAAGGTGCTGTATTGGTTGCAGCCTGGCTGGCTGTGGCTGTGGTGGCTGTCATATCGGTTCGGTCTCCGTCTCGTTGATAGGCACCGTGTCCTGGCATCGGTGGCCCTTGTTGTCTGGGGTCGGCTCACAACGTGGCCCGCACGCCCAGGCGTCTGGTTTTGCGTCATGCCCGGTTTTTTTAGTCAGCGCTTGCTCGATGTCGACGCTCCAGCCTTCAGGCCCAGGACTGGGCCCCGCTGCCGGTCGTTCGGGTTGACAACAGAATCAGACTACAACGACTTGATTCAAAATCAAACCAAAACACGCCACATCGTGTCGCACCCGGAAAAGTACGTCATCCCGGTGCGAGAGGCGGGATTCAAACCAAATTGATAACCAAACTCTTCACCTGACTTTACGCTATCAAAAAATATTATAAATTCTTTTAAATATACCAAAAAAAATTTATTGTATGTTTAGCGAGAGGTCCGGAGCTTTTGTCTAGGCGATTGCCAGCTTTCATGAACGCAAAGTTAGTTTACACACAAAAATAGACATCGTGTCTATTTTTGTGTGTAAACTTCTCATGCGTCTGTCGTTCAGTCGATGGATGACGATATGCTGAGTGTGAATGACGCGCGAAACAATGGCTTCCTCAGGGAGGTCGCTTACAAGAACAACGATTACCGGAGTGATCGTGGACAAGGCTACGGTCTCACGCCGCAATGATGTCAGCGTAACGCAGGTATCGCGCAGACAAGCAGACAAGCAGACAAGTTGACGATACGACGTCTCGGATGACGCTGTCGCGGCAGATCGGGAAGCCAGGGGAGTGGCGAAAGTGAACAAAGTGAAAATGTGCAAGCAGTATCGCCGGGTCAATGTGTTCCGGGCAGACAGGAAAGCCGGGTTGTCCGGTTGTGTGGATCGTCTGTCCAGACGATCTTTTTTTGCGTGCTTCGCGTCGATTCTGGCGGGAGCGATGATGTTTTCAGCGACGGGGGCCGTCGCATCGGATGCTGACTATCCGAATCAGGCGGTCAAGTGGGTGGTTCCCTACTCTGCCGGGGCTTCCAATGATTCAGTGGCTCGCATTCTCGCTGCAAAGCTCACCCAGATGTGGAATCAGCCCGTTATCATCGAGAACAAGGCGGGAGCCGGTGGCACGATTGGCGCAGCGCAGGCGGCCAAGGCGCCAGCCGACGGATATACCTTGCTGATGACCAATCCCGGGTCTAACGTCAATGCTTTCGCCCTGCGCGAGAGCAACAGTTACGCGCAGGAAGACTTTAAACATGTGGGGCAGCTGGGATGGGCTCCCATCGTTCTGGTCACGCGTAGCGACTTTGCAAGTGACTCCGTCAAAGGTCTGGTCTCCCTGGCAAAGGAGAAGCCTGGTTCGCTGACGGCGGGCTCTTCCGGGATTGGCGGCAGCAGTCATCTTGCACTTGAGCTCTTCAAGCTCAAGTCGGGTACTGACGTTCTTCATGTTCCCTATAAGGGAGCGGCCAACGCCATCAATGACCTGGTTGGCGGCCAGATCGACATGGTGTTTGTCACGCCAGCCTCGGTTAGCTCTCTGGTGCAGTCGGGCAAGCTCAAGGTGCTGGGGGTCGCTAGCGAACAACGTATCGAGAGTGCTCCGGATGTTCCGACCATGCAGGAACAGGATGTTCCCGGATTTAACATGAAGATCTGGTTCGGGGTGTCGGTGCCTGCCGGAACGCCTGACAGCATTGTTAACCGGGTCAATCAGGATATGCGCGCTGCAGTGCAGGATCCGCAAGTCAAGGCGCAGATCGAGTCACTGGGCTTGCAGATCGAAACCAGTAGTCCGCAGGCGTTTGCGCAGACGATCGAGCGCGACATCGCTGTGACGAAAAACATTGCAGTGAACGCGGGGATCACGGCCAGGTAGCAGTGTCAGTTCTTGTCTGGCTTGTTCAACCCGGTCGGGCGCGCGTAGTGGTGTAGTGGCGCAGTGGCGTAGTGGCGTAGTGGTTTTTTACTCATGTTTTGTATTCATGACGGACGATGACAGTGTCTTCGTCTCTGCTTCAGGGTCTGTTTGCTTGTTGCCCGGCCCGAAGTTTTTTTACAGGAGATAAACTTGCAATCACATCAAGAAACCGAAGACCGCACGGAAGAGTACCGGATGATTCATGACCTGGTCGCAAAGTTTGTAGACCAGGAACTCATGCCAATGGAGGCTGCGGTGCTTGAGCGCGAGGTGCGCGGCGAACATCTGCACCTGTTGCCCGAAGAGGAAGCGGTACTGTTCAAGAAGTGCAAGGAGCTGGGACTGTGGGCGCTGGATGCACCCGAAGAGTTTGGTGGTGCCAACCTGCCTGCCGTACCGCTGGTGGCAATCAACGAGGAACTCGGCCGCACTGTCACCCCGTTTACGTTTCCGCCCGACTCGCCCAACCTTCACATGCTGATGGCGATTGCCACGCCTGAGCAGCGCGAAAAGTACCTGCTGCCCTACGCAGAAGGCACTGCCAAGTCGGCAATCGCGATTTCCGAGCCCAATGCAGGTGGTGACCCCACAGGCATGATCACCCGCGCAGAAAAAGACGGTGATCAATGGGTCATCAATGGCCGCAAGATCTGGGTCAGCCGCGTTCCGTACGCTGATTTCACTATCGTTATGGCACGTGTCGGATCGGGCAAGCGTCACGAAGGGATCACTGCTTTTATCGTCGATAAAGGTACCCCTGGCTTTGAGATCCTGCGCGAGATTCCGATGCTGGCAGGCCACCGCACCTACGAACTGGTCTTCGAGAACTGTCGTATTCCGGCCAGCAACATCCTGGGCGAAGTCGGTTCGGGATTTGCACCGATGCAACTACGACTCAACATCCGCCGCCTGCAGATAGGCGCCTGGTGTCTGGGCATGTCGCGCCGTGCGCTGGAAATGATGGCTGAGCACGCAAAGCAACGCGTGACATTCGGTGCCCTGCTGGCAGATCGTCAGGCGATTCAGTGGTGGATTGCTGACGCCACGATCAAAATGCACGCTTGCCGCCTGATGGTGCAGGAGGCCGCACGCAAGCAGGACGCAGGTGAGGACATCCGGACCGAAGCATCCATGATCAAGGTCTACGCCACCGAGATGGCATCAGAGATCATCGACCACGCCATGCAGACGTTTGGCGCGATGGGTGTCACCAAGGAGTTGCCGCTGCATCTGATGGCTCAGCGGACTCGCGTCATGCGTGTGTACGAAGGTCCATCCGAAGTGCACCGGATGTCGCTGGCCAGACGCTACCTGAAGAGCATCAAGTAATCAGGTAGTCGGCTAGCCGGCGTGTGAGCCTGAAAGCTCCGCGTCGGCTCGTCTTTCGTTCGGATTGGCCCAGACTGACGAGTAGGTTTTGCGCCGATATTTCGTTCAAGTGACCGTAAGCAGTCGCGATCCCGACGGGCGCGCTCGCAGTCATGCTCGTCCGAACGTATGCAAAACATCCAGAGGCAGTGCACTGTACAGCCATGAAAGCATGCGCTGGACCCGGCGTTGCTGACGATCGAGTAATGACGCATTGAGTAAAGCTGGACGCTAAAACGTTCGGTTATGAATAACAACGACCAGACAGGCAATGTGCGACAGGCATCTGTCTGGCTAAAACCGGGGGATGGAGTAAATGACTCCACAAGATCATTCAAACGACTCAAACGAAATAGCAGACAGGCCACTGGCCGGTGTGGTGGTGGTCGATCTGACGCAGGTTTATCAGGGACCCTACGCCACGTTTCTGATGGCCAAGGCCGGCGCGCAAGTCATCAAAATCGAGCCAATTCACGGTGAACCCACGCGACTTCGGGCCAAAGTCAGTGGCGGTGCATCGCTGCCCATGGCCATGCTCAACGTCAACAAGAAGGGCATCACCCTGAACCTTAAAACGGAGCAAGGCAAGGCGCTTTTCAAGGAGCTGGTCAGGCACGCTGACGTGGTGGTCGAGAACTTTGCACCTGGCGTCATGGATCGGCTTGGTATCGGCTGGGATGTGTTGCACGAGATTAATCCGCGCCTCATTTACGGCACGGGTACCGGGTTTGGTATCACCGGACCCGACAAGGGCAATCTGGCCATGGATGTCACTATTCAGGCGTCTTCGGGCATCATGAGCGTGACGGGTACGCCAGATGGTCCTCCCCTTCGAAGTGGCGCATCGGTTGTGGACTTTTTGAGTGGTGTGCATCTTTACGCCGGTATCGTGACGGCGCTGTTCGAACGCACCCGCACGGGTAAGGGACGACTGGTCGAGGTGTCCATGCAGGAGACTGCGTATCCGACCCTGGCGTCGAACCTGGGCCTGGTCTACCGCCAGCAAGGCAAGCCGTCCGGGCGTGTGGGTAACCGGCATGGCGGACTTGCCCTCGCTCCCTACAACGTTTATGAGGCGGCTGACGGTCACATCGCCGTCGTTTGCGCGACCGAACACCACTGGCAGAATATCCTCAAGGCGATGGGCCGCGAAGATCTCAAAGACGATCCGCTGCTGTCAACCAACAAGGCACGGGTCGAGAACATCCAGAACACCGATGACTTTGTCGAGAGCTGGACTCGCACGTTGAGCCGGGACAAGCTGTTTGCGCTGAGCAAGGCATTCAGCATTCCCGCCGCGCCTGTGCGCACACTCGACGAAGTAATGAGTGACCCGCACATGCACGAGCGCGGTGCACTGGAGTGGTTTGACGATCGGGATCTCGGCCGAATTGTTCTGCCCACCACACCGATTCGCATCCATGGTGCCGAACAGGTACCCACCGTCTCAAGTCCGCTGCTCGGAGAGCACAATCAGGAAATTTACGGCAAGTGGCTTGGTTTGTCTGACGAGAAGCTTCAGTCACTGCGCGAGCAGGAGGTGATCTGAGGCCTGCCTGCCAGATCATCCATGCTGGCAGGTCGGCGCCGTTACAGATAGACATCAATACAAGTTCATGTCAGTACCGGCAGGCGTCAGACAAACGTCCGTATGGCATCACCTTGCCATCCGGATGATCCTTACGTTAGACGCGCAATCACTGCGAATTATCCAGAAATTCGGACAAGTAAGAAAACCGAATATCCCAAGTACCCCGCTTATCCCAAATCATCATGTCAACTATGGAGACAACCATGACACATGCAGTCACCCAGCCAGGTCGGCTGGCATCGGCAAGCCGCTCTTTGAAGGTGCTGGCTGGCGCCCTGCTCGCAGTGGGCACAGTTCTGTCCAGCAGTGCCTCGCTGGCACAAAACACTCCACAGCTTCCGGACGTCGTCCGGATTGTGGTGCCCTTTACACCCGGTGGCAGCAATGACGTGTACGCACGGGCACTGGCTGAGCAGCTTGGCCAGAACCTCGGCCGGTCGTTCATCATCGAGAACAAGGCTGGTGCAGGCGGGAGCATCGGGTCCAATGACGTGGCGCGCGCCAAACCAGACGGCTCCTCACTGCTGTTCAGTTCTAACTCGTTCGTCACCCGCGCTGCAGTCGACAGCAAACTGCCCTATGACGTGCGCACATCGTTTGAACCCGTCGCGCTGGTGGCACGCGGTCCAATGCTGCTCGTCACCAATACCGAGGTTCCGTTCAAGACCATTCCTGAGCTGATCAAGACCGCAAAAACCTCTCCGGTCAACTATGGATCAGCCGGAATCGGCTCGATTGGCCAGCTCAGTGCCGAGCTTTTCAATTCGCTGGCTGATACGCAGATGACGCACATCCCGTACAAGGGAATTGCAGGCGGTCTGACTGACATGATGGGTGGAAGAATTGAACTGATGATCACGACACCGGCCTCGCTCGGTGGATCGCTCGATGCCGGACGTGTCAAGGCGATTGCCGTGACCTCACCCGAGCCTTCAAAATTCTTCCCTGAGCTGCCGACCATCGCTGAATCGGTGCCTGGCTATTCTGTTGAAGTGTGGTGGGGTGTGTATGCACCGGCTGGCACGCCCAGGGAGCTGGTTGATTACCTGAACCAGGAAATCGTCAAGGTCACCAGTTCGCAACGGATGATCAAGTTGCTGGCCAACGAAGCGTCAGAGCCGAGCAAGATGAACAGCGAGGAGTTTCGCACCTTTGTTGATAGTGAGCTGACCAAGTGGAGCACACTGGCCAAGGAGCGCAATATCAGTTTGAACTAAGGTATGCCGCCACAGGCGCTTGAACCCGGTTGTGCTCACTCAGCCGCTGTGGTTCAAACGCCTGTCTGCTTCTCCACGGCTTCGGTGATTCGCGGTTATTCCAGTGTTGAGTCTGTCGGGTGTTGCAGGGGGGCTTCCCCTCTTTCCGGAAGAACCGGACCTTCGTACGTCGCGTAAGGCGGGTCGAATACAGAAGGGTTACCACCAAGGCGACGCGTCAGGTCTGCTGCGGCCTGCATGACCAGGGGTAATGCCGCTTCAAACACTTGCCGGTTCAGACGGAACAACGGCATGCCGAGGGAAATACTGCAGATGAGTTTTTGTTGTACGCCGAACACCGGGCATGCGAGTCCGATACTCTCGGAGCGGCGTTCCGCCAGGGAAAGTGCGTAGTGAGCTTTTCGGATCTGATCAAACTCCTCACCTGGCTCGCCGGCAAACGCCAGCATGATCTTGCCGGCAGCACCCTTGTGCAGTTCGACACGTTCGCCCTCACGGACATGCATCAGCACGCTACGCGGTTGCGTCATCCGGTGCAGGCAGACACGTTCATCGCCGTCTCGAATGTAGATAGCCGCAGTTTCCTTGGTGACGCGAACCAGTTCGCGCAGGACTGGTGCCGCATGGTCCCAGAGTCGAAACGACTCCTGGTACAGCATGCCGAGAAAGAACGGTGTGGAGCCGAGCTTGAAACGACCATCTTCCAGTCTGACCAGGAACCCGTAATGCAACAACGAGTCACACAGTCGCAAGATGGTGCTGTGGTAGAGGCCAGTCGCTGCGCTCAGTTCGGCAAGACTCATGCCTTCGACACTGTTCTCGAATGCCATCAGGATGGTGAGCGCACGGTTGACTGCAGCCACGCCAGGTTCGGATTTTTGAGTCATAGGCTTGGAAGGGTTTGTCATGACGCGAATTATCCCATTTTGCCGTCCATCGCGGTTGCACAGTACGCGTGTTTGCCGTGGTGGCAAGCGAGCCGGATGCCAGGTGCGCCATCGGGCATTATTTCGATTTGACCGGATTGCGCGCGAAGGTACGCGATCCGCAGCCTGGGCTAGCGCTCAGCCGGTGTTGTGGATGAAGGGCATGTGTGAATTGTCTTTGAATGGCATCCAGTATCGTTCAATGGCACTCTTCAGGCCTTGGTAGCATCGGGACAGAACGCCATTGATCGCTTTTCATTTTTGTTTGTTTTTATAAGGATTATCTGTATGACTGATCAGCTTGTATTTGAAGTCAAGGACCGTATTGCGACGATTCGCCTGAACCGTCCCGACCGCTACAACGCATTTACGCCCGAGATGCTCAAGGCCTGGGCTGACGCGCTGCGCGAGTGCAAGGACCGTGAGGACGTCTATGTGATCGTCCTGACCGGTACCGGCAAGGGTTTTTGCTCCGGTGGTGACGTTGGCAATATGCAGAACCGCACCGAAGACAGCGCCTATTCACGCCGCCTTTTCCTGTCGGATTACGTGCATCAGATCCCCTTGCTCCTGGAGCAGATCGACAAGCCGGTGATTGTTGCGGTCAACGGTGTGGCCACAGGTGCTGGCATGGACATGGCACTGATGGGCGACCTGCGTGTCGCCGCCCGTAGTGCCAAGTTTGCCGAGACATACCTGAAGGTCGGGCTGTTTGCCGGTGACGGTGGCAGCTGGTATCTGCCAAGACTGGTGGGTACGCCTAAAGCGCTTGAGCTGTTCTGGACTGCGCGCTGGGTCAGTGCTGAAGAAGCTGAAAGGATCGGTATCGTCAACCAGGTTGTCGAAGATGACCAGTTGATGGAAGCGACTTACGAGCTCGCAGCAAAGATTGCTGCGCAACCTCCTGTGGCCGTGCGCATGATCAAGCGTGCAGTCAAACAAGGCGCGAGCCTCGACATCCGGACCCACCTGGATATGGCGGCTTCGCACATGGCCTCGATGTACACGACCGAAGACCATAAGGAAGCGGTCAACGCGTTCAAGGATAAGCGCGAGCCCGTTTTCAAGGGCAAGTAAGGCGTTCCGAAAGTGTGTGGGCGGGTGGGCCGAGAATATGTCATGATCGGTATGCCACCCTGCCCGGTCGTCACGCAGATCGACCCATTGATCGAAACTGGTCGTAGGCGTGATCGCCAGTCTCGCTGTTTGCGTGTTTCCTGCTGACCCTCCTGCTGACCTCCCTGCTGGCCACAGCTCTTGAAACTCCCCTGCTCCAGTCCCGTCACCCGGGCGTCTGGTCGCCTGTCGGCGCTGTCCGGCACGCAGCAGCACTGAACTACTCTGAACTACCGCTGAACTACGCTCCGCGTGTATGTCAGGTAAAGCGCTTTACCCTTTACTGCATGACCCACTACCGCATGACCCATTACTTACACGCATGACTTGAGTGGAGCACGGGGGCTGTGCAACGGAGTGAAAAGTAAAACGCAGGATCAGTCTGAGTGCCTGCGGCGTGTGTGGCACAATTGCTGCGCTTGAATCAATGTTTGAACTTTCAACCAGAAGAGTTATGACCGATCCAACCCCAGCGCCACAAGAGTACACCCCACGCGACGCTCAGGTGATCCACCAGCGTATTGTGCAACAGCTTGCCACAGAGCTTGGCGTGCAGCCCCGACAAGTCAGTGTGACCATGGAACTGATTGATGGCGGAGCAACTGTTCCTTTTATTGCCCGCTATCGTAAAGAAGTGACAGGTGGCCTGGATGATACTGTCTTGCGTCAGCTAGAGGTCCGTCTGCTTTACCTGCAGGAACTGGAAGCCCGTCGTGACGTTATCGCCAGCTCGATCGCTCAGCAAGGCAAGCTTTCTGCTTCGCTCGCCAAGGAAGTCGAGCAGGCTGACAGCAAGCAGCGACTCGAGGATCTTTACGCACCCTACAAGCCAAAGCGACGCACCCGTGCCCAGATTGCACGCGAGGCAGGTCTGCAACCGCTGGCTGATACATTGTTGGGCGATCCCGACGCGGATCCGAAAGTACTGGCAGCGCAGTATGTTGACGCCGACAAGGGGGTTGCCACTGAGAAGGCCGCTCTGGATGGAGCGCGCGACATTCTGGCCGAGCAGTTTGCAGAGGATGCTGATCTGGTTGCCAGATTGCGTGCGCTCATCGCCCAGAAAGGTCAGCTTTACGCCAAGGTCATTGAAGGCAAAGAAAGCGAAGGCGCCAACTTCAGGGACTGGTTTGATTTCAGTGAACCGCTGCGCTCGGTGCCCTCGCACCGAATGCTCGCGATGTTGCGTGGTCGCCAGCAAGGCGTGCTGGACTTGCGTGTTGCGCTACCAGAGGCTGAAGAGGCGCTGGTCCCACATCCGTGTATCCGTATTGTCGCCGAACATAATGGACTGGACGACGGTGTGTTTGGGCCCCATGCGACGCCTCGCCAACAGTGGCTGGCTGACGTGTCTAGATGGGCGTGGCGGGTCAAGCTGGCCATGCACTTCGAGATGGAATTTATTTCCCAGTTGCGTGAACAGGCCGAGACCGAGGCAATCCGTGTTTTTGCTGCAAATCTGAAGGACTTGCTGCTCGCCCCGCCGGCTGGCACCAAGGCCGTGATGGGCCTGGATCCCGGAATTCGTACTGGCGTGAAGGTGGCTGCCATCGACACGACTGGCAAAGTTGTTGAAACAGCAACCATCTATCCATTTGAACCGCGACGCGACGTCAATGGCAGCTTGCAGACGCTGGCTCGCATCGTACGGCAACACAAAATCGAGCTGGTGGCTATCGGCAACGGTACCGCGTCACGCGAAACTGAACGACTGGTTGCCAGGCTGTGTGAACTACAGCCTGATCTCGATCTGGCGCGCATGGTGATTTCAGAAGCAGGCGCCTCGGTTTACTCGGCTTCCGAACTGGCGGCGAAGGAGTTTCCGGATCTGGATGTCAGTCTTCGGGGGGCTGTCTCGATTGCACGCAGATTGCAGGATCCGCTAGCCGAGCTGGTCAAGATCGAGCCCAAGGCAATCGGTGTGGGACAGTATCAGCATGACGTCAATCAGCGTGAGCTTGGCCGAAGCCTTGATGCCGTTGTCGAAGACTGCGTGAACGCGGTGGGGGTGGATGTCAACACTGCTTCACCTGCGCTACTGACGCATGTCTCGGGACTGAACGCAACGCTGGCCAGGAACATTGTCCAGTACCGGGACAGCAAAGGCGCGTTTCGCAGTCGCAAGCAGTTGATGGAGGTGCCGCGTTTCGGAGAGAAGGCGTTTGAGCAGGCTGCAGGGTTTCTGCGTATCAGTGGCGGAGACAACCCGCTTGATGCGTCCTCTGTTCACCCTGAAGCCTATCCCGTTGTAGAAAAAATTCTGGCCCGGATCCAGGCCGATGTCAAAGCCGTGATGGGTAACCAGGCCGCACTCAAGGGCCTGTCACCTTCCGAGTTCACCGACGAGCGGTTTGGCGTGCCGACGGTCACCGATATTCTGGCCGAGCTGGAGAAACCAGGCCGGGATCCGCGCCCGGAGTTCAAGACAGTCAAGTTTGAAGACGGTATCGAGTCCATTGACGATCTGAAGGTTGGCCTGATTCTGGAAGGCGTTGTGACCAACGTTGCCAACTTCGGGGCGTTCGTGGACATTGGCGTGCATCAGGATGGGCTGGTCCACATCTCCGCTTTGTCCGAGCGGTTCGTGAAGGATCCAAGGGATGTGGTCAGGACCGGCCAAAGCGTCAAGGTCAAGGTGCTTGAGGTCGACAAGGCGAGAAAGCGCATTGCACTGACAATGCGCCTGTCTGATGACGCCCCGGCCAGAACGGCTGACACCAAGCCTTCAGGCGGTTCGCGTCAGAATCGTGGCGCTGCGACCGGCCGTGCGGCTCAGCCTGCACCTCAGGATAACGCGATGGCGGCTGCATTTGCAAAACTCAAGCGCTAGAACCAGGGGCCTTTCGAGCCCCCCCTCCCACCCAACCGTCGGTAAGTACGGTTGGGTGGGGGCTGGTCTCCTGGTTTCCCGGGTTCTCCGGTTTCCTGATTTCGCCCAGGTCGCGAGGTCTGTCACAGATGATCTGAATTTGCTGCTCACGCTTCGTTCAGGCACCCAGCAGTCGCTTGCGCAATCCCGTGTGACGGATCACAAACTTCTCGATTTCGGATACGAAGAATACCAACAAGCCCGCACCAAGCACTTTCAGCCAGTCTATCGGTTGTAAAGGAGCCGAGCCAAACACCGTATTCATCCAGGGCAGATAGGTAAAGGCCAGTTGCAGTGGCACGCAAGCCGCGATCGCCAGCAGAACATAACGGTTACCAAACAGCCCTTCCCTGTTCATGACTGAGTCGTAAATGTGGCGACTGTTGATCAGATAAAGCATCTCGCACATTACCACCGCATTGACCGCCATGGTACGGGCCGTTTCAAGCGATGTGCCGTGTTCGTATTCCCACAGAAAGAGTCCCAGTGCACCGGCCATCATCAGTACGGAAACCATGATCACGCGCCAGACAAAGAATCCGTTGAGCAGTTTCTCCCCGGGTGGGCGCGGAGGCCGTTTCATGATGCCGGACTCTGCCGGTTCGAACGCCAGCGCCATGCCCAGTGCGCTCGAGGTCACGAGGTTGATCCACAAGACCTGGGCCGCAGTCAGCGGCAACGCCAGTTCGAACAGAATGGCAGCAATGACCACGAGTGCTTCGCCACCGTTTGTTGGTAGCATGAACAACACGAATTTCTTCAGATTGTCGTAGACCGCACGCCCTTGTCTGACTGCTATGGCAATGGTTGCAAAGTTGTCGTCTGCCAGCACCATGTCACTGGCTTGCTTGGCCGCCTCGGTGCCTTTCATGCCCATCGCCACACCGACATCAGCGCGCTTGAGTGCGGGCGCATCGTTGACGCCATCGCCAGTCATCGAGACCACCTGCCCGGCGCCCTGCAGGGCTTTAACCAGACGCAGTTTGTGTTCCGGACTGGCTCTGGCAAAGACATCAACGTTCATGACCACACTGCGCAACGTTGCATCATCCATCATGGCTACTTCTGCGCCCGTGACAGCCGGCTTGCCCACACCAATACCGAGCTGGGCTCCGATTGCCCGGGCTGTCTCGGCATGATCGCCTGTGATCATCTTGACCGCGATACCCGCTTCATGACACTGCGCGACAGCCAGTGCGGCTTCTTCGCGCGGTGGATCGATGATCCCCACAAGACCCAGCATAAAAAATCCAGATCGCGTGTCGGCAAAGCCAAGCCCGTCTCCTTCGGGCGCTGCCTGCTTGCAGGCCAGCGCCAGCACACGCAGGCCAACCGCAGCGGTGTCGGTGGCCATGCGTCGCCACTGATCCACGTTCACAGGGGCCAGATCGCTATTGGCGTACTCACGCTCACACATATCCAGAATGACTTCCGGGGCACCTTTGACGAATATCCAGGGCTTGTCATCCGTGTTTCGGTGGTAGGTCGCCATGAAGCGGTGCTGCGACTCGAACGGCAGCACGTCGAGTCTGGGCCAGGCCTGCTCACCCAGGTCCTGACTGAACCCCGCCTTGGCCCCCAGAACCAGCAATGCGCCTTCTGTCGGGTCACCCATCACTTTCCAGGCCTTGTCTTCCCGATACAGGTGCGCATCGTTGCACAAGACGCCGGCGCGAACAGCCAGTGCCAGTGCATGGTCGGTCTCCAGATCGACGATGTGACCGTCGTGGGTGATTTCACCGCGCGGGGCATATCCGACACCACTCACTTCATAGACATGATTCGCACTGACAATCCGTTGCACGGTCATTTCGTTACGGGTGAGCGTACCGGTCTTGTCCGAGCAGATCACCGTGACCGAGCCCAAGGCCTCAACTGCTGGCAGTCGGCGAATGATCGCGTTTTGTCGCGCCATGCGTTGCACGCCCAGTGCGAGCGTGACCGTCAGTATCGCTGGCAGGCCTTCCGGGATCGCCGAGGCGGCCAGCGCAACGACCATCATGAACATGTCTGCTGGCGCATTGCCGCGCCAGAATGTGCCTAGTGCGAAGGTGAGCGCACAGACCAACAGTATCGCAACCGCGAGCATCTGCCCGAACTTGTCGATCTGGCGCACGAGCGGGGTGCTCTGGGATCGGACGTCTACCAGCATCTGGTTGATCCGACCGATCTCGGTATGTTTGCCTGTGTGGATCACGACCCCTCTGCCCTGCCCGTGTACCACCATGGTGCCCGAGTAAGCCATGCCAAACCGGTCGCCTAGTGGTGCGTCTGCTGGTTGCGCGTCCGTGGATTTCTCGACCGGCAATGACTCTCCTGTCAATGCCGCTTCTTCCACGCGCAGTTCGCGGGCGTGAAACAGGCGTACATCAGCGGGGACACGATCGCCAGAACCCAGAACAACCACATCACCCGGCACCAGGTGTGCGGCGTCGACCTCGGTGGTCTGCCCACCCCGGATCACTGTCGCGTGGGGCGAGAGCATGTTGCGGATGGCCTCAAGTGCGTTCTCGGCTTTTCCTTCCTGGATGAAACCAATGACCGCATTGATCACCACGGCAAATAGCAATACGCCGGTGTCCACCCAGTGACCCAGAAACGCGGTGATCAGCGCGGCGCCCATCATCACGTAGAGCAGGATATTGTGAAACTGCATGGCCAGACGCATCCAGGCAGAACGGCGCTTGATCTGGGCGAGCTGGTTGGGCCCGTGTTTTTGCAGGCGCTCGTCTGCCTGCTCTGCGCTCAGGCCTTTGGGGTTGGTTTCAAGCCGCTGGTGCACTTCGTCGGCATGCAGGGTGTGCCAGACGACCGGCGAGGGAGTGCCTCCTTTGTCGGATTTTCCGGCTTTCCTGCGTTTATGCTGACCGGGGTCGAGACTCTCATCCGGTATGCTGGCTTGCCAGCCTTCTTTCTTGCTGTTCTCGTTCTTGCTCATCGTGACGGACTCTCGCGCAAAAGATTGAACTGAAGCCTCAATATACCTTGCACCACAAACCTGTACCTGCCTTATCAGGCGGGCATGCCGCTGATTTTTGTTGTGATCTGATCATGCTCAAAACCGTCCCTGAAAATTCGCATGTTCTATAGCTACTACCCGTAGACGCCGTGGTCAGATCGCTATGCTGCAAAACCGGATTGAGGGTGTCTTGCGCCTGTCAGAACTCAAACAGGACGTCGCATGCCCTGAGTTCCGCGCCCAGCCACTCAGTGGGTTCTTGCTGCTTTTGTATGCGCTGAGCCCGTTCTCGGCTGGTTGCCATGATTCGTTGCTCAAGTGTTGCCAGTGTGATGGAAGGGTTCGACTGAATATGGTGATTGGCAGCCACGCGCGCGCGCGCCAGCGCCTCTTCTCGTGAACCTGGCTGCAACGCTCCCAGCAGCCAGTAAACCGATGCGCAGGACTCTGCTGTCACGATCAGTGGGGCCAGAATTTGCAAGGCGCTTTTCTGAATCAGATTAGGCATTTTGATCGTCTGGCCGTCAGCTGTCAGCAAAACCGCTTCTGCCCCGGAAAACACGCCCCGTAGAAATGCGCGTTCCTTGTCCTGAGTAAGCTGGTCAGCGGTGATCGTGTTCTTGAACATGCTTGCATCAGCCATTTCGCCATCACGGTCCAGTCTGCCAGGCCGACCAGACCGAGCAGGTACGGACTCCAGACGCTGCGTGCGCTCAGCCGCACCCTCGAAGATCGCCGTGTCGACTTCGATCGGGACCGGATCAGAGGGGGTTGCCAGCACCGGCGATGCCAGCGTCGATAACGACAAGGCGACGCTAGCGGCGATCAAGTGCCTCAGAGAGCGGGTTCCTGGCGGATTGCTACTCTGGCAGTGAGGGCCGGCGTTGGTGTCATGACGCAAGGTGACTGTGTTGGCGCATGCATTGAGCGTTGCTGTGGCGGATGTCATTCATTACGTCCAAGATCACGCAGTCGCTTTCCACTGATCACATTGGCCTCAATCCGCTCAAGCGATGTACCACGGGTTTCGGGGAGATACAGATAGGCAATCAGCCAGCTCAGCAGACACACGCCGAGAAAAAACAGCAGCACGCCCGTCAGGCTGATCCACTGCACCACCGTCAGGAAAGTGAAGGCAATCAGCGCATTGAACAGCCAGCTGATTGACGAGGCCGCTGCAATCCCCTTTTCGCGAAAGGCAGTTGGAAAGAGTTCTGACATCATCACGTATGGCAGTGGTCCCAGGCTGATCGCAAACGCCATGATAAACAGGCACAGGCCGGCCAGTCCCATCCAGGACCACTGATAGAGTGACGCAAGGGTGACCATACCCATGCCGATCGACATCAGGGCGGCTCCGTATAGCAACAACGGTCTTCTACCTGCCGTATCCACGTACTTCAGAGCAACCAGCGTCGCCAGAAAATTGACCAGCCCCAGGCCGAGCGTGGCGCCGAGTGCGGCTTTGCCCGCATCAAACCCCATTGTCTGGAAGATGTGCGGCGCGTAGTACAGGATGCCGTCAATACCGCTCAGGTTCTGCAGCACAAACAGGCCTCCACACAGCGCCAGTACAGACACGATGCTGCGCCGGGAGGCGCTAGCTGGTGCGGGGCGTGTCGTCGTCAATGCCTCTGTATCCCGATGGGCTTGCGCGGATTCGTCGAGTTCCGGAAGTTCTGTGTGCAGACCGAGCGAACTGGCAACCTGGCGAGCCTTCTTTGACTGGCCCACTGCCGCGAGCCAGTGCGGGCTTTCCGGAAGTGCGCGTGCCAGCAGCAACGCGGCGACAGCAAACACGACACCAACTCCCAGGACGTGCGTCCAGGGCCAGGTCAGTGCAAACAGGAAGGAAACGCTGTAAGCGATCAGGATGCCGGCTGTGATAGCAAGCTGAAACAAGGCCACGACTGCGCCGCGGTGTCGTGCGACGGTGACTTCGGCAGCGTACATGGGTACAACCATCGAACTCAGTCCAATGCCCAGGCCCAGCCCGCATCGTGCAACCAGCAGTCCTGTGTAGGTCGGCTCACCCAGGATCAGGACATAGCAGAGTATCATCAGCGCAGCCGCAAACAGCATGCAGACGCGGCGACCATACCGCGATGACAGGGGGCCGGCGAGAATCGCACCGATAAAGCAGCAGATCACCAGAATCGAGACCAGGATTTCCTGAGCGGCCGTGTCTAGCTCGAACCGCTCGGCCAGGGCGTCAAGCACGCCGGTGAGGCTCGTCATGCCGAATCCGAACAGGATTCCAAAACACAGAACCAGTGCAGCGATCCTTAAAACAATGTTGGACATTGACACGTTTTGACCCTTAAACTCGTAAACCGAAACGATCGGTTCCTGGCGCAGTATGCCACGTGTCAGGCCGGGCTGATACCCCGCAAAAGAATGAAAAATAGTGCTAAACAATGCTTTAGACGCGTGCTTTAAACACACACCTGTGTGAGCTCGCTGGCATTGATGATATTGACACCGTTGCGAGCTCTGCGCTTGTTTTTACGGACGGCCGCGTGCCGTGCAAATGCAGTTATGGCGGGTGGGGTTTGCAGAATATCTGCTGTGCAAGGTCTGTGGAAAGGACTTTCCCGTCATTTTTTCCGACCCGGTTGTTCTCGCTGTACCCACTACGCGTCATCGCTCGCATGGCGCAGTCTGACAAATGAGGGGGAGCACATCATGAACGCTAATAATGAGCAGCACCTGGCCAGCTCGGCTCCGGCATCGCAGGAGCTTGCGATCAACGGGGGCCAGCCGGTACGCACTGACCCCCTGCCCTGGGAGTTTCCTGGAGCAGGATGGATTGACGAGCGTGAGCTTGAACTGGTCAGTTCAGTCGTCAAGGCTAAAAGTCCGTTCAGATTCTATGGACCCGATTCCCAGCATATGGTGGACCGGTTTGAGAAACAGTGGCGTGAGCAGTTCGGTCACCCGCATGCGCTGGCGGTGTCGTCTGGCACGGCAGCATTGTCGATTGCCATGGCGGCTCTGGATCTGGGGCCAGGTCAGGAAGTCCTGGTGCCTGGTTACCTCTGGGTGAGTTGTGTCTCGGCAATCGTGCGTGCCGGGGCCATTCCAAAGCTGGTCGACATCGACGAGTCCTTCTGTATGGATCCGGAGGATCTCAAAGCCAGGATCGGTCCGCGCAGTGCTGCTGTACTCTGCGTTCACATGAGCGGCGCGCCTGGCCGCATCGATGAGATTGCTGCGATCTGTCGCGACCAGGGGCTCTTTCTGATCGAGGACTGTGCGCAGGCGGCCGGCGCCAGCTATCACGGAACACCAGTGGGCCGCTTCGGGGATCTGGCAATCTTCAGTTTTCAGCTGAACAAGAACATGACCAGCGGCGAAGGCGGCATGATCGTGAGCCGCACGCCAGATCTTTATCGGCGCACGGTTGCGTTGCACGACCTTGGGTACCCTCGCACGGCTGCTGGCAGGCTGGATACTGAAAGCCCCGACATGCAGCTCTGGGGAATGGGTGCTCGTATGCCTGAGTTGACCGCTGCAATGGCACTGGCTCAGCTCGAAAAGCTCCCTGCGATCACTCAGGCGATGCGGCAGGCCAAATGGGCCATCCGGCAGGCCATGCAGGATACGCCGGGACTGACCCTGCGTCATGTTCCCGACCCGGGCGGGGACAGTGGACCATTTTTGCTGATGTTGTTACCCGATGGTGATACGGCAAGAGCCTGGGTCGATGCACTCAAGGCGGAAGGCATTCGCGGACCAGAAGGCAGTCTGGCGTGCATCGCCATGCAGGACTGGGGCATGCACTGGCACTTCAATATTCCGAGTCTGGTTCACAAGCGTTCCAATAGCCGCGATGGCATGCCCTGGAGCCATCCGGACAACGCGTTCGCCCTGGACTATCGCTACGATCAGGGTGTGCTCCCGAGATGCGAGGCGTTCATGCAGCGCGGTGCGTTGCTGACAATCGGTTCGACGCTGAGTCAGCAGGATGTGGATGACATCATCACCGCGATGCGCAAGGTTGCACGCGTGATGCTCGGCTGATGGATAGCGTCCGATCAGCTGTCAGCATTTATCTTCTCTGCCCTGAGGCGCAGACGCAGAATGGCTCAGAATCGTTTGCGGGGAGCGAGCCAGAACCGGCTCGCGAGTCGTTTGCCGAATCGATCGTCGTGCCGCGAATTTTTGTGCGATCTTTTATGGGCTTTCTTCCGCACTTTTATCAGTGTTTTCTTCAGTCCATGCCGGTGGGCTCCCGTCTCAATCTTCTACGGACGCTACCATGATCTACGTTGTCGCCATCATTGCCGCCATCGCCGGTGTGTTGTTCGGGTTTGACGAAGGTGTGATAGCGGGTGCGCTCGCGGCATTACGCAGTGAGTTCGGTATCTCAGCCTTCGAAGAAGGGTTCATGACCTCGGCTGTGCCACTGGGCGCACTCTTCGGTGCCTTGCTCGCCGGGATGCTGGCTGAGCAGTATGGTCGCAGAGCCACGCTGCTGCTCGCTTCGGTTCTGTTCACACTCGGGGCCGTGCTCGCAGGACTGTCCTCGGGCGTCTGGTCCTTGACGATGTGCCGACTCCTGCTTGGCCTGGCCGTCGGTCTGGCGGCAACCGTTGCACCGCTCTTCATATCGGAGAACGCCCCTTCTGACAAGCGTGGCCTGCTCGTTTCCATCTATCAGCTTGCGGTCACAATCGGCATCCTGTCTGCTTACCTGGTCAACTATGCACTGGACGATCAGTGGCGACTGATGTTCATGCTGGGCGCGCTGCCGGGTCTGGCCTTGCTGTTCGGCATGATGAGGCAAAGCGACACGCCTCGCTGGCTCATGAGCCAGGGACGTGAACAACAGGCCAGACAGACACTGGCCAGGTTGCGCAAGCGAGCGCCTGACGATCCTGCCATCGGCCAGGAGTTGCTGGAAATGACTGATGCGCTCTCGCACCATCAGGATCAGGCGCGCTGGAAGGACCTGCTTGACCGGCGGTTGCGCCCTGCTCTGGTGGTCGGGATCGGGTTATTCGTGTTGCAGCAGTTCAGTGGAATCAATGCGGTGATCTATTACGCACCGTCTGTCTTTACCGAGGCGGGGTTCAGTTCGGACTCCACCCCGATTCTGGCTTCGCTGGGTGTGGGGGTTGTCAATGTACTGATGACGCTGGTTGGTATGTATCTGATCGATCGGATCGGACGACGACGTTTGCTTTACCTGGGGTTTCTGGGCACAGCGATCGGTCTGGGCATGATTGCGCTCGGTGCCGCGACCGGTTCAGCTTATCTGGATGTGCTGGCAGTCGCAGGTCTGATTATTTACATCGGTTCGTTTGCAGCGAGCATCGGGCCGCTGCCCTGGGTCATGATGTCCGAGATTTACCCGCTTCGCGGCCGCAGTCTGGCCATGAGCCTGACCACGATCTCGAACTGGCTGTTCAACTTTCTGGTGGTGTTTTCGTTCCCGGTTCTGATCGCTTCCGCGGGCCTGGGTACGGTGTTCGGGCTCTACGCCTTGACCTGTCTGGTAGGACTGTACTTCACCTGGCAGTACGTGCCGGAAACCAACGGTGTGTCGCTCGAACATATCGAGCGCCACTTGTACAGCGGCATTCCCTTCGCCCAGCTCCGTCCGCCGCCTGTGATCGAGGTCGAAACCAGTCAACCCGATATCTCCTATGACACCGCCTTGCTCATGGTGGGCTCACTGATCGCGCTCAGTCCTTACCGCACCGGGCTTGCCGGTATTCAGGAACGCATCGCTGTGGTCGCATTCGATAACAGGCAGATCCGCACCGCCCTGCGGGAGGTTCACGCGCGTGCGGGTGTCTCTCGTATCTCCCGGTTGACGCGTAACGATCTGGGTCCTCAGCGCTGGGTCTTGATGACATTCCTGGAGCATGTCTGGTTTGCGAGTCCCGAGTTCTTGCGCTCTGTCGGACAGCCGCCCTCAAACGACCGCTTCGATCAGCGATCCGATCTTGACAAGGAGTCCTCATGACAGAGCAACTCGAGCTGAATCTGGCTGATCTGGGCGAATCCGCAGAGACCTTCGATGTCTGTGTCGTGGGTACCGGCGCAGGCGGTGGTGTACTTGCCTACAGGCTGGCGAAGGCGGGTTTGCGCGTGCTGTCGCTTGAGCAAGGCCCCCTGCTCGGAGCCGATCAGTTTAAAACCATCATGCCACCAGGCCTTGGCACCACGTTCGGGGTGGGTCCCGAAACGGTCTGGCCCACGGACCCACACGACAGTCTATTCATCCACCCCCTCTTTGCACGAGCCGATACCGGATCGACGCCGCGTGAGCCTGGCCAGTTCAACCACTATCAGATTCACGCGGTCAGTGGCCTGCAAAACCTCTGGAACGGGGTTAGTGTGCGGTTTTCTGGTAAGGACCTGCAGGGATGGCCCATCCAGGGCGGTGAGCTCGATGCGCACTACTCGGATGTCGAACGCCTCGTGACAGTCTGTGGCCATCGCGATGGGCTGTCCGATCTGCCTGACGGGGAATTCATCGAGCCCAAGCCGTTCAGGCCAGCTGATGAACTGATTATCAAGGCAGTCAAGGCACTCGGAGATGGGTATTCTCACGCGATTGCCAATCGCAAGGCGATCAACACCCGGCCCGGGATGAGCAGCAGTTGTGTTTCGACCGGGATCTGCACGTCTGGTTGTCCGGTTGGCTCGGTCTACAAATTCTCGGCGCGTCTGTTGCCAGAGATCGAGTCGTTGCCGAACTACGAGTTGCGTGGCAACGCCAAAGTCATGCGACTGATCAGGGATGGGAACACCCAGCGTATCGGTGCAGTGGAGTATCTTGACACTGCGACCGGTCAGACACATCTGGTCAGGGCAGCTACCGTGGTTCTGGCCACCGGTGCGGTCGAGACGCCGAGAATCCTGTTCAACTCCGCCGATGACAAGGATCCGAATGGCCTGGGTAACCATCATGATCAACTCGGCCGTGGATTGCAGGACAACCCCAAAGTCGTGCTGTCCACGTCGCTATACAAGCTCTGGGGAAGTCGCCTGGACTATGACATCGGCTACGGGGATCTGCTGATCCTGATGTCACGCGAGAAGCTTCCGGATGGTTCCGAATTTCCGTTCATTGGTCACGCAATACACGGCATTCCGGACTATCCGCACTATCTGGGTCAGATGGCACTGATCCCGCCCGCTATCAAGGAGAAGCTCGCCCGGCATCTTTTCTATTCTTATGTCACGCTAGGACTGTTCTGTGCCGGTGAGCGATTGTCTGAGAATCGTGTCAAACCAGGCCATAGCCATGATCGATACGGTGTGCGCCAGGTCGATATTGATTTCTCCACTACTCAGAACACCCACGAGCAGATGGATGCAATGATGCGCTGGGGTACCCGGGTCTTGAAAAAGGCATCTTGTACGCGAATCTACAAGACGCGTGACTGTAGCGGGACCGGCATACACTATGCCGGGACGACTGCCATGGCGAATGATGAGACCAGGGGTGTGGTCGATGCTAACCTCAAGGTCTTCGGTTACGAAAACCTCTATGTCTGTGATGGTGGCGTGATTCCTCTTTTGCCGGACAAGCACCTGACGCTCACCATCATGGCGCTTTCGAACAGACTGGCCTCTCACCTGGAGGCGAAGCATGCCAGACGAAAAGATCGGTTGCAGACTGTCTGAAAGTGTTTGACTCAGGCTTGTCACGGCACACGTCCACTGGCCCTGCCCCGATGCGTATCATCTGGCCGGATATGTGAGGCGTGGCAAACCTCGTTTGTGTTGAGCCATAAGGTATGCAGAAGGATCGGGGGCGACCTGACGAGTGCGTTCGACATCAGAGCTGATGAGGCACAGGCCAGGATCGGGATGTTTGCGAGTCTGGCGTATGATTGAACGCAGGGGCGGTCAGTTCTTGCTTCTCACGATGTTTAATGCCAATCGAAGTCTATTTCTGGAACAATCATGAGCGCTTTACGAAACATCCTTGCCGCAACCGACTTTTCAGAGGCCGCTGACAATGGCCTGGCGCGTGCGACTATCCTTTCGCATGACGTCAGCGCGGATCTCATCTTTGTACATGTCTTTAATCGGGATGCCAGCGATCGGCTTTTGCAGTGGGGCATCGAGAAACTCAAGCAGCCTGATCTGGAAAAGATAGCACTTGATGCTTTGGGTGAGCGGCTCTCAGGCGTTGTGGATGAGTTCGGACAAAGCGGCCAGACGATTGGTGCCGAAGTACGCTGTGGCGCCCTCATTCCGACGCTTAATACGGCACTCGTAGAACTGAAGGCCGATTTGCTAGTGTGCGCAGCCCGGGGAGAAAGTTTGTTCCGGCATCATCTGCTCGGTAGCACTGCATTGCGAATGTTGCACACCGCCCGGATTCCGGTTCTGGTCGTCAAGTCAGCGCCCAGCGCGACGTACGGCAAGGTGTTGCTTGCCGCTGATTTCTCGGAAGGGTCGATGACAGGCGCCCGATGGGCTCGTGCCGTTGCCCCCGATGCCTCCATGTCGATTCTGAATGTAACCGAATCGCCGTTTGAACACGCGATCTATGTCTCAAACATTGAAGAAGTCTTGATGGGGAAGTATCGCGATCAGGCAAAACGTGAGTCCGAGACCTCACTGCGCGAATTGCGTGACCAGATTGAAAAATCGCTTGGCGTTTCTCTCACGAACGATCAGCTGATCACGCATCAAGGCGATGCGGCTCACACCATTGTCGAACAGGCCCAGGCACTTGGGTGCGACCTGATCGTGATGGGTCGTCACGGTACCGGCGTATTACAGGAGCGTTTGTTGGGGAGCGTCACCAAGCAGGTGCTCGAGGCCTCGCCAGTCGATGTGCTGGTGGTTTGACCGTTCTGCTGCGGTGACGTTAGGCCGTGACGTTAGGTCGTGACGTTAGGCCGATGAGAGTCGATGGATCGAATCCATACGCCTGATCCACGTGCTGAATACGGATTGCCGGTTCCTTCATTTGACCAGGCGCGGCAACCCGGGATTCACGGTGTCTGTGAGGATTTCAGCGACGGTGAGTCGCGACATGTCTTGTGTCTGGTCGTGCGACACGTGCTTTGCCAGGTTGCCGTTCCAGACCTGACTGAAAAGGCAACCTGATGTCATGCTCACTTACGGGCTGATCAAAGGTATGAAGCCCTTAAATTCCTGCTACATCCTTGATTTCTGACAGTTTCCAGCCTTTTGCCATGTTGACCAGTTCATCCTTGGATGACAGGCGCTTGCCCTCGATCTTCAGCATCACCCTGCCTCCAAGAATCAGTGTGATCTCGCCGGAACTGTTCTTTTCGTTCCACTTGAGCATTGCGTTCTCCCGGCCCAGGCGAACCCTGTCGAATCCCTGCTGCTGCATCAGCATGGGGTTGTTGAACATGCCACTCATCATCCCCAGCATGGGATTATCCAGAGACAATTCGGCCTTGGCGGTGGAGTCGCCTTTCTTGTATTGCTGACTCATCATGACTCCGGTCATGACGTTGGATCGATCACCGCTCGCCTCCTTGGTCACTTCCCAGCCGTCTTGCGCGGGCGGAAATGCTGCGGCCATGGCATCGATCTGGCGATCGGTTACGTGCTTGAGTGCATCCTGCAGATCCAGTTTGGCAGTAGCCCAGTCGCCGCTGTCGACTGCTTCCTGAGCATTCTTGAGCAGTGCGTTGATATCCTGATCGGCCAGGGCAGCCACTGGTGACAGAGCTAGCGGCAATGCCAGGATGGCGATGCCTTTCGAGGGGCGGGTCGTCAACGTTGCAAAAACGCCATGTGCTTTTTTAAGTGCCATCATCGATCTGGTCTCACTCATTATTTGCTCCTTTTTGTTTGTTACATGTTGCTTTGGTGGTCAAAGAAGCCCCACAGATGAAACCTCACCAATCGTCCTGTACAAGGTGATTGATGTTGGCTGACACAGTTCAAGTGTCTGTGAACCTTCCCCGGTGAGGCTCTTGTCCAGTGCTCCGCCTGTGGCGGCTAACCCAGTATCCTGCTGTCTACCCGGTTTGTCTGCGCAAGCGTCTGGGTCAGTGGTCAGTGGCCAGTGTAGTGGCTTGAATCGGCTTTGACCACCCTGTGCACAGGATTTGCGCGTGATCTGGTATGCGACCTGAACCATGGAATCCAGACAAGTGTCTGGCACACCCGGCACGAGAACCAGGACGTTCTTTGTCGATGGTTCCTTTATATTGACGGGGGTATCTGGTTTTTGAGGAGTGCCGGGAGTGTCGAAGGTTTCAGGAATGCTGCAGTCGCTACGCAGGCTCACGCGCCTTGGTATTCGGTACGTCGACCGTGCGCTGTGTATACCCCTTGAACGTGATTCTGGCGCGAGTTTCTTGTTCGAGGGGGAATATACGATCGCTGCGGGCAGTGGATTTCTCAAAGTGCAGTCAAGATGGGAGGTCGGGATACGATCAGGCCACTGCATCCTGAACACGTCTTGAGTCGATTTAAATCTTGCAGTGATACGACACAGATAGATGGCCAGGCCATCTATCTCGGGATCCTGCACAATCATTATGGCCATTTTCTGTGTGAGACCCTCTCCAGGCTCTGGGCGATCGACTCCGTAGATTCTCACGCAAGACTCGTCTTGCTGGTCACGGATGCTGGCGTGCCTGGATTTGTGGATGATTTTTTCCGGATGGCGGGATTGCAGGATCGACTCGTCTATGTTCGAACGCCGGTTTGCGTGGAGTCTCTCGTGATTCCCGATGCTGCCGTGATTTATCCCCACTTGTTTCATCCGGCGTTCTTGCGTCTGACGCGCAGTGTGCTGGAGCGAACCGCCTTCCTGTCAGACAATGAGACTGCCCCGCTTTTTGTGTCACGGGGCAATCTGGTACCTGGATATAGCAGGTATGTGGTGGGTGAACGCATGTTGCATGAAGCAATGGTTCGGGCCGGCGCCACCATTGTCTCACCTGAGACGCTTGGTATTGCCGAGCAGATCCGCCTATTCAATGCTCACCGCCGTATTGTGGGCTACGCAGGTAGCGCGATGCACAATCTGCTGTTCACGACTGGTGACAAAGATGTCCTGTACTACTCGGCCCGTGCGATACCGAAGATATATCGTCTGATCGATAAAGATCTCCGAAACCGGGCGCGCTATGTTGATGCGCACCTGCTTTCCTGTCCCGGGATGCTTGCGTTCGAAATCGGGTTTAAGCCTGAGGTGCTCGACCTCCCTGGTGTAGTACAGGAAATCTCTTCGTTCCTGGGAGTCGAACTTGTCCTGGAAGGACTTGACCACCTCGCATATCAGAAGTGCGCGGTGGTCGAATTCAATACGGCGTCGATGTTGCGCTACGTTGTCGAGCAGCGAGCGCGGGGTTCCAGCACTCTCGAGGCAGAGTTTGCAGATCTTGAGCACTCACATGTATTTGATCGGGAGATGATTGCCAGATCCATGCAGCGTTCGCCTGTATTGCGCAAGTTCTTTGGTGATATCGGTTGGGAGAAAAGTGCTCATAACTTCAGTTACTGATATATGACTGCACTACTTCGAGATCACAGACATGGACGTCGATCCACACGTCTGTCAGGACGATTGCAACTCAGATGTATGGATTCTTTCGCTGAAGGTATGGCGACCAGTCAATTACCGTGATGGTTCTGTTTGCGAAATGATTAGCGAGTTGGATAGCCAGCCAGTTCGTGCAAAATCCCATTGGCCCAGCAGATCAATGTCGTCAACAACCCATTTGCCTGACTCTTTGGTGAGTAAGACTTCATCTGTCCAGTCAAACTCGTCTGTCCCTGGCTGACCGTAGGCGAGCGTGACAGCCCACATGTTGGGCGTGTCGTCTGGTTCAATCGCAATGACGCGGCTGGCGCCTTCAAATAACGAAACAAAAACAGAGCCTTGAATCAGGGGTGGTTCAGTGCCTCTGTGAAGGCCAAGCTCCCTCGCCTCGTGCGCTTTCGCTGTTTCCAGCAGTGAGACGAGTCGCCCGGACATCAGTGGGGCCAGCTGGGACATTTCCGCCTTGTCGGGCAGACCGTGGATATTGAGCGTGATGACCTGGTCGTAGAACTCATGTACGGCTTCGCGCTGGCTCACTGCTTCCTGATCATTCACCAGCTTCGAGGCACAGCCCATCAATGCGAAGGCCACTACCAGGCTTGTGCACGCCAGAATCAGCTGTCTGCCGGGTATGCTCAGTCCTGTCTGGATGCCAGGCCACGGTCCATCGGAATTCTCTGCCATGAAACTCCTTCGCTATCTGGGAAAAAATCGGGTGCGAACAGTTGCGTTGTCTCACCTTGACACGGGGCGCTTGAGCCAGCGCGCGAAAACCTTGGGCAGCGCCCAGCGTCCAAAGATCCACCCTGGGATCAGGACAACCAGCCAAGGGATGGTGCCCGCAACAAACAGCATCACATCACCGACACTTCGAGAGAAGGTGCCGGTCATGTTGTGCCAAGCATGACGAATCGGATCCCAGATGTCACGCGACACAGTTTGCGGCGCACTGCGGTAGGTGAAGTTCATGCGGACCTTGTCGGTCTGCCGGGCCATGACCCGGGACTGCGACTGCATGGAGTCGATTGTGGATTGCACCCGGTTGAGCTCGCGTTCAATGGCCAGCAGATCCGATAACTTGTGTTCCTGATCTGCCTGCCTGATCATCGCCTGTAGTCTGTCGCGCAGGTTCTTGGCGTTATCCAGCCTTGACTGAAGGTCGACCCATTCAAGCGTGCGGTCCTCGCGAGTGATGCTTGTTTCGATCGGGGCTGGTCCTGCCGACTGCATCGAACTGAGGAAATGGTCGAACGCAGTGTGGTCCACCCGCATTTCAATGTTTCCATAGTTTGCGCCCTCTCCTGGGCCTCGACTGGAAATCGATGCTTGCACAATCTCGCACTCCTGACCAAGCTTCAGGCAGATATCCCTGTGTGCCTGCCAGACTGACTCCAGCACATCTGATCTGGTCTCGAACACCCATTGCTGGGATTCGGCTATCTTGCGAGTAGCTTCCATGTCTGCCGCCTGCCCACCTGCGTCGGCGTTCGCCACCGGCGCTGCCCGCATGAGACTTGCAGTGGAACGATCCGATATGGGGTCGCTGGCAATAGAAGCATCCTGCGAGTTGTAAACGCCCTGTTCCGCCGTCTGCTCGTCGTACGAGTCGTAGCAGCCGCCAAGACCGAGCGTAAGGGTCAGAACTGCCAGAGAAATGAGTTTGCGTTGCATCAGTCAGCCCAGAGTGGATGGAAACCGGTATCAGAAAGTCCTGAGCCAAGCATAGCAGGATGAGCTGTCATTTTGAGTAACTGGCTCGTGCTCCTGTCGGGTGAGCTACCCGACATCCGGACGCGGTTGATGACTTGCAAGTATTCTGGCGGGGTTGCTCAGAGCTTGCGCTCACGCGTACAGTCTGAAAGTAAAGATGAACGTGACCTTGCAGGCCGTCTCACAAAGTCAGAACACTGCTAGTGTGTACTTGTTAGATGCCTGAGGATGCCAGCAGGAGCTCGCAGGTGCGAGTTTCATGTCTTGATCAGATGTCTGGAGTCTGCCTTTCTGGACTCGTCGTTTGATTGAGTGGTTAGGCGCCAGGCGCAATCTGCGCCTGGGTAATAAACAGGATGGAGGCGAATGATGAAGGCGGCATGGTACGAGCGTAACGGGGCGGCAGCCGAGGTATTGCAGTTTGGGGATCGTCCAACGCCAGAGCCCGGTCCGGGAGAGGTGCGAATCCGACTGGCGTATTCCGGGGTGAACCCTTCTGACGTCAAGTCCCGTGCAGGCAGCCGTCCGGTGAGTGATCTTTACATCATCCCGCATAGTGATGGCGCGGGCGTGATCGACCAAGTCGGAGCTGGTGTTGATCCTGCCCGGGTCGGCCAGCGTGTCTGGACCTGGAATGCCCAGTACGGACGTCCTCTTGGAACGTGCGCTCAGTATGTGGCACTGCCCGAGAATCAGGCGGTCTTTCTGCCCACGCGCGCTTCAATGCAGGAAGGTGCTTGCCTTGGGATCCCGGCGCTGACGGCTTATCAGGCGGTCGAACTGGCAGAGATTGAGGCTGGGCACGTTGTGCTGGTCATCGGAGGTGCCTCAGCAGTGAACTTCTATGCCGCGCAGATGGCCAGAGAAAGAGGTGCACGAGTGATTTGCACCGTTGGATCTCAGGCCAAGGCAGATCTGTTGCGCGAGGCAGGGTTTGACGAGCTGATCCTGTACAAGGAGCAAGACGTTGCCCGGGAAGTGCTGAAACTGACAGGTAGCAAAGGCGTGAATGCCATCATTGACATGGATTTTTCGACCAGTGCTGCACTGATTGAGCAAGGTGTGCTGGCCTCTCATGGCCAGTTTGTATGCTTCGGGTCAAATGATCGTGGGTGGATCCCGGTGAGTTTTGGGGCTTTGCTACCGCGTTCCATCTCGTTGAAGTTCTTCCTGGTGTATGAGCTCACAGAAAAGCAACGCAAGGTATGCGTGGAAGGGGTCAACCGACTGCTCGAACAAGGAGTGTTGCAGCATCTGTCAGGACCCTGCTTCGCACTTGAAGAAATTGTGGCAGCCCACGAGGCGGTCGAGTCCGGAAAGGAGGTTGGCAAGGTGCTGGTGCATTGCGAGTAGACTCGCCGTGCGGGATTTTGCTTGACTTTGGTAGCATGATCATCGAAGAACGGTAACACTTTCAGTGGTGGCACCTCCAGTGACCAGAGCTTTGCACTGACGTCGACGATGGCAAACCGGTTAATCCCGAGATAAACGGATTGAGAGGGCCCCCTTCATGGCCTTCATGAGCATGCTGTCTCTGCTGTTTTTGTGCATCGTCTGACCTGTGAGTAGCCCAGACAATGCGTTTGATCGGGAACATTCCTGATCATTTGCGTGCTCATTGAAGGCGATGACATGCGGGCTCCAAAAAATGCGGGCTCCAGAAAGCCCGACACACTACCGCATGGTTGAGAAAAACACGCATGACCCAGTACCCTCTGACGGGCTGGTCACAATGACCGGAATGAGTGGTCACGATCATCGGAATACGCACCTAAAGGCTCGCAGGCGAACCAGCCGGACCAGAAAGGGGACTGCGTGGACAAATGCTCAGTCGTTCACGCCTAAGACCACCAGCAGTTGCTCAAGAGTGATATAGCCCTTGTTGTCCTGATCGATTCTGTCCCAGGACTTTGCGACTCTTGGCATACCTTGCTCTGCTTCTTCGCGGGTGACTTTCCCATCACCATCCTTGTCCGCAGTCGTAAAACGTTCAACGACCTCCTGTTTGTTTTGAGGGGCAGCAGGCAGGTCGGAGGCAGCCCAGGCGGCCGTCCAGGGCACGATGAACGTGCTGGCCAGTATGGTCTGTGCGACTTTTTTGGAGATCATCGTCATGTCAGTCACCTTCTGCGATGGACGCGAGCATTAACAGGCCGGAAACTTAATCGCCAGACGCTGCGCGATCAAGTTTAGAAAGCCAGACTATGCCCTGGATTTCTTGGTCAATCAGTAATTATCGTTTATTCACGCGGAAAGCAACAATCTGTGTGTGCCCTGCCGATGCGGTCTCGATCGTTGCGTAATGGATGAGGTCATAGTCGAATCCCGAGGGCCTCGCACTGTTCGCGCATATGGGCTTCGTAGCGGGCGTCCAGTGCAATGTTACGAAACCCACCGCGCACGCTGCCAGGCTCTATGCTGCCAAACGACGTGTGCCAGCTTTCAGGGAGCGGCTGTGACTGCTGTAAACACAGCCAAAGCCGGATGAGATGACGCTTGCGATCGGGCTCATCGAAGTCTTCGAACGCGGTTCGGGAATGGATGATATGAAAGTTGTTGAGAATCTGGATGTCGCCCTCTTGCAGGTACATCCGATAGCAAAATCGATCTGATCCCGCGAGATCCTGAAATTTATACAGAAACTCCATTTCTTCGGACGAGAGCGTCATGCCGGCCTGGATGGCTCCATTCTTGATGTTCTTGATATTGATCCGAAATGCGCAAGCATCTCCCTGCTGCTCCATCAATGGCAGTAGATAGTGTTCCTTACCGTCGACTTTGTAGCCACCCAGGCTAAAGGGATATAGCTGAGTCAGCATTGGCGCGTGATCCGGATTTTGCTTGATCAGGTGTTGCGCGACTGAGAAAGGATTGGTGATGAGACTCTCTCCACCTGACCTGGCTTCTCGCCGGCAGTACAGCAAGACAGCATCAGCGGAGTCGATGTGGAAATCCAGTTCAGAACTGGTGTTGTAGCCACGACCGTTGACCACTCGGTAGGCTGAAGATCCTGCGTCGCGCACATCCGTCAGAAAATCACCAGCAACGTTCTGAGGCCGAGCCAATCCCATGTAGAGTCCCGTTCCCCAAGTCGCTACCCGGAACTCTGCTTCAGAAAGGTCTCGCGCTGGAAATCCTTTGATCAGACTGACACCATAGGCGTGTTGGGTCATCTCGAGCGCCGTCGTGAACTCTTTGACAGTCTCGGGTGACAAGTGAAACGTCTTTCGGTCAATTCTCAGCAAATCGTCTGCAAGATGAGATGACCGCCTGGCTTGCTCAACGATCTCCGCGATAGCACGATCACTGAGCCGGAAGACCCAGCGTTTGTCAGATTCCAGATCTGGAGCGGTCCAGTTCACAAAACTTGGCATGGTTCAATCCCGTCAGTCTGTTTAAGCGAGGAGCAGGTCTTGATTGCGTGGATCTTGGGCGTTAATGTGACCTGCGTTGCACGTTTGGTAACAGTTGCTCTTGTTGCCAGTCTACTCAGTTGAGTATACCTTTCACCATAACTTGCCAGCGGGCCTTGTTAGCAGACCAGGTCTTGGCTCAGACCTCACTGCGTTTGCAGAAAATCGGACAAACATGGAGCGATAACGCTGTCACTCAAGCCTGAATTGCTGTCTGCCTGAGTATTGGCGGGTTGCTGCCAGGTGCCAGTCAGAACCCTGCACAAAGCCAACTCGCCAGGTCATGTCAGGTCAGGCCAGCCGAGCGTCTCGACAAAGACTGACGCCACCCCCCAGTTTGACGGCAAGAGGCGTGGAGTCAGGGATGGTGCTTGAGTTCTGATACTTCAGTTATGGCGTCAGTTGTTGAGCGTGAGGTAACTGGATCACAAACCGATTGTGTAGTTCAGAAACACGGCGTTGCTGTCAATCCCCTGGTAGGGAGATTGCCGGTACACATAGTCGAGCGAGACGCGCTGGTTCTTGGTGATGTCGAACCACAGGCCAGCCGCAAATGTTGCGCGAGTCTGAACAGGATCGTTGTTGAGCGCGCTTGCATTAAGACCCTGCAGTCCGGTGACTGTGACGGAGTCAGTGGACTGGTTGAGGTCAGATTCGACACCAGCACTGAGCATCAGGGACCAGCTGTCATTGAATTGGTGACGCAGGCTCAGACCTGCTAGCAAGGTGGTGAGATCGGAGCTCAATCCGCCATATGACAGCGCAGCCCGGACTCCGGCTGACTGGGATTCCGTGTATGCACTGCTGCTGGATTCGGTGTAGCGCACTCCCAGATAGGGCGAAAGGACTGTCCTTTGTGCCACGCCCAAGCCATAGGTCGTCAGTAACTGAAATCCTTGGCCGGTCAGGTTGGTGGTTCCCGTGGCAAGTTCAGTTCCATTGATTGGCGATCGGACAACGGATGCTTGTTGTTCGCCATAGGCGGCAGAGAGCTTGATGCCCGCCCCGATCCCGTCGGGGCGTTCCTGCCATGCACCAAACAGGCCGATCAATGGCATGGTGGTGCTCAGGGATGCGATGTTGTTGCTGTTCGCGTTCGAGACTGTCTGGTCGATATAGGCTCCGAAGCGAAACTCGGGAGTCAGGCGATACGCCAGTACGAACGTTCCTGCCGACTCATCCATACCACTGGCGTTGATGGCGGTGTAGCGCATCCCGATCGAGGCGCAGACCCCATGCTCGTTAAAGAGACCACAGTCGTACATGAAACTGTTGACGAGCGCAGCGTTCTGGACGGCAAGTGTCTGTTGCACTGATGCGAGCGTGCGGTTAACCGAGAGTTGAACATCAGCAGTCCTGAACTCGAACACATCAACGTACATACTGTTGGCGTCGTAGCCGAACCGGTGTGCGTTCTGCAGGTTGGTGTTGATGCTCTCAAAACGTCCGGCCAGTCCCTCGCTTGCACTGACCAGGGTGCGTCTGGCAGAACCGTAGTCGTCATCAGCCGCGACCAGCGTCAAGGCGCCAGCCACCCGGGCTGTTCCGGCGACTTCGAGTGCGTCAGCACCCGATGCGTTGATACGCAGACCGAGTTCACCGTCGCTTGTCTGCACGAACGTGCCACTGATCTGGTGAGTCGCACCGGCGCCAGCCTCTGAGATTGTCATCAGGCCGCTGTTCTCAAACCGGGCGAACCGGCCCGACAGTGCCGACACCCTGCCATCGATCACGCCGCCAGTTCCGTTGACAATCAGCGATCCTCGGGCTGAGGCGTCAGTTCGAATGGCATAGCCACCATCTCGTGCGCGCAGGGTGCCATAATTGACCAGTGTTCCAAATGTCCCTTGCATCCTGACCGCAGACAAGGTGTTCGAACCACTGACACTGACAGTCCCGTAATTCGAGACCACGCCGCCATAGGCGGTCGAGCCTGCGCAGCCCAGGTATCCACAGCTCGATCCACTTTGAATACCATCGCCGCCAGCAACGCGCAGCAAACCGTGATTGATCACATCCGCACCGCCGGCGAAGACGGTTGAAGTGCGTCCATCTGGAACGTGTATGGGACGATAGAGGGGCTGATCGGTACCGGCGATCGATATCCTCTTGTCGCCGATATCGGCATAGTAGGCGTATGTGATGCCACCATCGGTATACACGCCAATCACGTTTCCTTGATACATCGAGTTGGCCGAGGTTAACTGCTTGCCCACGGCAATCTCGGTCCAGGTGATAAATGGCTGTCCGGTGGCGGGGTCTATGGCATTTAAGTCAACGGTTGCGACGTACGCTTTGACGGGTTTGCCAAACACATCCACCGCATCGGCGACCATGTTGTAGACACCTGGCTGACCTGCGCTGGTGATGCCCTCGAAGTGCGTCACAATCGAGCCATCAGGTGATGAGAAGGTGTAGGTTTTTCCGTTGCCCTGGTTGTGGATGTAGGCGTAAGTGCCATCGACACCGTTGAACTTGCCGGTGTAGCCACCCGAGATCACATTGTTGTAGACCCCGTAGGCAGTGTTGCTCACTACGTCGGATATCGGTCTGGCCGGATCGAACTGGGTGCCTGCCAGTGGTACCGATGAGTACCTTTGCGTGGCGATGTTGTAAATGAACGAGTTACCGGTCTTGAGTTGCGTGTCATAGTTGCCGACTACCTGGTTCCCGAAGTTGCTGTGTGCAATGGTGAACAGAACCGGATCCGGCGTGAGTGAGGATGGCAGCAAAACCGTACTGCGGCGCGTTGCTCCGTCGAAAAGGTAGCCCTGGTCGTAGGAATCGCCGGCGTTTTTGAAGCTGCCAACGGCACGCAAGATCCCTGCTGGGGAGCCGAAGCTCGGCCCGTAGGGCGTGCTGGCAACAGATCCAGGATAGTTCGACTGATTGGCAGTGGCGATGGGATAGGCAGAGGCGGCAGACATCGACAACACATTGTCGTACAGGACCCCCCGGTGTTTCCGGTAGTGCCGATACTGAAGTTGCCGGTGATGTTCCTGTCCCGGATGCCTGTGATCGTCGTTACCGAACTGGTGCCGTACTGAAGTGATGCGTAATCTGGTGCGCCTCGCAGGTCTATTCCTGCTGATTTGGCAACCGGTGCGATGACCAGCATGCACAACAGGTAGAGAGGATTGATGCGGAGGGCTTTCATAATGATTTCTCGGTGACTCAGAATAATGAACCAGAGCTCACACCAGGGATACACCCTCGCGCGGTGAAGTGAAATCCGGTTTTCGTGGACACCTGAAACCCAGAAGCCATTCGGCGCTGAAGGTCCTCGTTCAATCAAACTGATGTGGGATCTGTCCTTGGTAACTCAGGACAAAACAACTGCGGGCCTGGCTTTAATACGGTACCGACGGAACAGGTAGGAATGGTTGTGCTGGTGAAAGCATTGAATGGGTGGCAGTTTTTTACTTGTTTATTAGTGCCTGATCGTTTTTAAGCATATCACCGGGAACATGATCTGGCTCAAGAATGGGGCCAGGATCAGGGAGCTTTTTTGTCAATGATGTTGTACAGCAACGTTTTGATATTTGATACGCGATTGCGGATAAACTGGACGCTTATACCGGGCGGCAAAGTTCGAGGCAGACAGGCTTGGTGCGTCCTCTCCCCTGTTTTGCAGTTGCCAAACCGTTTTCATCATCACTTCATCTCCCCTGCATCTTATGCCTGGAACCCGAATGAGGAATATTGTCCAGTCGGTCGCGGTTTTTGGAGGGACCATACTCCTGACCAGTTGTGGTCTGGTGCAAGACTACGTCAGCCCAAAACAGGCGACAGTCTTTCCGACTCCGTCAAACTGGGTGGCGCTGAGTACGACCGCAATGGCGATTACGGGTGACATCAGGTTGTCAGATAACGAGTTGCAGTTTTCCAATGGGGTGTCGATCTATCTTGATCTTCTTGAGCACGAACCACAAACAGGTCAGACGCTTTTTGGACTGAAGGATCGAGCGAACCCGGTTCTGTTGAACGGCAACTTGTTGTGCGGGCAAAAACCGGTGGACTACCTGGTGATTCAAGTCAGCGATGGCCTCTCCGGGCAACCTGACATGCAAATGATGGCCTACTATTACCCGGGCCATCTCCATCTGGCGCAGTTGCCTCTCAAAGATCAGAATGATCCGGAGCGCATGATGTGTGCACTTTACACGTACGTTAAGTCCGGATGAGGTAAAGGCGATTGGACCAAGGGGGGCGACAATGTTCTGGAGGATTGAGGCCAGAGTCGCTGGGGGCAAAGCAAGCCGCTGCGGCGATCCATTCCTTGCATTTCTGTATTCCAGTAAGCCAGCAAGTCAGCTTCGATGATCTCCGCGCGGCTCTTCAATCAGTCTTTCAGTCGCATGACGGATAAGAGCTGGTCCAGCGTAATGTACCCCTTGTTGTCCTCGTCGATACGCGACCATGACTTTGCAACTTTTGGCATTCCTTCTTGTGCCTCTTCCCTGGTTAGCTTGCCGTCGTCGTTTTTGTCGGCCGCATTGAAACGATCAATGACCTCCTGACGCTCCTGCATATCAGCAGAACTGTCCGAAGCACCCGACGCCTGGGCCCAAAACAAAACAAACACGCTTGCCAGCAGGATTTGTGCGAATTTTCTGGAAAGAACCAGCATGTTAGTCACCTATGCAAAAGGTTTGCGATCATTGATCGATTGAGCCATCCATCGTCTCGGGTCGCGCAGTGGAGAGTCAAGGCGCAAGACTATGCCCTTAACCTCTTGTCGTCAATTGCGATCCGAAGTGACCATTGCTGCGGCCTTGACCTGGGCGGATCGTAATGCATGCCCGGGCACCATGCGATGACATTCCGGACAACGCGATCCAAACCTTGCCCGCATAACCATCGGCATATTGATCAGGTGCGTGTCTGGTTTCTGGTCAGACGTGTATGTCAGACCAGACAGGTCCTTGCATGCACCCACCGTCAACTTTCCATCAATCCGCTTCAGCGTGGCCCAACGCGGTTGACAGGCCCGCCGCGGTTCATGGGATTGCCGACATTCCCCGCTGCGCCTGGTTGATTGATTCCTGGGTCGTAGACCCCTGCTCCGGGTGCTCCGACGCCGACTGCGGGTCGAACTACGCCGACGTTGCCGGCAGCGCCTGGCTGATTAATGCCAGGGTCGTAAACACCCGCCCCTGGCGCGCCGACCCCCATGCCTGGTGCACCAACACCGACTCCGGGCGCACCTACCCCTGCGACCGGTCGCACGACGCATCCCTTCGGTACTCCGACACTAGTGCAATAAATGACTGCATGCGCGTATGGGGTCACAAGCGTGAGCCCTAACGCGACGAGTATGGTTGTTTTTCTCATGGGATCGACTCTTCGGTGTGGAGACCCGACAAATCGTGATCGGACTGATCAGAGATTCCGGTACGGAAATCGTATCGCACAGTAGTGGAAACCGGTAGCATATTTTTTGGTCATCGAACAGAAAGAGTGATTGAGAATTCCGGTTGATCACTCTCTGCTCTTCCCTCTGTGCTCTCTTCGTGCCTGGCCATGGGATGGCATCACGCTCATAATGCCGCAGTCAAGGAACAGGCCGGACGTTGATCCGGCCAGCGGTCTGATTGATTCAGCGTTTAACCAAGCCAGCCCCACAACGCATTGCCCAGAAGGCGCCCTGGCAAGAGCGTAAACAGACCGGTAATAACCAATGCGCCGACATAGAGTGAGATCATATTGGCACGATGTGCCGCGATATTGTGAGATCGTGCGCGCATCACTCCGGTTGCCAGCATCAAAAGGGTCAGGACCGACAGGCCGTGAATCCAGGAATAACCGTCGGGGCCATAAATCGCAAAAGAAGAGCCAGCGACTGCTGCCATACAGATCACCCAGCCCCACGCCGCTATCTGGTGAGCACGGTTCCCTTTGCGGCCCCACAGGAGAAGTGCTCCTGATAGTAGCGAGACCGCTGCCAACGCCGTGTGCACTGCGATCGTAGCTGTCCAGATGTGTGTCGTATCGGCCACTGTGCCCCTGTCTGAATCGTCACAAATTCTTGCTTATTTAAAAAATTGACGGATCTCCTGTGCGACCTCCTGCGGCTGCTCTTCTGGTAAGTAATGGCCTGTATCAAGTGCGCGCCCTGATACTGATTGTGCCACTTCAAGCCAGTCATTGATCGGATCAAAACAGCGTTCAATCATGCCGTGTTGTCCCCACAGAACCCTCAAAGGCTGCGACAGCCTGGTGCCCTTTGCGCGGTCAGCTCGATCATGCTCAAGGTCGATCGTGACGGATGCCCGATAGTCCTCGCACATGGCATGCAGACAGGCTGGGTCTTTAATGGCTTCAAGGTACTGGGCCCAGTTCTCAGGTTCGAATACGGCGCGGCCACCGTGTCGCTTCAGCATGAACGCTTCCATGAAGCCTTGTGGATCCGCTCCAATGAGTTGCTCTGGTAACGGCGCTGGCTGCACCAGAAAAAACCAGTGCCAGTATCCAAGCGCAAACCTCATGTCTGTCTGCTCATACATTTTCAGGGTGGGTGATATGTCGAGCAGCATCAGTCTCTGGACTCTGGTCGGAAAGTCTGCCGCCAGACGATGGGCAACCCGGCCGCCTCGATCATGACCGACGACTCCAAACTGTTCAATACCCAGTCGATCCATTAGTGCGATCAGATCGAGGGCCATCTGGCGTTTGGAGTAATTCTGATGGTGAGGATCCGATGCAGGTTTCGGTGAGCTGCCATAACCGCGCAGGTCTGGCATGACGAGAGTGTATGTGTCGGACAACTGTTCGCAGACTCGTCGCCAGATGGATCGGTTCTGTGGAAACCCATGCAGCAACAGCAACGCCGGGCCGGTCCCTTTCATTTGATAAAAAAGCTCAACCTCGTTAACTACCTTGTTCTGCTCGGGCATGACATGCTCCTCTGACTCAACATAGTGTTTGATCGAAAGCGTATCACGCCAGTTCGGGCGTTGACCGGCCAAGGTGATGACGCATCCAACCTGGGCACGTGGATGCCGTCTGCCCGTGACGGGAAACAAGCCCTGACGTCAACGCTTGCAGGACTCGGAAATGATCAGGCAGGAAGCTTCTCTCTACGATTGAAAGATCATGGTGTCAATGCAGCACACCTCAATCGTTTAAACACGCCCTCCTCTCAGAAATGTCGGAACCAGAGAAGGCACCTTTACTCTTTCGTGATCATTGGAATGGCCTCGCTCACCACTTCCAGGCACTCGTCTTCAGTGGCAACCACGAAAGACCACCCATTCGGTGTCAGGAAGGAAATCACACTTTCATGCATCCAGGCGTGATTGCGCACCCGAAATGTTGTACGGCCAGGACGGCCTCCAAGTTCCTCGGTTTTCTGCCAGAACTCAAGTAAGCCGCCTTCATCAAGTAGTCGCCTTGCCGCAATCCTCGTAAAAAGAATGCGGTAGGTAGCGTCTTCCTCGGTCGGGGAAACTGTGACGAGTGCGTTATCCGCCAGAGCGCGCGCAGATGAAGCACCCCATAAGACGCTGGCAGACCATGCTATCTACGTATTGTGCAAAAAAACTGGCGGGCCTGATATCGACCCAAAGTTCCAGTCACTGAATCAGGCAGGCTGCGGGATCCCAGGCCCGGGGTCCATCGATTACTTTCATGGGTGTTTCGATCCCTGTATCCGTAGTGACTTACCCCGTACGCGGTCCATTGGACAGAAGGGGGCGTGCAAGGCCGAAAAACGGTATCGTGATGGCCAAAGGCGAGGCCTTGAATCAACAGGTGTCGCATGTACTTTGGCAAGCATGGTGTTCGCAGATCAATTACTGTACGTCTTGTGCAGGTGGTTTAGTCCATCCCATTACACACAACTTTAGGAATGGCGCGTAACATACTGACTTTGTATTGAGTTGCGGAAGAATGGCGTGAGTTGGGCTGCAGAAGAGTTCAAGAACATTGACCTGGGCGACAAACGCCTGAACAAACGTACGGCTTTGCTTGCCGAGCAAATGGCAGCCAATCCGATGGCGAGCATCCCGCAAGCGTGTGGTGGCTGGGCTGAAACCCCAGGCGGCCTATCGGTTTCTGGCGCAGGATGAGATCGGATGGGAAGATATCCTTGCACCGCACTGGCAATGCGCCGAGACGCGTATGCGAGCGCATCAGGTGGTGCTATGTCTGCAAGACACCACGGAGCTAGACTTCAACGGTCAGAGCATTGGCGGGCTGGGTCCGTTGTCTTACGAGGCACAGCGAGGGATGTATCTGCATCCCACGTATGCAGTCACCCCTGAGCGTGAACCACTGGGCGTGCTTGATGCCTGGACGTGGGCCCGGGAGCCCCGAGATGAGAGTGGCCAACGAGCAGGTGTCACCGAGAGTACGCGCTGGAGTGAAGGTTACAGCCGTGTTGCAGAGCTGGCACCGACTCTGCCCGAGACCCGGCTGGTGTATGTGGCTGATCGCGAGGCTGACATCGCAGCACTGATGGCGCTGGCCCGGGATCTGGGCCATCCGGCTGACTGGCTGATCCGCTCACAACACAACCGGGCATTACCGGAAGGTGGCAAGCTGTGGTCGACGGTGACCGAGGGCGATCCACTGGGAGGCATCTGCTTTACGATGCCCTCGCGCCAGGGCCAGAAGGCTCGTGAAGTGCGGCAACGCATCTGGGTGCGACGCCTGATGATTGCCGATGGCAAGGGCGGTGAGATTGAGGTCAGTTGCCTGGTCGCACGTGAGGACGAGGCGCCCAAAGGTGTCAAGCCAGTCGAATGGCGATTACTCACCAACCGCGAAGTGCAAACGCTCGAGTCAGCCATTGAGTTGATTGACTGGTATCGGGCGCGATGGGAGATCGAACTGTTCTTTCATGTGTTGAAAAATGGCTGCAAGGTCGAAGCTTTGCAGCTGAGTACCGTGGATCGACTGGAGCGCGCACTGGCCTTGTTCATGGTGGTGGCCTGGCGCATTGCGAGGTTGATGCGCTTGGGCAGAACCTGCCCGGATCTGGATGCAGCCCTGCTGTTTGAGAAAGACGAATGGCAGGCTGCCTACATCTTGAACAAAAAGAAAGCCCCGAAGTCACCGCCCAAACTCAATGAGGTGATCCGCCTGATTGCCATGCTCGGTGGGTTCCTGGGTCGAAAGGGTGATGGCGAACCGGGTGTCAAAACGATCTGGCTCGGATTACAACGGGTGGTCGACTTCGCGGCCGGATTGAAATTTGCCCGGGAACTTCAGGACGAATGACTTGTGTGTAATGACATGGGTTTAGTCTGCGCAAGATCGATCGCGGGATCGGAGGGTGTTATGTCAAAGAATCAACCTCTTTACAAAGAACTTTTTACGCTGCTGAGTCGACGGCAAAATGCGGAGTCATTACACATCCAGGCATTGTCCAACCTGGCGTTCAAGTTTCACCCGGATGATTTCTGGCGATCAAAGAAACTATGAGTCAATCAGGGCTCTGATTATCTTCGCAACGGCCATCGTTTCCGGGCGGATCATGTTGTTTGCATACGATACAAAGATGCAAGGCTAAAGCCCCCATCGACTGTTAACTCCTGGCCCGTCATGTAAGTCGATGCCTCAGACAGCAGGAATGCAACAGCGTTTGCGATGTCCTCGGGCTGACCAATTCGCCCTGATGGAATCATTGATCGCCTCCTGGCATGCAAAGCTTTATCCTCATAGAACTGCGCGGACATTGGCGTCATTATCATCCCTGGACTGACCGCATTGGCCCGAAGACCACACTCTCCCCATTCAACTGCCATCTGTCTCGTCAGTGCCAAAACAGCTGCCTTACTCGCCCCGTAAGCGACACTATTATTCGGAAGGTGTGCCGCGATTGATGCAATATTGACGATACTACCGGAACAACCGGAGGTGCGAACGCCTTTGGTCAAGTATCGGGAGCACCAAAGTACCGACTGCAGATTGACCTGCATGACGGCATTCCACTGGGTGTCTGTGCATGAAAGCAGGCTGTCGTTTTCAGGCAGGATTGCAGCATTGTTAACCACACCACTTATCATTCCATACTTCTGATGTAGCGAGTCAGAAAGTGCTTCAACCTGTTGCAGATCACAAAGGTCACACTGGAGTGCCTGCTCATTTTCGAGCTTAATCGAACGCACCACTGTATCCAGTGCTTGCATATTTCTATCCACTGCTATTACGGTTGCACCGGCATCCCGTATCGTTCGGACAATGGACGCACCTATGCCCCCCGCAGCACCAGTAACGACAATCACTTTGTCTGCAAGTGCCTGCGGTGAAAAAGTTTCGGTACTCAAGTTGTCTCCTTCTTTTTTGAGATCGATTGTGCGGCCCGGTAGCCAAAGGTCATGGCCGGACCAAGCGTGATACCTCCGCCTGGATAAGCTCCCCCCATGACACTTAATGCGTCATTGCCTACGCAGTAAAGGCCTGGAACAACGCTCCCATCCGATCCTATTACCTGACCGTTCTCATCTGTTCTGACACCTGCAAATGTGCCTAGATCGCCCATGACAACCTTCACCGCGTAAAAAGGTCCTTTTTCTATCTCGGCAAAGCACGGATTTGGCAAGTGAGAAGGATCGCCAAGAAAGCGGTTGTAGGCTGTCGAGCCTTTTCCATAATGTGTGTCAACACCCGTCGCAGCATCTCGATTGACTAACTCGACGGTTTTAAGCAACCCTTCTGAATTAATGCCAGCCTGAAGAGCGAGGTCTTGAATTGTTCTGGCACGAATGAGGTAGCCGGACTTGATCAGCCCTCCTTTTGGGACTGGGAATGGCTTGGCATAACCCAAGCCGTAGCGATTGATCGTTCTGTCATCACAGATGAGCCATGCTTCACAGGTGCCACCTTGACAGGCCTGACGCAACGCGCACCCAAAATCGTGATAAGAATTTGCTTCATTTACAAACCGCTGCCCATTGGCCAGTACCGCAATGATTCCTGGTTTGTATCGATCGACAAGATGAGGGAAAACGCCAAACTTTCCATCACCATGTGGGACCTTTGAAACAGGAATCCATGCGGCATTGTTTGGCAGCATGTCAAAGGTCTGACCTCCAGCGGACTCAGCCAGACGCCATCCATCCCCCGTATTTCCTGGAGGAGCAGGAGAAACATGCTCGTGCCCTGTCGGTGCGTGCTCGAACAAATGCTGTTTCAAAACCGGATCTTGCGGAAAGCCTCCACTGGCCAGCACAACGGCCTTGCGAGCATAGAGTTGACGACGATCATTTCCATCACCGCTGACTTCGACTCCAATAACAGTCGCCTTCCCGGAGCGACTCTGCCCGATAATTAATCCCGAAACTGGCGTTTCAGTTCTGATTTCCACGCTCTTGTCGTAAGCGCTTCGAGCCAGCCTGGCTATCAAAGCATTGCCATTGGTCAATCGCTGAGCACGACCGTATCGAATCATTTCCAAAGCGTGAGTCGCAAGGCGACGAACAACATAAATGGCGGAGCTCAGGGAGCGAGTGCAGTTAAAGAAGTGCGAAACTTCTTTACTGGCATTAAACATCATGCCAACAAATGTGATTTCTTTCAGGGGTGGACGGAGTCTGTTGGCAAGTTGTCCGAGTTCACGTGCATCGTAAGGGGCAGCAAGTAACGATCGTCCCCCGGCATAGCCCCAGGTGCATTGGGATGGTAGTCCGAGAACTCAGGTACTGAAACAAACTCAAGCGAGGAGTTGCGTTCGAAAAACTCGATCATTTCAGGGCCGCTGCGCAAAAACGCGTCAACCCTTGCTGAATCAAAGTGATCTCCAGCTTCGTGCAGCATGTAGGTTCTAGCGGCCTCAATTGAGTCTTTGATTGAGGGATCCTTGCGATGACAGGGTATCCAGAGAACGCCGCCCGAATAGGCAGTGGTTCCTCCAAAAAACGCCTCTTTCTCCAGAACACGAACACTTAGCCCCATCGCTGCAGCGGCCACCGCCGTTGCAAGCCCCCCTGCTCCGGAACCCACCACGATCACATCGACTGGATCGTCGAGTTCACGCACATCATTTCCCATGTTGCCCACCAGCGAATCTCGAATACATTTGACAGTGTGGCAGTCACCAGGAATCTCATTCGTATCCTGCCACACCTGCCGCCAGACTGCTCAGATCACCTTGACGGAAATCTCGCCGAGTCCTTCGACATAACCCGTCATCTGATCTCCCGGTTCGACGGGACCTACACCAGCGGGTGTTCCAGTAAAGATGAGATCCCCGGGTAATAAACTGATCGATGCACTGACATGAGCAATGATCTCAGGAACTGACCAAATGAGATCAGTCAAGCTTGCTTTCTGTCGAGTTTGACCATTGACATGTAGGCCGATTTCACTGCTTGCAAGCGAGCCGACGGTCTCGGCTGTATAAATCGGTCCGCATGGTGCACTCTTATCAAAACCCTTTCCCCAGTCCCATGGACGACCCATCTCTCGCGCCTTGAGTTGCAGGTCTCGGCGAGTCATGTCGAGTCCTACCGCATAACCATAAATGTGACTTTGCGCGGACTCGGTGTCGATGCTGGTGCCTTCCCTGCCAATTGCCACAACAAGTTCGATCTCATAGTGCAGGTTAGAAGTCATGGGCGGATACGGCATCTCGGTGCCGTCGGCATGTGCTACAAAGATCGCATCAGTGGGTTTATAAAAGAAAAACGGTGGCTCTTTGTCCGGATCGTTTCCCATTTCTCGAGCATGATCTGCGTAGTTACGACCTACGCAGATTACCCGGCGCACTGGAAATCGTCCGTCCTGCCCAACAACAGGTAACGAGGTTACCTTGGGAGGGGGTAATACATATGCATTCATAGTATGAGCGAGTTGAGTCTAGGGCTGACCGCCAGGAGAGAAGTCAGTGGGAACCATAATTCGGTTCTCCATTTGTTGAATCATGGGACGAACCTGCGCGAGGTAGTCTTGCCAGGCAGGCTCCTGGGAGAGTAACTGTCGCCTGCGGGTTCGTTCTTCAAGCGAGGAGTAGCCCCAGAGATGTACCAGCGTGTTCAGCATGCCAAATTCGGTCACGTAGTACCCGAGCAGATTTCCGAGAATCTTTCTCTGTAACGCCAGGGCACCGGTATCCTTGTAAATCCGCAAGTAGTCTGAGACATTTGCAGTGGGGATCAACGTGTATGTCCGCTGTTCTACAAACATGATCCACTCCTCAATCAAGCAATAGTTCTGCGGCCTGGCGCGCAGTTTGCCCGACACGCACCCCTTTGGCTGCGGCTGTCTTGTTGACAGCGCTGATCACACCATCAAAGTAGGTGCTTCGACCATCACCCATTCGGGCGGTCAGCGCATCAACCGAAGCGCCGGCAATTCCGTCTGCATCGACTTCCTCAAGTGCACTGATTCCGCTATTGTTCTTTCCGATGCCACCGTCAGAGCAGATGAATGCCCATGGACGGAATGTGCGGAAGTATTCAATAACGCTGCGTCCGGTATGGCCTGCTGTACACAACACGTTTCGTTCCTTGTCCTCTGGGAGGGCAAACGCAATGGAGTCTGTGCACACAATGCTGCGCCCAAGGTCATTTGTGTGAATGACCAGTCGTCGTGCAGGGTCGAAATCAGCAGGCTGGCGTGATCCTGTCATGAGGGCATCGACAGCTTCCTTGACGGTTAATCCGGGCACAACGCCCAGACGCTCAGCCGCTTCATTAACGCGACTGATCACGCCGTTCTCGTACATATCCGTTCCGTTTCCCATCTCTGCGGTCATCGTGTCCACGGCAGCACCCGGAACACCGAGCGCCTCGTAATACCAAAGCCCGGCGATACCGGCTCCGTCCTTGCCAATGGCACAGTCCAGTCCAATTGCCGCTTTGGGTCTGGCTGACATCACCATCCGGGCGCACAGCACGCCAGCGTAGGATGCGGCAACCAGCACATCACCTTGGGTGGATGGCTCATGATCGACGTATTCTTCGACGTGAGTTGCTGAATCAAAAACCAGAGCACGACCGGCGTCAGAGGTTTTTATTTGGGGAAGATGTAATGCCATCGTAATTTTTCCTTTCAAGATAGTGAATCGAGTTGGATCGATCGCTGATCCGTTATGTTTGTTTCCAGCGATTCAAGCGCGGTGAGTCACCGAGACACATCAGGAATCAACTTTCTTGCTACTAACTCATCAAAACGCGCTAGCAGAGTTGTCTCAGTATCAAGGCATTGGTGAAAGCCTGCCCGGCGGATCTTTCCTGTTTCAAATAGGACATCATTACTGAATGCAACGTTGAACATGTAGTGTGCCCACTGCCAGTTGACTAAGCGGCCTATATCATTCTGGACAAGACCTTGCTCCAACGAGATAGATTTCCACAGGTCGCCAAACGCTTCAGGAACCATGTCAAGTGGAACTGGGATTGGGTCTGCCATTTCCATGTCAAAGTATCGAGCCAAAACTGCCCAGGTGTTCTTCCAGCGGCTCGGGTCGCCATTGGCAATATTGAAAATCTCGTTTCCAGCGTTCTCGCTTGTTGATGCCCAGCACGCTGCCGCAGCTATCTGGTCGGCGTCGGCGATGTGGTGCAGTGCATTCCAGGCAGCGGCCGTACCGGGAAATCGAAGGGGCACTTTCTGCGCACGTGACAGCGTGCCAAGCACGCCTAACGTCATCACCAGATTCATTGGGGCACGCTCGGAGTAGCCAGTCACATACGGTGGAATCAGATGGCTCCAGCTCCATCCGCCAGCAATACTCCGCTCTACCAGGTGATCGTGTTGCTGGTAATAGAAGTTAGGAGCAAGATGTCTGGGGTCTGTTTCGCGCGCAGGCGTTTTGATCGCACCCCATTGCAGTCCGTAGTACTTTCCGCCGGTAATGAGCACAACTCTCTGGAGGGATCCAGCGTGGACCTCAGCCAAGTCAATCGCTCTGCGCAGCATGTCAAGATTCGGTTCGATTTCCAGGAACCGACTGGAACGTGGCTGATATGCAGCATAGAAAAGGTGGGTCACCGCGGGCATTGACTTGAGTGCGGCCTTGAATGACTTGTCGTCTAGAATGTCCAGTGCCAGCGCGTCGGCTCCTTGCGGTGCCGTACCAGATCGATTAACACACGTTACCCGCCATTCGCCCTCGTTCAGAAGCTGTTTGACAATAGATCCACCAATCACACCTGTCGAACCAAGTACAAGCGCATGTTTCATGATATTAACTCCAGCCAGTCAGGCGATGCACGACGTAAATTGTCGAGTTGTGGCCACTGGGTATTCTTGGTCACGGGGTCAACCCTGAGCCGTGTCAATCGCATGAAACAGATCAGCCATTGATCATTCTCCCGCCTGTATGCCTCCTCGTAGTGACCATATCCGGTAAAGCCGACGGCATCGGGCGCCTCACGCAGCACGATTGGCGATGGCCATTGCAGAAAATCCTGCATCGCCCATATCCCCTTTGCTTGTCCCTCCCCATTAAAGGCAAGCTCGGGCATATGGCAGTGATGAACTGAAATTGCGGTTTCGAGTCTTTTTGAGACACCTGCCACGAACTGGTCAGCGCTAGATCCATCAGGAGCTGAGCCAAAACCTTCAAACCGGGCATCGTCGGTGAATAAAGTTCGCAACTGTGCCCACTGTTTGGTGTCGACATAACGGCAGTACCGTGCTTTCAACTGATGAATGGCGAGTTCATCTTCTTGTCGGGTGCCGAGTTTTTCCTGACGAGTGCGTGTCAGACTTTGCGTCATTTCAGTTCCTCACCAGCAAGAGGACCCTCCAGAAACTTGTTCGGTTTCAAAAAGAAGCACAACACCAAAGCGCCCTTCGGTGAACGGGCATCGTGACGATGGCCAGCGGGACGCCAGACAAAGTTTCCTTCGGTATAAACACCGTCATCGTCCTCGAATTCACCCTCAAGGACATAGCTCTGCTCAATCTGAACGTGCTCGTGTAAGCCGAGAACACTTCCTGGTGCCCAGCGAAACAGTGCTGTCAGCAGACCGGATTGTTCGTCTTGCATCAGTATCTTGATCTCCACGCCAGGTGAAGGGGTGGTACGCCATGGAAGTGATTGAACATCAACAATTCTTGAGTCCAGGGGGCCAAGCTGCTCCTGATTGGGCAGAAACGGGGTGACGGCGGTTGTCATCAAGTAACTCCTTTCTTTCGTTTAGTAGTACTGATTTTCTTATCAGATGTTTTAATTTTGGCGGTAGCATGCACTGGCTCGGCGCATCGTTCCGCGATCATTTCAGAAGCCTTTCTTCCGGCATCAGTGATCCACTGCGCGAGCTGGTCGAAGTCGGTTGACGGAAATTCAGATTCGGCCAACACGATAGTGATACTGCCAAGAACCTTGTTTTCGGCATCGAAGATTGGTGCAGAAATGCCACCTGACTGGGGCATCATCTCGGCACGGGTGATCGAGTAGCCCTGGCGCCCGATCTCAGCGAGTTTTGTCCTGAACTCAGGCCAAGTTTCTCCCATCCCGGCCCGTTTAATTTCGTCTGGATAGTTCAGCGCCAGATTTCTTTGCTGATAGACTGAAAGATTGGCAAGGATGATCTTTGCCATGGCTCCTCGGAACAATGACATCGGCTTGCCGCGCTCAAACAGGGCTGGAATTGCGGGATCTGGCCATGCGATGTCCACGCACATAATGCTGTTTCGGAAATAGCTGGCTAACAGCATGTTCAGACACTTAGCGTCGCTCAGCTGGCGCATAACCTTCCGCCCTGCTGTCAGTAACGGGTCTCCAATCTGCATGATTCGGTCGAGTTCGATTATTCTCGGACCAAGCACATAAACGCCTCCCTTGGCTGGCGATAACAGACCAACATCGCACAAACTGGCCAAATAGCGATAGGCGGTCGCTCGCGAGGTTCCCAAAAACTCGACTACCTCATCCAGGTGTACTGATAATGCACCTTCCCGGAACAACTCCAGGATGCTAAGTCCTTTCGCAAAACTACTCATTTCTCGTCCTTTCATCAGATCCTCTCGAGATCGCAATTCGGACCGAGACTTAATCTCGTCGTCAAATGTGCTGCCATCAGCGCCCCCACAAAAACTCCATCGGCACCATCACGATTGCAGGAAAAAGAACTAACAACACCAGGACGGACACTTGAGCAATGATGAATGGAAATGCACCCCGAGCGACTTGGTCCATCTTCATCTGACCAACTCCGGACACCACATTCAAAACAGTCCCGACCGGAGGTGTCATCAGGCCGATCGCAGTGTTAATGATGAACAACACGCCAAAGTAGGCTGGGTCAATACCCGCTTCCTTGACAACTGGCATCAACACAGGGGTAAGAATCAAGATGGTCGGCATCATGTCCATCGCCATGCCAACAGCCAGGATGAACAACATCATTGCAATCAAAAGTAATGTCGGGTTGTCCATGAAGGGTTCGAGAATATCGATGATCTGCCCTGGTATGTCCGCGACAGTAATCAACCATGCAGCCACCATGGCAGCTGCAATCAGGAACATCACGATCGCTGTAGTACGCGCGGCGCAGGCAAATACTTTATACAGACTGGCTAGCCTAAGTTCCCGATAAATGACGCATGCCACGAAAAGCGAGTAGACCGCTGCAACCACCGCTGCCTCTGTTGGTGTAAACACTCCCATCTTGAGGCCAACAAGAATGATCACGGGCAGCATCAGTGCCCATATGGCGTCCTTGAATGCACTGACTTGTTGCCGGAATGACGCCTTTGGGGGCAACGGCACATTTTCACGGCGAACCACCCAGGCCCAGGCTGCAGCAATCGCGATACCCAGCAACAACCCTGGAACGATCCCGGCCATGAATAGTTTGCCAATTGACACATTACCAGCCACGCCAAAAATTATGAAAGCGATTGATGGTGGAATAACTGGGGCGATGATGCCAGCAGAGGCAATCAATCCCCCTGAGGTTGCCTTATCGTGACCGGCTCTGACCATCATGGGCAATAGCAAGGCAGCAAGCGCGGCTGTATCAGCAACTGCCGAACCAGACAGTGCGGCCATCAGGCAGGCGGTTACCACAACGACATAGCCAAGCCCGCCGCGTTTATGCCCTACCAGTGTCATGGCAAACTGCACCAGTCGCTTGGACAGCCCGCCAGCGTTCATGACCTCCCCGGCCAACATGAAAAAAGGAATTGCCAGCAGAGGAAAGCTATCGGCTCCATTGATGACATTCTGGGCAAGAATCTGCGCATCAAACAAATCCAGATGCATCATCAGTGCCACGCCAGAAAGCAATAGCGCGTAAGCAATCGGCACGCCAATCAGCATGGCAGCAAGCAAAGAACTAAGAAAAATCAGGACTGTCATGATAAGGTTACTTTTACAAAGGGCAGCCGCCCGGGAAGTCGCATCGGTTTACAGATGCGACTGGTTCGCATCTTCCTCTTCGGGCAGACGTCCCCTCAGAAGCTGATACAACCCGTAAAGCAAGATCCACAAACTCGAAATACCGAACACAACGCCCGATGCGTAAAAAACCCAAACAGGTGTGCCCGTCACTGGAGCAGTAACGAACCAGTTGAGCTCTGCTTGGGTAAGACTGCCGTCGAGGACCAGCCAGCTGGCGTAAATCATGAGAATCTGCGCCAGAATAAGACAAACCAGCCGTGCCTTTTTAGGGATTCTGGCCAGTAGGACGTCCGTTCCAAGATGGGCTCGCTCTGCCAGGGCGATGATCGCCCCGAGGAAGGTCATCCAGACAAACAGCCATCTCGACAATTCCTCCGAGACAAGCAGGCCCGAGTTGAATCCGTACCGCAACACCACGTTGCCCATGACCATGACGACCATCGCGGCCAATAGCAGGACACAAACGAGACGTAGGAATTTGCAATACTGCTCAATCAGACCTTGCATTGTCATCAATCCTTCAATTGCACCAAAATCCGCATGATTTATGGATAAGCCGCGCGGATACGCTTCATCTCGCTGCGATACAGATCAACGAGAGCTGGGTCGTAGCTATTTGCGAAACCATCCGCGACTGGATCCGTCGCTGCGCGCATCTGGTCAAGGGAGTCCTGAGGAACAGAGTTGATCTCCATGCCATTTGCAATGAGTTGGTCACGTGCCACCTTGGCTTTCTCTCTGCTGATCGTTCTCTGATACTCTCCGGCTTCGGCAGCGGCTTCAGAAAGAATCTGCTTCTCCGTATCGGACAATTGATCCCAGAAACGCTTGCTCATCATCACAAGATTAGCCGTGTAGACATGATTGGTCTCGCTCATGTACTTCTGGACTTCGTAGAACTTGCTGGTCAAAACGATGCTGTATGGGTTCTCCTCTGCATCGAGTGCACCAGACTCCAGTGCGCCGTACAGTTCACCAAACGCCATGGGAACCGGATTGGTTCCGAGCGCTTTGAAGGAGTCCAGAAACAGTGGATCGCCCATGACGCGAGTCTTCAACCCACGCATGTCTTCCATCTTGATGATGGGTTGGCGATTGTTCGTGAAGTTACGAAATCCTGTCTCCCAAAAGCCCATGCCAACGATTCCTCGCTCCGGAAGGCGTTCCTGAAGCGATGTTCCAAAAGGTCCGCCAAGTAAAGCATCAACCTGGGACGTATTCTGAAAGGCAAAAGGTGTATCGATCAGACTGAATTCTTTAACAAGTGCCGATGCTGTGGTTGTGGCGGGCACAAACATTTGCTGCACGCCCCCTTGCACAGCACTCATCTGCTGGCTCTCACTACCCAGGACCGACCCACCAAACTCGCGAACCTTGATCTTTCCACCACTTTTCTCGGAAACCAGATCAGCAAACTTCTGTACACCTAAGGCTAGCGGATGACCCGGCTGAACCAAATGTCCGAAACGGATGGTTCGTTCCTTGATGTCCTCGGCTAATGCACTGGAAGAGATCGCAAGCAGCGCTGATAGCGCCAAAACCCGGATTTTCATGTAAATGATCCTTTTCTGATTGAAAGCAAACATGCTGGACAAAAAGTCCGTTAGCACCCTCCTCGAGGTTACGGAGGAAGTGTATAACAGTAAATTTCGCAATATGTGCGATTTTTGTAATGATTTTCCCTTATTGTGAAAATATTTAATTTTCTTCTATATTGCAAATCTCATATTGCGATAAAAAAGTTCGCACAAGATGGGGCAGATCCCCTCTGTCAAGAGTGTTCAATTTTCAGATCTGGGATTGAGCGCGGCAAGTCAGGCTAGTCCGGTTGGCACAGTCTGGAGATGTCTAATCGCTAGCGGCTTTTTGAACGTTTGGTTGCAAACAGGAGTTTCGTATGACGATCTACCGGAGTGCGCTTATTTCGCGAAAAGCCTCTTTAAGCGAGGCTGCCTTCAAAAGCCACTGGATCGAGGTGCACGGTGAGCTTGCGCGTAAATTGCCGGGGCTTTTGCATTACAGGCAGAACCACATTCTTGATCGCGTTTACGAGGCGCCAGCCTTTCCATTACAGCGCATTGACGGCATATCACAGCTCGCTTTCCAGAGCATTGAGGCAATGGAGCGATCCGATGCTTCTCAAGCGTATGCATTGACGAAGGAGGACATTCCAAAGTTTCAAGGTGAGATCACGATTCTGGTTTTGAAAGCATTTGAACTTGTGCAACGTCGATCGGCGGAAGTTCTCTACAAGGTCATTCTGGTCAGCACGCGAGGAATGCACCAGCAGTCGAGTTGGGATCCAGTAGAGGATTGGTGGCCATCAGTAAAGGCTCAGATCGAGCAACTTCCGGGCCTTAGAGGACTGACGCAGAACAAGGTTATTGATCGGAACCACCCGGTTTCTGCCGGCATTCCTTCAGGAGACGGACGTCGTGCAGAAGCACTTACAGAACTTTGGTTCGACAGCGAACGGAATCTGAATGAAGCGATTTCAAGTGAGCTATTTTCACAGTTCATGACACAAGACTTTTGGCTGAGGACTGTTGCGATTTATAGAATCCAAGAGGTCAAGATCTGTTAAAAAACTGACAAATCTCCTGGACCACTTCTTGTGACCGCTTGGCGCTTGTTGCCCGGTCCTGGCGATCGTGATCCAGGTCGATCGTGATGGATGTCCGATAGTCCTCACACATCGCGTTCAGGCGGGCCGGATCTCTGATGGCTTTGATATATTGCTGCCACTTCTCTGGGTCAGATGAGGCGCGACCGCCATGTCGCTTCATAGTGAAAGCTTCCATGAAGCCATTGGGTTACTCTTCGATGAGTTACTCAGGTAGCGCTGCACTAGAAAGAATCAGTATCACTAACCAGCCGCAAACGACATGCCTGTCTGCTCGAATATCTTCAGCTTTGGCGATAAATCAAGCAGCATCAGTCGCTGAGCCCTGGCCGGAAAGTCTGCCGCGAGACGATGGGCAACCCGGCTGCCTCGATCATGACAGACGACTCAAAACTGTTCAATACCCAGTCGATCCATTAATGCCATCAGATCAGGGGGCATCTGACACCTGGAGTCGTTTTGATGGTGGGGTGCAAAGGCGGGTCTGGGTGAATTGCCGTACCCTCGCAGGTCTGGTATGACGGGGGTAAATGAGTGCGGCTATTGATCGCAGACCCGCCACCATATAGATCGGTTCTGAGAAAGTCCATGCAGCAACAGCAACGCCGGGCCGGTCCCTTTCATTTGATAAAAAAGCTCAACCTCGTTAACTACCTTGTTCTGCTCGGGCATGACATGCTCCTCTGACTCAACATAGTGTTTGATCGAAAGCGTATCACGCCAGTTCGGGCGTTGACCGACCAAGGTGATGACGCATCCAACCTGGGCACGTGGATGCCGTCTGCCCGTGACGGGAAACAAACCCTGATGTCAGCTCTCGTTTGAACATTCAGAAACGCCCAGGTGTAAGGCGGCGTCCATTATCCAAACTCAAAGTCGCCAGACCCGAACATTGACCTTTGCTCGATGTTGTACGTCCCAAAGGGATGGACTTATGCGAACAGCATCCGTAAACCATATGCCCTGAATCCGTTAGGAGGATTCGTGGCATATGGTTTACGGATGCTTCAGTCAGGTTTGACACGGCACTCAAGCCGATGGTTTATCCATCAGTTGAGTTTGTGTGTTTGGTGCAAGCCCATGACACAATTCCTGCAGAACTAGGCGAGTCGGTTGATGATTTCGTTCAAGGTTGCACTCGGGCGCATCGCCATCTGTGTCTTGACTTCGTTCGGTCGGTAGTAACCATCAATATCAGAGGGCTTGCCCTGGACTGCATTCAGCTCGGCAATGATGGTGGACTCTGACGTGGTCATGACTTGAGCAACCGGTTTGAAAGCCGCTTGCAGTTCAGCATCTTCATTCTGCTGGGCCAGTTCTTGCGCCCAGTACAGCGCCAGATAGAAGTGACTGCCACGGTTATCGATGCCGGCACCCGGTTTGCGCGCTGGAGATTTGTTGTTTTCGAGAAAGCGACCTGTTGCTGCATCCAGTGTCTGAGCCAGTATCCGGGATTTCGGGTTCCTGTCATGAGCGGCCAGATGCTCAAGCGAGGCAGCCAGGGCCATGAATTCACCAAGCGAGTCCCAGCGCAGAAAACCTTCCTCGACAAACTGCTGAACGTGCTTGGGTGCAGAACCACCCGCACCTGTTTCAAACAGGCCACCACCATTCATCAGCGGCACGACGGAAAGCATCTTGGCCGAGGTTCCAAGCTCGAGAATGGGAAACAGATCGGTCAGGTAGTCACGGAGCACATTACCTGTCACGGAAATCGTGTCAAGACCTTTGCGGATGCGGATCAACGAATACTGTGTCGCTTCAGCAGGTGACATGATCTGGATATCCAGTCCGGTCAGATCATGCTCTTTCAGATAGGTCGTGACCTTATCAATCAAGACTGCGTCATGTGCACGACACGGGTCGAGCCAGAATACTGCCGGTGTACCTGAGGCACGTGCACGACTGACAGCCAGCTTTACCCAGTCACGGATCGGGCCATCCTTGGTCTGACACATCCGGAAAATGTCACCCTCCTCCACTTTCTGTTCGAGCAACACCTGACCGGATTGATCAATCACACGTACTGCACCGGCTTGCTCGATCTCAAAGGTTTTGTCGTGACTGCCGTACTCTTGTGCGGCCTGAGCCATCAGACCTACGTTTGGAACTGATCCCATTGTGACCGGATCGAGTGCGCCGTTCTTTTTGCTGTCGTCAATGACGGTCTGATACACACTCGCATAGCAACGATCCGGAATCACGGCCTTGGACTGTTGCAGCTTGCCGGCAGCGTTCCACATACAACCCGAGTCACGAATCATGACGGGCATCGATGCATCGACGATCACGTCTGACGGAACGTGCAGACAGGTGATGCCCTTGTCACTGTTCACCATTGCCAGAGCGGGTCGCTGATCGGCCAGTGCTTTCAAATCAGCTTCGATCTCAGTGCGTTTGTCAGCAGACAGTTTGTCCAGGCGAGCGTACAGATCACCAATACCATTGTTGGGATTGAATCCGATCTCTGCCAGGGTTGCGGCATGTTTGTCCAGGACCGGACCGTAGAAGACCGATACGACATGGCCAAAAATGATCGGGTCCGATACCTTCATCATGGTGGCTTTCAGGTGTGCGGAGAACAGTACGCCTTTGGCTTTGGCGTCCTGCACCTGCTGCTCCAGAAAACTGCGCAAGGCCTTTTTGCTCAGGACTGCTGCGTCGAGTACCTCACCAGCCAGGACTTTGGTGGATGCTTTCAGGACGATGGTATGTCCTGCATTCGTTGTCAGCTCGACTCGAACCTTACCCGGTTGCGCGAGGACTGCGGATTTTTCACTACCGTAGAAGTCACCCTCCTGCATGTGTGCGACATGGGCCTGGTTGTCAGGTGTCCAGACACCCATCTTGTAGGGATGCTTGCGAGCATAGCGCTTGACTGACAGAGGAGCGCGCCTGTCCGAGTTGCCTTGACGTAGCACGGGATTAACGGCCGAACCCTTGACTCGGTCGTAGCGAGCCTTGACATCTTTCTCGTCGTCATTCGACGGGACATCGGGATAGTCAGGCAGCGCAAAGCCTTTGCTTTGAAGCTCCCTGATGGCCGCCTTGAGCTGGGGAATCGAGGCTGAGATGTTGGGCAACTTGATGATGTTGGCTTCAGGCGTTTTAGCCAGGTCACCCAGATATGACAAATCGTCATTGATGCGTTGTGCATCGCTCAGAAGCTCCGGGAACTGCGCCAGAATACGACCCGACAAAGAGATGTCACGGGTCTGGACGTCGATACCCGCCGAACGCGTAAACGCCTGCACAATCGGCAGTAGCGAGTAGGTTGCAAGCATTGGAGCTTCGTCAGTCAGGGTGTAGATGATTTTGGACATTTTTGGAATACGTTATCTGAAGTAAAAAATACGTCTGCGCACGCGACCGTATTATCACCCAGCAATACAAAACACTTAGTGCGCGTCAGACACGGTGTGATGTCAAATACACGCATCACACTCTGAAACAAAGCGGGAGGTTAGCATCTGGGCTCACTTCTGCGGTGTTGTTGTGGAACTCACGGTGCCTCACTAGCGCACTGAGTCTGGTCAATTCAACTATTCAAGATCATCGAAGTTCTTGCAGGATCAACACTAGCCAGAATTGCATCTGCTGCTTGAGACCACCGAAACGGTTTGGCGCTATGTGTGTTGTGGCTATCGATAAATATCTTGATGGTTTCTCGCAGATCTTTGACGCTGGTGAAGCACCCGTGATACAGGGTGTTGCGCTCCGGTTGACCTGTCCATCGCTCGATCACATTAAGCCAGGACGACCTGGTGAGCGTGAAATGCAGTTTGACGCGAGGATGCTTCTCCATTGAAGGTAAAAGGTCGGCTGCAAGGCGCTCAGGCGGCTACTGGCAAGTCGCCGGGTCAGGGCTTCAGTTTGTCCCGTGGCCAGATTCACCTATGATCTGGCTGCACCAGGGAAGGTGATGCTTTTGTGAAGGGCAGTGTTTTTAGTAACCGGTCGTAGCCAGTAAGGCAATTCCGGTGGTTTGTTGACACGAACCCTTTGTTCAACCAGTGCAAACATCCCTGCTTGAGCAATTGGATTGGGCGAATCGGCCTGCCAAGGCCAATACTCTCAGGGTGTCCTACGGGGCACCCTTTTTCATGGCATGCGATATCAGAGTGTGGCCACTATTCCTGGCTTGTCCTGTCTCTTTCCTTGTCCAATCGCAATCACTAGAAATGACCCGGCACGTGCGACTGTGTGCTGACCTCACCGACTTCACAAACTTCCTTTGCTGGTCAGGCCGTGCTGATCGGAATGACCAGCGTGTCGAGAATCTGCTCTATGCACAACTGCGTTGCTCGCACGATCCGACAGCCGTATCCCTTACCAGAAAGATCCTAAACCTCTTTGCAAGCCACTTTGCTTGCATCTCTTAATAGGTCAAATTGTCTGGAGGTCATATGAATGCAAAGCATTCGGGGCAGTAACGGCACGGCAGGTGGACAGCGCCTTCGCCGTCCAGTGACTTGCCAGACAATCTCCTTTACTTCACGTTCACGACCCGATGCAATTGTTCAGATGCCTGGGCACAGCCCTCTGGCACCATGTACTTACCCAGAAAAAAAGCCCCATACCTGTTGGTATCATGCCCGTTGGCACAATTGACAACAGCCACGAATGTTGTCAGAATAGCCAACATGAAAGCGGAACTCATCTACGATTTCAAAAACGTGACACCAGATGGCGGAATCATCCAGATGATCGTCTGGAAAGTTCCAAGCCCCGTGCCTCCCACCACGCACGGCTTCAAGTACCGCCTTGTGTATATCGTGCAAGGGCTGCGGGTAGTCGGATTCGACAACGAGCGCGGCAAGGGTGACCATTGCCACCTGGACGGAAAGCAGCTTCCGTATGAGTTCTCCAGCCTTGAAACGCTGATTGAAGACTTCATTCGTGAGGTCGACAAAAGGAGGAAATGACCATGGAACGCAAGCTGACAATCACAACACAGCGCGACTGGAAGAGCGCCCTTCGCGAAGCTGGCGCAACCGCCTCCAAGGGTGTTCTGAGTGGCCAGTACCAGGGCGAGTCGCTGAATTTCGAGTCACCGGGCGCGTTCTTCTCACGCCTGACAGCCAATCGATGGGCGATGCTGGCCGAGCTTCAAGGCGCCGGCGAAGTGGGTGTGCGTGAACTGGCGCGGCGCCTGGAACGTGATGTGAAACGAGTTCACGAAGATGCGATGGCACTTGTGGAGCTTGGCCTGCTGGAGCGCTCTGCGTCAGGTGCCCTGATCTGCCCTTTCTCTGACATCCATGTCGACATGCATATGGAGAAGAAAGTGGCCTGAGGGCCTGCTCGAGCCATCTTGACGTTCTCCGTGTTGTTTCTGGCAGAGGACTTTGACGTAAAGCGCTTCCCTTGCCGCCCGTATCAAATACCAGCATTATTAGCATTCCTGAATTTGACCTTTATCTGGCGTGCGAACCGCTATCGAGGTTGATATGTCTTCTCTCACATACCGGTGTAGGAGAAAAATCAAAACAAGCGTCATCACGCAGATGGTGCTGTTTTTGACTTGACAAGGAAGAAGATGGTGATCTGTGGACGCCCTCTGTCCACCTGGTCAACACACAATAGCGTGACTGGTCAGCCATGATCGCGTGTAGGTTTCGCTCCTGAAAAGAGGTGAGGTCTCGCCCTTGTCGGAAGTGACGGTCCAGGATCGATGTCAATCAATCACGGCCGACCGGCACGATGGATGGACCCATGCCGATGTTCGCGAGCGGAGTGCCATGTCAATGTGCTGCTCCAGGCCCCAGAGCGGCACCAGGCTCTGAAAACATGGTCTGCATGCCACCCCACTTCTTTCCTTGTCATGTCGAAAGTTGAAAAAGCGACCTGGTCGCTCGGCTTTTGCTGATATCGCTGGCTCCATATGCCGGACAGGCCATACAGGTCCGTGCGACCGGAATGCCTGCCAGTGAGTCCAGTTAGTACAAGATTTTCCTGCGCTGCCCACGACCAGCAGCAATCTTCTTTCGAAAAATTTCCTATACCTCTTTGCAAGCCACTTTGCTTGCATCTCTTAATAGGTCAAATTTTTTGGAGGTCGGATGTCAATAAATAAATCTGGGCAGGATCGGACGGCGTACGCGCTGGCATTGTGCAAGTTTCTCGGGTACAGCCTGGAGGAGGCAAAGCAGCGCCTCGCAGACCGGGACGGCAGTTCCGGAGAGGTGTACTTTTCGGACTGGATGATTGAGAAGCTCGAGGCCAATGCGAACGTCAAGTCGTCTTTGGCTGAAAGTGGCCATTCGAGTGTCGGGCAACGCATCATGCTGGCACGCGACTATCTTGGTCTGACCAGCGATGTCATTGCAGCCGATATCGGGGTAGAACTCGCCTTGGTCGAAGCGTGGTTCAAGCGAGGCACCAGCCCATCGAGGCTTGAGGCGCTGGCATCACTGCTTCGCGTACCGGTGTCATGGCTTTCCAGTGGTTCTTCGGAGGAGCTGCCTGCTGACTCTCATGTGGGTGTCTGCTGCGGCCCATCTCTGCGTCACTGGCTCGAGTACCTGTTTGGCATGACTCAAGCCACGATGAGTGAGCTAACCGACTCTGTGCCAACGGAAGAGCTCGGTTCTGTCCTTGAGCAACAGGTGCGGTCCAACCCTCATCTTGCAGCGGCAGCAAGGCGGTGTGGCGGTCGCTGGAAGATCTGCGGATCAGCTCTGCGGTTTGTTCCATGGGCTGACTCGCCGATGGCCTGGGTGCATCAGCACACCTGATATTTTGAGGTCAGTATGATCTGGACTCGGTGTCTCGCCAGCGCGGATGATCCGAGAATTGGTTGGCCCGAGCGATTGTCTCATCCGTTGCAACTGCACCGGTATGAAGCGAGAACCGGGTCGCGCAGCCTGTGATGGCTGATACTCAAAGGGTGTCCTTGCGGGCACCCTTTTTTCGGACAGGCATCATGGGTGCAGGCCCAATGGTCGCTGCCTCGACAAGCCAACTTGAACCAGACACGACCGGTACATGTTGAGTGTTCGTGGAGTCTCGTGACCCCAATCACTTCTGATTGCCTCGATATGATCCACCGCGAAGATGTGCGATGTTTGCGTTCACAAATCTGGCACACCAGCCCGACAATCACCGCTCATGGCCCTCCTCTCTCCTGCGATGGAACCCGTAATCACCATCGAGATTCAGGGTGTCCGTGAACGATCACAGGGCCTCGGACCCGGCAACGAAAACGCATATGGCATTGAATGTTTCAGGGCTCCTGACCACGTACCGCAATCACTTCATAAATCAATTGATCAGCCTGGCTTCGTGCCTTTGAGTGGGCATGGGATCTTGCTTGCGTGGCACTCGCGGTGCATCCATTCACGAACGTAAAAATGCGCATCATCCGTATCACGGGCTCCCGCAAAGCTGTACCTTCCGGCAGCTTCTGCCTGGGATTGATTCTGCCAGGAGCGCCAGTGCAAATGTATGGAACTTGCCGTGCTGCCGAGCGGGTTTCAGAAAGAATACATGGGGTCAACAATCGGGTCACCAATGCACGAGACGCTGGTTTCTGAGACAGCAGGCCTGTGCTGGGTTACCCGCCTTTTTTGGCCTGCCTGAGTTGGGGGCAAATCCCCACCTGCATGACTCTACTCTTACGTCGGCGGCCACAAGGGACCTGCCTGCCTACAGCCCTTGGCCAGAGGCCGGGCTGACGAGTAGGTCGATATGGGGATATGCCGCACCCTGCCACTGTGTTCCTGGGGGGGCTATGGCCTTGCCCACGCTTCGCGTACTGATCCCGGGGTGTGCCTCTGTCCGGCCTACACAGTAGCGGGTGTTTCAGCTGCAAGGTAGCAACCAGGGTAATGCCGCAAATATGTCGTTTCAGCTGGTCAGGAAATAGCCGCACCAGCACCATTTGAACCAGCGCCTTTGCTGCTGTTGGACTGGCTGTGTCGAGCCGTTTGCGCAGGCTGACGAGACGGACTTTCCGGGCCATGTGCACACCTCATCACGCGCGCCCGGAGCTGGCGAGACTGTGCCAAAGCCAGCAGGCTGTAGATGGCCAGCGTATCACCTGTAATGAAGTGAAACAGTACAGCTTCCAACTGGGGGCGTAACCTTCCGGGGAATACCCCGTCCTCGGTATACACAAACTCGCAGCCTTATTCCGGCAGTGCCTCGAATTGCAGTCAGGTGAGGATCATGGGGTGGTCATAGGGTGGTCGCATCGTGGTCGCATGGTAACCGCGATGTGGCCTTGTCAGTTGCTTCCCGGGCGCGACCCTCATCGCAATCCAGCAGGCTCGGAAAGGATGGTCCGATCGCCTTGACGGGAGTTTCCCTCGAGCTGATCAGCCAGCCAGGTGAACATCGTTCTCGCACTCACGCTGCCTCCTGACTCGACAATCATCGTATACCTGCCATGTCCGTTTTTGGCTGGCTGAAACGAAGGCCTAACCCTCCGGAATAAGTGCCGTACGGTCCGTGGCATTGAGAGCCGCGCAGGAAGAATGTACGTGTGCTTTGCAATGCTCGTCAGATGTCTTTGGGTATTCCTGCCAGTGACATGAATGAATGCGGATTGGTATCTGTTCCGTGCGCGGCGCATGCCTGCTGGTTCTACCGATCGGTGGCAAGGCTGAGTCGTTCCTGACACCCAAAGCAGATCACTCGATGTCGTGCTGGCTTGATGCTCGATGGTCTGTGCAAAAATGTTTCTGTGATCCGCCCTGGAAGCTAACCGGCAGGGCCATCAGGCCATGCCCCTGCACCGTGAGAGCAATGCCATTCACCCATAACCGAGCATCTATTGTCTCTGGATGAGCTGGGCAGATCCCAGCGCCACGGCGTTCAAACTCCACGCACTGTGAGCATGACGGTCGATCCAGATAATGAGTCAGGATGGTCCGGCATCTTGGCCAGGCCGGCTGGCAGATCGGCAGTCCGTCAGACACCAGTCGGAACATCCGGCAGTACCTATGCAGCCAGTCGAAACGCAACTCAGGAACTGCCTGGGACCACCCCTATCGTGAAACATCTGGTCGTGACACGGGAGTTTCCCAGTGTCATTCCAGGCAGAGGATCTGGCAGCCAGAGAATGGTCATTCCGGCAGCTGGACATACCTTGGCGTAGACTTGGTTCCGCCTTGCCGCAGATGCCCGCTTGCACAGTCGACACGGGTGGCCGACTGCGCGACACAGTCTTTGCTCTGGCGTGTTCACAAGGCTGGTGGTATGGCCGCCCCCGACCGATCGACTCGCAGACCGGGCAGCTCGATTGCCTGCGCGAAGCTCCATACCTTGGCGACTCTGAAGGTAGGCCCCTGCGTCGGTCACCCCGGAAACGGAGTTGCCTGCACTCGCCATCCAGTCCAGCAGTCGGTGAGTCAGACAGGTGTTCATCCCCACATGCGCCACTGAAGGCTGTTCGCCTGCCCACTCTTATCCTTGTCAAGTCAATGGCCATGCCCCGGGCAACCCTATATGTACAGTTCACTGGGCGCACGTTTGAGCGCAAACATGTCGTGAACCACTGACAGGTCGAGCTTTTTGTGCATGATGGTCAGCAACAATCCGGTCATTCGGGTGTTGGCCCTACCCTGCATCACCAGATAAGCCCGAGATAATTAGTGTAAAAATAGTGTACGGGACCCAGAAATGCACAAGGGGCTACAGTCTTTTGAACTGTAACCCCTTGATTTATATGGTCGGGACGGTGGGATTCGAACTCACGACCCCTTGCACCCCATGCAAGTGCGCTACCAGGCTGCGCTACGCCCCGAAAGAACGAAAGTATATCAGAAAACTTATCAGCTGTTTTTGATCGGTGGAACGCGTATCAGACGTCAGAGAGCAACTTCGAAATGGCAGTCAGTTCCGCACGCAAGGACTGCAATTCCTGAGCACTCAGTCTGACTGCTGCATCTGGATCGATCTGCGCATCCCCTCTTCCATCCGCAAGACGATTTCGGGCACCACTGATGGTGAATCCCTGTTCGTACAGTAATTCGCGAATCTTTCGGATCAGCAGCACTTCGTGGTGCTGGTAGTAGCGGCGGTTTCCGCGGCGCTTGACCGGATTGAGTTGTGTGAACTCCTGCTCCCAATATCGAAGCACATGCGGTTTGACCCCGCAAAGGTCACTGACCTCACCAATGGTGAAGTAGCGTTTGGCCGGAATGGTCGGCAATGGCTGTTTGGTCGTGTCGTTCTGGTTCATGACTACGAATTTGATCCTTGATCAGTCATTCTATACCCATTGCCTTGACGTCTGGCAACACCAGACCGCCGGATTCTTCAACAACGCCTTTGAGTTTCTGGCTGGCATGAAACGTCACCACGCGTCGTGGCAGAATTGGGATCACCTCCCCGGTCTTGGGGTTGCGTCCGGGGCGTGCAGGTTTGTCGCGTACTTGAAAATTTCCAAATCCAGACAGTTTGACCGTATTGCCTTCAGTCAGAGCGTCTCGAATCTTGTCAAAAAAAGTTTCGACCAGATCTTTGGCTTCGCGTTTATTCAGACCAACCTCTTCAAACAGCAATTCAGCCAGTTCGGCCTTGGTAAGTGTTTGTGACTCTGACATGTTGTTCTCTTTGGTTCTCTGGTGGTGCCGGGGTGATTCTTCTTACCTGGGCCTTGCATTATGTTGCGCCTGAAGAGCTTCACGCAGTTTCAGCATGCTGGCATCAACGCGTTCATCTTCAAGCGTAACGGCCGGGTCTTGCATCCACACCCGGAAGGCGAGGCTGACCTGGCGCTTGATGTCCGGACTGGTCTGCGACTGCTTGTCCTGCCAGACATCAAAAAGAGCAATCTCCTGAACAATCGACAGTTCAGGATCATTCCTCACCAAAGCTCTCATGGTATCAAGTAATTGGTCTGCAGGTGTATCCGCATCAACCCATAGTGCCATGTCGCGCTGAACGACTGGCTGCTTTGACAGCGCTTTCGGAGTGGGCATGCGAACAGCAGACAGGCTGTCAACCGGTAGTTCGAACATGACCGGTGCACTGGACAGTCCCTGGTCTCTCACCCAGCGAGGATGCATTTCACCCAACCATCCTTGTTGCGCACCATCGAGCATCACCCGCGCGCAGCGACCTGGGTGAAACAACGGATGCTCAGCAGCTTCGAATTTCAGGTCCTTCGCTCGGGGCCATAAAGGACTTCTACGTCACGCTTGACGTCAAAAAAGTCGACTTGACGGGCCGTCAGGCCCCACTGTTCGTAGTCAGCCGGTCCCCAGGCTGCACCTGCCAGGCGCAATGGCTGGCTCACACCTGCAACAGACAGATCTCCATCAGTTACGGACTCATCGCGCCAGTAGACACGGCCCAGCTCGAAGACTCTGACCCGAGTCTGACGTCGGTTGGCGTTGTAGGCAATATTACTCACCAGCCCCGGCAACAGGCTTGAGCGCATGACGGACATCTGGCTTGCAATCGGGTTCAGCAGTTCGATCGGATTGTCATGACCCAGCCACTGACGCTCCCAGTCTGCTTCCACGAACGAAAAGTTGATCACTTCCTGATAGTCGCGGGCGCAGATCGCCTGGCGTAGCACTCGCCCTGGCCGATACGTTTCCGGAACGAAGTCCATTTTTGCGGTGGCCAGCGGTGGTTTTGCGGGGATCTCGTCAAATCCGATCAGGCGAGCAACCTCCTCGATCAGATCTTCTTCAATTTCCAGATCGAAGCGATAGGACGGCGGCGTGACCGTGAACACACCCGCTTCAAAAATCCATTCAAGACGCAGGCTGTCAAACGCTGCGCCAACCTGTTCTTGAGTGCAATCGATTCCAAGTACTTTCTGGCAGCGGGCAAGACGCATCTGAACAGGCTTGCGCTCGGGCAGATTGATGATCTGATCATCCAGCGGGCCTGCATGGCCTCCGCATATATCGATCACCATCGACGTCAGGCGCTCAAGGTCTTCGACGATATTCGCAAAATCCACACCTCGCTCAAAGCGGTGCGCGGCTTCGGACGCGAGCTTCAGTTCGCGCGTGCGGCCAGCAATGGACTCGGGCCACCAGAATGCGGCCTCGAGATACACATCTGTCGTGTCGAGCGACACAGCTGTTTTGTCGCCACCCATGATGCCAGCGAGACTCTCAGCCTCGTCGCCACATGTGATAACACCCAGACCGGGGTGGAGCTCGACAGTTTCCTCGTTCAGCAGTTTGATTGACTCGCCCGTTCTGGCCCAGCGGACACAAAGGCGCGGCTCGGAGAGCTTGCTCAAGTCGAATACGTGTGTTGGACGACCACGCTCCAGCATCAGATAATTGGAGATATCAACCAGTGCTGACACACTACGCTGCCCTGCACGCTCAAGCCGTTGCACCATCCAGTCGGGGGTCTGGGCTCTGGCATTCACGCCACGGACAACACGCCCCGCAAAACGTCCACATAGATCAGGCGCTTGTATGTCCACTTCAATCCGGTCACTGATCGTCACAGAAGCCGGCTCCGGCTTGCGATCCGTAGCAGGTGTGTGTGTAATGGCAGCGACTTCCCGTGCGACACCGAGGATGGACAGGCAGTCAGCTCTGTTTGGTGTGAGCTTTAGAACAAACACCGTTTCGTCCAGCGACAACGCCTGCCGAAAATCTGTCCCGGGGATCAGATCCGCCGGAAGTGGCATCAGACCAGCGTGGTCTTGTGACAGGCCCAGCTCACGTGCGGAACACAGCATGCCAAAAGATTCGACACCTCGCATCTTGGCGCGACCAATCTTCATGCCGCCGGGTAGTACAGCACCAATGGCTGCCAGCGGTACAACCAGCCCTGCCTCGGCGTTCGGTGCGCCGCATACGATCTGCAGCATCTCGGGTTGTCCGGCGTTGACGCTGCAGATGCGCAGTTTGTCAGCGTTGGGGTGTGGCTCAACGGATTCGATACGCGCAACGACCACACCGCTAAAGGCAGGTGCGACCGGTTCGGTTTCTTCCACCTCCAAGCCAGCCATGGTCAGGCGATGAGCCAGTTCTTCTGTCGAGCAGTCAGGATTGACGAATTCTCTTAACCAGGATTCAGGAAATTGCATGCTTTATCTCGTCTGGGATCGCAGATCAGCGGATCGCGGAATCAGTGGAGTGTGATCGGTCGATGACACTCCGACAACAGAATCAGTCGGCGAACTGCGCCAGAAAGCGCAGGTCACCCTCAAAAAACTGGCGCAGGTCGTGCACACCGTAACGCAGCATTGTCAGGCGTTCCAGTCCTGAGCCGAATGCGAAACCAATGTATCGCTCGGGGTCCAGACCGAAGTTTCTGACCACCGTGGGGTGAACCTGCCCGGCCCCGGAGATTTCGAGCCAGCGACCCTGATTGGGACCCGTGGTAAATCGCATGTCGATCTCGGCCGAGGGTTCCGTGAACGGAAAAAATGACGGCCTGAAACGGATTTCCAGATCGTCTGTTTCAAAGAAACAGCGCATGAAGTCCGTGTACACGCCCTTCAGGTCGGCAAACGAGATGTTCTCGTCAATCCACAGACCTTCAACCTGATGGAACATGGGCGAATGAGTTGCGTCACTGTCCACCCGGTAAGTTCTTCCTGGAGCAATCACCTTGATCGGAGGCTTGTGCATGCGCGCATAGCGAACCTGCATCGGGCTGGTGTGTGTTCGCAGCAGTAAAGGCAGTCCTTCCGAGTCCTTCATGTCCACGTAGAACGTGTCTTGCATGGACCGTGCAGGGTGATTCAGCGGATTGTTCAGGGCAGTGAAGTTGGTCCAGTCGTTCTCGATCTCCGGGCCATCGGCGACCGCAAAACCGATCGACTGAAAAATGGATTCCACTCGCTCCCAGGTGCGGATGACCGGGTGAACCGATCCGCGCCCACGTCCACGGCCTGGTAGTGTCACATCAATCGTCTGCTCGGCAAGCTGGGCAGCTAACGCTGCGTCGGCCAGTGCCTGGCGACGTGCTGTCAGGGCCGCTTCAACCGCTTGCTTGGCCTGGTTGATGCGGGCGCCTTCTTCGCGCTTCTGTTCAGGTGAAAGTTGAGCCAGACCTTTCATCATGGCTGTAATGGCGCCCTGTTTGCCAAGGAACTTGGCCTTGGTGTTCTCGAGGCTGGCGCTGTCATGGCAGGCCTCGAATGCCTGACTGGCTTGCCCAATCAAATCATCTAGCGTGGTTGACATCGGATATCCGTGGTTGGAGAAAGCGGTTCACGAAAATAACCTGGAAACAGGCAATGGACTGTGTCTGGTACTGCCAAATTCTATTGCGCTCTATTGTGTTCTGTTGCGATCGTGCTTTCATCAGCTTGCGCCGGAACCCCAGGCTTTCAAGCCACAGTCAGGTATCTGACCTGACTCGTCTGCCGGGACCTGGTCGCCATTGTACGAGCCTGCATCACGCTCCGCCTGGAACTTGTCTGACAGAATGTTTGATGCATCGAGTATCGACACATCCCGGTTATCCGGGATCACCGACGGTGCATTTCAAGTCTGATTGCAACGGCAGCAATGCCTGCAAAAGGAAACGGAGCCAACCTGGCCCCGTTTACCTGATGCGTCAAAGCGCAACCATTTCACTCTATCGTGATCAGGCTGCCAGAGCTGCTTTGACCTGATTGACGATGGCCGCAAAACCAGCCTTGTCACGAACTGCCATATCGGCCAGAACCTTGCGATCAAGGTCGATCGAAGCCTTCTTCAGCCCGGCAATGAAGCTGCTGTAGGAAACACCGTGCTCACGCACTGCTGCGTTGATACGGGTAATCCACAGAGCACGGAATGTGCGCTTTTTGTTGCGGCGGTCACGGTATGCGTACTGACCAGCACGCATAACTGCCTGCTTGGCAATCCGGAATACATTACCACGGCGACCACGATATCCTTTGGCGGCGGCGATAACTTTCTTGTGACGAGCCCTTGCGGTGACTCCACGTTTTACGCGAGGCATACTTTATTCTCCTATCAAGCGAAGGGCATCATGGCGCGAACGGCGGCCACGTTGGACTCATGAACCGCTGTCGAACCGCGCAACTGACGCTTGTTCTTGGTGGTCTTCTTGGTCAGGATGTGGCGCTTGAACGCCTGACCACGCTTGATGGAGCCACTGCCCCGTACTTTAAAGCGCTTGGAGGCGCTTTTCTTGGTTTTCATCTTAGGCATGATGAGATTCCTGTTTTAATCAGTCACCTGGGTGGCATCCAGACCTCTGGAACGCACTTTGATACCCGGAGACGCTTTCTTGGGGCTTGTCACCCGGAAAAGTGACTCACACCCGATTCGCTTGCGGCTTTTGCCCAAAAAAGCTAAGCGCCACATGCGACGTATGCTTGCGACACACTTTTTATGGCTTTAGCTTTTTAAGCGAAGCCTTTGATTATAAACCAAATCGAACTTTGATGCGCAACACCCGCCCGGTTTTGCCTGTCAGTGCTCAATCAATTGTTGAGCGGAACGCCTGATGTCGCATCCTGACAGGCGACGGCCCGCTGTCAGTTCCATGCGCATCAGGCGCGATCCGCCTGCCTTGTTCCTTGAGTCTTTTGTCTGCACAGGACCTTCGGATCAGCCCTTGTCGTTCTCCAGAGCGGTCACTCTCATCTCGAGTGCCTGAATCTGCTTTTCGAGCGCATTGGTACGCTTGATCGCCTCGCTCAGCATGTCTGCCTGAATATCAAACTCTTCACGCGTGACCAGATCAAGCTTGCTGAATGATTGCGTCATGAAGGCGCGAACGTTGCGCTCGACATCGGCCGCGGGACTGCGGGCGATCAGGTCCGATACGTTTTTCTGAAACGCCTCAAGCCAAGGGTTGGATTGCATGAAACACCTCCATCAATGTGAAACAGCGCAAGTTTAGCGTTTGCGGGTGCGTTGTCCCTTCAAGGAACGACGGACAAGGCACTGTTATGGAGACTGTGCCAAGTTCAACACGACTTGGCAAGCATGGGCCGACTTTCCATGCGTCATTCAGGGATTATCCCGAGTGTGTGTTTGCACCCGCCCCACCGTGATACAGCCAGGCTTCGCGCGACGGTTCAGACGACCTCGCGTCCTCGCAAGCGCTAACACGCGGACGATGAGTATCAGGAGTGGACGTATTCATCGTCATCGGGTTCGAGCGTCATCTATCTGGCTGGATTCGTGCGCCGAGATGGCGCACGCACCAGTCTGGTGCAACCAGATGGATGCGTTCGTTTGCTTTGGTGCACCGTTGTGATGCACAAATCCTGAAACGAAGGTTTTTATGCTGTCGCGCATCAGGTGGTTACAAAGAACACCAGAGCACAAGCAAAGTTGGCATGCGAATTGCTTGATGTGATTCACCCGTACCTGAAACTGAGGAATGACCATGAAACTCATCATAGCGATCATCAAGCCGTTCAAGCTTGACGAAGTCAGAATCGCCCTGTCAGCACTGGGTGTGCAAGGGCTCACCGTGACGGAAGTCAAGGGTTTTGGACGTCAGAAAGGCCATACCGAGCTCTACCGTGGTGCTGAATATGCGGTGGACTTTCTGCCCAAACTGCGCATCGAAGCTGCTGTGTCAGACGACATCTGCGAGCAAGTCATCGAGACCATCGAGCAGTCCGCGAGGACCGGCAAGATTGGCGACGGCAAGATATTCGTTGCCGAACTCGGAGAAGTCGTTCGAATCCGCACGGGTGAAACCGGCGAAGCCGCCCTATAACCCAAACAATCACTGGAGCTTGAAATGGATAAAGCAGATGTCTCATGGATAATCGTCTCGACGGTGTTCGTCATCTTGATGGTATTGCCCGGGCTGGCCCTCTTCTACGGTGGCCTGGTTCGTTCTAAAAACGTGCTGTCCGTGCTGATGCAGGTCATATCGACCTTTTCGCTGGCTGTTGTCTTGTGGTTTATCTACGGCTATAGCCTGGCCTTCACAGACGGCAACGCCTTCTTTGGGGGCTTGTCCCAGTCGTTCTTCTCGAATATGTTTGATCCTGCGAGCGGCGAGTTTGCGCTGGCTGGTTCGATCCCCGAGATTCTGTTCGGTTCGTTCCAGGCAACCTTTGCTGGTATCACCTGCGCGCTGATCGTTGGATCCTTCGCTGAACGTGCGCGGTTTTCTGGGGTGCTGATCTTCACCGCCATCTGGATGACCTTCTCTTACATTCCTATCGCACACATGGTCTGGGGTCCTGGCGGCTTCTTGCTTGAGCGTGGTGCACTGGACTTTGCAGGTGGCACGGTGGTTCACATCAACGCCGGTATTGCTGGCCTGGTGGGTGCCTATGTGATTGGCAAGCGGATCGGTTTTGGTAAAGAGCCCATGCAGCCCCATAACCTGCCCATGACCATGATTGGTGCATCGCTTCTCTTTGTTGGCTGGTTCGGCTTTAACGGTGGCTCGGCGCTGGCGGCCAACGAGACAGCAACGCTGGCTGTGTTCAACACACTGATTGCAACCGCTGCCGCCGTGCTGGGCTGGACGTTCACTGAGTGGGTCGTGAAAGGCAAACCTTCCATGCTGGGTGCTGCATCCGGTGCTGTGGCGGGTCTGGTCGGCATCACGCCTGCGGCAGGTCTGGTTGGTCCGTTTGGCGCCTTTGTGATCGGTGTCGTATCAGGCGTGATCTGCGTCTGGGGTGTCAATGGTCTGAAGCGACTGCTACGTGCCGACGATTCTCTGGATGTCTTTGGTATTCACGGAGTGGCTGGTATTGTGGGTGCGATTCTGGTCGGTGTCTTCAATGCCCAGGCATTCGGCGGTCCTGGTCTGGAGTCGGCTGGCATGATCTGGGGTCAACTGTGGGTGCAGATCGAGGGTGTCATCATCACCATCATCTGGTCCGGTGTTGTTGCCTGGATTGCTTACAAGATTGCTGACGCACTGGCTGGTATCCGTGTGCCAGAAGATGTCGAACGCGAAGGTCTGGACATCAACAGCCACGGGGAATCGGCTTACCACAGCTAAACCGGTTCAGTGAGTCGCAGTGATTGTTAGCACAATCACTGCGCATCCACCCAAAAGAGCTGACCAAAGCCCCCAACGAGACGTTGGGGGCTTTGTCTTTAGGGCAAGTGTCCGCGCAAGATCTGCCGCTTGTTCTTTGCTTTGATGTGCCTCGCCAGGTCACCGTGTGCGATGCAAAAGCACGCGGTGACCTGGCAGTGTCAGCTAGACGTGTCAGTTAGCAGTGTTCATTGCAAGCGACTATTTGTTACCCGGACCGCTGGAATTTGTCGACGAACCCGCACCCGATTCGCTTTTGGCGACAAAATGATGAGTCGAGCGCGCTCTTGGATGTATGAAGTGATGACCGTCTTCCATGTTGTGTGCTTTGATGTGCACGAGGTCAACTGCCAGCTTCTTGCCTTTCTTGTCATGCAGTGCATAGACGATGAAGGGAATCGCGGCCACAACCAGAAAGCTGATAATGAGCAGCTCCAGATATGTGTCGTGGTTGGCCGCACCGGGCAAAGAGCTGGGTGGAACAAATGAAACTAAAAACGCCAGCAATGAAATCACAAATCCCGATCCGGCCAAGACAACTTTAAAGCCCTTGCTACCAGGCACATGAAACGCCCGCTTCTTGTCCGATTGCTTCAAAATCAGATGGATATATCCCAGAAACAGCATGAAATAAGAGCAAAGATAGATCAGCACGGTCAGCGTAAGCGCAATCATGAAGGACATATTGCTGCCGCCACCGGTGTTGGTCAGCACGATGAGCGCAACCGTCGTGATGCTCAACTGGAAGATGACCAGATTAACTGGCACATCGTTCTTGTTCACCTTGGCCATGCTGTGTGGCAGGATACCCTTCTGTGCGGTCACGAACATACCGCGTGAGGGTCCTACGATCCATGCAGCGATCTCGGCCAGTACACCAAGTACCAGCAAGGCCGCAATCACACGAACAGCCCATTCAAGTCCACTGCCAAAGTGCCTGACGAGCACCTCGAAAGTCTGCACCACACCGGCCGACAGGTTGATCTCGTGCAACGGGATCACTGCCGCCACAGACAGACCACCAATCGAACTCAGGCAGATTGCCGCAATCATCAGCATCACGATTGCGATCGGATAGTCCCTGCCGGGATTCTTCATTTCATTGACGTGCGTGGCGGACGCCTCAACACCCATATAACTGAGGATAAAGGCAACGAACACCACCAGAGTTCCCAATTGAGTGAAGTCCGGGAAGAACGTGGCAGCACTCATTTCGACGGCTAAAGGTGCTCCACTCATAAGATAGGAAATGGCCAGAAACACCAGAATGAGGGCTGGCAACAGAATCCCCAGAAAAAATCCCGCCTTGGCAATCTGTGCGGTGTGTTTGGTACCACCGAACTGCGTCAATGCCAGACCCCACAAAATCACCAGGCCAGCGATGGTTTTGACCGTCGGATCAGTGTTCAAGGCTGGCCATGCCAGAATATAGGATAAAGCACCAAGCACGAAATAGAGCATCGGAATAAACCCGATTGCGATCTGTAGATAACCAAAAGAGATGGCTGCAAAGCCCCATCGTTCGCCCAGCGTATTGCTGACCCAGGCAAATACCCCGCCCTCTTCCCAGCCTTCAACAGTGGCCATTTCAGCTGCACACAATCCGACCGGAATGAACCAGAGTAAACCACCCAGAAGCAGAAAGAACACGAGGCTAAACCCCGAGGTTGCAAATGTCGGGTACTCGTAAACAGCCATCACCATTGAGGCTGTGATCGCAAAAAAACCTAGCAAACTGAGTTGCTTTGCAGTGTTAGCAGGCGCTTGCGCCATGACGTTCTCCGAAAAAAGTCGAACACACCCGAACTCGCTCGATCGCACATCGCCCCGACTTGCGTCGAGTGATTCCTCGTATAGCCATCGAGCACATGAATCATCGATAGAGTTAGCGTCAGGCCGCAGAGACTGCGTTCCGCGATTGGCCTGATGTGAGAACCCACAAACCGCCGGGGTCATCCGCACCAGGCGGATAACCCCAATCTACCTGGCAGATCATCTGAAATCTGATCTGCCTCCCTGCTGGTGTACTACCGATCAGTGGCTGTAGCCACTACCTTCTTCTTTAGACAACGGCGTTGTCACTGGATGCTTCTCGAAGTAATCCAGTGCGCGGCGCATATCATCCAGCAGCAGAGAGGCCAGATCCATGCTGACGCCGTGGCGAACCAGGATCCGCTGAACCACCAGATCCTCACGCTGAGCGGGCATCGAGTAGGCCGGGACCTGCCAGCCACGACTGCGAAGACGATCGGCGAGATCGTAGAGCGTGTAGCCACCGATGGCAGCACCTTCCTTGAGCTTCCAGGCCAGCGCGGGAATTCCTTTCTGACTGTCGCCGTCAAACAGAATCTCGAATGGGCCCATTTTGGCAATCTCGGCCGCGAGGTACTGGGCGGTCGCATAGCATGCGTTGTGGATTTTGGCGTAGCCTTCACGTCCAAGTCGCAGGAAGTTGTAGTACTGAGCAATCACCTGCCCGCCTGGTCGCGAGAAGTTCAACGCAAACGTGGGCATGTTGCCACCCAGGTAGTTGACGTTGAAGATCAGATCTTCGGGCAGATCCTTGGCCTCACGCCAGACGACCCAGCCCGCACCCAGCGGCGCCAGACCGAACTTGTGACCTGACGAGTTGATGGATTTGACCCGTGGCAAACGGAAATCCCACTCAATGTCAGGTGCGCAAAACGGTGCCAGGAAGCCGCCGCTGGCGCCATCGACGTGAATCGGAATATCCAGACCAGTATCGGCCTGCAACTTGTCCAGTGCATCGTGCACTGCTTTGACGGGTTCGTACTGGCATGTGAAAGTCACTCCTAACGTAGGCACCACACCAATTGTGTTTTCGTCGACGCGCTTAAGTACTTCTTCCGGGCTCATGATCAGGCGATCACCTTCAAGCGGAATCTCACGCAATTCAACATCGAAATAGCGGGCGAACTTGTGCCAGCAGATCTGAACTGGTCCGCAGACCAGATTGGGACGATCGGTGGACTTGCCTTGTGCCTTGCGTTTGTTACGCCACTGCCATTTCAAGGCCAGGCCGCCGAGCATGGCCGCTTCCGAAGAGCCGATGGTCGAGCACCCAAGGGTTGTTTCCGCTTCTGGTGAGTTCCAGAGGTCAGCCAGCATGGCCACGCAGCGACGTTCGATCTCCGCGGTTTGTGGGTACTCGTCCTTGTCGATCATGTTTTTGTCGATCGAAAGTGCCATCAACTCCTGGATTTCGTCATCAACCCATGTCTGACAAAACGTAGCGAGATTCTGGCGTGAATTGCCGTCAAGCATCAACTCGTCGCGTACGGCATTAAACACATTGCGCGGATTCTCTTCGCGTTGCGGAAACCGGCTCTTGGGCAGGCTTCGGGACAGTTCCTGAGAAGCGTAAACGTCATCGAACGCCGATGCGTTGCGATTGTCAGACGTGTCATTCATGGTCGATCTCCTTGAAAAAGTAATATGCAATCTGGTTGTACAAACGCCCATTCATCCTCTTCTGCACCTGTATCGACCGTATCGACCAATACCGAGCCAGGCAGAGGCGGAAAGCGAGTCCAGGTGTATGACACCTTGTATGGATAGAGCGCAATCTGTCTTGCGTTACCTTGTTTCTCAACCGCCTGGCAAAAACCCGGGCCAGACGCCGTTATCATGCTCAAAAGTTGTAAGTCACCCCAAAGCCACCTTGCGGCTGAAAACTCCAGCCACCGACCGAGTCTCCCCATACCTGGTTCGAGTACTTCACCTGTACAAAGACATTGAATGACAACTTGTCATTGACGTTATAGGTCAGCATCAACTGAGGCAACGCGAAAAGGATGTAAGTGCTCTTGAAGTTGCCTGCCTGCACGGTAGGCCCAAGCCATTCATACTGCGCGTTGCTGGCGATGAAAGGTTCCCAGGAGCCATTCCGGTTTGAGGCCATGAATGGGTCGAGACCACCAATGAAGTTAAACGACAATGAGGTGTTCTGGTCGAACTTGAACAGCGTATTCTGATACTGCAGCCAGGCTAGCGCCACAAAATAGTTGGCACTGCTGTAGTTGCCGTTAGGCCCGCTGATCTGCAAGGCGCCGCTGTACCAGTCCTTGAATGCGTAGGCATTGAGCGTGAACGAGAAGTTGCCAGGCAAATCCCAGTTGGTGAGTAACCCGATACCGGCCGTGTTGATACTGCCTGACCCGCCCTGCGAATTCCATGCATGGACATACTGCGGTGCCAGTGCGAACTGGGTCGCCTTCAGGAACTCCGATCTGGGCAGATACTCCGAGAAATCAAAGAAGGTCTGGCCGTATACGTAGTTTGTGGAAGTGCCGGTCATGTTCGTCTGGTTCTCGAACATGACCGACGAACTCCAGTTGACCTTTGAGTCCCCTAACTTGCCGTAGTTGTAGGTCAATGTGCCTGCGGGTTGCGAGAAATACTCGTACTGTTGATTGGGTGCCCCTGTGTAGTCGTCATACAGTCCCCAGGTGCGGTCCCACACGAGGTTCAAATTCCATTTCGGTGCGAAGTTGTAGTTCAGCGACAAGGAAGGGTGTGCTGTCGCGGTTTTGTATCCACCTGAATTGCCGTAAAACGTTTGCGTCAGGCCAATCGAACCATTGGGCTTGAACCCCGGATCTGCCTGGGCAATTCCTGAGCACAGCAACAATGTGCCAAGTCCTGTCAAAAGTGATCTGCTCATTTACGCTTCCTTAAGCGATTTCCGTGTCTCAGAGTTTTGGCGTTATTCGTATCTGGCCTGATCGTCATATAGAGATCTTGCCAGCCACCAGCGCCATCACCACTGCTGCATCAACGATTAGCAGGATCAGCAGGTATAAAAGCTCGACTTTTGTGAAGATCGGTTGCCCGTCCTTCTTTTCGGTGCGCGACCAGATGTATACCGGCAACCCCAGTGTCATGAGGATGGGTACCAGCACGACATACTGCATCTCGCTGGCGTAGATGATGAACAGACAAAACAGCGAACCCAGAATCCCGCTCCAGAGCGCCATACCACGGCTCGCACCGCGGTAACTGCCATTCATGCAGCTTTTGGCAATGAATAACGTGGTGGTAATGTAGGCAGGCACCACCATCAGGGCGCTGATGTTGTACATCGTGTTCCAGGCATTGTTGGAAAAGTACACCAGCAACATCGCCACTTGCATGACAGTGCTGCTGACCCACAGGGAAACGCTGGCAGCATCGTTCTTGTTGGTTCGCGCGAAAGCTTTGGGAAATGCACCATTCTCGCCAGCGGCCATGGGGATCTCCGCGCATAGCATGGTCCATGCCAGCCAGCCAGCCAGTACGGAAATGATCAGGCCCACACTCATGAGCCAGTTACCCCATGCCCCATGGACCACATGTTGCAGAACCCCTGCCGTGGAGGGATTGGCCACCTGACTCAGTTCGTTCTGTGTCATGGCACCAAATGGCAACACAGAAAGCAGCATGTAAATGAAGAGGGCCAGTACGAAGCCCAGCAGCGTTGCCTTGCCAACATCATTGGTGTTGCGGGCTCGACCAGAGAGCACCACAGCGCCCTCTACACCAATGAACGCCCACAAGGTCACCGTCATCGGTGCCAGTATCTGAGACATCAACGACACAGATACCGTTTCCTTGTTGACCTCGGTGACAATCTGTGGGTCCGTTCCCCATACGTTCGTCAGCAACTGGGAGTAATCAATCATGACACCCAGAATCAGGACGAACAAGATCAGTGGTACGAGTTTGGCGAAGGTGCCGACCGTGTTGACAAAACCCGCAACTTTGGTGCCGGAAAGCACCAGGTAGTTGTAACCCCAGATCAGAATCGAACCACATATGATGGAGTTCAGGTTGTTGCCATCCGTGAACACGCCCGGAAAGAACTCGTTAAACGCATCCATCAGAATGACCGCAAACGCGACGTTGCCAAAGCAGGTCATGAGCCAGTAGCCCCAGGCTACGTTGAACCCGATGAATCGTCCAAATCCTTCCTGTGCATACATGTACACCCCGGCCTGCAGGTCTGGGCGGGCATCAGACAGCAGCCGAAAACAATTCGCGATGAAATACACGCCCACGCCAGCGATAATCCAGGCCACGGTGACCGGGCCAACGGCCGAGCTGGCGGCGGTGTTTTGTGGAAGACTGTAAACGCCACCGCCGAGCATCGAGCCGACGACGATTGCAATGAGTGCGATCAATCCGAGCTTGGCGGTTTGGTCGGTGCCTGATGAGGAACTCGTTGATTTGTCTGACATGACGGTGTTTTCCAGAATAAGCATGCGATCCGGCAGGATCCGCAGCAACTCAACAATGACTGACCTGCCACTTTTTTTCTCGTCAGATATATGCGGCTGGCTGGTCAGTCATGCCTGTATGGGTGCTTCCCTTCGACTATCTCTTGTCTTATTGACGGCCTTTCTTGTTCGATGAACTTGCTGTTTTGCGCAGTCGGATGTGCGAAGGCAAAGCGGTGGCCTCACGCTCATCCTCAATGATCGCGCGCACCCAGTAATCACCGTTCTGATCGACGCTCACGCCTTGAATCTCGTGTTCGAATCCGGGAAATTCCTTATCGAACGCCTGTAAGGCCTGTAAATATCCAATGATGCCGGTATCGTCGTCCGGCAGTCGCTCGCCAGGCATAAGAACAGGAATGCCCGGTGGATAAGGTACAAGCATGCTGGCTGCGATTCGTCCGGCAAAGTCTTTAAGTCGTACACGTTCGGTTTTGTAGCGCACCACCTTCTGATAGGCTTCGGCTGGTGTCATGACCGCCTGAGTAGTCGTGCTGACAGCGTCACTGATGTGCTTCATGAGGTCGAGTTTGCGCATGGTGTCATGCATCGACTGGCACAGTTCACGCAAGGTCATGCCTTGATAGCGACTGCCTGTTCTGCTCAGTGACGGAATCGCGTCAAGCGCCATCACGCCATTGTCATAACTTTTCTTGAACGCCAGCAAGCTTTCAATTAACGTGCCCCATTTTCCTCGGGTGGTGCCAACCGAGAACAGAATCAGCAAGGTATAGTCACCTGTGCGGGCCACCTCGGTGCGCAGATCGTCCAGGAACTTGGTGACCACGTATCCGGGAATGCCCATATCCTCGTACTGGCCCTGCGCAGTGATACCCGGGCATGTGATCGAGACCTTCACCGGATCGAGCATGCAGTCAGTCTGATCGATGTCCTCATCACTAAATCCGTGCCAGGTGTCACCGGCACGCAGACACCAGTTCTCGGGTGTATGGCTGAGTATGCTGATAGGGGCATCCTGGAAGGCAACTTGCTCGCCCGACGTCGGATCTTTGACAACGGTGGGTTGCAAAACATCGAAGAACCAGTCCGTCGGATTGCTCTGGATCAGATCCTGTTTGACCTTCACCACAGTCTGACGAAACGCAATCGCCTCTTCGATCGACTCTTGCACCAGCGAATAGCCAGCATTGCCTTGCATCATGCTGACCGCCACGTCGATCGAAGCAATGATCGGATAGAACGGAGATGTGGTTCCGTGCATCATGAATGCATCGTTGAAATCATCAAAGTCCAGCGGTGCCCGGTCGCTGTGCTTGACGTGAATCATCGAAGCCATGGAGAGCGCTGGCAGCATTTTGTGGGTCGAGTGAACCGCAAAGATGGTGGGACGATCCGGGGTCTCGTCACCGATGTCCATTGCAAATCGATCACGATACAGCGGATGAAAGCGAGCGTAGGCGTACCAGGCTTCATCGAAGTGCAATCGCGGCACGCTCGCTCCAAGGTGCTCGACAACGTCCCTGACGTTGTAACAAAACCCGTCGTAGGTGCAGTTGGTCACCACGGCGTAAGTGGGCGATGGACTGACAGCCCCTTGCGTGATCTGGCTTTGGGCTATGAGCGTGTCGATTGCAGATTTCTGGAGCCTGTGAGTGGGGATCGGTCCAATTAACCCGTAACCATTTCGGGTAGGCGTGAGGTAAACGGGCCTGGCTTGTGACAATGTCAGGCCATGGTTCAGAGATTTGTGGCAGTTTCGGTCCACAATCGCGATTTCGTTCGCACCAACAGCGCCTTGTACGACAATCCGGTTTGACCCGGATGATCCTGCAACGCCGTAAAATGTCCAGTCGGCTCCAAACAACTTCGCAGCGATCTCTTCAGACTGCTTCGGAGGGCCAGCATGAATAAGATAGTCGCCCATTTCGGCGGTCGCAACCCCGATGTCGGCACGCATGATGTTCTCACCAAAGAAATTGATGAACTCGACACCGACAGGATGCTTGAGATAGGCCATGCCACCCATGTGACCGGGGCAGTCCCAGTAATAGTCACCATCCTGGGTGAAGTCTTTCAATGTCTTGAAGTACGGCGGCAGCAATGATTGAGCATAGCGATGAACCGCGGTGTATACCCGGTTGGCGGTGAAATCAGCCGTTTCCGAATAAAGATGAATGTGCTCACCTGCTTCGCGCAATACATGCAGCGGAATGTCCGTGGTGAGTCCGGTCTCACTCATGATGAACACAGGGACGTTCTCGTTGCGTTGGCGGATTTTTGTCACAATCGAGTCAAACTGGCTTGCCATCTGCGGATGATTCGGGTTCCACAGAATCGCGATCGCACTATAGCGGGGGCTCTCGCCGATGTATCGGTTGCCATCGGCGGTGTCGGCTGCGCAATGAATTTGAAATCCTCTGGCCTTGAGTGAAGATTCCAGTGCGCCGATCGCATGTTGCACTGGATCAGAACTGGCAAGCTCACGCGACAGTATCAAAAGTATGTTGTGATTGAATTGCATGCAAGCACCCCTTGGTTAGTTTGAAAGCTCGGCCGTACTGCTGAATCGCTGAATTGGCGTGACTCACACCGTCATGGTCTGTCTGGTTTTCGTAACGCTGTTACGCGCCCGAAGACATCATGTGTTTACAAAACCAGTTTCCCTGAAACAAACAGCGCAATCACGATCAGGTCGACCACGCCAAGCACCGCGAGACCCATCCACTCCCATTTATGCAATGAACTGGCCGACAGCCCCTGCTCCTTTCGGGCAACAAAATAAAAAGGAATGCCGAGCGTCAGTAACAACGGTGTCATGGCGACATCATCAAAACTGCTCGCAAACAACATGAACAGACAGAAGCCGACCCCGATCAGGCCAGTGGTGAAGGTGAGCGACTTGCCGGCAAGTTCCTGATTTGCCCGCTTCTGTTCAAGGCTGAGCTTGCAGAGAAACAGTGAAGCTGCAAAGTAGGCAGGCAGAACGGTGATAGCTGAAATGGCCAGCAGATCAAGCCAGGCGTGTTTGGCGAAGTACACCATCAACAGAATCACCTGCATGATGGAACTGCTGATCCACAGCGCCGAAGATGCGGCCCCGTGTTGATTCTTGGTAGCAAATTTTTTAGGAAAAGTCCCGTTGATCGCTGCGACCATTGGAATCTCAGCGCAGATCATCGTCCAGGCGAGCCAGCTGCTCAGAATTGAAACCAGTACCCCAGCGCTGATGAACCACTCCGCCCAGGTTCCCATGAGATAGTTCATGACACCCGCGGTTGACGGGTTGTCAATTGCGCTTAATGCTGGCTGACTCAAGACACCGAACGGCAATACCGAAACCAGAAGGCAGATCACCAGAGAAATGACAAACCCGATGAAAGTCGCCCGTCCGACATCAGCTTTGTTTCGGGCACGTCCAGACAATGCGACGGCTCCCTCCACCCCAATGAAACACCAAAGGGCCACATAGAGCGGTGCCAGAACTTGCGAGGTGATCGATCCCAGCGGCTTCTCGTGGACGGCTGGGTGAGTGCCCCACACGTTTTGAAACAACTCGGCTGAGTCAAGATAATAGACAACGATTCCCACAAAAAACACCAGTGGGATGAGCTTGGCGACGGTACCGATGAAGTTGATCGATCCAGCAATCATGGTGCCGCGCAGTACCAGTGAATGGAAGCCCCAGATGAGCAAGGACGCGCCGATGATCGAAGCCACATTGTTGCCGCCGGTGAAATCCCCTGGCATGAAATAGTCCATGACGTCCATGACCATGACGGCAAAGGCCACGTTGCTAAACAGGGTCATGAGCCAGTAGCCCCAAGCCACCAGAAAAGCGGCAAGTGATCCGAAACCTTCGCGCGCATACATATAAATACCGGCCTGAAGATCGGGGCGAACGTCGGATAAAACGATGAAAGTCCGGGCGATAAAATACATACCGAACCCGCAAATGATCCATGCGATGACCACAGGGCCGACCGCGGACTGTTGTGCCATGTTCTGCGGCAAACTGTCGACCCCACTGCCAATCATGGAGCTGACGACAACCGCAACCAGCGCAAACAGGCCTATTTTCTGTTCGATGTGTGGTCCGGCATCGACTTTGGATTGACTAGCCAAAATGGCTCTCCACGTAGATAAGAAGCACGCACACCGGTATCAGATGGAACCTGGTTGCATGCCCTCACATCAAGGAAGGCATCGGTGTCTGGGAAGTGACAAACTAAAATTCAGTGAGTCAGATCGAATTTTTTCTAATCTTAACTTAGCGCGAGGCATCTACGCAACGCAAGAACCTGAAATATAGGGTTTGTCTCTAGATCGCCTGCTAATGACAGTGACTGCCCAGTAGAGAGTTCCATCAATACAGGTCAACATAAAGCATAACGGTCAGATGACTCTCATGTTTCCCGGAGGGAAGCCATCATGGCCAGATAAGCCTGTCGCACCGCTCTGATATTGATAGCAGAGCAGCGCGCAGTGCTCACGCAGCTTGCGGGCTCTCGAACCGCAAGCACACGCTCGAGGTGAGGCACACCGGACTCGCCAGGGCCGGCGAGATCACCATCTGGCGAATTCTGAACGAGAACGCAATCGAGCCACAAAAGACTCGGTACGACCCCGAGCGACAGTAGCCGGAATCACCGTCCTTCAGGCAGGGGAGGATGTCAATGTTGTGTGCAAGGATATTGATACGTACTATCCACACGAGTCGGTCAAACGGTTTGTTCTGGACAAGCACTTTTCGCACGTTTCAAAGAAGACCATGGCTTATCTGGCCACGCGCCCTGGTCAGCTTAAATACGTCCGCACACCCAAACGTGGATGGTGACTCAATCTGATCGAAAGTGCATTTTCGAAGATGGCAAGAACCTTCTTGCGTCACATCCGGAACGATTCGCTCGAGTGTTCGTCAGGTCGCACAAGCAGTGATTGTCAGCCTTTTGTCAAACGCCAGGGATTGATCAAAAAAGGGAGTGCATTGTGATGAACAGAATGAAGATGCCGCATGGCCGTTTTACCTTGAACACAAGCATCCGGGAGAATACGCCCTTCAGAAAGATGCCGCGCAACATATCCACAGGATCTGGCCTGGTGCGATCGTCGAGTCACTTGCTCTCTTTGTGCTCTTACCCGGCAAGTGACTCGGGATCAATGCTTTGAGCCCGGTTTAGAGAGATTGCGACCTTGGTCCGCAAGGCATTGGAATGCGCTCGCAAGATCTCCTGCTTCACATCGAGCAGCTGCCGTGGATGCATGGAGAACTCAGTCAGACCGAGCCCGAGCAGCAAACGAGTGAGGTGAGAGTCTCCGGCCATCTCGCCGCAGACCGAAACGGATTTTCGGAATCGCTCCCCGGCATTGATGGTCGACGCGATCAGTCTCAGGACAGCCGGGTGCAAAGGGTCATAAAGCGCCGATACGTCGGAGTCTGCGCGATCGATACCCAGAGTGTACTGGATCAGGTCATTGGTACCAATGGAAAGAAAGTCAAATGCCTCGGCAAAGGGTTCGATCGCGATCGCCATCGCCGGGACCTCGACCATGGCTCCGATCGGCACATGATCGGCAACCGGGATTCCCTTCGCCTTGAGCTCATCACGCACCGCGGCAAGAATCTGCCTGGTCGCATCGACCTCGGCCAGGCTGGTGATCATCGGGATCAGAATCCGTACCGATCCATAGGCCGATGCACGCAGGATGGCCCGCAGTTGAGTGGTAAACAGTTCGGGTCTGGCCAGGCAATAGCGGATGGCCCGCAACCCAAGCGCTGGATTGGTTGAAACCGTTGCCTCCCGTCCAGGGTTTTGTCCGAACCCAGATCGAGCGTACGGATCGTGACCGTGCGCCCGCCCATCTGCTGGGCCACTGATTGATACGCACCGAACTGTTCTTCCTCGGAGGGCAGATCCTGCCTTCCCATGAACAGAAACTCGCTGCGAAACAACCCAATCCCCTGTGCGCCCTGACTCAGTGCAAGTGGCACTTCATCGGGAAGTTCGATGTTGGCCATCAGACGGATTCGCACGCCATCCAGGGTCTGTGCATCCACATCGCGCAGGCGCATCAGACGCGTGCGGTAGTCGTCGTACTCGGTCGACAGTGTCTCGTAGGCTTCGATCTGGCTTTGGGACGGGTTAACCAGAATGGCACCCTGCTGTCCATCCAGAATCAGAAAATCCCCGTCCCGGATCACGTGACGCGCGTTGGCGGCGGCAACAACGGCAGGCACGCCCATGCTGCGCGCAACAATCGCGGTATGGGATGTGGGCCCACCAAGCTCGGTCGTGAAACCGGCAAACTTGGCACCTCGCAAGCGGATCATGTCAGCTGGCGAAATATCGCGTGCCACCACGATGAGTGGCTCATCGGTCTGTGCCATCTCGTCAAGCGTGGCCATGGTGGGGCTACCCGCAAGCACATGCAACACCCGTTCAACGACCTGACGGACATCTGAGCCACGCTCGCGCAGGTACTCGTCTTCCATGGATGAGAATTGCTCGCCAAGAGTCTGCCCCTGGGTGGTCAGTGCCCACTCGGCGTTGTACTGGCGCGCTTCAATCAGCGTCAGTGTTTCATCAGCGAGCAACGGGTCCCCGAGCAGCAACTGGTGCACGTTCAGCAAAGCAGCAAGTTCCCGCGGCGCATCGTCTGGCAACGAGTCGATCAAGGATTGAAGATCTTTGCTGGTGGTTTCAAGCGCCTGCGTGAAACGTGCTTTCTCTGAAAGAATCGCATCCTCGGAAATCCGGTAATGCGGGACTTCGAGCGCGGCTGCGCCCATCACCACTGCTCTGCCCATGGCGTAGCCGCTGGCAACAGCCCGGCCGTACAGGCAGATCATGGGTCCATTTTTGGGCAGTTCAGGCATCTTCACCAAACTTGTCATTAAAAAGTGCTTCGATATCCGTGAGGGCTTGCTCGGCGTCGGCGCCTTCAGCATCAACCCGGACCTCGGTACCCAGGCCAGCTGCGAGCATCATGACGCCCATGATGCTTTTTGCGTTGACGCGACGCTTGCCTTTCGCGATGAAAATCTCGCTGCTGAACTGGCCTGCCAGTTTGGTCAGGCGTGCCGCAGCCCGGGCATGCAAACCCAGCTTGTTGGAAATAGTGACATCAACGTAAGGCATGGAAAGTGTCCCGATTGTAAATTATTCTTTGTTTCTATGATCGTTCTGATAGTCGCACGGATGGCAGTACCTCTAATCACTTTCGCGAGATCAGTCGACACGCATCACCGTTTTCGAGGCGCCCTCAATCACTTGTTGAGCGAGTGACATGATGTCCTGCTCCCGATAGCTGATTGCCCGTAAAACCATCGCCGCGTTGACGCCGGTGATGACTTCGCAGGGAATGCCCTGCTCTCTGGCCATCTCCGCTGCGCTGGTGCAAACATTACAGGGTGAGGCGCCCGGCAGATCCGTCATCATCAAGACGCCAGAGCCCTGATTGAGCACTTTGAGCTGGTTGAGCATGGCACCGCTAGAGTCTTCGGCGCAGGCCCCTGGCAAGACGTCAATTGCGGTGATCGGAGCATCATGTCCAAACACATGCCGGGCGATATCGCGCAGTGCGCTAGCGAGTGGCGTGTGTGCCACAACGACCAGCGCAACAGGCGGATTGCCCGATTGCTTCGGAACGGATTCCCCGGCTGATTCCTGCTGACTGCCTGATGCGGTTGCTTTTGCAGCCACATCAGGCACAGTACAGGCACGCTGAGAACAGTCATCCATACCGGGCAGTGCCGGATCCTCCGGTGGACTGGGATCAGCTGAGCTGACCAGTCGTGAATCAGGCCCGGCGGAGTTCGCCGCCTGATCAGACTTGCTCTGCATGGGATCAACCTCCGCTTGACGCGCCCTTGCCGTCTGATGGCGCGTGTGCGCTGACAGCCTGCTCAAGTGCCTCGGCAAATCGCTTGCCAACGTCGAAATCAGTCTGTTCGGTGATTTCCACAAAACACGTCGGACTTGTGACATTGACCTCGGTCAGATTCTGACCGATGACATCCAGACCAATCAGCAGCAGTCCCCTGGCAGCCAGTCTGGGCGCGACCGCCCTGGCAATGGCCCAGTCGCTGTCACTCAGTGGCTGAGCGACCCCCGGCCACCTGCGGCCAGGTTGCCCCGGGTCTCACCGGCTTGCGGGATGCGTGCCAGTGCATAAGGCACAGGCTCGCCACCGATGATCAGAATCCGCTTGTCACCGTCGACGATCTCGGGAATGTAACGCTGGGCCATGATGCTGCGATGACCCTCGTGGGTGAGTGTCTCGAGAATGGCGTTGCGATTCGGATCGCTTTTAGTCAGACGAAACACACCACTGCCACCCATGCCGTCAAGCGGTTTGACAACGATGTCCTCGTGCTGCTCGTGAAACGCACGGATGCGTGCCATGTCACGACTGACTAGCGTGGGCGCGGTGAACTCCGGAAACTCCGTGATTGCGAGCTTCTCAGGGTGATTGCGGATTGCAGCCCCACTATTGAAGACGCGCGCACCCTGAGCTTCGGCATATTCAAGCAAATGGGTTGCGTAGACGTACTCCATGTCAAATGGAGGGTCCTTGCGCATGACCACTGCACCAAAATCCGACAAGGCGCGTTCAGAAGGCTGATCGGAGTTTTCCCACCAGCCGTGACCCTTGAGATCGGCATGCAGATGCAGGCTGATCGGCTGGGTGCGAGCGCGCACGACACCTTGCTCGATGTAAAGGTCACCGATCTCTGCAATGCTGATCGAGTGACCTCGACTCACGAGGGCACGCATCATTGCAACTGAACTGTCCTTGTAGGCTTTCAGTTGCGCGATGGGGTCGATAATGAAAAGAACGTGAATCATCCGTTCTGAGCGTCCGACTTGTTGCTGGAAGGCTTCTTCTTGGGGGCCAGCACCATGACCATCTGACGGCCTTCTAGTTTGGGCATGGCTTCCACGACTGCCAGTTCAAGCAAATCATCTCGCACACGCTCAAGTACCCGCATACCAATCTCCTGGTGAGCCATTTCACGGCCGCGGAAACGCAGGGTCACCTTGGCCTTGTCGCCTTCATCCAGGAAGCGTTTGAGATTGCGCAGTTTGACCTGGTAGTCACCTTCATCAGTTCCAGGACGAAACTTGACTTCCTTGACCTGAATAGTCTTTTGCTTGGCGCGAGCCTCGGCTTGCCGCTTCTGCTCCTGGTACTTGAACTTGCCATAGTCCATGAGACGGCAGACGGGCGGACTCGCGTTGGGTGCGATCTCGACCAGATCCACGTTTTCCTGTTCGGCGGTGCGCTGGGCGTCAATGGTTTTGACGATACCGAGCTGCTCGCCCTCCAGACCGATGAGTCGCACTTCGGGTACGCGGATATCACCATTGGTGCGATGAGGCTTTTCAGTTGCGATGTCTAGAACTCCTAAAAGTTGATAAAAATACTGCGTTTCAGTTTGTATTGCCAACCTGGCGGTGATCCGCCACGTCTTCTTCAAGCAGCGTGGCAAATGCTTCAGGCGTCATATTGCCATGATCGACGCCACCCCGGGCACGAACAGACACCATACTGGCATCTCGCTCCTTCTCCCCTACAACCAGAATGTAAGGGATCTTCTGCATGCTGTGCTCACGAATTTTATAGGTGATTTTTTCACCCCGTAAATCCGAATCAACCCTAAAACCTTGCTTTCTCAGGCTCTGAGTGATTTGTTGAGCGTAGTGCGCAGATGACTCTGAAATGCAACAGACCACGGCTTGCGTCGGCGCCAACCAGGGCGGCATCGCGCCTGCAAAGTTCTCGATGAGCATGCCGATAAAGCGCTCGAACGAACCCAGGATGGCACGGTGCAGCATCACGGGGACCTTGCGTGTGTCATGTTCATCGACATACTCGGCACCGAGACGGGCAGGCATTGAGAAGTCGACCTGTATCGTTCCGCATTGCCAGTGACGCCCGATGGCGTCCTTGAGCGTGTACTCGATCTTGGGTCCGTAGAAAGCTCCGTCACCCGGGGATACCTCGAACTCGCACCCAGTGTTGCGCAGACTTTCCATGAGCGCCGCTTCGGCCTTGTCCCAGCTTTCGTCACTACCGATGCGCTTCTCCGGGCGGGTGGCCACCTTGTAGAGCACTTCGGTAAACCCGAAATCTGCGTATACCTTCTGCAGCAATGCCGTGAAGGCCGCACATTCGTCCAGTAGCTGGTCTTCGGTACAAAAAATGTGACCATCGTCCTGTGTGAAGCCACGCACGCGCATCATGCCGTGCAGAGAGCCAGACGGCTCGTTGCGGTGGCACTGGCCAAATTCGCCGAATCGCAGGGGCAGTTCACGATACGAGTGCAGGTTTGCGTTGTAAATCTGCACGTGTCCGGGACAATTCATGGGCTTGAGGCCGTAGAGACGGTTCTCGGACTCGGTTGTGAACATATTCTCGCGATAGTTCTCCCAGTGACCGGTTTTTTTCCAGAGTGACAGGTCCAGAATCTGCGGTGCCTTGACCTCCTGGTAGCCATTGTCACGGTACACCTCGCGCATGTACTGCTCGACTTGCTGCCACAGCGTCCAGCCTTTCGGATGCCAGAACACCAGGCCAGGCCCCTCTTCCTGGAAATGGAACAGGTCGAGCTGTCGTCCGAGCTTGCGGTGATCGCGCTTTTCGGCTTCAGCCAGCATATGCAGGTAGGCGTCCTGGTCCTGCCTGGTTGCCCATGCAGTGCCATAAATACGCTGCAGCATCTCGTTATCGCTGTTACCTCGCCAGAAAGCGCCGGCCACCTTGGTCAGTTTGAAGACCTTGAGCTTTCCGGTGCTCGGCACGTGCGGGCCACGGCACAGGTCAATGAAGCTGCCTTCACGATAAAGGCTGATGGTTTCGTTTGACGGAATGGAGGCAATGATCTCGGCCTTGTAAGCCTCGCCGATGCCCTTGAAAAAATCCACGGCGTCATCACGTTTCCATTCCTCACGCACCACTGGTTCGTCCCTGGCGGCGAGTTCGGTCATCTTCTTCTCGATGGCCTGAAGATCTTCCGGTGTGAAAGGACGCTTGTAGGAAAAATCGTAATAGAACCCGTTGTCGATGACCGGTCCGATCGTCACCTGCGCTTCTGGAAAAAGCTCCTTGACCGCATAGGCCAGCAGGTGGGCGGTCGAGTGGCGGATCATGTCCAGGCCGTCTTCGTCCTTGGCCGTGATGATCGCCAGTCCGGTATCCGAGTCGATTGTGTAGGACGTGTCTACCAGACGAGTCTCGCCGTTACGGGTGATGCGGCCAGCCAGTGCGGCCTTGGCCAACCCGGTCCCGATGGAACGGGCCACTTCGGCCACCGTCACCGGAGACGAAAACTCTCGTTGCGAACCATCTGGCAAAGTAATTGAGATCATGCTCTCGGACTCGTCCTTCTGTGTCAGTTAAAAAATAAGTGAATCGGTAAAACCGAGACGTAGGCCCTGTTGATCAACACGTTGCGAATCAACACTCGCGGATCAATAGTGAAATCATTACAAACGTTAAAAATCAGTAAATACCGAAAACCCGGGTGCAGTCAGACAGAGTGCAGTCAGGCAAAGAGCACACACTGTGCGCACACAGTGTGTGCATTCACTGATCGCTCGATCAATGACCGTCTGGCCACTGATAATTACTGATGATTACTGACGGTTACTGATACGACAGTAATCCAGTACTCCTGCTATATCCTGCCCCTCAACTCAAATACTCAGGCAGCCAGCCTTCCTTAAAACTACCCATGGGAAGCCATGCAAGAAACTCAAGGCCTGCATCTGAACCAGCCTGTGAGGCACCGATCAGAATGACCTTGATACTTCCCCGACAGCTTGCGTGGCAGCTTGCACGAAGACCTTCAACAAGGCCCCGTACGCCTGCATTGACTTGTCCAGAGGGAATCTGCGAAACACAACGGATCAACAGCAGCTTTAAACGGGCCTCACCAGGCAGTTCGACATGGAAACGATGACCTTGCAGTCTGCCTCGCTCTCACCTCTCGCTGTCACCTTGCCGTCGGTTTGTCCAGCAGGATTATCCAATATTTACATATGGGCTCGAGTTTAACATTGCGCACCATTATCAGGTCTTGACAACCCTGTTTTTCTGGCTTTTAAGATGTTTTTCAGCTCGATGTGTTGGCCAGCGTTCACAGAATTCGTGCTGCGCGTTGCGGGACTCGTGGCCCATATGGTGGTTTCGTTGTCTGCTCTGTGTCAGATTCCGGCGTGGACTGGCGTCTGGCAACGCCTCTGGAGCCGCTTTGCGAGTTCGCCCCGTTCCAGCTTTCAACAGCATGTCCAGAGACTGGTTGCGCACAGCGCTGCATCAACGCTACGCTCAGTTCTGCAAACAGGCTGACCAGCAGAGAGCCTGCTGCCTCGGCGCCGTCGCAATCCGGCATTACGACACTTCGGGCACGTCTGGTGCTTCTGGTGCTTTTAATCACCCTGTCGACAGGGGTGACGTGGCGCAGGCTCGTCTGCATCCGTTCTGTGTTGCGTAGCCTGTAGCCATCACGCGCTTTTCAAGGAGATTTCTGTGACTGATGTTCCTGCCTATCTGGCATCCGCTGTCAACTTTGCTGTTGCCAACGAGGTTGGCTGGTCTCGCGACACGAAGGGTGTCTGGGGTGTGCATCAAGGTGATCCGCCGCCCTACAACCGGCTCTACGGGCCTGTCCACGAGCGCGGCGGTGTGAGTGGCGTCATTCGGCGAGACGGTGAAGTGATCGCCAGCTGGGGGGAGCCGGATCGTGCAGACCTGACTTTCAGTGTTGCCAAAGCGTACCTCGCCTTGATTGCCGGGCTGGCCTATGACGACGGTCTGCTGCGACCTGAGCAGCGTATTGGTGATGTGCTGCCGGGCATCGGTTTTGATGAAGGGCACAACCGGGAGGTCACCTGGCATCAGATGCTGCAGCAGACCAGCGAGTGGACGGGGTCGTGCTTTGATATTCCGGATCAGGTTGATCACTACCGCAGTCTGGCATTCTCCCCTGCTCCGGACGGTGTGAAGGGACAGGCCCGACCACTACAGGCACCGGGTAGCTACTGGGAGTACAACGATGTGCGCATCAACCAGCTTTCGCTGGCATTGCTGCATTTGTTCAGAAAACCACTTCCTGAAGTGTTCCGCGAGCGCATTGCGGTTCCGGTCGGCATGTCCGGGAACTGGCGCTGGGTGGGATACGATCATGCATGGGTCGATATCGACGGTCAGCGTATGCCAAGCGTTCCGGGGGGATCGCACTGGGGGCTGGCGTGTCGATCAGTGCCATGGATCAGTCGCTGATTGCGGAACTCATGCGCAATGAAGGGACGTTCAATGGTCGTCAGATCCTTAGCAAGGACTGGTTCGATCGCATGAGGGCACCTTGCGAACTTGCTCCGTTTTATGGTTACCTGGTCTGGCTCAATCACGAGCAGCGAATTTTTTCCTCTGTTCCGGATACCAGCTATTTTGCGTTTGGAGCGGGTGGCAACTTCACCTGGGTGGAACCGTCCAGAAACCTATCTGTGATTGTTCGATGGCTTAACGCAGATCAAGCGAACGAGTTTTTCGGGCGGGTCTTGCGCGCTTTTGACGCAAAGTAGAGGATAAGATAACCGAGGACCAAGATAACTGAGGACTAATATAAGCAATATAAGCAGGTCAGGCGTTTTCTTCATGCGATGATCAGAGTGGTCCAGAGGCTCAGGCATGACGGGAGCATTCTGAAGGACCTGTTTTGGCAGGTATGAGAGCCGCTGGCTTCAGACTGATATTGTGCTCTTTATCGTTGTACGCATTTTTTTACTTTTCTTCTTTTCAACCCACCGGAGTCTTTATGTTTCCTGAATACCGTGATCTGATCTCCAAGCTCAAGCACAACGACCACCATTTCACCCGTCTCTTTGACAAGCACAACGATCTGGACCACAAGATCAAGAATATGGAAGACCATATTTCCCCGGGGACCCAGGAAGAGATCGAAACCCTGAAAAAAGAGAAGCTTTTGCTCAAGGATCAACTGTTCGCAATACTGCAAAAACATGAACAGGAATCCAGCGGAAACACCTGACCCGTCTGAACGGTTTGCTGAACAATTCGCCTGACGACCTACGATGATCTACGACTCAACAGCCAGTTACCCACGTGACCTTGTTGGTTACGGTGCCAACCCACCACACCCGCAATGGCCTGGCGACGCTCGCATTGCTGTGCAGTTTGTTCTCAATTACGAGGAAGGCGGAGAAAACTCCGTTCTGCACGGCGACCCCGCCAGCGAGACGTTCTTGTCGGAGATGTTCTCGCCGCCGGCATTTCCAGCCCGACACATGTCCATGGAAGGGATTTATGAGTACGGGTCGCGTGCGGGTGTCTGGCGTATTCTGCGCGAGTTTGAGTCACGCGGGCTGCCGCTGACGGTCTATGCGATTGCCAGTGCGCTGGCCCGTCAACCTGAGGTCACTCAGGCGTTTATGAAGGCTGGTCACGAGATTGCGTGCCATGGACTTAAATGGATCCACTATCAGGATTGCTCGCCTGAAGTGGAGGCGCAGCACCTGCGTGAAGCCGTGCGCATTATTTGCGAGATGACCGGGGAGCCTTTGCACGGCCAGCGACACCTGCATGCTTTGGGGTGGTATACCGGTCGAGACAGTCCCAACACCCGGCAGATCGTCGTTGATCATGGCGGTTTCGAATACGACAGCGACTACTACGGTGACGACCTCCCCTTCTGGATGAAGGTCCGCCGTAGCAACGGAGAACTGGCATCGCATCTGATCGTTCCCTACACGCTAGATTGCAACGATATGCGGTTCGCCCTCCCTCAGGGGTTTTCGCATGCGGATCCGTTCTGGCTCTACCTCAGAGACTCGTTTGACGCACTCTATGCCGAAGGGGATCCGGAAGGCCTGAACAAGCCCAAGATGATGAGTATCGGCATGCATTGCCGGTTGCTGGGGCGACCTGGCCGCATCGGTGCACTGCAACGGTTCCTTGACTATATTCAAAGCAAACCGGATGTCTGGGTCTGCCGACGAATTGACATTGCTCGTCACTGGCGAGCCACTTTTCCCTGTGACATCTGACGTCTGGTCGAGAACGATCAGCTCTGCTCCAATGCGAGCCATCCTTGCCGTTAGCAAGTGCGCGCCCAACCATGGTGCATCGTCTGCACCAAATGACGCATTTGCGAGCCGTGTGACCCGTGTGACCCGTGTGACTCGCCACATGAACCCGGACAAGAGTGAGAATCCATCAAGAAGGAGCGTACCGCGGGCGGATGTCATCGCCTGATCTGGTTGACCGGGGTTTGGCTGGAATTCCAGGGTGACTCCAGGGGGATTCCAGGACAAGAACGCCAGACTTCCCGGGATCGAAGTCTGGCACGCGTCTTGCTGGACACCCGTCGCGGCACCCCGGCACGCGAGTTCTGGTTGCCGCCATGTTGTGGGTGACAATGACACGCGGCCACGACCGGCCACAGGGCAACTCATCTCGGGGGGTTGCAAGTTCGGCAGGCGTGTACCAAACTCTTGCACAACCTTGAACAACTTTCGCGCCGCGTTTTACTCACCACCCCCAGTGCTTCGAAATCAACTTTCTGGACAGACCTGTCATGACAAGTGCCAAGACGAGTGCAATCGATCAAACATCACAACCTGCTCAACCGGGTCATCCACCTGGGTGGAGCGTGCCCGAGACGTTCCCTTGTCTGAAACCACTGAGCGAACAGGAGCAGTCACTTGCCCTTAAAACTGCGTTGACCCATCTAGGGCATGCAGCCTGGCTCGAGGATGCTTTCAAGGGTCTGGGTTCCGGTATGACGCTCGCCTGTTTGAGAGAGCGAATCGCGACGGCCGTACTCAATGCAACTTTCGAGCAGCAAGAGGCGATTCTGAAAACCCAGATGGCGACCCCCCTGCCCGCTGCGCTTGCCCAGTCTGCCGAACGCTACGTGCAGCAATTCGGCTGGCCGCATCTGGTTGCGCTCGCCGGGCCCAGACGAGCCGGGATGACGCACGAAACGCTGGCCAGTCAACTCGAGCGCCGTCTGGCCCACCCCGTTGATCATGAAAGACGTGTCAGCGTACAGGAGGTCTTGCGCACCCTCGAGATCGCATTCGATCCGTTACTTAACACAGAGCCCGTTGTTGGAGATCGTCTCTGGGACTGGCACGAGGATCTGACACGGCATAGCGATCAGGAAGGCGCGTTGACCGTGACGTTCATGACCGCTGCGCATCAACAGGTCGCGCTGGATCTGGCCGACCGGATGAGCCAGTGTGGGTGCGATGAGGTCCACATCGACGATCTCGGCAATGTCGTCGGTGTGTACCATGGCCAGGATCCGGAGGCGCCCAGATTATTGACGGGCAGTCACTATGACACCGTGCGCAATGGCGGTCGCTACGATGGTCGTCTCGGAATATTGCTGCCGCTTGCATGCATTGACGTCATGCATCAGCAGGGAATCCGCCCTGCACGCGGGATCGAGGTGATTGGCTTTTCTGAGGAAGAAGGGCAACGTTTTGCGGCGACGTTTCTGGCAAGCGGGGCTGTAACAGGCAAGTTCAACTATGACTGGCTGGATCAGACCGATGCAAATGGCATCAGCATGCGAGAGGCAATCGAGGCGGCCGGCCACAACATTGAGGGCATTGCATCGATCAAGCGCGATCCCGCCAGATACCGTGGATTCGTCGAAGTGCACATTGAGCAGGGCCCGGTTCTGAACAACAAGGGACTGTCTCTGGGAGTGGTGACATCCATCAATGGTGGCGTACGTTTCAAGGGACAAATCAAAGGGCTTGCGGGCCACGCCGGAACCACGCCAATGATCCAGCGCCAGGATGCCGCCTGTGCAGCGGCACGCATCATCTTGCTGGCCCAGCAGTGCGCACTTGCGCATCCAGGGTCGGTTGCCACCGTAGGGATGCTTCAGGTCCCGAACGGATCAATCAATGTGATCCCGGGGTTGTGCGAGTTCAGCCTGGATGTCCGGGCGCCCACGGACGCGCAGCGCGACACTGTCATTGCAGCCATCGTAAAAGGAATCCGGGAGATCGAGGCCTCAGAGTCGGTCTGCGTCATCTTGAACGAAACCATGCGTGTGGCCGCTGCTCCGAGCGACCCCGCGATGCAGCAACACTGGGATAACGCAGTTCGTAGTCTGGGATTACAGCCGTTTGAGTTGCCAAGTGGCGCGGGTCATGACGCAATGAAGCTTGCGACTGTCATGCCACAGGCTATGCTCTTTGTCAGGGGAGAGAACAACGGGATTAGCCACAACCCGCTGGAATCCACGACTAGCCATGACATGGAGCTGGCAACGGCCGCGATGCTGCATCTGATCCAGTCAGTCTGATCCGGATCAGGCCCCGTCATCACGCGACGCAGGGTATGGCTGCAGGTCCAGTAGTGCCTGACTTCTGGTGCCAGATTACTTGCAACCACTGTCTGGCGCCCTACTCCTCGTGCACTGCGGCCGTTACTCTGCATTGATCGCTCTCACCGCTGGCATGTTGCTTGCTTATGGATTCTTATGGATTCTTTGCTTACGCATTGAGTTCCCGCATGTAGTGCCCGCAGTAATCACGCTCCACTTTATCCAGATAATCAAGCAACACACTCTTTCCGTTCCAATTCACCATGACACAACATTCTGGCCTCTCGCACCAACAGACCATGAACCAGCAGATCAATACGGCAGTGGCTTCTTCGTCCGAATCAACACCGAAAGAGGTTCTGATTGACGCGTGGGTTGCCCAGCATTTTGAGGAGGAGGTTGCCCTGCTCCAGAAGCTGGTTCAGACACCCACAGATACGCCACCTGGTGACAATGCACCACATGCGGAAGTCACGGCCAGATATCTCGAGTCACTGGGCTGGACGGTCGAACGCTTTGCGGTGCCTGCTGCTGATGTTCAGGCCGCAGGCATGCAGAGCATCACCAACCTGATCGTGCGTCGGGACTATGGCAGCGGCGGCCCGACCATTGCGCTCAATGCGCATGGTGATGTGGTGCCTCCAGGCGATGGCTGGACGCATGACCCGTATGGCGGCAAGATTGAGAACGGCTTCCTCTATGGTCGAGCCAGCGCTGTCAGCAAGAGCGACTTTGCATCCTATATTTTTGCCATCCGTGCGCTCGAGGCATGCGCACGCCCCACAAAAGGTTGCGTGGAACTGCATCTGACGTATGACGAGGAGTTTGGTGGCGAACTAGGCCCCGGATGGCTGCTTCGCCACGGGCACACGCATGCGGACATGATGATGGCGGCAGGATTCAGTTATGAGGTTGTGACCGCGCACAACGGTTGCCTGCAGATGGAGGTGAGCGTCTGTGGAAAGATGGCGCATGCGGCCATACCCGATACCGGGGTCGATGCTTTGCAGGGTGCGGTACACATACTCCAGGCCCTGTACGCCCGCAACAAGGACTACAAGTCAGTTTTTTCGGGGGTGCCAGGCATCACGCACCCTTACCTGAATGTCGGACGTATCGAAGGTGGAACGAACACCAATGTCGTGCCGGGCACAGTGAGCTTCAAGCTTGATCGCAGGATGATCCCCGAAGAAAACCCGTCCGAAGTCGAAGCGGAGATCCGTGAAGTCATCAGCAAGGCGGTTCAGACCTTCAACGATCAGAACTATCCGGGTCAGGACGGTGTGCAGGTTTCGATCAGGCGGCTATTGCTCGCTCACGCCATGCGTCCACTTCCTGCAAGCCAGCCGCTGGTCACAGCCATTCAAAAACATGCGCAGTCAGTCCTGGGTGAAGCCATTCCTGCTGTCGGCACACCGCTTTACACGGATGTGCGCCTCTATGCGCAGCACGGCATTCCAGGTGTCATCTATGGCGCAGGGCCAAGAACGGTGCTTGAGTCCAACGCCAAACGCCCGGATGAGCGAATTGCCCTGGCTGACCTGAAGGCTGCCACATGCATTGTTGCCAGAACACTGGCAGACCTTCTGTCCGACCCAGGTTCGGAACCACTATCGAGTCAGACTGCACAAGCGTGATTGCGCGCCCACTGCCAGACGTTCATCTCACTGACGCGATGACGGCAAGCGAGCAGGCGGGTCTCCAGACGCGCTGGTCTTCAAGCGCTTACTTGGCAATATTGCCGGGGAAGCACAGACCGCCGGTGATCTCGATCGTGGTCGCGTTCAGTGCTTCATTTTGCGCACAGTAGGCGATCATGTCGGCGATTTCCTGCGGTTTGATCAGTCGGCCAAGATGTACGTCCTTGAGGATGGCCTGCAGGGCGTCCTGGTTCATCTCGGTCAGAATTTTGGTCTCGGTGTAGCCAGGTGCGATACCGACACAGCGGATGTGCCGGATCTTGCGCAGCAGAAACTCGCCCACAATGATCTTGGGGAAGCGCTCGAGTGCCGCCTTGGTGGCAGAGTAGTTCAGCTGCCCAACCTGTCCGATCTTGTTGACTGACGAAATCGGTACGAGCAGACCATCCCATCCGCCGTTGACCATTGCCTCGGCTGCATCACGCAGCGTGAGAAATGTGCCAGTCAGATTGACGTCGATCACCGAGTTCCACTTATCAAGACTCAGCTTGCGCGAAACCTTTCCGGTCTCGCGATCAAGGTTGAGCATGGTGCCATCCCGAATGATGCCGGCGCAGCTGACTGCGATGTTGAGTTGACCAAATGTCTCGACTGTCCTGGCGACAAAGCGGGCAGTGTCTTCCTCTGATGTCACATCGGCGGCAATCGCAACGCACTGTCCACCGGCAGCCAGTATGTCCTGCATGACGCGTTCGATCTGTTCTTCATCCCGATCGACCAGGGCAATGCGGGCGCCTTTGGCTGCCAGGGTCTTTGCGGTGGTCTCACCGATTCCGCTGGCTGCGCCAGTTACCAGAGCAACACTGTTTTCTAATTGCATAGGATCACATCCGTTCGTGGTTCAAATGGACCGCAGTGCATCTTGCGGCGCAGCAAAGTTTAGCAGTTGCAGCGCAGCATTTTTGTTGCGACAGATCAGGATTAACCCAAACAAAAGCTTTGCTTTCGGAGTCTCCACCTGACCGACTGACTGCATGTGTTGGTCCCTGCCCCTGACCGGTCTCGCCGCGTGCTGTGCCACCTCTTGTCATGTGGCGTTGGTTCGCCGACACTTTAAACTTGCCGTGGCGCGGATCATGAGGCAACGCGGCGTTGATCAGTGGGTGTCATGAGTGGCGACTGACCTGGGAAGAACTCCACAGGCTGTCTCAGGACTTCATGTCTGCAATTTCTAATTTTCTCCTGCACCGTTTTCATTTGCCGTCATTGCATTAACCGAGTTCCGTGAACATCCCTCCTGTTTCAGATCTTTAGCGCACTTTGCTGCCCGCCATGTGTTTCACGTACTTCACATCTTTCGCTTTTTCACTTTTTAACGAATCTTGATTCTCTGTCGAGGAGCCCTCATCCATGCCATCCACTCCATCCCCAGTCGTCTCACCTGATTCGCCGGTTTCGGGTGCGATGCCCGCCCTGCGCGTCGATCTCGTCAGTGACACCTCGACCCGACCTTGCCATGCGATGCGGCAGGCCATGGCGCAGGCGCCAGTTGGCGATGAACAACTGGGTGAAGACCCAAGTGTCAATGCATTGACAGCCCGTGTCGCCGATCTGCTGGGCAAGGAGGCAGCCTTGTTTCTACCCAGTGGCACCATGGCCAATCAGATTGCGCTGGCGGTTCACTGCGATCGGGGTGACGCGATTCTGGCCGCCCGAAACTCGCATATCATCGAGTATGAAGGAGCCGGTGCGGCGGTGTTTGCGGGGGCATTTGTGATGGGCATTGACTGTCAGGACGGGATTTTCGGGGTAGAGGATCTTGAAACCCAGTGGCGATCACAACGGGTCAAGACGCCGAGATCCCGGGTGGTGTCTGTCGAGCAGACCAGTAATCTTGGCGGTGGCTCAATCTGGCCACTTGAGGTGCTACAGGATGTCTCTCGATTTGCGAGGGCGCATGACCTCGTAATGCATATGGATGGAGCTCGACTGATGAATGCGGTCGTCGAAAGCGGTGTGAGTGCGCGTGACTATGCCGCTACCTGCGATTCGGTCTGGCTGGATCTGTCAAAGGGGCTCGGGTGTCCGATCGGAAGTGTGCTGGCTGGAAGCCAGGCCTTTGTTGACCAGGCCAACGTGTGGAAGCATCGTTTTGGTGGAGCGATGCGCCAGGCGGGCATTGTGGCCGCCGCCGGTTTGTACGCACTGGAACATAATATTGACCCGCTCGCCCACGATCATCGCAGGGCCCGAACATTCGGTGCGTTCCTTAAGAGCCTGGACGGGGTGCGTCTGATCCATGAGAAGATCCAGACCAATCTGGTGTTTTTTGATGTGAGCGGCACGGGTAAGCGGGCACCGGATATTGCCCGGTCTTTGCTCGATCACGGGGTGAGGATTGGCGCATCATCTGACACACGGATGCGAGCAGTGTTTCATCGGGATGTCGATGACGGCGGGCTGGATTTGGCCATGAAGGCAGTCAGCCATGTGCTTTGCGAATGAGTATTAACCTGAATCTGTTCGAGACGTTTCTGGTAGTGGCCCAGGAACTGCATTTCGGGCGGGCTGCGAGACGGCTCAATCGATCTCAGTCACCCATCAGTCGCCAGATCAGTCAGCTTGAGCATGAACTCGGGTTCGAACTATTTCGGCGGAGTACCCAGAGCGTCGCATTGACACATGCAGGTCAGGTTTTGCTCAAGGAAATCGCACCAGCCTTGGAAAAGGTTCACGAGGCGGTCAGGCTCGCGAGGCGGGCATCCCAGGGTGAGGTGGGTTCGCTTGCGCTTGGAATCAACCCGTCCATCATGTTCGGTGTGTTGCCAGGACTACTTGAGCAGTTTCGTGCCAGGCATCCCGACATTACCATCAAGATGCACATGCGCTCGAAGTTCGAACAACTGCAGGCGCTCAGGAACGGTTCGCTGGATGTCGCGCTCGTTCGCTCGTTATCTCAGGATGCTGAGTTTTGTTATGAGTTGCTGCTAAGCGAACCCATGGTGGTGGCAATGGGACCGAAGAATCCGCTCGGTGCAAAAACGGAAATACAGCTGTCCGATCTGAAGGGGTACGGCTTCATAACCTACACTGGTCAGTCACAGATGAGTGCCAGCGATCTGATCCTGGCAGCCTGTCATCAGACAGGATTCGCACCGCGCATCGTGCAGGAAACAGACGACATGCAGTCGGCAGCTGCGATGGCCGCGCTGGATGTGGGTGTCACACTCATCGCGGCCTCGCTTCACAAGCTGGGTCTCGCCGGCTTGGTTTGCCGGCCTGTCGTGGCCGGAAATGCCCGGCTCACTGTACCTTTGTATGCCGCGTACCGACGAGGCATACCAGAGCCACCTCTGAGCAAGTTTCTGGAGATTGCCAGGCAGGTCTGTCGTGCCTGGTCGCCCGGTTCCCTGCCTGGTTGATCAGTTCGGTTCAATACCCAGTTGCTTGACAAGATCGCCCCAGCGGCTGGCATCCGACTGCATGGTACTTTGAAGCTCTGAAGGCGTCATGACCAGTGGCTCGATCTTGATTTTGCGGAAACTTTCCTGCACATCCGGATCATTGATCTGAGTGGCGATGGCTGCAGACAGTCTCTGGATTGCGGCATCCGACATGCCTTTGGGTGCGAGAATGCCATACCACCAGTCCACCTCGTAGCCGGGAACGGCTGAGTCGCCAATCGTCGGCAAATCAGGGAAGGCATCGGTTTTTTCCGACGTGGCAACAGCGAGCGCACGCAAACGACCGTCCGCAACAAACGGCGCGGCCGAAGTCGAACTGTCAAACATCAGATCGATCCGACCGGCAACCAGATCCATGATCGCGGGTGCCGATCCGCGGTATGGGACGTGGGTTAGATCCAGGTCTGCCATGGCGGCAAACATTGCGGCGGCCATGTGCAGCGAGGTCCCTGTTCCTGCCGAACCGTAGGTGACCTTACCGGGGTTGGCCCGGGCGTCTGCCAGCAGATCCTCCACGGACTGGTACGGCGAACTGGCTGGGACGACCAGCACGTTGGGCACCACGGCCATGGTCGCCACTCCATCAAAATCAGCGAGTGGATCATAGTTCAACTTGCTATGCAGATGGGGTGCAATGACGTGGCCCATGGCCGTACCCAGCAGTGTGTGGCCGTCATTCATCCGCGCTGAGGCTTCTGTCCCGACCACGCCTCCTGCACCCGGTCGGTTCTCGACCACAAACGGCTGGCCCAGTTCTTTTTCCAGGCGAGGCGCGATGAGCCGGGTCATGGTATCGATTGCGCCGCCTGGCGTGTACGGAATGATGATTCGCACAGTACGCTCGGGCCAGTTGTCCGCGTTCTGGCTGGCCACCGGTGCCGCAACAAATAGTGCGGTAGTTCCGATCAGCAGGGATTTACCAAGCGACTTACGTGGTTTGGTCGAAACGATCCATTCGAGGGTTTGTTTGCAAATCTGTTTCATGGTTGTCTCCATTGTGGTTGTGTAGTGCAAACGTGTAAGCAAGAAATCGGGTATGAAGAAAGCTGCCTGATTGATCGTTCTAAATGAAATTTCAGATTTAAGGATCGGTGGACTGAGGGTGTCTGAATCCTGAAGACTGATCCCGGGCGTTCATAATGTGGTTTGTCCAAGAATGCCTATGCCTCAGACCGGACCACCAGACCATCGATTGCCACCCCTCCCTTGTTGTGAAGGACGATGGGATTAATATCGATCTCGGTGATTTCCCCGGCAAGGGCTGCCGCCATTTCGGACACTCTGGCGACTTGTTGAGCGAAATGTTCGATGTCGCACGGTTTGGCGCCCCGGACACCATCAAGAAGTTTGCGCATCTTCAGCCCATCCAGATTTCGACGCACTTCCTGTGCACTGACAGGTGCCAGACTGACAGCGACATCTTTGAGAACTTCCACCAGCGTGCCTCCGAAACCGTAGACAATCGTGGGTCCGAATGCCGGGTCGAGACGGGTACCAACGAACATCTCGACACCCGGCTCGATCATTTTCTGGATACTGATGCCCTGAATGCCGTTCGGTAAATCCAGCCCTGATACCGAGTTCAGGATGTCGACGTAGGCCTTGCGTACCGCCTGTTCGTCCTGGAGAGCGAGCTTCACGCCGCCGACATCGGACTTGTGCTGGATGTCCGGTGCTTGAATCTTGGCAACCACCGGGTATCCCATTCGGGATGCGCTCTCGGCCGCTTGCCCGGGTGACGTGCACAGCGCCTCTTCGTTGCACACAATGCCCCAGATCTGTAGCAGGTGGCGGGTCTGCGTTTCCGTCAGACATGCCCCAGGTGAAAACCCCTGCAAATAGTCCCTGGCTTGTCCGGTGGCTGCTTGCTGGTCGAACCCCTCGGTGGGGTCTGATGTGTGGCCGAGCGTTTCCTGATTGGCCAGTTCACGCCTTTTGCGCCCGTATTCAAACCAGAGACGGTACGCACTCATGCACCGGTCAAGTGATCGAAATACGGCAAGGGTGGTACTCTGGTCATAAACCCGGGATCCAATGCCTTCGTACCATTCGTTCATCCATACAAGGCTCAGCGGCTTCTCGAGCCGCCCGGCCAGTTCACTGATACCTTGCGCGCGACGTATCGCTGGTTCTCCATGTGCAGATGGCATCAGTATCACGATCCCTGCAAACCCGGTATCAGCCGCGAAAATCTCCACGCACTCTTCGTACATTCCTTCATCACGGATGGACTCGGCAGTGATGTCAGCAGGATTGGCAAAACTGGCAAACGCCGGCAAGCGCTGACGCAAGGCCGCAGCGGTTTCGGGCTGGGGTTCTGGCAGGCTGATTCCGTACGTATCGGCCTTGTCAGCGGCCATGACGACCGAACCACCTGACCCCGAGATGATGCCCACGCCTGAGTCCATCGTCGGAGTTCCTGATCGCGCGAAAAACACTGCTGTTTCTAGTAAAGCTTCAAAACAGTCGACCTGGATTGCACCTGTTCGTGCAAACAACGCCTGGTAGGTTGCGGCGTCACCGGCCAGCATGCCAGAGTGCGATAGTGCTGCTTTCTGGCCGGATTGAGTCACCCCGATCTTGTAGACCACAACTGGCTTGCCAGCTTCGAACGCGCGTTGCAGCGCCGCACGCAAGCGGGGACCGTCCGGCACACTTTCAAACAATGTCGCAATTACCTTGGTATGCGGATCATCGATCAAGTAGTCAATCAGATCGGCGATATCCACGTCGCTAGAATTGCCTGTGGAAATCAGGTGGCTAAAGCCAACTCCGCGGTGCATGGCCTGAAACACGACGTATCCGAGCGCACCACTCTGCCCAACCAGCCCGACGTCACCGGGTACCAGTGGAAGCAACTTGACGCTAGGCAGGATATTGCAGCTTGCCCCGGATCGAACATTCACAATTCCGGTGCAGTTTGGACCCAGCACGCGAATGCCTCGTGTCCGCGCGATCTCGGCAATTCTGTTCTGCAGGGCGATGCCTTCAGGGGTTCCAGTCTCCGCAAACCCTGACGAGAATATGATGGCACTGGGTATTGCGCAGTCTGCAGCCTGAAGCAGGACATCGGGAACGGCTCGCGATGGAACGGCAATGCAGACGCAGTCTGGTTTCTCCGGGAGTGCCTGAAGGTCTGGATAGCACGCATAGCCGTTGATCTCTTTGTACTGAGGATTGACAGCACAGACTTTGCCTCTGAAATGCTGGGCGAGATTAGCGAGTACTGCTCCGCCGAATGAGCCCGGTTTTGGAGAGGCACCCACCACGGCAATGGTGCCTGGGTTGAGCATGGACTGAAGTGGGTGAGTCATGATGTCGAGTGGCAAGGGGGTTAAGTGATCATGAGAAGACATATGGTTGTGACTCGATTCAATCAGGTCCATGACCGTTTGAGCCAGCGACCGCCATCAACGGTCATGTCGCAGCCTGTAATGAAATTCCCGGCACTTGATGCGAGAAATGCGCAAGCCTGTCCGATATCATCTGTTTGCCCGAAGTGCCCGACTGCAACCCGCTCGAGTTCCTTTTCTGCCTGACCGCGTTCCTCATACAGGCGTGCAAGGCCTTCGGTATTCTCGATCGGGCCAGGCAGGACGTTGTTGACGCGAATGCCATGAGGGCCCCATTCGACGGCCAGACTTCTGGTCAGCGTTGTGACGCCGGCTTTGGCGGAGGCTGCGTGGGCACTGCCAGGCCATCCCGAGAGCACCTGCGCCAGAGAGATGTTGATAATCCGCCCACCGAACGTCGATTGCCTGAGACCTTCGAAGGCTGCGTGGCAATAATTGAACGTGCCGTTCAGGTCGATATCGATCACCGCTTTCCAGCCATTGGGCGAGAGTTTTTCAAACGGACAATGAAAGTTTCCGGCGGCGTTGTTCACCAGAATATCGATGGCACCGAAGTGCTCGATGGTCCTTGACATGACATCAGTGGCTGCCTCATAGCTGCGCACATCGGATGCAATGGTCAGAATCTCAGCATCCGTTTCGGCCAGCAAGCTCCTGGCCTCATCCAGCTTGTCAGCTTTTCTGCCCACGATGACCAGCTTCGCGCCCAGCAGCCCAAAAACCTGCGCAATGCCCAGGCCAATGCCGGAGCTGCCGCCGGTGACGATGGCGGTACGCCCTTTCAAGGTGGATGGGTTCAGAACAAGGCGTGATGCAATGTCCTGCGTTGGGACTGGTTTGTGTTCCATATGCTCCTCCTGCATGCCGATTGTGATGTTGTTGTTAGCGTTTGATGCTTGTCCAGTGTAGAAGTCTTGCTGCAACGTCTTTTCCGGAATCGGCAACGCTTATTGTCTTTTTTGCAATATGCAAGCATCTGGATTGAAAGTTCGCTTGAAGAGCATCCCGACACTCAGGAACAAAGATCTCATCAGTGACCTCCGAAACATCAGATATGGCCGGTCAGGCATGAAATTTGCTTATCTTGTTCTTGCTTATCTTGTTCTTTTTTGTTTGCTTTCCCGTATTTGCTTTGGGATGCAGAGTCGGGCGATGCGCGATACCCAGCCCTTCTAAGGTGGGCGACACAAACTGATGGAGACAGCACTGTGCCAGAATCTTGCAACCGTTCCCCAGATGCAACCCGGCCTGGGGAATACCGGATCGTTCCCCGGATTGTGGTCGCTCAGCCGCTAACACCAGAGGTGTTTGCACCGTTTGGTGAGGTCATTGTCATAGAGCATGCTCCGGGCAGAACTTATTACGATCAGGCGCTTGGCAACCTTCGCCAGACGGCCAGACCCAGCGTCTCGATCATGGTGGCACAGCCTGTGCCATCCGACACGCCGCTCGTCATCAAGACGCTGGAGCGGCACGAATACTCCTCTCAGACATTTATTCCAGTTGCCGATGTTCAATGGCTGGTGATAGTCAGTCCTCATCTGCATGCGTCGCAGGGACCCGGACCTGATATCGATAAAACGAAGGCTTTTATTGCAAATGGGCAGCAAGGGGTCACCTATCGACCTGATACCTGGCATCACGGTCTGACGGTGCTGGAGGGCAATGGCCCGTTCGCCGTCTTCATGTGGCGTGACGACTCCTCTACGGATGAGGAGTTTGTGGACGTTCTGCCTTTCGAGGTCAGATGGCCTTGAGTGCAGCGACTGGTGTGAATGGTGCACGCCGTGCTTTTATGCTGTGTGTACGATTTGTCATTCTTTGCTTTATAGATCCCGGCCTCTGACCTGCACCTGTGCAGTCAGCAAAGCTGGCTTGATGGTCTGGCCTGATGGTCTGGCCTGATGGTCTGGCCTGATGGTCTGACTTGCCTGTAGACGGATGAAACGCCACTCAGCCCATCAGCGAGGTGACTGCTGATGGGCAGATGGATGCCAGGCAGTCGTCAAACGATCGCTTTCAGCGCAAACTACGTTAAAAAATGTTGCATCTGGCCTTAAAGTTGTTTTTTTTCATCGTATCATTGGGTGGGTTTTAGTCCACTTTCCGCCAGTTACACTCCTCCCACTGCCTGATGACACTTGTTCTGATCCTTGCATTGCCATTTCTGGGAAGTCTGGTTGCCGCATGCCTGCCCGAGAATGCTCGCAAGCTCGAGTCATGGCTTGGCGGAATGATCGCACTGACCTGTGCTGTTCTGCTCGCAAGCCACTTCCCATCCATTCTTGACGGTGAAGTCTCGCGCGCCAGCGTGGCCTGGATGCCCGAACACGGCGTGAACCTGAGCCTGAGGCTAGACGGGTTTACCTGGCTGTTTGGCATGATCATCACGATACTCGGCGCTCTGATTTCCCTGTACGCACGCTACTACATGTCGCCCGACGATCCGGTCGCACGCTTTTTTGCGTTCTTTCTGGCCTTCATGGGTTCGATGCTAGGTGTGGTCATGTCGGGCAACCTGGTGCAGCTGGCGATTTTCTGGGAGTTGACCAGTCTGTCTTCGTTCATGCTGATTGCCTACTGGCATCACCGGATTGATGCCAGGCGTGGGGCTCGTATGGCACTCACGATCACTGGTGCGGGCGGCTTGTGTCTGCTTGCGGGCATGCTGATGCTCGGACATGTGGTCGGTAGCTACGATCTGGACGATGTGTACGCAGCCGGTGATGTCATCCGTAACCATGAGTGGTACACCGCGATCGTGATTCTGGTTGCCCTGGGCGCACTCACAAAAAGCGCGCAGTTTCCATTTCACGTCTGGCTGCCCAACGCCATGGCTGCACCCACTCCTGTCTCGGCTTATCTGCACTCGGCGACCATGGTCAAGGCTGGCGTCTTTCTGCTGACGCTTCTGTGGCCGGTTCTGTCAGGTACCCCGCAATGGACGTTGATTCTGGGTACTGCCGGTGCGGCCAGTCTGTTGCTTGGCGCTTATGCCGCGACGTTTCAGACGGATATGAAGGGCGTGCTGGCCTACTCCACGATCAGTCATCTTGGGTTGATCACGTTGCTGCTGGGTATGAACAGCACGCTCGCGCTGGTGGCGGCGGTGTTTCACATCATCAACCACGCCACCTTCAAGGCGTCACTTTTCATGGCGGCGGGGATTGTCGATCATGAAACCGGTACGCGCGACATGCAGCGTCTGTCGGGGCTGGCGCGCAGCATGCCGATCACGGCCACGCTGGCAGTGGTTGCCGCAGCCGCCATGGCGGGGGTGCCGCTCCTGAATGGTTTCATTTCCAAAGAGATGTTCTTTGCCGAGACAGTCTATGCCAGTGAGCATGGCATGGTCGGCGTGGGTTTACCTTTGCTGGCAGTGGTTGCAGGCGCCCTCGGTGTCACGTACTCGTTACGATTCATCCGCACTGTGTTTTTTGGCAAGCCTGCGCAGGACCTGCCGCGTGCACCCCATGAGCCGCCGCTTATGATGCTGATCCCGAGCGCGATTCTGGTGCTGACCTGCCTGGTGGTGGGGATGCTTCCAGGGGTGCTGCCGGGTGTGTTCCTGCATTCCGCGGTCGATGCTTTGCTTGGCGACAATGCGCCGGTTTACAGCCTGTCGGTCTGGCACGGGCTCAACCTGCCCTTGTTGATGAGCTTTGTCGCGCTGGTCTGCGGGATTGCAGTGTTCTACCTGTTCAGAGCCCGCCAGCATTCTCATCCCGGAAAAACGCCGTTCATTCACCGCCTCAATGGCGAGGCAGTTTTTGAAGCCATAATGGAGTGGCTCGACCGGTTTAGTGGATTTGTCTTGAAGTGGACCCAGTCGCCACGCCTGCAGGTGCAGTTGTTCATCCTTGTGCTTGTGACACTGCTGGTCGCGATGCTACCGCTGTTGCGCGGTGAGTGGCTCAAGCCAGAAGTCTGGACCACGCCGGAGCCGTTCTTTGCCATGCTGTGGATTGGCGGCGTGGCTTGCGCGATTGGTGCCGCGGTGCGCGCCAAGTATCATCGCCCTTCTGCGCTGCTGCTTGCGGGTGGTGCCGGGCTCTGTACGGTCATCACGTTTGCCTGGCTGTCTGCACCGGATCTGGCACTGACCCAGCTCACTGTCGAGGTGGTTACCATGGTGCTGATCCTGCTCGGTCTGCGCTGGTTGCCACCGCGGGTCCCGGTTGAGGGAGAGGACGAGACCGCAATCCGCAATGTGGTGTTTGCGTTCTTGCGGCGTTCACGCGACTTCATTCTGGCGATTGCGGCCGGACTCGGTTTCACCGTGATTGCCTATGCCATCATGACCCGGCCACGGCCTGATGGAGTGTCATCTTTCTTTGTGGAGCAGTCCATTCCGCTAGGTGGCGGGGCCAATGTGGTGAACGTGATTCTGGTCGACTTCAGGGCATTCGACACGTTTGGCGAAATCACCGTGCTGGCGATTGTCGCGCTCACGGTCTACGCACTGCTCAGGCGGTTTCGGCCCCCTCCAGAGACGTTGCAACTACCCAAGGCTCGACAGTTCAATGTTCCTGATCACACCCTGTCAGACCGGTTCGGTGAGCCGAGTACCGATGCCTTGCTGCCTGACGGCGTGATGCGAATTCCTTCAGTGCTGGTACGACTGCTGCTACCGCTGGCCGCCATGGTGTCGATTTATTTTCTGATTCGTGGTCACAATTTGCCTGGCGGTGGATTTGTCGGTGGCCTCATCATGGCCACTGCTATCATCATTCAGTACATGGTAGGCGGTGTGATCTGGGTGGAGTCGCGCCAGAATCTTCACCCTCAGACTCTGCTCGGTGCTGGCCTGCTGGCTGCGGGTAGCGCCGCCATGCTGGTCTGGTGGGTGTCCAAGCCATTCCTGTCGTCGGTCGCACTGGATCTGGCGTTGCCCCTGATCGGTCACGTTCATTTGTCATCGGTGTTGCTATTCGATATCGGGGTCTACACGCTGGTGATCGGTGCCACGGTCCTGATGCTGATTGCACTCGCGCACCAGTCAATACGCGTGCACCGTCGGACCTCAAACAGAGTGGATAACCGCGGAGGCAGAAAGAACGGCCTGAAAGCCAGCCGAAATGCCGGCCACGGGACTGGTAGAAAAAATGCAGACAACAACGCTCAGTTACTTGAAGATAAAGCTGTTTTTGGGTCATCAGCAACTACCACGCCTGGCTCGACACCTGATCTGAAGGAAGGGCACTGACATGGAACTGATACTGTCTCTGGCCATCGGTGTTCTGGCAGGTTCGGGAGTCTGGTTGCTGCTTCGGCCCAGAACATTTCAGGTCATTATTGGACTGTCGCTGATCTCTTACGCAGTGAATCTTTTCATTTTTGCGATGGGGCGCATCACGCTGGGCTCTCCGCCGGTGATCGATACCGACTGGGCTGCTGATGTGGCGCACTATGCCGATCCGTTGCCGCAGGCTCTGGTACTTACCGCCATCGTGATTGCATTTGCGACCACGGCATTGTTTCTGGTGATCCTGCTGGCAGCCCGCGGCTTGACCGGAACCGATCACGTTGATGGAAGGGAGACCAACAAGTGACCGGTCTCATGAGTCATCTGCCTATCTTCCCTGTCATCGTCCCGCTGCTGGTAGGGGCGCTCATGTTGTTGTTGCGTGATAGCAGCCACGCATTGCGCACGCTCCTGGGGCTGGTTGCGATTCTGACTCAGCTCGCTATCGCCATTGCTCTGCTTCTCTATGTGGGTGGCTACGTCACAGGGCCGTGGCCCGATGGCGTCGGTGTCTATCTGCTCGGTGACTGGCCGGCACCCTTTGGCATTGTGGCTGTTGTTGACCAGTTGTCAGCGATCATGCTGCTCCTGACCTCCGTGCTGGGGCTGGCAACCTGGCTATACGCCATCACCAAGTGGGATCGCGCAGGTGTGCACTTTCATCCCCTGTTCCTGTTCCTGATGATGGGTCTGAACGGTGCATTCCTGACCGGCGATCTGTTCAATCTGTTCGTTTTCTTTGAAGTGCTGCTGGCTGCATCCTATGGACTGGCATTGCACGGCTCCGGACGTCAGCGTGTACGGGCGGGCCTGCATTATGTCGCCGTCAACCTGGTGGCGTCGTTTCTGTTGCTCATCGCCATGGCGATCATTTATGGCATTGCGGGGTCATTGAACATGGCCGATCTCGCGGCACGCGCGGGTGAACTGAGCGGGCCAGACAGACGGTTGTTCGAAACCGGAGCTGCGATCCTCGGCATTGCCTTTCTGACCAAGGCGGCTGCCTGGCCACTGAACTTCTGGCTACCCGCGACGTATACTGCGGCCGCCGCTCCGGTGACTGCCGTGTTTATGATTATGACCAAAGTGGGCGTGTATGCCATGCTGCGGATCGGTTCATTGTTGCTTCCGACGGGTGCGCCTGCCGGATTTGGTGGTGAATGGATGTTTCCGCTCGGCATTGCAACCCTGTGCTTTGGGGTGGTCGGGGTCATTGCCACCCAGCCCCCGCAGCGTCAGGCCAGCTATTGCGCCATCATGTCCTCGGGCACCTTGTTTGCGGCACTCGGCATGCCTGGCGTGATGTTGACTGGTCCGGCCCTGTTCTACCTCATCTCGTCGGTGCTGGGTCTTGGTGCGTTTTTCATGTTGCTGGAGATGATCGGGCGTACCCAGCGCTTTGGTGCACAGGTGCTCGCCGTCAGTCTGGAGGCATTCAAACTCACTGACCCCAAAGCGGCCGACAAGAGCGACGACGTGGTCGGCGTAGCCATGCCCGCGGTGATGGCATTTCTGGGACTGTCGTTTGTGGCGTGCGCACTGATCATTGCCGGGCTGCCTCCCCTATCGGGTTTTGTGGCCAAGTTCACACTGATCGCTGCCGCGCTTCAGACCGATGCCGGCACCTTGCGCGACAACACCTGGATTTTCATGGGTGTTGTCGTATTTTCCGGTTTTGCGAGTCTGATTGCGCTGTCTCGCACCGGTGTTCGTTTGTTCTGGAACTCGAGCAATCTGATCATTCCGCGACTGCGAGTGAGCGAAGCCGCACCGGTGACCTTGCTGATCGTGGTCACCATTGCCATGTCGGTCTGGGCCGGCCCGGTCATGCAGTATCTGGATCGAACGGCCAGTTATCTGGACAATCCTGGCGCCTATATTGATGCGGTTCTGAGCCAGAACCCGGGGCGCACAATCATTTCCTCGGAGCGTTTGCCATGAGGAGCCTGATGCAATGGTTTTATCTACCGACGTTGCTGCTGGGACTCTGGCTACTGCTCAATGACAGCCTGTCTGTCGGCAACATTGTGCTGGGGTTGATTCTGGCACTTTTCTTCGGGTTCGGTTCGTATGCGTTGCGCCCGCTCAGAGCCAGGCTATCGAGTCCGCTGGTGGCCTTGAAACTGGTGTTCAGAGTCGCACTCGATGTGCTGCGCTCGAATATGGAAGTGGCCAGGATTGTCTGGTTCACCCGGGATCAGGCTACGCCGGGATTCATCAGGATTCCACTTACCATGACCGATCCTCATGGACTGGCGGCACTGTCGTGCATCATCACTTACACCCCGGGTACAGTCTGGTCCGAATTCGTTCAGGAAGAAGGTCTGCTGACCCTGCATGTTCTCGACCTGAAGGATGAAGCGCACTGGATTCACAAGATTCAGCACGATTATGAACGTCCGCTCAAGGAGATATTCAAGTGAGCTCGATTGTCAATCTGGCCTCCATCTTCGCGCTGGGCTGTTTTGTGCTGGGCATCATGCTGGCGGTGTACCGTCTGAGCACGGGCCCCACCATGGCAGACCGGGTGCTGGCACTTGACACCATGTATATCAACGGCATGTTGGTGTTGCTCACACTGGGTCTGAGATTTGATTCTGCACTGTACTTTGATGTGGCCTTGCTGATCTGCGTGTTTGGTTTCGTCGGGTCGGTTGCGATGGCAAAGTTTCTGTTGCGTGGGGAGGTGATCGAGCCATGATGACAGACCTGCCCTTGTGGGCCGAGATCATTGTCTCGCTGCTACTGGTGATCGCCGGGTTCTTTGCGTTCACGGGATCGCTGGGACTCATCCGCCTGCGCGACTTCTACAGCCGCATCCATGCCCCTACCCTGGGCAACACGCTGGCGTCGTTTTGTGTGGTGGTCGCCATCATATTGACCGCGTTCTTTACCGAAGACAGGTTTGTAGCCCACACCCTGTTGGTGAGCTTTTTTCTGATCATCACCTCCCCTATCACAGCGATGTTGCTCATGCGGGCAGCCATCAAACGGGATGTCCTGCGCGAACTGCAAAAGCAGTCGGACAAGACCAGGGAACGGGCGAATGAGCAAGGCAATACCGAGGCTGGCAAGACGCCGTAAAAGGATGCAGGCAGCTTGACCGGTCTTTTGACCGGCCGCTGAACCGCGCTCTGGCACCAGGGCCTGAGTTACTGGGGGTCCCCCCAACCTCGCACCTTCAGCCTTCACTTCTTCACCGTGCGCTTTCTCACCTGACATTTCGCGCCAGGGGAATCGGAACCGGATTGCGCGGAATCACCTGGAATCACCTGGAATCACCCGGGTCAGACGATGCTGGACTTGCGCAGAGAATCAATCGTTTCTTCGTTATATCCGAGATTCATGAGTATCGCCTCGGTATGCTCACCCACACGGGGCGGGGGTGTCCGGATCTCGGGTCCGTCAGTCTCGAACTTGTAGGCTGTTGCCAGAGGTACGGTGATGCCTTTCGACAGACCGCACTCATCGGCAGAGAAAGATTTGAAATAGGCGCGCGTTGCGACCTGCGGATCTTTGACGACGTGGTCAACCGTGACGACCTCGCTTGCTGGCACCCCGGCCTCGTTCAGGGCACATGCCCAGTGACTAGCCGGGTGCCTCAACAGTGCACGAGCGATGGCGTCTCGCAACACTTCGGTATGTTGGCGTCGCGTTGCCGCATCTTTGAATCTTTCATCGCCGAGCCAGTCGCCGAGTCCGACTGTTTGCATCAGGTGTTCGAACTGGTGTTGTTCGTTGATTGCGATTGCCAGCAATCCTTCGCTTGTTTCGAATGTGGTGGATGCCGGAGAGCGACTTGGGGCTTCGTTTCCTCGCCGCCCTGGCACTGTGCCGCTATTCATGTGCGTGGTTAGCAAGGAGGCCATCAGACTCAGGTTTGTGTCGAGCATCGAAAGATCGATGTGCTGGCCCTGACCGGTTCGTTGCCGGTGAAACAGTGCGGCCGCAACGGCAAATGCACCTGCGTGACCCATTGCGTAATCCACAACGGGTGGCCCCGCTTTCAAAGGACCACTCGCATCGGTTCCCGTGACACTCATCAGTCCTGAGGCTGCCTGGATCACACTATCGTATGCCGGGTACCTTGCCTTGGGGCCCTTCTGTCCATAACCAGTCACCGAACAATAAATGATGCCGGGATTGACCTTTCTGGCATCTTCATACCCGATACCCCGTCGGGCCATTGAGCCCGTTCGAAGGTTTTCGATAACGACGTCAGCACTTTGCACCAGTTTCAGGAAAATCTCCTGCCCTTTCGGTGTATCGATGTCCAGCGTCAGCGAGCGCTTGTTGGAACCCTGCGTAATGAATGATGGAGACATGCCCGCATTGCCAAGAATCACATCACCTTCGGAACGCCAGCGAGTGGACTCGCCTTTTATGACTGGCTCGACTTTGATGACGTCTGCTCCAAGCAGAGCAAACTGGTAGGAAAGGTAGGGTCCTGCAAGAACCCGTGTCAGATCAATAATCCGAATTCCTTCAAACGCCTGCATATGATGTTCCTTTTATGAATTTTCCCGCCGGTTCGAACGCGAGCCTCGCCTGCGAACTGAACTATGCCATGGAGGGCGTCTGCCTCCATGGCATAGTGGAGCAATCCTGTCGCTCAGTTGATGATTGCGCCACTACTTTTAACCAGATCCCTCCAGAACTTGTTGTTTTCCTGAAGGAACTCAGAAAACGCTGCTGGCGACGCAGAAACCTTCACGTCGGTGCCAGCCGATTGAATATTCTTTTGAACTTCTTCATTCATCATGGCAGACTCTATGGCAGTGAAGAGCTTCTCGACAACGTCTTGTGGCGTGTTGGCAGGCGCAAAGACGCCATTCCACTGGAAGATCTCGTAGCCTGGCAGCCCAGCTTGTGCCATGCCCTCCAGTTCTGGCACGAGAGCAGTCGCCTCACGGGTAGTAACTGCCAAGCCAACCAGTTCGCCACTCCGGATCAAGCCAAGCGAGGTGGGCGTTGTCGCGAACGTGACCTGTGTATCACCAGCAAGGACAGACGTCACGGACGCTGCGCCGCTTTTGTAGGGCACATGGGTCAGGTCAACGTCCGCCTCCTGCTGGAAGTAAACACCTGCCAGATGCGGGCCAGAACCAAGACCAGACGAGGCGAAGTTCAAAGCGCCAGGATTCTCTTTTGTCCTGGCGATCAAGTCAGAAACCGAACGAATCCCCAGATCCTTGTTGACAGCGAGTAACAACGGGGCGGTCGTTACCTGCGCAACCGGTGTGAAGTCGCTCTGCGTGTAATCGAGTTTCGGGTTGATGGCCGGGCTGATGGTGACGCTGCTTGCACTGGTGAAGAGTAGCGTGTAGCCATCTGGTTTTGCCCGGGCAACATAGCTCGCGCCAATCGATCCGCCGGCGCCGGGCCTGTTCTCAACGACAACAGACTGCCCCAGCTCCAGAGATAGCTGTTTTGCGATGGCGCGTGCAACCACATCTGTCCCGCCACCCGCACCGAACCCAACTATCAGGTGAACAGGCTTGTCTGGAAAGTTATCTGTTGTCGCATGACTTGCGCTGGTGGAAAGAAGCAACAGGATTGACATCGCGAGGCTTGAACTGATCAATGAATGTTTCATATTTGTCTCCTTGTGGTCTAGCAGCAAACGCCGACAGGAGACAACAATAGGTTGCAGAGAATGTCAGGGCAAATGCAAATCTGCATGTCAGAATGCAAGATTCACATACTGAAACCGGACTCAGGCTACAGACTGGGCGTTTGGCTGTATGGCAAGTTGGTGCGATTTAGCGCCTGTTGGATCTGAATCCGGGTGATATGCGGAGCAAATAATCGAATCAGTTCATACGTGAAGTTTCGCAGGTAACTATTCGGGCGCATTACGACACACAAGCTGCTAGAGCTGAACAGGTGACTCGCATCCACTCTGCGCAATCCTGTATCTTTGTCCGGATCGAAGGTGACCGAGGCCAGTATCGCGATGCCAAGCCCCATTTCGACATAAGTCTTGCTGACGTCGGCGTCAATTGCACTGAGTGTGACTTTGGGTGTCAATCCCGCGGCTTGAAACGCACTGTCAACCACAGATCGACCGTTGAAGCCCTCTCCGTAGAGGATGAGGGGATACTGGCAAATGTCCCCAAGTGTCAGCGGGTGTCGGCTCAGCAATGGATGGCCTGGTTGCGTAACAACAATGCGCTGCATCTGATGGCAGGGCAACTGAATGACATCGTCCCGATCGTACACTTCTGCACAGACGGCCAGATCAGCTTGCCCCCTGGCGACCATGTCGCAACACTGGACGGGGCTTCCCTGCAACAACGTGAGCTCTACTCGATCATACTGAGCCATGAAACGCTGGATTGTCCGAGGTAGCGTGTAGCGGGCCTGCGTGTGGGTTGTGGCTAATGTCAGCGTACCGACGTCCTGGTCTTTGGCGTCTTGCGCGAACCGGCGAAGGTTGCTCGCGTCTCCTACGATGCGGCGAGCAACCTCGACAATAAACTCACCATGGGGCGTGAGTCGAAGTAGTCTGTTTCGACTCCGTTCAAACAGAATCGTGCCGAGATCCTCTTCAAGTTGCTGGATTTGTCTGCTCAAGGCCGGTTGCGAACGATGTAGTGCAAAAGCTGCGTCAGACAAATGCAAGTCTTTGTCAATGATTTCGCAAAGTGCTTTCAGGTGGCTGAGCTTCATTGCATCCTTTCCGGTGAAATCGACTGAAACAGACACGGTAAGGCAGCAGACCGCGCCACATTCGCCCGCTCGGCGCAAACGCGTCGCCCGAAATCCGCCAGGTGCCGGTTTGGCCCGGTCAGCACCCGTCAGTCGTCACCCGTCAGTCGTCACATATCGGGTTAATGTCATGACCGACTGCTTTCTTCAGGCGGTTCTGATTCTTTCCTGACGGCGCATGGTCCAGAGCCAGGTCAGACCCACTGCGATCACGACCAGCGGCACGATGGAACCCACATTGAGCCAGAACCAGCCTCGCGTGGTGACCAGTGCACCGGAACTGAAGGATGAAACGGCCATGATGAAAAACACGCTGAAGTTGATGGCAGCCTGGGCCTTGTCTTTCTCTTCAGGTCTGTAGGACTGCATCGCCAGGTTGGTTGCCCCTGTGAAGAGGAAGTTCCACCCAACACCTAGCAAGAAGAGAGAAATCAGGAACTGCTCATAGGAGGTACCCGAGAGTGCCACCACCACACAGACAATGTTCAGCAGCAGTCCCACCCACATCACTTCCAGTGTGCCGTAGCGCTTGATGAGTGAACCTGTAAAAAATCCCGGGGCAAACATGCCGATCACATGCCACTGGATAACGGTTGCCGATTCGGCAAACGAGAAGCCTTGCACATCCATGGCAAGCGGAGTGGCCGCCATGAGAAGATTCATAACGCCGTATCCCAGCGAGCCACCGATCATTGCAACGATGAAGATGGGTTGACTGATGATCTCTGACAGTGGTCGGCCCGAACTGCTCGTGGTTTGCGACCTCACTTCATCTGGAAACGAGATCTGGGTCATGACGATCAACCCGGTGATCCCGACAATCGTGAGAACCAGATAGGGGCCCAGGAATGGGACAGCCATGATGTCCTTGGACCATGAAGCAAGGTTGGGTCCAGCGACCGCGCCGATCAGACCCCCAGCAAGTACCCAGGAAATGGCTTTCTCGCGATGGGTGGCAGCTGTCAGTTCAGGGGCCGCAAAGCGGTAGAGCTGGCCATTGGCACTGTAGTAGCCCGCGATGAAGGTTCCTGCAACCAGAGTCCAGAAACTCTGGCTCCAGGCCGCATAGGCACAGATGAGCGACGATAAAATTGCCACCAGCAAACCGATCTGGAACGATCGCTTGCGTCCATAGCGGCTTTGCGTCCTGGCCACTAGCGAAGTCGAGAGCGCCCCACCGACCACATAACCCATGACGGGCAAGGTCGCCATCCAGGGAATGGGGGTCAGGTTGAACCCGACCAGTCCGTTGATAGCGATGAAAGTGACGTTGTTGATCAGAAACAGTCCCTGGCACAGGATGAGAAGAACCAGATTCTTGTTAAAAAAACGCGGGTCAGTTGTCATGGGTGTCTGAAATATGGGCCAGTAGCCGGGTCAGCTCAACGATCAGGTGCGACGCTCGATCAGCGGCTGTGTTTTAAGGAATATTCTATAAATTAGTAAACAATAATACTATCTGGCGAACCTCAGATCAGAGAACAAGGTGTCGCCAGACTCATTGAGCTGTCTCACATCCTAATCAGCCCGGATTTCGAATCCGGGCTGCGCACCTGGCTTCAAGTACTCACCTGGCCCGTGATTGCAGGTGTGCAAGGACCTGCTCGGATACAGGCACCCCTTCAGCAAGCGCCTGTCGATAACGATCGAGCTCGATTTCGCCAGGGACAATCACTGGACGGTCCGGATCCGATGCCGGGGTGTCATGCAGAATCCCTGCAAAGTCCTGCATCCGCTCGGTCAGCCACTCTGTGGAACCCAGTTTGCGCGTATCGATCAGCAAGAAAAAATGGCCAAGTTTCGATGGCTCACCCGGCTCATCAGACCAGGACTTCACGTGAGTGAGGTAAGACGAACCGGATAGCAATCCTGCAAACAGATCCACGGCCAGCGCGAGCCCATACCCTTTGTGTCCCCCAATGGCGAGCAGAAACCCGCTCAAGGCCCTGGCCGGATCGGAGGTCGGTCGCCCTTCGATATCGGTGGCCCAGGTGTCGGGAATGGACTCTCCTTTCTGCATGGCCTGACGTATCTTGGCGCGCGCGGCCACGCTTAAGGCCATATCGAGAATGAAGGGATCTCCCCCAGGGTTGGGAACGCCAAACGCCAGAGGGCTGTTACCCAGCCTTGATTCCTTGCCGCCCCAAGGGGCTATCGTCAGGCTGGCGTTGCTGCAGATGAAGGAAGCGAAACCTTCCTGTGCTGCCAGGTAGCAATACGGTGCGATCGGCCCGAAGTGATTGCTGGCGCGGGCGAACACAGCCCCTACCCCGGCGTGGCGTGCCTGTTGCATTGCCTGGCGCAGACTGATTTGTCCGACCAGCGGCCCAATGGCGTCGTCCCCATCCACTCGACTCATGGCCAGCCCGACCTCTTCAATACGAATGTCGGGGTCACGCTTGACGCCGCCAAGCTCGATGCGTTCACCATAGGACTGCACGCGGCTCAATCCATGGGTATGCAGGCCAAACATATCGGCCAGGACCAGAATCTCGGCAGTTTGTTCGGCATGCGACGGGCTCAGTCCGTACGACTGCAAGGCACTGACAGCGAGTGCTGTCAGCCGGGTCTGTTCAATTCTGTCCACGATGCTGCTTTCCACGTTAGGTTGTCTGGTGTTCGTACTGGTTCCTGCCACGGCGATTGGTCGACACGTCGAGCCATCGGAGTTGTGCCGGCGCTTGCGATGGTGGCGATCTGGCGCCAGGGCCTCTCGTCATTTCGCTTTCATCGTCTTGACTTGATGCATCACTCCTACCACCACCTCGGCGAGGGCCCAGAGAACGAATGTGCAGTATGCACGGCGGCATGATGTCGGGCAACAGGATCGTGTGTGATCATTGAGAGAAGGTACGTGCGAAGTGGCCTGCTTAGCCGGGAATTAGCCGGGAATTAGCCGGCAGTATGAGACATGAGGGATGTTGCCCACGGGCAGCGCTCCAGGGACGTCCGCTCGTCAGAGTTCCAGGGATTTATCCAGCAACGAGTACCGCAACGAGTACGCAAGCGTGTCTGGAAGTCAGTGGATGTGAGTGACGGGATATTCGGTTGAGTTGTCTGGAGCGACGCGCCCACGCTACGACCGATGTTTGTCTGATTTCTGAAACATTTCAGCTGTCTGGTCCATCACGCGGAACACTCAGGGTTGTCTAATCTGCAAAATTGTTGATTTTGCTGTTAGCCTTGGCGCAGCCATATCAGGCGAAGTGCGATGTTAGTAGTACCAGGTGTTCAGGAAAGTGTACGCAGTACCGCGTTGCCAGCCCCTACCGTGTCACAGCCTGCACTTTGTGATGCGATTGTTCAGTTAGCTGCGTGCGGTATGCTCCATGCATACTGTTCTGACCGCCCAGGATCAGTACGGGTAGTTTCAACGTTCGAAGTTTGATGATCAATCACTGCTGTCCGGTTAACTTTCGAATAATTTCAATTGCTTAGGAAGATCGGTTCGTTCATTCTGGTCATCAGTCTCTCGAAAGACGCATAAAAGCTGGGTTTTCTCGAAGACAGACACCGACAGAATCTGTAGCAAAGTGTAGAGTGAGGCCTCAATTTGAAGTTCCTTTTTCACAATGGCAATCAGTACGTAGGTCGAGACAGCGCACCAGATCTGCGTCTTGACCGCGTTCTCGCTGTTGCCCAGGAATTTCTTGATCCTGAGGTGTTGCTTGATCCACTTGAAGAACAGTTCGACCTGCCAGCGATTCTTGTAAAGCGTGGCAATCGTCAGGGGCGCGAGCGCAAAGTTGTTGGTCAGAAAGACCAGCGTTTTGCCCGTCGTGGGATCTTTGAACCGGATCCTTCGCAGTTGCTCTGGGTAGTGTCGTGCGGCAAGAAATCCGTTGAACACCACCGTCTGATCGCAGATGACGCCACTCTGTCGATCGGTACGCCGCGAGTAGATCCTTCGCATCCGGGTATTGGACTTGGCTCGGGTGACAAAGAACGCGCCGCGCTGATGCATCGCAAACAGACGAGCAAAGTCGAGGTAGCCGCGGTCCATGACATAGAACGAACCTGCCTCCACAGGCATGACGTCGAGCACGTTGACGTCGTGCATCTTGCCGTTGCTGATATGGATGAAAGCCGGGATGCTTCCTCGAAGATCGAGCAGTGTATGCATCTTGACCGCTGCTTTGGTCTGTCGAAAGCTGGCCCAGTCGAACAGACTCAGGCAGAGGTCGATCGTAGTGGAGTCCAGTGCATAGACTGTGTTCTTGAGATCGAGGCCGACCAGATCCGTGTCGCTGTACAGTTTGCGGGCACGTTTGATCAGCAACGCCGCAAGATCGGACCAGATGCGCCAGTCCCGAGACTCGTTGGCATCGGCCAGGGTCGAGCGACGAATGCTGTGACGAAAGCCCATACCGTAGAGCTTGCTGGGATGTGCACCGAGCGTGACTTCGATATCTCTCAGACTTTCTCGCCAGGTCAACTGCGCAAAGGCCATGACTCGAAATTGCTCTGCACAGCTCAACCGGCGAACCCGTGTGTTGCCACCGTAGCGCTCGACAATCCGGCCAAAGCTCGTCCAGGGCACGAACTCCATGAGTTGCGCAAACAAGGTCTTGCCGACGTTCATGAGCCACTCCCAAAAGGTCTACCCTTTCGAAAGTACTCAAAAATGAAGAATTCAGTTTCAAATCGGCACCAAACAAAATCGTCTCGAAAGCCGCGCCAATACTGGCTTTCACTGAAAAAATTACCGGTTTAACCGGACACTAGTGATGATCAATATATCGTTCTTTCAGTCCATACCGGAGATAAATCATGAACAAGCCCAGTCTTCACAAGCTGTCGGCAGTCGCGCTACTGACCGGTGCAATGGCGATGAGCATTGCGCCTGCACCCGTGTCAGCCCAGAAGGCTCCGTTCGAGAACGCAACCATGATGGTTGGCTTCTCGGCTGGTGGTGGTACTGACACCACGACCCGTACTGTTGCCAACCAGGTTGGCCTGGACAATGAGGGGCTGGCGATTGCAGTATTGAACCGTCCCGGTGCCGGTGGTGTAGTGGCCCAGCAGAGTCTGTTGACGGCACCCAAGGATGGATCCACCATCATGCTGACTTCCGTGGGGCCGCTCACGGTGCTGCCTCATCTGTCAAAAGTCGGCTTTGATGTGAAGCAGGACTTTGTCCCAATCTCGATGGCCGTGAACTTTCCCAACATCCTGGTGGTTCCGTCTTCGTTAGGTGTCAAGACATTTGACGAGTTCATCGAGTACGCAAAGAAGAATCCTGGCAAGGTGAACTACGGCTCTTCAGGGATTGGTGCTGCTTCGCACATGGCAGGCGAGATGCTCAACCAGCGGGCTGGCATTGACATGCTGCACATCCCGTACAAGGGTGGAGCACCCGCAATGAACGACCTGATCACCGGTCGGGTGGATGCCTACTTTGGCGTACCCTCTTCAGTCAAGCCGCACATCGAATCTGGTGCGCTGATCCCCATCGCATCGTCTGGTGAAACGCGTTCGATCCATTATCCGGACATCCCTGCGCTGGGCGAACTCTATCCAGGATTTAACGCAACCAACTGGTACGCATTCATCGGACCGGCTGGCATGCCGCCCGAGACAGTACAGTGGTGGAACCAGGCAATCGTCAAGGCTCTCAAGAACCCGGATGTGCAGGAGCGCCTGAGCAAGGTGGGCCTGGATATTGAAACCTCGACGCCCGAGGAACTTGCCAGGATCATCGACAGCGAGTCGCAAATGTGGTCTGCCATCATTCAAGAGCGTGGTATCAAGCTCAACTGATGTGAACAATGCAGGTGTGGGTGTGATCAGTCGATTTCGCTGATGAGCTTGCATCGGACCTGACTCTGCCAGAGCAATCAGATCGATGTGATTCACCGAGTTCACTGCAGATCGATCCGATCCACCCGTTTTTATGATGCGCCTGTGACAGTGATGTCCGGGCGCATTGTTTCTGGGTCCAGGGACACTGGCGAGCCGTCTTTATGTCGAAACGGTGGTCTCGGGACCACTCCAGCGCAGTGGCAATCTCTGGATGGCTCCGAGCCTGTTCCTGTTCGCTGTCGACACACTGACCAGTATCCCTGAATCCATCGAACTTTCCGATTGAGCGTATCAAACATGTCTGTAGCATCCCGAAGCGATCCCGTCGCCGTTGAGCTGGCCCGTCGAATTGTGAGTTTTGAGGTTGACCGTATTTCTGAGCAGGCGATTGAGTCATCCAGACTGGCGATACTGGATACCGTCGGTGTCACACTGGCGGGTGTGAATGAAGCGAGTGTTCGCAAACTGATGGCGGCCATCGGTGTCTCTGGCGAGTCCGGACCGGCAAGTATTCTTGGTACACGATTACGGGCAACCCTGCTCGATGCTGCCATGGTCAACTCGACCGCGTCGCATGCGCTGGATTACGATGATTTCAGCCAGCCAATGGGCGGTCATCAGTCGGTTCCGCTTGTCTGCTCGTTGCTGGCGCTGGCTGAGCAGGAGGCGCGTTCCGGACTGGATCTCATCCGGGCTTATGTGATCGGGATTGAAACCGAGATTCGTGTTGCCCGATCCGTGAATTTTCATCACTACGACAAGGGATGGCATCCAACTGCGACCATCGGTATCTTCGGGACGGTGGCAGCATGCGGTTACCTGTTGAGTCTGTCTCAGGCGCAGATGGCGACTGCGCTGGCGATCGCCACCTCCATGGCGAGTGGGATCAAAGCCAATTTCGGGACGATGGTCAAGCCATTGCATGTCGGCCAGTGTGCGCGCAACGGCCTGCTCGCCGTCCTGCTGGCGCGCGAAGGGTTTGATGCCAACACCACTGCCTTTGAGCACAAGCAGGGATTTTTCAATGTCTTTAACGGTACAGGCAACTTCAACCCCGACAGAATATTCGAGGACTGGGCTGATCCGCTTGAGGTGCTTGGCGAGCAGATGGGTCTGAAGCAGTTTCCAAGCTGTGGTAGCGCTATTCCTGCCGTGACCATGATGCTGCAACTGCGCAAGGAGGAGGCATTTTCTCTTGAGGATGTTCAGGCCATCGAGATCCTGTTACACAAGCGACGCCTGGTCCATACCGATGATCCGGATCCGGGAACGCCTATGGCCGCAAAATTTTCGGCTCAATATGCCGTGTGCCGGGCACTGGTCAGTCAGGCCGTGAGGATTGCCGATTTCGAGGGGGATGCATTTCACGATCCAGAGGTCCGGGCCATGATGGCGCGTTCTACGACTCGCGCGCATCCCGACATGGCAGACGACTCACCAAACCAGTTCGGTGCCGAGGTTCGCGTCACCCTCGTTAACGGTACGGTTCTGTCCAGAAAAGTCGATAACCTTCCGGGTCGTGGCATTCACTATCCAATGACTCCGGCGGAGTTGTGGGATAAATACAGCGACTGTGCACAGGTCTCTCTTCCGTCTGCTTGCGTCAAGGCGTCGTTTGATCGTCTGCTGGGTCTCGAGAAACTTCGAGATATCCGCGAACTCACTGCTTTGCTTCGTCCCTGACGCACAGGCCGCTGACCTGGTCCTGAACCCTATAGCGGTCGGGCAAGCAGTGCGAGCAAGGGTTCGACTGTTTGCGCTTTGTCGATCGTTTCGGTCAGTCGAATGTATTCATCAATGGTCGAGCTATTCAGAATCCCGCCAACGACGTGTCTGAACTTGTAAACCACTTCATCATGGGACAAGGGATTCTCAGGGCTGCCACGGCGGTTCAGGATCTCGTGGTGGACTGTTCTACCGTCTGTCAGGTCAATCTGCACCCTGGCTGCATGGCGGTAGCCAGGGCCCATGGCATCAATCTCCGGGTCGACTGATGCTTGAATCTTCTGGATAAAGTTCATGATCGCTGGATCGGTGATTCGGCTCTGGTCGTACTGGGCAACGAATGCCATGCCGTCCAGTGCGGTGACCGCGATACCGTAATAGAGATTCATCTGTGCCGCGGTGACGCCTTGCGCCCGGTACTCCCAGGCACAGTGGGTGTGAGTCATCTGGCTCACGCCAATCCTGACTTCACGAATCTGATCCGGGGCGATTGAGTGGGTTTGAAGCAAATGGGCAAACGCATCCAGCGCACTGTGAATACTGGTGACGCAGGCGTGAGGTTTGTATCCAACCTTTGCCGTTTCCCACTGGACTCCCAGGCCATCGAGCAGTCGTGAATAGTTCGGTTTGCTGGAGTAACTGTTCAGATAGCCGCCATAGGGTGCCTCCAGAACGTCCTCGATGCCTGTGAATCCACGTGCTGCCAGCAGGGCTGAGTAAACACCGCTCTGCGCTGCCCGGCCGCTATGAAACCGCTTGACCATGGCGCCTTCTTGCGCTGCCATCAGTCCGCCTGCCTGGGAGCCCACAATACCCAGCGCATGTAGCGTTTGCTCGGTGTCTAGATTCATCATGCGTGCCGCGCAGGCTGCCGCCACAAACACGCCCGATGTCCCTTGCGGGTGGAACCCGCGAAAGAAAAGGTCCATGGTCGCCGCGTTACCGACCCGGGTGCCGAGTTCGTAGCCGGCAACCATGCCAGTCAAGACATCCTGTCCTGAAACAGATTTGGCCCGTTTCTTATCACCCACCGTCGGGGAGAATCCGGTTCGTGCGAGCTGCGCATAGCCGAGCACAATGGGTGTTGCAATCGAACCGGCGTGGATGATCGATTCCTTATGGATATCGTCCAGCTCAAACGCATGACCGGCAGTCGAATTGACCAGCACTGCATTTGAGAGGGATGTCCAGCGATCCGTCCCCCAGATCGAGACCTGCTTCACGGATTCTTCAAGGTCAACCATGTCGCTGACGTGACGCGTCCAGGGTAGTGTCGCCCCATAGAGACAGCATCCGATACTGTCCAGCATGCTGGTTCTCATGCGAGCGATGACTTCGTCAGGAATATCGTCAAACATGAGACTGGAAACAAACGTCGCAAGCGCTCTGCTCTGGCCCTGGCCGGGCTCTGCTCCCACTGCCGTCGTGGTACTGGTGTTTTCGTCTGGACCTTGGTATGAAAGGTCATTGCCTGTTGAATACCCGGTCTGGCTGCCTGCAGTTGTCATGTTGTCGTATTCCCCGTCCAGTCATATGGTGCATTGTGCGAGGTGAGGCCCCGAAAAGCCTTTCTCGCTGGCATAGCTCGCTGACACTGCTGTGCCGCATTAACGCATCCTCCCCCGCCAGGAGCAAGTCTGCTAACGGCTTCGCATCTGATTGCGTACATGATACGGTGTGCTCTGCCCGACCGGATAAACGCTGTGAACTGCTGCGTACATCAAGGAGAACGTTCGGATCGGTGTAAACCAGGCGAGGCGTTGAGGTCAGTCACCCGCGAAGCAGTATTCCAAAAAGAACAACTCAATGGAACGATGCAAGCCGTCCCAGGCTGCCAGGGGCCTTGAAGGGCCGCCGTATCGGCGATACGTGTACGTGGAGTGGTGCACAGCGACTTGATGTATATGGATTGGTGCACCTCACCGCACTAGTTACTCAGAGCTGATTGGCAAATGCGGTCAGCGTGTTATCAATCAAATCCGTGATCAGGTCGATCTCCTCGCGTGTCACAATCAAAGGTGGCGCAACCATGAGCCATTCTCCGTAACGCCCCTGGGCGGTCCGCCGTGAGTACAGGAGCAGGCCTCGTTGCATGGCAAGGTTCACGATGGTCGAGATGGCATTGATGCCCCCCGGGAAAACAGTTTTGGACGCTTTGTCAGAAACGATCTCCAGCGCCATGAGCAAGCCTTTGCCGCGCACGTCACCGATCACTTCGTGCCTGGTCTGCAGGGCAAGAAGCTTCTCACGAAGATACTCGCCCATAACGGCCGAGTTATGAGGGAGATCATTGTCAATCGTTTCCTGCATCGTTGCCACGCCGATCGCACATGAGAGCGGATTCGACGAGTAGGTGTGGCCGTGCATGAATCCGCCAGTTGATGAAATTTCTTCCACCATCGAACGGGATGCAAGCACTGCACCAAGCGGTGTGTATCCCGAAGCAAGACCTTTGGCCAGTGTCACCAGGTCTGGCTGCACATTCTGAAACTGGTGCGAGGTCAGAAATGTACCTGTTCGTCCGACACCACTCATGACCTCATCGAAAATCAGCAGTACACCATGGCGGGTACAGATCTCCCGGACTCGGCGGCAGTAGGCTTCGGTCGATACCAGCGCGCCTGTGGCGAGCCCTCCAACGGGTTCCATGATGAACGCCAGCACGGTCTGAGGCCCTTCTTGCTCAATGATGTTTTCAAGTTCGTCCGCACACGCCATAGCATAGGTCTCGGCCGTCTGACCATCCGGTATCCGGTAGCTAAACGGTGCTGGAGCCTTGGGCATGATCCGGGTCATCACACCGTACATACCTTCTGATACGAAGTCTCCGCTCACGCCGACTGCACCGAGCGTCGATCCGTGATAACTCGGATTACGGGAAATAACCTTCCAGCGCGACGATTCTCCCCGTACAACGGCGTGTTGCCGGGCCAGTTTCATCGCAGCTTCGGTGGCTTCGGAGCCGCCTGACACAAAAAATGCGCGTTCCAGTCCCGGTCCAGCGTGTTGAGCAATCAGATCGGCGAGCTGCGCGTTCGCGTCGTTCTCAAAGAATAGCCTGCTTGCATAGGAAACCTTTTCCATCTGGCGCATCGCTGCCTGCATAACACGCTGGTTGCCATGTCCAATGTTGACGGCAATCGGACCGGAGGATGCATCCACGTATCGCTTGCCTGTCGTGTCCCAGAGGTAAATGCCCTCTCCTCTGGCGACCGTGGGTCTTCGGGCCTCAGTGGGACTCTGGTAGAAGAACTGAACCGGGCCTCCTTGTCGAGGGCGTGCGTCTGCTGAACTGGAAGGATGGCTTGCAGTGCAGGACTGGGATGGGCTGCCAGATTCGCTTCTGTCTGAGGATGTTCGCGTACTCATCGCATTTGTCCCTGATCATCCATCGCGGCCATCTGGTCTACATTGTTGTCAGACTGTGTGCTCTCATTTGCGCGCATTGAGCTCACCCTCAAACAGCCTTCCGTACTGGTCCACGAACCGTTGCACTGCCCGCGCGAGTGCATCGAATTCGGTGTCGCCCATGGGCAAGGAAAGATTGAGCATGCCCCGACGAGTCGGCCAGATATTCTGCTCCAGCAACTCAAAGTAGAACAGGTCTCTAAGCACTGCGTTGCTGTGGGTTAAATCGCGGATGCTTCGTACCGGTTCAGACGTCATGTGCACGTTCATGAGGGACCCTATGCCGGTGAACTGCATCGGAAATGGCGCGTTTTGCGCGATGCGATTCAAACGCGTGCGCAAAACATCTCCCCGCTGGTTCAGTGCTGTAGCCGCTTCCTGGGTGTACACCTGACTCAAACCGGCCGCGCCGGCACTCATCGTGAACACGTTGTTGTTGAATGTGCCCGCATGCGCAACATAGCCTGGCTGTAGCGGGTCGTAGATCTGCATCAGATCCTGCCGCCCACCAAATGCGCCAAAGCTAAAACCGCCGCCGATGTACTTTCCCAGTGTCGTCATGTCAGGGGTGATGCCGTGCAGTTGCTGCAATCCACCGCCAGAAAGCCGGGAGGTCATGACCTCATCAAAGATGAGCACCACGTCGTTCGCTGTGGTCCAGTCTCGGATCGCCTGCAAGAACGCAGGCTCGGCAACAATGCACCCGGCAGAGCCTTGCATGGGTTCGATCAGAACGCATGCAAGGTCATCCGCATTGGCACGCAGTAACGCTTCTGTGCCTTCCCAATCGTTATACGGAGCTCGGACGAACTCGTACGGTGCCACGATCGGACTAGGCGTTGCACCAAACATCAGTACGCCGCCATGATAGCCCCCTTCGAACACCATGACTTTCGATCGCCCGGTAACCGCGCATGCCGTAGAAATCGCGTACAGATTGGCTTCGGTTCCGGAGTTGGTGAAGCGGACCATTTCAACACTCGGGAATCTGGAGCAGATCAGGCTGGCGAGCGTCTCCTCCTGGGGGATGTGCCCTCCCCTGACCCATCCGCTATCGAGCGCGTCGACAACGGCTTGTCTGATCACCGGGTCGGAGTGCCCGTATAGGCCGGCGGTGAATTCTCCGAGATAGTCGATGTAGGTGTCGCCGTCGATTGAGGTGACTTGGCATCCCTGCGAGCAGACCAGTGTGATAGGGAACGGGTCACTGAAAAGGACGGTTCGAGTATTCCCGCCAGGCATCACCTTTGCTGCTTTCTGGTGTTGAGCCAGGCTCAACGGATTACGATTTCGGTAGCGTTCGTGAGCTTGTTCAAGCGCGTGATTCTGAGCGTCGGAACCGGCTCGGTCTGACTTGTCCTGATGTGTTTGCTGGGTTGACTTCGTGACTGCTGTTGCCGTGCCGGACATGGTATCTCCTGAAGAGGTGGGGTGCGGCTTGGAGGAATTATCACGACCTCATATGTAGTATGGAGTATTGCCCGGGTCAAGCTTTGGTACATGGCTCAGATCTCTTGTATGCCTTTGCGTGCATACCTCTGCGTGTCTGGAATGCATGTTCCCCGCGGATCCATCCATGACAACAATGCCGGGCGAGTTTCCAGCATCTGTGCTTTTGCAGGCAGAGCCTGCTGGTAAAGGGGGCCGAGCCCCTTTATTTCATCCATTGAATGAAATCTATAATTTAACCGCTTGATATAAAAAGTTGTTTAAACAAACGTTGGAAATCCCCCTGCTCTGCCGGGGTGGCAGTAGAAGTTTGACATTTACGGGAGTCCATCGATGAAACTATCCGGGTGAGCCGCCAAGCACACTCGAGAAAAGGAGTTTCACGATGGACGAGTATGAAAGCCTAAGCCATAGCCGTTGGGAGTGCAAATACCATGTGGTGTTTATTCCCAAGTGTCGAAGAAAGACGTTGTATGTCAGTTTGAGAAAGCACCTGGGTGAGGTGTTCAGGCAGTTAGCCCGTCGTAGGGAGAGCGAGATTCTGGAGGGTCACCTGATGCCAGATCATGTGCATATGTTGATCGCGATCCCGCCGAAGTACGCGCTCTCCCAGGTGATTGGGCACATAATGGGCAAAAGTGCGATTCACATCGCCCGGGTGTATGGACAGAGGAGGCGAAACTTTGTCGGGCAGCACTTTTGCGCCCGGGGGTATTTTGTTTCGACGATTGGGAGTGACGAGGGGGTCATTCGGCGTTACATCCAGGATCAGGAGAAAGAAGACTCTCGACTGGAGTAATTGAATCTGCCCTGAATCTGGCCACCGAACGGTGGCACAAGACACGGAGCCGCGTTAGCGTCTTTGTAAAGCCGCTTTGAGCGGCTTACAAATGAAGGCCCCCGGCTTTGCCGGGGGCTTGTTACTCAAAATCTTTTGGTTACGTCAGTTATTGGTTCACTTGTGAATCAGGTCAGGATTATCCTTGACCAAGGCTCTCCATGACGCAAGCTGCATCTGAATCTCTTCCCGCAACGCTGCAATCGAGCTCCACTCAGAAATACCACCGATTTTAGAGACACGTGCGACAAACTCAGGGTCCTCTGTGACGGCCTTGGTCGCAGCATTGATCTTCTCCGCCAGTTCATCCGGGATACCAGCCGGCGCGTAGACGGCAAACCAGGTGTCAAGCTGAAAATCGATTCCGTTCTCGGTAAACGTCTCGTAGCTGCCGTACGCAGGGAGTCTTTGCTTTGAACTCAGACCAATTGCCTTCAAAGACCCCGCCTCGACCTGAGGGATCAGAAGTGGAGCGAGCGCAAACACCATGTCAACCTGACCACCGATAGCAGCGGTCGTTGCCGGACCACCTCCTTTGTATGGCACGTGCAACAAGTCCAGGTTGGTCTTGTTTCGCATCAAGGCGATGTAATGATGCAGCTGCGCGCTGGCGATGGTGTACTTGCCGGGACTTTCTGACGCAAGCTTCTGCAACTCTTTGACAGTTGAGAATGGAGCATTGGGATTGGCTGCGGCCATAAAAGTCAGTCTGGTGATCATGCTGATCGGAGCCAGCTTCTTCTCGGGATCGAAAGTGGGCTTAGGACCGAGGATGGTATTCAGATAGGGACCAAAGCTACCAAACAGCAGCGTGTAACCGTCTGGTTTGGCAGTTGCAACAATGCCTGAGCCGATGTTGGTTGCAGCCCCCCCTTTATTGTCGACAACGACGATACCGTCGAGCTTGGATGCGAGAGTATCTGCATAGATGCGGCCGATCATGTCAGTCGTCCCTCCGGCAGGGTAAGGGACTACCAGACGAATCGGTTGCGACGGGAAATCAGGGCTGGCTACGGCCGGAACTCCTATGGCGGTCATTCCGGAAACTGCGGCTGTCAGGAGTATTTTTTTAAGTTTGAACATTCAGATGTCTCCATCGTCATCATTGTGGTTGCTTCACAGATTGAGCGAGACTTGTCAGGGCGGTTGACTTCAATGCTCGAAAGGTACCACCCACTGATCAGAAAAAACTGATTGTCAGCTCACTTGCTTCGCTCAATCATGTCAGGTGGCGAATTGCCATCGTTATCATCACTGATTGGTGTGCGATGGCATGATTCAGTCAGGCTGCATGCCCTTCTTCCAAACGGGCGAGATAAGAAAAACGGAATTCACGTGCATTCTCAAATACTTTGGGGAGTGGTCTGCCATTCTCCAGTGTCAACCAGGTTCGTAACAGATGACGTTTCATGCCGGGGTCGTCATGATCCAGATACTTAGTTCTTGAGTGCAGAATACCGTAGTTGTTGCCCATCTGGATGTCACCTGCCTGCATGCTGAAACTCAGCTGAAACTCCGGGTCATGACAGATCTTCTCGAAAAGGTTCATGGCTTCAATCTGCTGTTCAGTAAGCCTTGGAACTTCTTCAAATCGCTGGGCCGTTTCGATGTAGCGCCGTTTGTAAAGCGCGCTGACCTTCCCTTCGTGCACATTCATGATGGGAATGCTCTGAATCTTGAGTCCGAGCGGATGCTGCTCGCGGGTATCGAAATGGAAAGGTTGTTGAAGGACCTCCACCAAGTCTGGACGTGTTCTGAGGATCTCGTTGAAGATGGTGGCAACGCTGACCAGTTTGCTAATACCGCCTTCTTTTGCCGTGCGAAGGCACAAGAGCATGAAGGCGTCCCCGCCGTCATTATGAAACGACAGCTCATCATCAGTCTGGAATCCACGCACCTCACCAGTCGTTGCGACCTTCCTGCCGGTGTTGGTCACGTCGTGCAGAAGACTGCCTGCCTTGTCCTGTGGCTGCGGAGTGCCCAGGTGTGAGGCAAGCGCCCAGAAGATCTTTCTGGCCTGGTTCAGTGAGTACTTCTGAACCGGGACTCCCCGAAGCACGGCAAAACCCCTGCCGCCCTCAAGTTGCTCCCTGATATCGACAAATTTCTTGTCAATCAACGGCAGCTTGAAGTCTTCCTTTCCCATGTTTAGCAAATCTGGAAAGGTCACCTCCTTTCCTTGGGCGATTGCATCAATTTCTTGTAACTCGGCCTCAGTGAAACGTGTGACCCAGTCATCCCTTCCTTCGAAATCCTTTGCGGTCCAGGCTTGCAAGCCTGTAAAAATCGAACTCATCAGATGTGTCCCCTTGACCTATGCTTTTTGTAATCAGTTAACTTGGCGTGTTGTGTAACACGGGGACCGACCGTACCACTGAGGGCTGGGTGAGGACAACAGTTTCTATCCGAAAGCAGTGATATCTGGAATTAGTCGACAGAAACTGGGTTCAAATCTCGTCACAAGAGCCTAAGCTTGGGTTCCAGGTCGATCTCAATGAGAATCTTCGGGCAATGCGGATCAAGCCGGTGTTGCGTCCTCGGTCATGCATTCTATGCTGCACAGCCTTTGCTGCTCCTCACTGTCCGTCATGGCATGAAGAAGATGAAGTGACCAACTCAATGTGGGGGCTTGATCAACTGCGCTTGCTGGTGTCGTCAGAAACCGGCAGAGGTCGATGATGTCGCAACGATGCGTGTCAGCCATCACATCAAATAGAAGGATATGGGACGGGACCGGGCGACAGAACTCTGTCAGTGCACGGAGACAGAGCACAAAAACAAAATTGGCCGTCCGGTTTCCACTTTTTTGGAGTGGACCTGAACGGCCAATTTTTGAATACTGGTAGGCGGTATTGGAGTCGAACCAACGACCTCCACGATGTCAACGTGGCGCTCTAACCAACTGAGCTAACCGCCTGCGAGAAAAAGATATTAACAATAAACGACCCTGTCTGTCAAAACACCCTGCGCAATCCTGAAAGATGCTCGAAGAGTCGGTGATATTTGTCTCAGTTTTGCAACAAATTCTGTTGACGCTTGACGTCTGCACGGCGGACAGCCTCAATGAAGGCACGCATCTTGATGGGGCATTTCTCCCCCGGTGCGAGTTCGATTCCGCTACTGATATCGACGGCCCAGGGTTCGATTGTTGTCACGAGCGACCCGACGCTCTCTACGTTCAGCCCCCCGGAAAGAATGACCGCCCTGGATTGCCCGTCATTCTTGATGTCATCGAGCAGACTACGGTCAAATCCGTGTCCACTGCCTCCGTAGGCTGGGGTATAGCTGTCAAACAACCAGCCTTTGGCGTTTCCGTATGCATGGCAACTAGCCAGCAGCGCCTGCGCTGTATCCATGCCCGGTGCACCGACCCGGAATGCTTTGACATACGGCCAGGCAAAGGTGTCGCAATATTCCGGGGACTCTGCACCGTGAAACTGGAACAACCCAGGCTGCATGGCATCGATCACCTCGTGAACAAACGCTTGCTCTGGTTCGACAAAGAGTGCCACCGTGGTGACGAAGGCCGGAATATCCTTCACCAGACGGTGAGCCGCTTCGGGGTCCAGATACCGTTTGCTTTTTGGGTAGAACACAAATCCCAGCGCGTCGGCACCCAGCAAGACTGCGCTCTCGACATCTTTCTGGCGAGTAAAGCCGCAGAGTTTGATGCGAGTTCTGTGATGAATCGGCCGGGTCGTGTCTTCTGATGCGTGGGTCATGTCAAGATTCTGGGTTGTGCGCATAATTCCTGACCGGGAGTTGCAACGTGTCGGTGTCGCACCGGCCAGGTGTCTGGGCCTTGTTCCATGTAGGTAGTATGAATCGGATTTTACGGTCGAACAGGCTCTAGACGGTCAAATGGAACGGGTCAGGACCGGATTAGATAGGCTTATGAGTCAAGTCAGTGCTCTGCTGGGCCTGTAGGACTGAGGGCTGGCTGCCGACACTCAAAAGCGGCAGGATGTCCGGTTGTTCCGGTACTTCAAGCAGTTCGGGGGATAGTCTACCCCCGTCAGATAAAGCCCGCCTGCGGCATAGGTCGGCGCGGCAACGGTTCTGTCCTTAGCCTTGATCACGGCTTTGAAATGTTCCAGCGTGGTCTTTCCCTGGCCAAGATAGACCAGTTCACCAACCAGGTTTCTGATCATGTGATGCAGAAATGCATTGGCTGAAAACCGGAGAATCACAAATGTCCCTTCACGCTCCACCGTCGCCTGTGTCATGGTTCGAATGGGACTGGCTGCCTGGCACTGTGAGGAACGGAAACTGGAGAAGTCGTGTTCCCCAAGCAGCAACTGGGCGGACTCATGCATTCTGTCGGCATCCAGCGGTCTGAAACACCAGCCAGCCTTTCCAGCCCATAGCGGGTGGCGAACGGGTGTGTTCAGTATCACGTAGGTGTAACTGCGGCTTGTCGCTGAAAACCGGGCATGAAATGCCTCAGAGACGGGGCTCGCCCATTGAACGCTGACTGATTCCGGCAGATGGCTGTTGACCCCCTGACCCAGGCAATCGGGTCCCGTTCGAAGGGTGCATCAACATGAACCACTTGTCCGAGTGCGTGTACGCCGGTATCAGTGCGACCTGCACAGATCGTGGGAAGCTTCTGGCCGGCAAAGGCCTGAAGCGCCACCTCGAGGGCATCCTGTACGGTCTGCCCACCGGTCTGGGTCTGCCAGCCACGCCAGGCGGTGCCATCGTACGCAATGCCGAGTGCGACACGCCTAGTCGGATCTGTCATCACCGGGAACGGCCTTTGCCTTTTGAGCGATTGCCCCCCGTGCGAGCGGATTTGCTCGCAGTCGAGCCGGTTTTACCCTTGTCTTGAGCCTTGTCCTGAGCCTTGTCCTGAGCGCCACTGCTGACCGATGAGTCAGAAGAGCTATCGTCGCGAACAGACGCAGCAGTGGCCACGGATGAGGCCGAAGGGGCATCTGACGGAGGGTCATTCAGATCGAGGCTGATTCCCTTGAGCTTGCTTTCGAATGCTTTGGCCTGAGGACTTTCTCCAATGGGCGGCAATTCCGGGGTTGATGGGTTGTCACGAGTGGTGTTTTCACGAATGGCTGATGAGCGCATGATCCAGGCAAATATCAAAGCAAAAAGCGCCAAGATTAACGCACCTGCAGCAAGTGTGTTGTCCGAGATCCATTGACGGACCTGCTCCACTGGACTGTCCGAGTTCACGACAGACGTCTGATCGTCTGCGACAGGGCTTGATCCTGACACTGAACCTGAGTCAGGCCTGGCCGTTGACGTCGTGCCTGCTGAAGAACCATTCGAAGAACCGTCCGAAGAACTGTCCGCGGAGCTATCCGAAGACGTGCTGCTGCCAGGCTCCGCCTCACCCGCCATTTCGCCGTTGACGCCCGATGGCTTCTGAGAGCCAGCACTGGATCCGGACCCGCCGCTAACAGATGCCGCTGCTCCTGAGCTTGAATCCGGACTTGGGGTTGCGTCAGCAGTCGCACCTTGCCCAGCGTTCGAAGCGTTCGAAGCGTTTGAAGCGTTTGAAGCGTTTGAAGCTTTCTCAACGTTCGAAGCACCTGAAAGACTGGCACCGGAGGATTTGACTCCATTCCTGGTGGTATCACCAGAAGCGACTGCGCCCTGCTCGTCGCTGTCCTGCACGCCAGCGTCCGAGACTGCCGAACCAGTCACTGCATCTGTTGCCGAGCGCGCCTGTGAAGCGCCATCCTCGGTCTGCCTACCTGATGATCCATTGGCACTACCGTTCACACTATTTGAGGCGCCAGATCGGCTGACCGATCCATCAGCGGCACTTGACGATGGTTCTGAAGACGATACCACTCCTCCAGCACCTCCTGCTGCCCCGTCTCCCCCGCCGTTTTTCAGGCCGTTTTCTCCACCGCTTGTCCCGCCGCTTGTCCCACCGCTTGTCCCACCGTTTGCCCGGGCGTTGGCCTCACTTCCAGCACCACTTCCAGCGGTGCTTTGAGGCCTGCTATCGGAGCCGCTCGCAGTGGTACTTCCCGCGGTGTTGTCCAAAGTACCTGGTGAAGAGGCAGAGGATGTCGCTTGTTGATCGGAGGAGCCAGAGGCGTCTGCTGCCTGTCCATTGATGCTCTGCCCATTACCTGTGTTCTCGGCACCATTCGCTTGATTGTTCTGTTTGCTCTGGCTGGCCTGATTGTCCTGGCTGCCCTGAGAACCATTAGTTCCATTACTTCCATTATTTCCATTACTTCCATTGCTTGAAACCGGCTGGGCGCTGGCTGTATCTGTGACTGTTCCGGCAGCTGCGAGCGCGCCTTTTAGTGCCTCGATATTGCGTTCAAGGTCCTCGGTTCTCGATCGTTCGTCCTGTCTGGCAAGCTCCTGGCTACGCTTCTGATCCGCAGCGACGTTAGCCGCAGCTGAGCCAGATCCTGATCCAGTCTCTGCTCCTGAGATCCCGTTGCCACCGCCAGAGGTCGAGTTGGCTGTCGTTGCGCCATTCACACCTTGACTGGCAGGGTCGACCGATGACAATCGGACACGATCGACCACAGGCGGGGCGGGTAACTGCTTCGCAGCAGACTCTACTTGCCCACTCGATTTCGCGTCAGGGGCTTCGGCAGCTTGTGCTGCTGTGCCGGGTGCTGCCGGAATGACATTTGTACCAGGACGGCCACGCGATGCGTTGTACGCCCGGACGTGGGCAAGATACTGTTGACGCGCGTAGCGCGCATCAACCGCAAGCACCTGAGCCGCTGATGGGATATTAAGTGACTCGCCAGCGCGCAGAAGATTCATGTTCTCTTCGATGAATGAGCGCTGGTTCGCCTGGTAAAGCGCCCAGAGAGTCTGATAGAGCGTCGCACCCTGAACAGGGAACTGTTTTGCGATGTCGATCAGTGTGTCGCCACGCATCACGTCATAGGTCTGGCCTGCAAGGCGCACTGGAGGTGCTGCATGCGAGATGACGCTGGACTGCACCAGCCGCTGAGTAGTCGCACTGCTGACATGAATCAGCAGATCAACAACGTTGGATGCAGGCGATGCGTTAGCCCGCACCTCAATGACACGGCTGTTTGGTTCAGGTCCGTCGATCACCCTCGCCGATAGTCCGGAAAGCGCAACAGGTGGAGTCAGTCCCGCCTGCACCCACTGTTGTTCATTTGCCACACGAACGTTCAGACTTTGCACTTCTTCACGCGTCAGGTCACGCAGCGGAATGCTCAGTCGCAGGGGCTGACCGGGGCAGAATCCAGGTGAGCACGGCCAATTTCCATCGCGCAAACAGGGCCCGCGACGGATACCGCCAAGCCGACGGCAAGCACACGCAGTATCGCCAGGCTCCGCCCACCTGATGGCTGGATATCCCTGTGCCGGGTCATAAACGAGTATTTGACGGCACTGGAGAATCCAGTATTTTTAGAACCTTTTTCTTTGTTGATCATGTGGCTGGCGTTCGAACTTAAAGAAATCTGTGAAGCTGATGACCGATATGAATCACGCTGCAGGATGGGCGCATCTGGAGTCTGGCCAAGGCTGGACTCGTACCGCGCGCCATGCCGGTACGGCAGGAAAGTGTCCTGCTCGATCTTGTCGGGTCGTCTCATTAAGGGGATCTTGAATCAGGCGAGGATGCTAACTAGCGGCGTACACTGTAACAAATCGTGAGATTCGTTACTCATACTCTGCCACTGAAATGCCTTTGAAACAAGACAAGCAACACTTGGCGGCTCGCAATACCCTGCCCCCGGAATCAGTCTCAGACTAAAAGACGTCGGTCTGAGTCGAGCGTATGCTCAGACCACCAGGCGGCCAGGCCGGATCATTGCGGCGCGACCAGCAGGGCTGTGCTCAATGACCCCTGAAAATTAAAATCGGTCGCACTGGGATGTTCCAGTACGACCGATTCAGTTATCAGCCCGCAGCCCGCAGCCCACAGACCGCAGCCCGAACTGCGCCGCCTTGCGAGCGAGATGCTCAGGCGCGCTTTAGTACGATATTGAGCATGCGACGCAAGGGTTCGGCAGCACCCCAGAGGAGTTGATCACCCACAGTGAAGGCGCTCAGGTACTGAGGACCCATCAACAGCTTGCGCATGCGACCAACCGGTATGTCCAGCGTGCCTGTTACGGCCACTGGCGTGAGGTCCTTCATGGACGCTTCTTTGGTGTTGGGAACGACCTTGGCCCAGTCCGTACCCTGCGCGATCATGTCGTTGATCTCGTCCAGCGGAACGTCTTTGGTGAGCTTGATGGTCAGTGCCTGGCTGTGGCAACGCATGGCACCGATTCTCACGCACAGGCCGTCGATCGGGATAGCCGGGACATCAAACCCATCACCACGACCGAGGATCTTGTTGGTTTCAACGCCACCCTTCCATTCTTCACGGGAGACACCGTTCTCCATGTCCTTGTCGATCCATGGGATCAGGTTGCCCGCAAGTGGCACCCCAAAGTGTTCCTGTGGCAACTGGCCGCTGCGCTGAAGATCCAGCACACCGCGGTCGATTTCCAGAATCGCTGAGGCAGGATCGTCCAGCAGACCTTTGACCTGGCCGTTGATCAGGCCAAACTGGGTCAACAACTCACGCATGTGCTGTGCACCACCGCCAGAGGCAGCCTGATAGGTCATGCTCGTCATCCACTCGACAAGCCCGGCTTTAAAGAGGCCGGCCATGCCCATGAGCATGCAGGACACGGTGCAGTTTCCACCGGCAAACGAAACCACACCCTTGGAGAGGGCTGAATCGATGACGTTACGGTTCACGGGATCCAGAACAATGATGGTTTCGGGATCCATCCGCAGCGTGCTCGCGGCGTCGATCCAGTATCCTTTCCAGCCCGCTTCGCGCAGTTTTCCATAAACAGCAGTGGTGTAATCACCGCCTTGGGCAGTCACAATGACGGGTAGCGATTTGAGGGTGTCAATGTCGTAAGCGTCTTTCAGCTCACCGCCACCCGCCCACTCGGGAGCCTTGCCACCCGCGTTGCTTGTAGAAAAGAATACCGGGTTGAGCGCCGCAAAATCGTTCTCATCACGCATACGCTGCATGAGGACGGAACCGACCATGCCACGCCAACCCACGAAACCGACTGATTGATTCATTCAGGACTCTCGCTTTTGTTGTCGTGCAGTCCGGAAATGAATCACGGACTGCGGTTAAGTCAAACGCCCTATCATAACGCGGCCAGTACCGCATCACCCATTTGACCCGTCGAGACCTTGTGGGTACCGGGTTCATAGATGTCAGCGGTGCGTAGACCGTCAGCCAGCACTTTGCGTACCGCTGCCTCGATGCGCGCAGCCGCTGCTTCCTCGTTTAATGAGTAGCGCAGCAGCATCGCTGCCGAGAGAATGGTGGCAAGCGGATTGGCCAATCCCTGGCCGGCGATATCCGGTGCCGAGCCGTGACTGGGCTCATACAGACCCTGTCCCGATTCGTTCAAAGAGGCCGATGGCAGCATACCGATCGAACCAGTGAGCATGGCTGCTTCGTCAGACAGAATGTCACCAAAGAGGTTGCCGGTCACGATCACGTCGAATTCCCGTGGTGCACGAACCAGTTGCATGGCAGCGTTATCGACGTACATGTGCGAAAGTTCGACTTCCGGATAGTCCTTGGCCACTTCGATCACCAGGTCACGCCAGAACTGCGAAGTTTCCAGCACGTTGGCCTTGTCCACACTGCACAGCTTCTTGCCACGCTTCATGGCCGCCTGAAACCCGATATGGGCGATCCGGCGAATCTCTGTCTCGGCGTAGCGCATGGTATCGAACCCCTCACGCTCCCCCTTGAAAGGGCCGTCTTCGGCTGTGCGCATGCCGCGCGGCTGACCGAAGTAGATGTCGCCTGTGAGTTCGCGCAGGATCAGAATGTCCAGCCCCGAAACCACTTCAGGCTTGAGTGACGAGGCGTTGGCCAGTTCGGGATACAGGATCGCCGGGCGCAGGTTGGCAAACAGACCCAATGCTTTTCTGAGACCCAGAATAGCCTGCTCGGGCCGGTGCTCACGTGGCAGCTTGTCGTACTTCCAGTCACCGACGGCACCAAACAGCACCGCTTTGGCGCGTTTGGCCAGCGCCAGCGTTTCGGGTGGCAGCGGGTGACCGTGCAGGTCATACGCCGCACCACCGACTGGTGCGGTTTCCAGTTCCAGCGGCAAACCCAGCGCGGTCAGCACCCGGGTTGCCTGTTCCATGATTTCGGGGCCAATGCCGTCGCCCGGCAGGACTGCAATCAAGTGGCTCATTAGCGGGCTCCTACGGGTTGAACGTCAAGCCATGGATGGCGGGCCAGACGTTCGGCTTCAAAGGCGCGGATCTTGTCTGCATGCGTCAAGGTCAGACCAATGTCATCCAGACCATTGACCAGTGAATGCTTGCGGAACTCGTCGATTTCGAAACTGTAAGCTCGCCCATCGCCAGTGCGAACCACTTGCTCGGGCAGGTCGATCGTGAGCTCGTAGCCGTTAAATCCGTTGACGTCGTCAAACAGGCGGGCGACCTCGAGCTCGGACAGGCGGATGGGCAGCAAGCCGTTCTTGAAGCAGTTGTTGAAAAAGATGTCGGCAAAAGACGGTGCAATAACGGCCCTGAAACCGTACTGCAGCAGCGCCCAGGGCGCGTGCTCACGACTCGATCCGCACCCGAAGTTTTTGCGTCCGAGCAGGATTGACGCACCTTTGTAACGAGACTGGTTCAGCACGAAGTCCGGGTTCAGCGGACGCTTGCTGTTGTCCATGCCGGGTTCGCCATGGTCCAGATAGCGTAGTTCGTCAAACAGGTTGGGACCAAAACCCGTGCGCTTGATGGATTTGAGAAACTGCTTGGGAATGATGAGATCGGTGTCGACATTCTCGCGATCAAGCGGCGCGACCAGACCCTTGTGTACGGTAAATGCTTGCATGCTAAATCCTAATCTTTGACGTGTTCCTGCAGATGATCGGCTCTCAATGAGATCCGATTATCTGGATGGAAACTTAGCGAAACGAACGCACATCCACAAAATGCCCTTCAACGGCTGCGGCGGCTGCCATGGCCGGGCTCACGAGATGAGTGCGCCCGCCCTGCCCTTGCCGGCCTTCGAAGTTGCGGTTCGAGGTCGATGCGCAACGCTCGCCGGGCTCCAGGCGATCGGCGTTCATGGCCAGACACATGGAGCAACCAGGCTCACGCCATTCAAATCCAGCTTCGATAAAGATCTTGTCCAGACCTTCGCGCTCGGCCTGCATTTTGACCAGGCCGGAACCCGGGACCACCATCGCCTGCTTGACGTTGGAGGCGACTTTCCTGCCACGCGCGACTTCGGCGGCAGCGCGCAAGTCTTCGATGCGCGAGTTGGTACAGGATCCAATGAACACCCGGTCTACCTTGATCGAGGTGAGCGGCGTATTGGGTTCAAGGCCCATGTACTGAAGCGCACGCTCCATGCCACCACGGCGCACAGCATCTTTCTCCTTGTCGGGGTCTGGCACACGGGCATCAACCGGCAACACCATTTCGGGCGACGTGCCCCAGGTGACTTGCGGCTGGATCTGGGTGGCGTCTATTTCGACCACCCGATCAAACTTCGCACCCTCATCCGTGTGCAGTGTGCGCCAGTAGGCAACCGCAGCATCCCACGCTGCCCCTGTCGGGGAGAATGGACGCCCACGGAAGTAGTCAATTGTCTTGTCGTCAACGGCTACCATGCCTGAGCGTGCACCGGCTTCAATGGCCATGTTGCATACCGTCATACGGCCTTCGATCGACAGATCGCGAATGGTGCTGCCACCGAACTCGATCGCATAGCCCGTGCCGCCGGCGGTGCCAATGACACCGATCACATGCAGGACCACGTCCTTGGCGGTGCAACCCTTGGGCAGCTTGCCTTCGACCTTGACCAGCATGTTCTTGCTCTTTTTGGCCTGCAGGGTCTGGGTGGCCAGCACGTGTTCGACTTCTGACGTTCCGATACCGTGCGCGAGCGCACCAATCGCGCCGTGGGTGCTGGTGTGCGAATCACCACAGACCACGGTCATGCCTGGCAGTGTTGCGCCCTGCTCCGGTCCGATCACGTGCACGATGCCCTGGCGCAGATCATTCATCTTGAATTCGGTCACGCCATACTTTTCGCAGTTGTCGTCCAGCGTGTCGACCTGCAGTTTGGAGATCGGATCGTCAATGCCACCGGCGCGGTTGATGGTCGGCACGTTGTGGTCCGCCACGGCCAGGTTGGCACTCACGCGCCACGGCTTGCGACCGGCGAGCTCAAGACCTTCAAATGCCTGGGGGCTGGTGACTTCGTGCAGGAGATGACGATCGATGTAGAGAATGACCGTGCCATCTTTCTCCTGATGCACGACGTGTGCATCCCAGAGCTTGTCGTAGAGTGTTCGTTTCATTTTGAAATAACCATCAATAAGTGCTTCGGAATCTGTGTTTCTGAATCTGTACGGACTATATCAGTCGTGCGGGCGTTCGAGTATGTCGTCGATCGGTCCCGCATCAGTCTTTCATCTGGCATGAATCGAGTTCGCGCTGGGCAAATGCCGCTGATCGACTTGACCAACATTCGTGACTGACTTCTGTCAGCAATCCATGTCACCGAATTCTGATTCGACTGGGTCAACCAATGATCATACCCGGCAAGAGGACTTTGCAAGCCGGCGAGCCGGAAAATTGATCATCGCCTGACGACATCACGAAGGTATTTTGCCTGAACGTAGCTGGCCCAAAAAGGACGACCCTTCACTTGATATTGCACATCGTCCGAGCATATCGACAATGCAATGCAAGGCAAGCTATCCCACACAGTGAGTCGTACATCGTCGTGACAGTCCCAGTCATACGATTGCCGATCACCGATTACCGACCGCCATTATTTTGAGGCAAATCACACGCGTCAAGCCATCACCTCGGACCCATCAGACTGGGATGTGAGAGCGCTTGCTCCAGATGGATTGAACGGCGATGCCAGCGATGTGTTGGTCCGGCTCCACTGACCTCACTCGCTGATCGCGATCACAGATTGTTAAAGCGTCCGACGGACTGGATTTGCCCAGACCCGTGTCGTTCCTGGCAAACAGGCCGCATCAAGACAGTCAAGCGCTGACTGTGAGTCGTCAACTTTGCGTGAGCTCTGAACCGTCATCTGTGCCATGCGGCAATTTTACGCACGGACAAACGTGTACCGTACGGGTATTGCCATTTCTTCCAGCCCCCTATTCTGTTGGTTCACCTCCGACCGTGCTCCGGCGCCAAGGGCATCCAGGCATGGCATGCAATGCCGAGACATGGGATGCGGCAGTACCGGAACACGGGAGGATCGACTCAACGTGAGTGGATTGAAACGGCTGTATGCATATTGATTCCAGTTATCGCCTGTTATTGGCAAACGAAGTGATGGTTCGGGACTTGCTGGCGCTGCCTGAGCTGGCGTTTCTCTCAGCGACGATGGATCTTGACTCCCTGATCCAGGTCCCGTCGGACATGGTCTCTAACACTGGCACCCAGCGTCGTGCCGATCTGGTGTGGCAGGCGCGCGCCATGGATGGGCCGCATGCCCGGGCGCATCCCCATGTCTACGTCCATATCGAGCACCAGTCCAGCGGTGATCCGCAGATGGCGTTGCGAATGCTGACCTACCGTGGCTTGATCTACGAAGGGACGCTGGGCAAGGCCGGCGCTCAGTGGCTGCCAGCGCTGATACCGCTCGTGCTCTATAGCGGCGAGGAGCCATGGAAAGTGGACACGGAGGTCAGAGACCTGGTTGTTCCTGTGGGTAATCAGCTCGAGCCGTTTCAGCCTAAATTAAAGTATTGCTTGGTGGATCAGAAGCGACTGGTCGAGCGCTGGGCGCGCGACAAAGCGCCGGGTGGCGCGTCTGAAGTCAGGCCAGACCAGCGCGACGGACAAGCCCAGTGTAGTGAGGTCGCACTGGCTGTCGACTCTCCGGATCTTTCGAACAATCTGGCGTGGTTGCTGTTTCGTCTGGAACACAACAACGGGGTCGAGGATGCACTCGAGTTGTTGCGCCAGGTGGACCGGGTGACTGCGCAACCTCGATACGAGGAAGTGCGCAAGGCATTTGGTTGCTGGGTCCGCACGGTATTGCTGCGCCAGGTGGCCACAGCGAATGAAGATCAGGAAAGTCTTGCAAAAGCGGGTTTCAAGGAGATGATTGACATGTTGGCAGAGAGATCGCACGGATGGCATCACAAGTGGATGCGTGAGGGCATGGAGAAAGGGATCGAGCAAGGACTGCAGAAGGGTCTGGAACAAGGTCTGGAAAAAGGCCTGGAGCAAGGTCTGGAGCAAGGCCAGCGACGTATGCTTCGGGCCATGCTGGTTCAAAAATTCGGTCCGGTTGATGAGGCCGTCCAGAACCGGATTGAACAAGCCAATCGCGAGACAATCGAGCAATGGGCCTTGAATGTCCTGAATGCGTCGCGTATTGAGGACGTGTTTCGGGACTGAACAATCCACACAAAAATCCATCGGCTAGGTCGGGTGAGACACCCAGGCTCCAGGCCAGGGAATAGAATGGCCAAGCCGACGATCAGCTGATTGGTTTCGTGAACCATGCCGGGCCGGAAGATCCTGATGTTCCGGTTCGGATCAGGGCTTAAACAGTTTAATCAGAGACATGCGTAGGCCCCAGAGTACATCTGCCTTTACCTCCCGACAGACATGAGCAGCTGCCCAAGCACGAGCATCAGTGACTTTTGAAGGTGCCGCCATCAGGCGTGGAAAACAGTCACGCTGCTTCTCTCGGCCTCAATATCCCCTTGGCAATGGTGTTGCGCTGGATTTCGCTCGTGCCAGTGACGATTCGGTAGAGTCGTAGTCTCCTGAAAATGAATTCGACGGGATGGTTTTTGGTGACACCCACGTTGCCGTGAATCTGCATGGCCTGGTCCGCGACCCGGAAGCAGGCTTGCGAGACAAACAGTTTGCACATGGAGGCTTCGGTCCGTATGTCCTGTCCTGCATCTGCCAGTCGGGCTGTCGCAAGAATCATTTGCCGACACGCGTAGAGGTCAGTTGCCATATTGGCCAGCATATGCTGATAGCCCCGGACGCAAGTGTATCGCCCACGCTGCAATGCCCTGCCTGCTCTCACCCTCTTGGCTGTCCTCAATAACCACACTGCCCGCGATGGCGTAAAGCGTGATCCATGAGCACAATAGCCAGCAAGGCTTCAGCAATCGGTGTGGCACGGATGCCCACACAGGGATCGTGTCGACCCAGGGTTTGCACTTTGACGGGCTCGCCAAGCTTGTTGATGGAGTCGCGTTCAACCCGGATACTCGAGGTTGGTTTGATGGCCAGACTCACCGTGACGTCCTGGCCTGTCGAAATGCCACCCAGAACGCCACCGGCGTTGTTGGTGCGGAATCCTTCCGGTGTGATCTCGTCTCCGTGTTCAGAACCACGTTGAGTCACGCATCCGAAACCAATGCCAATCTCGACACCCTTGACGGCATTCAGACCCATCATGGCATGCGCGATGTCGGCATCCAGACGGTCATACAACGGCTCGCCAAGACCCGGCGCAACGTTGCTGGCGACGACCTCGATGCGGGCCCCGATCGAATCGCCGTCACGCCGAAGCTCATCCATGTAGGCTTCGAGCTCGGAAATGATCGTCGCATTGGCTGCAAAGAACGGGTTCTCAGGTATCTGGTCCCAGCTTTCGAACGGTATTTCGATGGGACCAAGCTGACTCATGTAGCCGCGTACGACCACCGCGTGGTGTTCAGCCAGCCATTTCTTGGCGATGGCACCGGCCGCAACGGTTGGAGCAGTCAGCCGTGCAGAGGAGCGCCCGCCGCCTCTGGGATCACGGATGCCATATTTTTTCCAGTAGGCATAGTCCGCATGACCGGGGCGAAACGTTTCAGCAATCGCCGAGTAGTCTTTGCTGCGCGCATCGGTGTTGCGGATCAGCAGCCCGATGGGTGTGCCGGTGGTCTTGCCCTCGTACACCCCGGAAAGAATCTCGACCTGATCGGGCTCACGCCTTTGTGTGACGTGTCGGGAGGTTCCGGGTTTGCGTCGATCGAGTTCTGCCTGAATGTCACTTGCGTCGAGAGCCAGCCCAGGTGGGCAACCGTCCACTACGCAACCGATTGCCGGTCCGTGAGATTCCCCGAAATTGGTGACACGAAACATTTCACCCAGTGTGTTTGCAGCCATGATGCGCAGTACCCGATAGCGATGTGAGATCAGTCTGTTCAGCCGTGGCGATCAAGGAAAATCCTTCCAGAGCCCTGCAAGCTGATCTTTCACGTTGTGTTCAATGATGATCGTCCCGGTGGCAATGACCTGCACCACCGTCAACACGAATCATACCTGCTGGTATGCCGGCACGCATGGCCGGACCGGTAAATGCTGCCGGGACAGGATGGATCGCGGATGCAAAGTGGGGGCAGACCGGTAAAGTGTTCGAGATCACGGTATGAAAAGGCGCTAGTCTTCGCTTTCGAATGCAGATGAATCAAAGCACCTCACCTGCTGCTTTTCAATACAACGGGTTTAAACCAGACGACCGACAGACTGAGAGCGGCCAGCGGTGGTGATTCGCTCATCCACTTCAAAAGAGTGCAGTGTAGTCGTTCAGATCTCTGGCCAAATAGCCCTTTCGCTCCAGGTGCTTACGGTCTCCCTGGGAGAAAGCGGGTGAAAAAAGAACCATCTCTTTGCTCCAGTCCAACAAATAGTTACTCGATACACTTTTGACCCTCGCGGCAAAATCCGAGGTTGCCTGAAACCGGCTGGATTAGCTTTCTCCTCTGCCCTGCTCAGCCGCCTTGCGTTTCTGCCTTGTGTTTCTTGCTCTTATGTTTCTGCTTGTAGGCTTTTTTGGCGGGTCTGAGGTAGGCCAGTGCCGCCACAAAGAAAACGCTCGACAGCACGATCTCGATCCAGGCCATCAGAATGCTCGGACCTGGGGGATCGGACGCCACTCTGACCACGCCTTCCATGAAGTACAGCAGGATCAGCATGCTGGACCATTGCAAGGTGTACAGACTGCCTTTGGCCACGCCACGTATCGCGAACGCCAGAGGCAATGCCTTGAGAAACATGAAGGTGCCACCGGGTTTCAGGGGCGCGAGCCAGATTTCCCACGCAATACACCACAAAAACAAGGCGACCAGACTCACCAGTGCCGTCTTTTGCCACAGCGGATTAAGCGAAGCCGGCAGACTCTCGAATGCCTCGACATCAGCAAGGGGTCTTTGGTCAGAGCGGTCAGATTGGCCAGATCGTTCCGAATGCCCTGATACGGCACCAAGGCTTGCAGGAGCATCGACTTGTTCGGGGGGCTGCATGCCGGTCTGGCCGGCGGCCTGGCGGCTGGTCGATGGCCCGTCCGAAGTTTGGCCTGGCACTCGGTCCGGTGCTCGGTCTGACTTTTTCGCTTCGTTCATTAAAATTTGCTCTGCGTCCTGGTGTGCTGTGCTGCTGCGGGTTGCGTTCAGATCACCCTATTGTAATGACCCCGATTGCACGGACTCCTGATGCGGATAGCAGACGCCAACTTTGAGATGGCAATTGTCTGGATGGTTGTCAGCATGAAGACAATGGGTGGCTGGTCTGTGGTAGGTGTGCTTGACCGGATATGTTCCAGTTTCGGAACATGTCGAAATGTGTCTGAATATGTCTGAATGTGACATGTCCGATCGGGCGCTGATGACTCCCAGGCGACGAGGCACTTGCTATCATGCAAGGGTAACTAGCAATGGTCATCAGCGTTGTGTATCGCTTGTGTATCGCTTGTGTATCGCGTTCGATGTCTGTGTCAGGAGATTCATTCCGGATGTCATTTGAGCCGTCCCAGTCCTCAACCGTTCAACGCTGGGCAATACGGGCCCGCCATGCCTGCATGCGCATAGGCAAGGCCGCCTGGGAAGATCGATTACTCGAGATGAGTTCGGCGCTCGCGTTCACAACCATCCTGGCCATCGTTCCCTTACTGGCGGTCACGCTGTCCTTGATGACCGCGTTTCCGTTTTTTTCTGATTTTGAGGAAGCGCTTCAGACGTTTCTGCGCAGCCAGTTGATGCCCGAAGCGTTCTCCGAGACGGTGATGCGTTACCTGGACGAGTTCGTTGCCGGTGCAAGCAGGCTGTCTGCGATTGGCGCGGTGTTCCTGGTGGTGACCTCGGTGCTGGTCATCATGTCGATCGACGAAGCCTTGAACGACATATGGCATGTACGCAATCGCCGTTCAATCGGTCAGCGGTTTCTGATTTACTGGGCTGTCCTGACTCTGGGGCCTCTCATTCTGGGCGGCACGCTCTGGGCTTCGGCAGTGGTGGCCAGAGAGGCGGTTGCCCTGCCCGGCTCGGAAACCCTGCATGTCAGTGCGCTCGTGCTCTGGCTTCCTTACCTGACCAGCTGGGTGGGTTTCTGCCTGTTGTTCATGGCTGTGCCCAACCGGCGCGTTCATTTCTATCATGCCTTGTTCGGGTCGTTCGTTACCGCGTCTCTGTTTGAGCTGATCAAGTGGGCGCTGGGTATCTACTTTGCACTCTTTCCGACTTACACGCTGATTTATGGGGCGTTCTCTGTTTTGCCAGCATTCCTGCTCTGGGTCTATTTCTCCTGGATGGCGGTGCTTGTAGGTGCGGTCGTGGCCGCCAACCTGCCAGAGGATGGTCTGGGCTTGCATCGCAACACACAGGCCAGGCATCACGATGATCCGGCCAAAGGTATGAAGGAACACCACGAGAAGGAACACCACGAGAAGGAATACCACGAGAAGAAATACCACTAGAACTCGCCCAATACCGACTCATGACAGAATCGCCAGGGGCTGGCACCGTGACAATGGCTCAGGTCAGTCAATGTGGGGTACGGATGTGTCTCGAGATGCGATGAAAGGCAATGAGTATGTCAGCCACCTTAGAACGGCCAGCGCACACCGCGCCGCAGATTGATTTGCTGTCTATCCGCCGCCGGTGTGCTCAGGAGGTCGTTATTGAAGTGAACCTTGTTGTGACCTGACGTTGTCTCGTTGGTCTGAACGACACAATAGTGCTACTGAGGGTGATCCTGAACGCTGTTACCAGAAAAACACGCACTTCAATAGTGCATACAGCGCGCCCTGAGAGTAAAGTATCAGCAAGGCGAATAAATCAAGCCGAGAATGTCGTCTGAAACGCCTTCATCAATGCGTAGAGCAAGCACCCTCAGAAAAGCAGTTTGCCGGATGTAGATGAGGTGAGCGACGCGACCATAGACATCATTCATGTGTGTCAGGTCATGTCAGACGGAACTGTGTAATCCTGCAGGTTCGATCAGGATGCTTTCAGGATTTGTTGAGCGGAGTAACCATCATGTTGAAAGTCAGTGAAATCCTTCGCGTGAAAGGCAACACGCTTTTTACCGGTCGTCCTGACATGCCTGTCATGGAGGCGATCCGGACGATGAGTGAGAACGACATTGGTTCGCTCGTCATCATGGATCACGGCACACTGGTCGGCATGCTGACCTTCCGTGAGGTCATACGCCTGCTTCAGGACAAGAATGGTCAGGTGGGCGACACGACTGTCAGATCGGTGATGGACGATGCGCCGGTCAGCGTGACGCCCAACACGCTGGCTAATGAGGTGCAGCGTCTGATGCTGGAGAAGCACTCCCGGTACGTGCCGGTCATGGACGGCCCGACACTCCTGGGCGTGATTTCGTTCTACGACATGGCGCAGGCCATTGTGGCTGCACAGCAGTTTGAGAACAACATGCTCAAGGCCTACATCCGCGACTGGCCGTCGGACCATACCGAGAACCAGAACTGACCAGCTCCTGAGGTCGGCGCAGGAGCCGATTCGAAAGTTTCTTGCGCACCGGGCGCCTGCAACGCCCGGTGCCTGGCTAACATGTCTCGACATATCTTGCCTGGACCACCGAATCGTGCATGGGTTACCTCCACATCATGAGTCACCTACGTGGATTCTCGCTGCTGACTCCTGAGGTTCTGCCCCTTCCCTCCTGTTTTTCTGCTGTTTCATTACTTTGATTATTCGGCCTACTCTGCTTCGCTTTTTTGGTGAACTGATACGCGTGACCATGTCCTGAAATTCTTGACCACTACGTAAGGGTCGGAAGCGCTAACGATCAATATCAATGCACGTATGTCGGGCACGCACGCACCCCCCCGAACACCTCAGGTATTGTCATGAATCCAAGACGAGACGCCGGGCCTTACCTGGGTGCTGATGAACATGGCCATTGCGGGACGTAATATTTGTCTACGCCATTGCAGGACTCAATATTTATCCACGCATTTATCCAGGCATTTGTCCATGGATTTTTGATGGATTGTTCCATCGATCTGTGAACGGTAAGGCCAGGCGTGACGCTGCCGGGTTATGCAGATCACCGCTGCGTGACTTGACAGGAAAACCACGCAATTGAGTCAGACTGCAGCAGTCGAATTCCGGATGGCAAGCGCCCGGACATCATCATTAAGGAGAAGTTGTGATCATCGTGTGCAACAACGAAGGAACAAAGGGTATTCCCGTCACCGCCAGGATGTTGTCCGAGGGTGCACGGGGACTGGATGCCATTGAAGCGGGTATCCGGGTTGTGGAGGACGATCCGGACGTTCGCACTGTGGGTACAGGAGGCTGGCCCAATCTCCTGGGTGCGGTGGAGCTGGATGCATCCGTGATGTGTGGGTCGACCCTTCGCACCGGTGCGGTCGGCGCACTCAAGGGCTTTACACATCCGGTCAGCATTGCCAGGCAGGTGATGGCGCGTTTGCCGCATGAGTTTCTGGTCGGCGAAGGTGCCGCAAGGTTTGCCCGGGAGATCGGTGCCGAAACGGGCGATCTTCTGCGTCCCCATTCACGTGAGAGCTGGCAAAAGTGGTTTGACGCGCGCGTCAAAGCCGAGCACCAGAAATCATGGGCGGATGCCCCTTTGATCGATTACTGCCAGGAAGCGGTCGATCCTGAAATCGGCAAAGACACCACGGTATTCCTGTGTATGGATAGTCACCATGATATCTCCAGTGCGACCAGTACGTCAGGCTGGGGCTGGAAGTATCCCGGTCGTCTGGGGGACAGTCCGGTCATAGGGGCCGGATCCTACGCTGACACCCGCTATGGGGCATGTGCCTGCACCGGTGCAGGTGAAATGACAATACGGGCAGGCACCGCCCGGGCTGTGGTGTTGTACATGAAGATGGGGATGTCGGTGCAACAGGCAGTCGAAGAGGCTGTCAATGACATGCGCGCACTCAAGGGTGGCCTCATCAGCAGAGTCACCATTCATGCGATCGACAATCGCGGCAATCATCACGTGGTGGCCGTCAACGGAACTCCAGAGAATTACTACTGGTTCTGGGTGCCCGCGATGGCCAGACCGGAAACACGGCCGGCAACGGTTATCCAGATCTCGGATGACACCCCAAAACCCCGATCAGTGGATTCCTTCAAGGCGTGAGTGCCTGGGTCAGGAGCAAGTCAAGGAGGTTGATCAACCCACGCGATCGGCTCGGTTTTTTGCCGTATTTGCTGCCTTGCGGGCATGTTCTTCGGTTGCTTTCGCGGTCAGCACACGCACACGTATGGGCAAGTACAGGCAAGCACAGGCACGTACTGGCAAGTACTGGAAAGTACTGGAAAGTACGGACAATTACTGTCTTCAGGTCTGCACGGCCAATGCTGGCACCGTTGCCAGCGGTGCCAGCATATTCAGCGCGATGCCAGAAGTACGTGTGATGAAACCGCGCCAGATGTTCGGTAAGTTGATTCCTCGCCTTGTGTGCGCTGGCCATTCTGAGACTGTTAATCCGTACTGGAACATCATCGGCAAAATATCAAGGGCTGGATAGATGTCGATCAGCCAACGCGCCTGATCAGCTTCGCCACCGAACTCGATCAACTGGTAGCGTCAGGCAACAAGGCATTCTGCGAGGGTGGGTCTCCTTGATGTCATCAGGCAGTTCGGTCACCAGGCTATTCCGGCGACAACGTTATAAGCCGATACGTTGTCACCAAAGCAGCGTATAGATTATTTGAGAAGCCATACAGTAGAGCTCGATTGGTAAGAGTCTTGAATATCCTACAACTAAAAAATTCTTGATAAAATGGTTATGTCGAAACCGGCTATTGCGCTGCTATTGCGACAAGATCCCGTTACAAGTCCCGGGCTTTAGTATGGAAGTAATCATCTCACTCTTCTCGAACTGGAGTATCAATGAACGACACACAGCAGTTGGTAATTTTTGAAGGAGAAGCCGGTCAGGTGGAAGTCCGGCTGGAGGGTGAGACTATCTGGCTTTCACAGGCACAAATGGCGGAACTCTTCGAGACCTCCGTCGACAATGTCAGTCTGCATCTTAAGAACATATATAAAGACAAGGAGTTGCACGAGGATGCAACTACCGAGGATTTCTCGGTAGTTCGTCAGGAAGGTGGCCGCCATGTACAGCGAAAGCTCAAACACTACAACCTCGACGCCATCATTTCTGTAGGTTACCGCGTCAATTCGTCTCGCGCCACTCGCTTTCGCCAATGGGCCACCGGGGTTCTCAAAGAGCACCTGACCCAGGGCTACACCCTCAACCGACAGCGCTTCGAACAGAACGCCGCCGAACTGGAGGCTGCCATGGCCCTGGTGAAGAATGCCACAGTCAGCGATACCCTGACCACCGACCAGGGGCGTGGTCTGGTTGATGTCATTGTCCGCTATAACCACACCTTTTTGTGGCTGCAGCGCTATGATGAAGGTCTTCTGACTGAGCCGCCAGGTTGCCCTGGCGGGACGCTTCCGTCTACTAACGAGGCCCGCGATGGTATTGCTCGCCTTAAGGCCGACCTAATGGCTCGGGAGGAAGCCACGGACTTGTTCGGCAATGAACGCGAAGACGGCCTGTCTGCCGTCCTGGGCAACCTGGAGCAAACCATCTTTGGCGAACCTGCCTATCCAACAATCGAGTCCAAAGCCGCGCACCTGCTGTACTTTGTCATCAAGAACCATCCGTTCTCAGATGGCAACAAGCGGATAGGTGCCTATCTGTTCGTAGACTTTCTGGCACGCAACGGTCGCCTGCTGCGTGACCGTGCCCTGGTCATCAACGATGTCGGTCTGGCTGCTCTGGCTTTGCTGGTGGCGCAGTCCGACCCGAAGTCGAAAGAAGTGATGATCCGTCTGATCAAGAACATGCTGGCACCCGGCCAGATCAGAGTGAACCCGTAGCAAAGAATCCTCCTGAAAAAACTGCTTCTCACGACCATTTCCATCCGGGCGACCCGGAACCACGCGGCGTACCCGGGCAAAGCATAAGCCCTGTCTGATCACACCCGGCCGACCCTGAATCTAGCCACAGAATCAGGGTCCCAATCACGTCTGCAAGTGCAATCTCCCGCAAGATCGACCCAGCCTCTTCCCTAATCATCGACCCAGCCTCTGACCTAACCGCTTGACACAACCGCCAACCCAACCTCTGACCCAACCGCTGCCTCGAAGGTGCTCACGATCTCCGGAATGCCCGGCAGCCCATCGCTCGATCTTCCGCATCAAGCCATATCCAGCAACCTCCAGCAACCTCCAGTTTCACCACTCCTTCATCACCCCTTCCTTCGTCTGCCAGTTCATTTCGCAAATTTATTGAACCATTCCCGGAAATCCCTCTACTACCTACATAAGCAAGCCACCTTCTGCAAGAGGATCAACAGCTAAACGGCCTGCAGTTCTGGGACTCAAAGTCCCATGAAGAGTGCTTGCCTGCCCATACATGTTTCAAAGCAAGAATGAAAAGACGGGTTTAGCAAGATATTCCACTGGTGGGATTGAGTCCGACACGATCCTGACGCAATACAAGGGCAGGATTGCAGGCACCCGGATGTAGGGGTACTCGGGTGCTCACCAGCGAGGCGGGTTTTGAGTAACGATGGATCAATGGAGCATTCGTGATCGGTACGGTCAATTACAGGTACGGACTGAATGCGGAAAAGTATCACTGAGAGAGAAGGCACTGAGAGAGATGGCACTGAAAGAGATGGCGCCGAAGGGAATGGCACTGAAAGGGATGGGCACTGACGGGAATGAACAAGAGTGAAAAGCGACTGAAACACGAGTAGAGCGCAAACCGCGTAACTCAAATCACACGACGCAAATCACACAACGCAAACCAGCATGCAATCAGAGCGAACGACACGGATCGACGCAGGAACACCCGATCCGTAGCAATCCGGCGAATTCATTGAATACGACATCTCCTCAGGAGCAATCAAGTGGCAGTTGATAACAACAATACGGGAACCGATATGGGAGCGAACATGCAATCTTCTACCGTATACAACATCCAGTGGCAATGGGGGCAGGATCTCGAGCTGTCATTTAACCCAGACAAAGACATCCTGGATTTTGGGTGGTTTTCAAGTAACAGCTTCACCCTCAGTGAAGTCAACGGCTCTCTGGTGATCTCGATCCCGTCGAACCAGCAGACCTATACACTCAAAAACATCACGCTCGCAGACCTGAGTGCGCACAACATTGTTGCCAAGGACAGTCAAACTCAGACTTTCTGGACGCAGACGCTTGAAGAAAATCAGGACAACCCGGCTCCAGATCCAACCCCGGACCCCACTCCCGAACCCGATCCCGATCCCGACGAACCCGGCACCCCTCCTTCACCTCCCGTCACGGGTGCGGACATCGTAGGCAGCTTTTCCATGACCTGGGCCTGGAATCAGCACGCCACAGTGGCATTTAATCCGCAGACCGACAAGATCAATTTCGGATGGTTTGGTCCGGACAATTTCTCGGTTGCAGAAGTCAATGGCTCCGTGGTTATCTCCGTCTCAGGGAACCAGCAAAGCTACACCCTTGAAGACATCACACTGGATGAACTGACTGCCGCCAACATCGTTGCACTGGATAGCGGTACACAAGCCAAATGGCAGGCGTTACTCGACAACTCAAACGAGACCCCAGAACCCGAACCCGAACCCGAACCAGAGCCAGAGCCAGAGCCAGAGCCTGAGCCTGAGCCTGAGCCTGAGCCTGAGCCTGAGCCTGAGCCTGAGCCAGAACCAGAGCCAGAACCAGAGCCAGAACCAGAGCCAGAACCAGAGCCTGAGCCAGAACCTGAGCCTGAGCCTGAGCCAGAACCTGAGCCCGAGCCACCGATAGACGATTCGGATCCAGTCAATCCTGGTGATCCAGGCGATGGTGGCACCGGGACTGCTTCACCCATTATTGCTGCGTATTTTCCGGAATGGGCGATCTATGGTCGTGACTTCAACGTCTCGGACGTGCCCGCCCAGGATCTCACCCATCTGATCTACGCTTTCTCCAGGATCGATGACAGCGGCCGCATGAGTCTCTTTGACTCATACGCCGCAGTAGAAAAGACCTTCAGTGCCGGTGACAGCGTCAGCGGTGTCGCAGACACCTGGGATCAGACCCTCGCCGGCAACTTCAATCAACTGGCCCAGCTCAAAGACGCCAACCCCGGTCTCAAGAACCTGATTGCTGTCGGCGGCTGGACTCTTTCAGGCCCGTTCTCTGATGTCGCCTCGACCGCAGAAGGACGAGAGAACTTTGCGGACTCAGCAGTCGAGTTCCTGAAGACCTACACTATGTTCGATGGCCTGGACTTCGACTGGGAATATCCCGGTGGTGGCGGCCTCGAATCCAACACAGTACGACCCGAGGACGGTCAGAACTACGCCCTCCTGCTCGAAGCCGTGCGCGAACGACTCGACGGACTCGAGGCTGAAACCGGGCGTCAGTACGAGATTTCAGTGGCCTCGCCCGCCGGTTCTGACAAGATCGTCAACTTCAACCTCGAAGGACTCGAGCCCTACGTTGATTTCTTCAACCTGATGGCGTACGACTTTCATGGCGGGTGGGAGAACATCACCGGTCACCAGGCCCCCATGTACGACACCATTGGCGGTGATTACGACATCGCCACCGCTGTGCAACTTTACAAGCAAGCCGGTATCGAAGGCAGCAAAATCGTTCTGGGTGCACCGGCCTATACCCGGGCCTGGGCAGGCGTGAACGACAGCGACGGGGATGGTGGCTGGCAGGAGACCACCAGTCAACTGGCCCCGGGTACCTTTGAACGCGGCGTCTATGACTACAAAGACCTGGCGCAGAAAGTCCTGGATCCCGACAGCGACTGGAAACTCTACTGGGACGATGAAGCACAGGCCGCATACGTCTACAGTGAGTCTCAAGGCATATACTCCACCTTCGAGACACCGACCAGCATTGCTCTGAAGTCCGAATGGGCCCAGTCCGAAGGCCTTGGAGGCATGATGTTCTGGGATCTCTCAGGTGATGTCACCCAGGGCCCGGAAAGTCTGACCAACGCCGCCTATCGCAGCTGGTTTGAAGGCGCCTGTGTTGAGGAAATCGCGCAACTGTCCGCACTCCAACCCGATGTTGTGATCGGTGGCAATGGGCTGATGGACAGCTTTGTCGACTTCGAATACACCCCACCCGTTCTGGAACCCGATCTTGGATTGCCTGGGGAGGATGACCCAATCGGTCCCGACACGGGCACTGATGATGGCGCCGGAAACGACGACCCGCTATCCGGCATCGATCCAGGCGACGTGTTCTCCATCAACTGGAATTGGGGTGCGAATCAGACTCTCGAGTTTGACCCCGCAGCAGACAAGCTGGATTTCGGGTGGATGGGTGCTGACGCCTTTAACCTGGCAGAGGAGGACGGATCAGTCATTATCAGCATTCCGGCCAACCAGCAGACATACACCCTGCAGGATGTTTCCACGAATGAACTCTCACTATCCAACATCCAGTCTCTGGATGCCTCGACGATCGCTGAATGGGGGACGTTCCTTAGCTAAAGTTAGCCGCACAACACCGCTGAGCGAATCGGCCAGACAAAACACAAATTTAAACCTAAGCCCGAATTGACTGGTCCGTCAAGGTAGCAAGAGTATGCCCCTTCTCCTGGATTGATCGACATCAAATGGGTTGTTTGCGAACAACGAAAGTTGTGAAGGGAGAGCAAGAAGTACACAGAAAGGTAACCGACCCGGATAACTTGGTACTATCACGCGCAATGATTGCAGTGCAGCGATCCCGGTGCCATGCCTGCAAAGATGGATCAGTGCGTCCGGTGAAGTGCGACGGATCAGAGTAATTCTGCTCGCATCAGCACTGAGGCGAGTTCCGATTGCCGTCTATGCTTGATGAAGGCTGAAGACGACCCAGCATCCGATCCGTTTCTGACTGACTTCTGTTTTTCGCCAGACTCATGCCGCTTCCCGCATCAGACAAAGATATCGATCAATGGCTTGTCCGCTTATGTGAAGGGGATGAACAGGCCGTGATCGCGATCTATCACGGGTACATGCGCAGTGTGACGGCGTTCGTGCGTCTGTATGTGGACGATGTCGTTGCGATCGAGGAAATCGTGGACGACACCTTTCTGGCCATTTTTAGTAAACCCGATCAGTTCGAGGGGCGATCAAGCTTCAAGACCTGGTTGCTGGGTATCGCCAGAAACCAGTGTCACAACTGGCTCAGAAAAGCCAGAAAAGAACCCGCCATCAATGCCCGGACCGATGATGCCTTCGGAACCCTGGTCGACCCCACTCCTCCCATACTGGATCATCTTGAACAACAGCAAGTCAGACAGATCGTACGCCTGTGCCTGATGCGTCTGCCCGAAGCGCAAAGGCAAGTCCTTTACTGGGTGTTTTACGAAGAGCTTTCGGTTAACGAGACAGCTGAGCAAGTCGGCTGTGCTCCCGGCACCGTCAAAAGTCGCATGTTTCATGCCAAATCCCGCATGGCCGACTGCGTCCGACGTCGACTTGATGGAGGCATTGCCTGATGACCTCCAATACTCACCCTCCGTCAGAGACTGACCGACCCGATGATGCTGACTCCAGACCGCCTCAGACATCATCCCTGCAATCCGACACCACACTACCACCTGACCAATGGCGTCGTTTCAAGGAACTGCTGCCCTTTTACGTCAACGGCAGCCTTGACAGACCGCGAGGCCCCAAAGTCCCCTTCTCTCAGCACAATCAGGCCAGTCCCGAAGCCGAGTTGCCAAACGAATCACCCGAGAAACTTCCAGAGAACCCGTCAGTAACGAGCGGTGACGCCCACAACCTTGATCGCCTGTTTGTAGAGCAGTGTCTGCAGGTGGACCCTGCTGCACGCCAGTGGCTGGCGTTCTGCACCCACCTCCAGGACGTTGTTCAATCTCATCCCCGTGAGCGAACACAAGCCGAACCGGATCGTCAGACCTCTACCCCGAGACCGGATTCTGTGAGCCCTCCAACCGCAGCCAGGCAGGCAGAAACGCTAGCCCCGGGACGAGACCTGGTTGACGAGCATCTGCGCGAACGCACAGATCGTCTGCTGTTGCGATGGCGTGCTCTCCAGCATGGTGAAGACACCCGCTCAGACGGCAGAGCTGCAATTCAAAACGAAACGCTGCAACAGGACACCGTTGCGGATCGTACTCCCACCAGACCAGCCACTCGTTCGCAGATGAAACAACGTCTCACCAGAAACGCTGGTTTTGCAAACTGGTGGCCCGCCTTGTTTGGGGCAGGATTCGTAACCGCAGCGCTCGTGCTCGCTACGATAGGACCCTTCGCCAATGTCATGCTTCATCACGATGACTGGAACGGGAATCCCGACATCGAACTGGTGCTCGCACAGGGTGTCACTCCGGAACACGAGACCGTACTCGCTCATCTGGACAACTACCAGGGAAAGGTCCTCAACCATCGACTGGAGGATGATCGATATCGGGTATCTGTTGATCTCAGGAACCGGTCACACAACCAGCGACCGCTCATCGACGCATTGAAGGCAGATGGGCATCTTGAGGACTATGTGCTACTCGCGAATCGGTGATACAACGCGTGCGAGAATTTTCCAGTTGGCAGCCTGAGGTTCTGCCTGGGCATCACATGAACGGGAAGATATATCCCGTTGCGAATGAAGAGCCCGTTACGGGCCATCCCAATAGGATCGTCCGTATGTCGTTATGCGGTCGGAAGAAACACCGCCAAAGTTGCTCTGTGGAGGACGTCTGGCCTGATGAACGACGAGCACACGTTTGTGAACAAACTGACCCGCTCTGAAAAAATTCCCGTAGAAATCGGTTCACCCGGTCAAGCGTGCCTTACTTTACCAAGCCTTCTGGTGTACCCCGTGTCCAGCGACAACCTCTGACCTGATAAACAAAGCACGTTGTTTTACGACTTCACAGATTGCTTGAAACAACAGAGAATGCCTCCCCGCTCCAACGCATCCCTTTGCATCTGGAGACTCGATCAAGCCTGGCTCAACGTGAAGTCACCGAGGGGTTCATGAATCAAGCATCTATCGCTGGCCATCATCCCGGCATGGGAAGTGCTCTCCTGCGCCCAGGATTGAGTTCGGCGCTGCGACTCAATTCACACATGGGTCAACCCTCTGTTCCGCATTCAACTCTGCGCCAAGTTCTGCGTTCACCACAGCAAGGCATACAAGAACCCGGGAACGTCTCCGTTCAACAGCGTCCGGACGTTCCTGCCCAGTGCGGAGCTCACGTCGCTCAACGATGGTCAGCCTTGTTTTACAGATCCATGAGAGGGAACCCTCTGGTCAGTTCTTGCATTCTACGGATCCGGAACCCCAGTCTTCAGCGTTATCACCACATGATCCCCTGCGAGATTCGTACGCCCTGTTGTCATTGACAGTCAAGGTCGGTCATTCATAGGCAGATCCACAGATCGTCAGCCCTTCACTGAAAACAACCCTGCTTCTTGTAAAGGTGCAACCACGAAATGAGCGCCAGCGGGTGGTCGACTTCAGCCCAGTCATGCACTGAAGTCGACCACCCGCCAGCTCATGCGTGACACCCACGGGCACGCGATGGCAGTCGGCTGGGATGGGTTGCCACGCGGTGTCAGGGGCTCCATTCAGTGGTGGTCGCTCCGTCGTGATCGCTCGATGGAAACCATGGTGATCCGTGAGCAGTGCCGAATCAGTACTTGTGATCGGTGAACCGTCGTAATCTGTGCAACGCAATGATCGATGGCCTGACAGTCAGTGACTACTTTTCTTGTATCCATTCACACAGAAAGTGAGTCTATGAAGAACAGTCCCAACCGTAATCCTCAGCAAAACACTGACGCATCGCTGCTTGAACCGGGATCAACTCCCTATGTCCTGGAACCCTTTGACACCCATCGTGCACGGTCCAGACGGCGCCTGGTCATCGCGGTGCTTGCATCAGTGCCATACACTCTTGAGTTCAGCAAGCTTGTGAGTGACTTGCTCCACGCCCCGAAGAATGCACACCATCTGGTTCCTCAGGCACTCTACCTCGCAATCCTCATCGTCCTCATTGGTTACATCCCGAGGCTGTTTGATAAACGCATCGCCCGCAAAGTGCTTGCCTGGCTCGGATCGTCTGGTTCCTTTGTGTCGCTCGCTTCACTTTCGTCACCTGCCTCAGCTGGCTCACTCGGATCACGCTTCCCCGTTCACATAAGCAAACCGACGTTGACCACGATGATGTCGCGGGCATCAGGTGTCTACGTGACAGAAACGGGCCATTCTCAGGACCGCACGCCAGGTGGACTCAATGGATTCAAGGATGATCACCAGGAGATGCAACCGAGCATGCCTGTTAACAAGCAGGCTAATCAGCAAGCCAGTCAGAAGTTCCGTCAGAAAATCAATCAACCCATCAATCAGAGCGCCGACAACGACCCTCCTCGTAGCCCAGCTTGCAGCAAACCGGCTGATCAGCCTCGCCAGCAGCCAGAGGGACAATTCGTCGTTCAGGCGCACAACCCGGAATCTGTCCACCCGAACCACAACGCCCGCAACGAAGAATGGTCCGAAAGACAGTGGCTTCACTTGGAGTTTCTTGATGACGTAAGTCATCAAGAAACTCGAGAGACTTACAAGTCCCTCAAATCAAACGGAGCACAGAAACCGGGAAACACCAACTCGCGCAGTACCGGGCAGGACCAATGCTCGGCAGGTGTTTCGACAGGTGTCTCGGCTTTTGACTCGACTGGTGTCTCCAAATGCGACCCGCTAATCGATCCGCAACCCGACCAACCTGATCCACTTGACCATCTTTCAGAACACCAGCGTTATGAAGGCAACCATAGAAGCAAGTCGGATCGCAGAAGCAAGGGCAAGTCAACGTCAACAAAGCCAGCCCATACAAACGATCACCTTGAAACACAAGAGGCTCTCGAAAAAGTCGAATCCAATGCTTTGAAGTTGCTGAACTCCATCCTGCGTCTGGCCGTGTCAGTCGCGATCAGGGCGTTGCGAGGTCTGATCAAGTAATTCAGCCTGAACAGGCAAACACTCAAAACCGTCAAAGGACGCGTGACAGGCGTCCATTAAACAACCACAAGAATTTTGTACAACACAGCCTGAGGCCGTTTCTTTTTTTAATCTATACAGTTTATTTTCATACCATTATAATGACTAATGTGATCAGAAAAAGAACCATAGGACATGGAAATACATCGCTCCCGAACAAGTCGAAAACCGTCATTCCTGCTGCTCGACTCAACAGAACGTGTGGCTGTTCTACCTACAGACTTCATTCAGAGCCTCGAGCGCTCGCCTCAAAAAAAAGCAGAAGGCACCCTTGAACTATATGCGGGCCGTATTCGTGATTTTTGTTCCTTTCTAGAGAATCATCCTGTTTTTGGGCAAGTTTGCGTGGATGATGCTCTGCGTGCGATGGGGCTCCCCCTTCTGGATGAGTTTTACCGCACGTGTTTGGCGCGAGGTTTGGAGGCAACGACCGTCCGTGGATATGAAGTAACCCTAAAGTCGTTCACAGATTGGCTCACCACTGAAGAAGCGTCCAGGGCCAGGAAAACCGCACTCTACGAGAATATCCCTTATCGGACACCTAGGCCCAATAAGCGAATGCCACGTTACCTTACTGTAGACCAAGTCATTACTCTCCTACAGGGAATGCACTGGGAATCGCAGCGGCTTATTGGCCACTTCATCTACGACACGGGACTTCGCGTATCTGAAGTACCGAGAGTTCTAAAGAGCGACCTGCCGCTCATCGAACAATATCCTGCTACTCAGATGTATTACCCGTTATTCGTCCGGGGAAGCAAAGGACTTGGCGGTGAAATCAAACAACGGTACACCATGATTTCGAGAGCAGTGTTGAGTCGGCTTAACCGATACTTCAAGACTCGCGTTTACTTCACCAACCATGATTGGCCAGAAACTGAAAAGCCTGCATTTTTGAACATTTTTGGGGAACCCATCACTGCAGTGGCCATACAAAAGTTTATTGCAGATGCCCTTGTCAGAACCCACCTCAAGGAGGCCTCACCTCATCGGCTACGTCATGGAACGGCCTATTCGATCATGAAATCCGAACAAGGAAAGACATTGTTGGACAACTTAGTCGTGCTTCAGCGGGCACTTGGACATAATCAGCTATCTACTACCGAAATTTACACTCATATTCCTGCGCCCGTTCTTCATCGCATGTCAGTGGATTGTGGCGAAGGGGAAACCCTGTTCCGATTTGAAGAAGCCCAAAAAATTCTGGACGCCACTTATATCCCCGAGAAGAACCAGCCTAAAATAAAGAGGATTGGTACCCACAATGGCTGAAATTGCTAGTATCACCACTCTTGACTGGCACGAATATGACCGGCCACCCAACCCATCGAAAGAGGCCCCCTTTGCACAACTTGAATGGATATTCAACAAACGCAAAGATCGTATGGCCAATGAAAGCACCAAGGAAAACTACAAGGTAGCCAAGGCTTTCTACCTACAACACATCGAACTCACGGAAGGGCGCAAACCCTATTTCCTGGCGGAAAAATGGGATGAATTTGCACTAATCCGGCTTAAGAAAGAACTCCAAGACCGCATCGATGTAGGGAACCTTAAGGCCAGTTCGTACACGCTAACAGGACACTTCAGCGCGGTGCGGCAAGTCATGAACGAAGCATTAGCCTATAACCTGCTGCGCACGCGCGTAATTCACCCAATCAATTGGGGATCCACCTTTAGCGAGACAGATGCCCACGCCAGCTACTCCGACAAAGAACTAAGTCAAATCTTAGCGGCAGTCGCTGAAGAACTACGATTTACTTACAAGGTTGTCGCTGGATACACCAAACAATCTCGGGACGAGGGACGAGACCCACGACTTAAACCTAAACTTGGACGGAAAAGTGGCTACGGCTTCGGCGTCGAGGCCAATATGCGTTGGTACTTCGAAAACGTACTTAACTGCGAACCGATAGTTGGCATCGGTAAAAACAAAAAGCAACACGCCCGGTTCCTAAAGGCAGCGACCGATGAACACGGCGGACTGCACAATCTGTACCGTAGTTGGGGGGTTGCGGCGAGTATTGATGAAAACCTCGTGATCCCGTTGGCCGTCAACCTCCAGTATCTGACCGGCCTCAATCCGTCATCTCTCCTGAGCCTCAAAACCGACTGCTTTCGTGACGAACACCCGGCGACTGGGATGCCTTACTTACTATTCGAGAAGAATCGGTCAAATGGTGAAAAGGAAATGCATCTCCCCTTGCTCGATAAGCGTGAGGAGCGAGGTCTAAAACGCAAGCAAACGCTACAGGTCAAACGTGTAATTTCCACGCTGTTGACTCTTACCAAAAGTCTGAGAAACGGTCTTCCGGAGGGAGACCCTCTACGAGGCCTTTTGTTCATCTATTGTTCTACTGGACCCAATGCGTTCAACCAGACGCTGCCGCTAAACGAGCGTAAAACGCATGCGTGGTGCAAGCGGATGGTTGAAAAATATGACCTTCGAAACGATAACGGCGACCCTCTCAATTTCAATTTCGTCCGCTTTCGGTCAACAAAACTAACCGAGATGGCACTTGAGGGGCGCGACCTCTTCGAAATCCAACAGGTGGCGCGGCACAAGTCGATTACTCAGACGGTGCGTTATATCGCAACCAATCGGCTTGACGCTCCTGCGAGAAAGGTCGTCTCAGACGCACTAGAGCGAATCCGCACCAATCAGGAAGAAATAGCTGCATCAGCGTCTAGTCCACCAACAGGCAAGCATCAGCCAATTCATCTTTTCAAGGGTCTCGTCGCCGATTGCAAGAATGTTTTTGACCCTCCTGAACGAGTCAAACGCGCTGTGGATTATGTACCTGGTCAAGCCTGCACACGGTTCAACCTGTGTCTGTTCTGTCGCAATGTTGTTGTCCTGAAGGAGCACCTGCCTACGCTGGCTGCTTATCGTGCACAAATCATGGCTTCCCAAGCAAATAACGTACAGAACCTCCCCCACGCTCACATTTATAACCAGACACTGTCCATTCTCGACAATCTGCTTGATCCTAACGTCAGCCAGTTCACCCCCGATGAAATTGAATGGGCTATGAATATGGCGACGTCGATCGACATGGTGGTCGACCCATTGCTTTATCGTGGAACTTGCCAATGAATGCCAACCAATCACCCGTAACAATTGAAGATGTGATGGCTGGCCGCACATTATTTGATGCGAACACCCGGGTATCAAACAACTCACGGTTTGGGGATGATTTCTGGGACTTCACGAATCCACAGATAGCACGCTTTTCCTCTGTGCCCAACGGCCGCCTACGCCTTGACTGGGCGATGTATTGCACTGTCAGCGATGACAACACCTTCAGTGACCACCGTGGCGCGCTCATTACGAAGGAGATGGTTCAAGAGCTCAAAGTCTTCGCCTTTCTCTACCTGACTCTCCCGTCAGCTTTTGGCATGCGTGGTGTTCAATCCGCCAAGCCCCAAACCGTGGTTATCACAGTTAGAGCTCTTATTGTCTTGTTTTCGGATGTCCTGCGGCACCATCGACTACTCGGCCTCGAGCAGCAACCGCAATTAAGCTCGATTCGCTACCTGACTGACGTGTCTTTGCAAGACATTCGTACAGTCTTAAAAAATTTTCCGAGGGCAAATGGAGACACTCTGAAGAAAGGGCTTTCACTGCTCGCACACCCTCAAATTGCCCGTGCGATTTCAGTGAAATCCTTGCAGTGGAATGCCCGAGACATTAAAGGGCTAGCATTCAAATTTCCCGAGAAGCGGACTGACTACGAAAAGGTAATGCCAAATGAGCTTTTCAGGTTCTTGTCCAACTCGGCCTGTGCAGATGTCTTGAGTTTCCTAAGTTTTCTCGGTGAAAGCGCTCACGACCAATCTGGCCAGCCCTCGACTCCACCGATAGGTTTAAACTGCAATGGCGCTCAGATGCTCTCTGACTACATTGCCATCCGAGAATTTGACAGAAGTTATTCTGCTCGCCTTGGCAAACGGGGATCCTCGACAGCTTGGCAACGAAAGAAGTTCCGGTTGGCCTATGGCGTAACTCCGAAAGAGATGTTCCTCTGGCTTTACCGCGTCCAACGAGCCGCGTTCACAGTTATCGGGCTCTACACCGGTGCCCGATACAGCGACCTGACCTCCTTCACCACCAACTGCATCCATACATTTCATGGCCAGTTCGTTTTGACCGGAACTCTTGTGAAAAATGAATCACTGGACGCCCAGGAAGGCAAAGACCTTTGGCCTGCAATCCCCATCATGCGGGACGCCATGGTGTGCCTTACGCATATTTCAAGAATAACGCACAACCCATACATCCTATCCGGCTGTGAGACCGTTCCAATTGGAAAACCACCCTATCCGCTCTCGCTCAACGGATTTTCTGGCGCAATATCCAACTATCTGCACGAAGTGGATACTGCGGGCCGTTGGGTCGACTGGCACATTAACGCGCATCTACTTCGGCACACGCTTGCCCACCAACTCGCCCGGGCAGACGTCGGGCTTGTCTTTATTGCCCACCAGATGAAGCACCTGCATACAGCTTTGAATGCCTTACCTCCTGATGTGACAATGATGTACGGGAACGTCGGGGAACTTGCAACCCAGAGAGCCCTTCATTCAGGATCTGCTTATCTTGAGGCAGCAAAGGAACTCTACAGCCCAGACCGCCCTGTCGCTGGCGGTGGCGCGGACGCCTTCATAGCTCGACGCAAGGCCTACTTCGAAGGTATGGCAGCCCAAGGCTGGACAGTAGACGAGGTATTGACAAATCTTGCCATGCAAGGCCTGCCGTTTGCTAGCGTCGGCATTGGCTATTGCGGTGGAGTGCGCGATACTTTGCTCAAGGATGGGACAAAGGAACGACCACCTTGCATTGGTTCCCTGCAATGCAATCCGATTCAGTGCCAACAGGCCGTGATTACCAAGACCCATGAGCCTGCTTGGCAAAAAGTCGTAAGCCAGAACCGCAACCTTGCTGCTGACCCCAGAATGGCCCACGCTAAAGAACCACTACTGGAAGCAATGAAAGCTGCCGAGGAAGTGTTGGCTCGGCTCAACCCGGAATCTGGAGTTTTGCAGCAATGAGCGAATCCGGCATTCCAGCTGCACTGTACGAAAAAAACGCCCAGGAGTTTGTCGAGGTAACTCGAAGGATTCAGGAAGCTCTCGTGCGCCTTGAGAGTGACACCAAGCTCAAAGCCACCCAGGAAGTCCTAGCCCAGCTGGCCAATTGCAGTCGTGGCACCTTGAGCAACCGGCGGTGGCCGCTGGAACGCCTAAGGGAAATTAAGAATGCTCGCAAAGTCCCCAAGCAACCCATTACCGATGGATCCAAAGCTGCTGTCAATACTGCATCCCGCATCGAGCGCTACAAGGAGCAGCTATATAACAGTCGGGAAGAAGTCCTTATCTGGAAAGCCCGCTACGATCAGGTCAGTGAACGTTTGGCAGAGTCTCTTAATGTGGCCCGGGTACTACAAGCGCGCCTCAAGGAAGCCGAGGACGAGCTTACCAACCTTAGAAGTAATTCCAGACCGAAAATTATAGATTTCTCGGTCAAATCACCAAAATGACACACTTGACTGGCAAGCACACTTTGACCTACATAGAACAAGCCAATAGCTATGCGTAGCACAAGCTCGCTACCAAGGGATAATATATGCAACAGTATCTAAGCCTCATTCAAGAAATCTTTGACAACGGCTCCTGGCAAGACAATCGGACAGGGATCCGCACCCTTAGCATTCCGGGCGCCATGATGAAGTTCGACCTTCAGGCAGGTTTTCCTGCCGTCACCACCAAAAAACTGGCTTTCAAGTCCGCCATCGGCGAACTGATCGGCTTCTTGCGGGCATACCGTAACGCAGCCGACTTCCGTGTATTGGGCTGCAAGGTTTGGGACCAAAATGCCAACGAGAATCCTCAATGGCTGGCCAGCCCCTACCGGCTCCAGGATAACGACCTCGGCTCCGTGTACGGTGTTCAATGGCGCCAGTGGCCGGCCTGCAAGCTGATCGACCTCAGCCAATCGCAGAGCACAGCTCAGGTTGCCGATGCACTACGACGAGGCTACCAGCAGATTGGCAATCTTGACAGTATCAGCGAAAATGGAAAAACCACCAGCACCCTTCTTTACAAGGCTATCGACCAGCTTCGGCAGTGTCTAGACACCATTATGACTGACCCCGGCAACCGCCGTATTCTCTTCCATGGATGGAACTGGGCTCAGCTGGAGGAAATGGCTTTACCGCCATGCCACCTCTTATACCAGTTCATGGTCAATCAATCAAAGCGTGAAATCTCGATGTGTCTATACATCCGCTCCAACGACGTTGGTTTGGGAACCCCATTCAATCTGACTGAAGGTGCCGCGTTGCTGCATCTGGTCGGTCGACTGACCGGATACACGCCTCGATGGTTCACCTACTTCATTGGTGATGCTCACATCTATGAGAACCACGTAGATATGCTTCAGGAACAGCTTCGTCGCAAGCCATTCCCAGCGCCAAAGCTGGTTCTGTCTGAACGGATTCCGGACTATGCTGTCACCGGAAAATACGAGCCAGAATGGTTGGAGAAGGTAGAGCCAGGTGACTTCTGGCTAGAGGGATATGAACACCATGCGCCACTCACAGCACCAATGGCGGTTTAATTTGTATTTATTCGTTGTGCTTTATGCCCCACCTTTGGCAGACACTGATGACCGATACAAGAAGTGGCAAGACTATCGGCCAGAAATATCTGAGTCGCATTCAGTCTCACCTCGCCCGATCGGAATGTCTGCCGTTACCTAGTGACGGCATGGTGAACATGTCGTCAATTGCGACCGCCACCAACATTCCTAGACAGTCGCTCTACAAAAGTCCGTCCATTCGTAGCCTGTTAGCTGACAGAAAAGATAAGAGCGAGGACACGCTACGAAAAGACACCAAACTCAAAGGGTAAAGTGGACCCCAGTTTTCAGACACCGGTTTAAGCTAATGTCCCTGGAGGGCAATAGCATGACGGAAGGTAAGAAACGCAAGGTTCACAGTGCCGACTTCAAAGCCAAAGTGGCATTGGAAGCCGTACGCAACGAGATGACGATCAACGAGATCGCACAGAAGTTTGAGGTGCATCCGATGATGGTTCGGCAGTGGAAAAAGGAGTTCCTGGACAATGCAGGCAGCGTCTTTGCCAACAAGCGTGGCCCCAAGCCAGTCGAGCACGCCAAGGAGGACGCCTTGTATGGCGAGATTGGTCGGCTCAAGATGGAGCTGGATTGGCTTAAAAAAAAGTCCGGACTATGAGCCTGGAGACGAGAATGGGCTGGATTGATCCGTCGAATAGTCTCTCGCTGGTCAGGCAATGTGCGCTGGCGGGTGTTTCCCGTGCGACCTGGTACAGCCACCAGAGCCTCAAACCCGCGAGTGGCGATGATTTGCAAGTGTGCCACCTGATTGATCAGGCGTACACGCAGCGTCCCTTTTATGGCAGCCGCCGCATGGTGCGCTGTCTGAAAGATCGTGGTCTGACGGTCAACCGCAAGCGGGTACAGCGCCTGATGGCGAGCATGGGGCTGGCTGGGATGGCTCCCGGGCCAAACACTAGCAGGAAGCACCCGCAGAACAGGATCTACCCATACCTCTTGCGTGGTTTGCAGGTCGTCAGGCCGAACCAGGTGTGGAGCACGGACATCACGTACGTTCGTCTGGCACGAGGGTTCGCCTATCTGGTGGCCATCATCGACTGGTACTCACGCAAAGTGCTCTCCTGGCGCATCAGTAACAGCATGGACTCTGCATTCTGCGTTGACTGCCTGGAAGATGCCCTGGCAACTCACGGCAAGCCTGAGATCTTCAACAGTGACCAGGGCTCCCAGTTCACGAGCACGACATTCACCGACATTCTGAAGCGTGAAGAGATACGGATCAGTATGGATGGTCGTGGCCGTGCACTGGATAACATCTTCGTGGAACGGCTCTGGCGCAACGTGAAGTACGAAGACGTGTACCTCAGGGGCTACAGCAGCATGGCCGAGCTGACCGTAGGTCTGGCCGAGTACTTTGCGTTTTACAACACTGAACGACCCCATCAAGGGCTGGGCTACAAAAAGCCCGATGAGGTCTATGCCACCTGCGAAGGCGGTGGCGCGAGCATCCCGGATCACTTCAGAGACACGAGGGGTGAATCCCCCGTTTCGCTACGCTCCACGGGGATACACCCCGGGAGCAAACAGGGCAGCGCTGTACCGCTGCGGTTGAAGAAATGGACTTAGCTTAAACCGCAACAGATTCTGTCTTGACAACAGGGTCCACCTTAGGGTTAGCAGCAACCAGCACCGAAGCCATTTAAGAAAATAAGGGAAGAAAGCTGTCGGAACGGCGGATCAATCAACTTAAACAACAAAATGCTGCCTTGGTTGCCGTAAACGCGGAACGTCGCCGGCAGCTGAAATCGCTGCGCCTCCAAATGGGCAATGAAGACATGCCTGTTCATTCACACTTGATGAAACCACCTGCATAGCGGACGGTTGACCATGTGACGACTAACCGCTTTGCGGCGGCTCACTTAGGAGGTGCATCGAGATCGTAGTTCGGTTATGTCAGGGTCTCACCCAGCCAATCGGGAAAGCTGCGGATCGTTGCGCATCAACAAGCACCAACGAGCGACTGAAGCGCCCCGGCTTTCGTGGAGGCTGGTTGGTTTAAGTTAGACCTCGACAGCGACCTTTTCAGTCAGTTGCCGATAATAATTTTCTTCAGCTTCTGCCAGTGGAATATACCCGATAGGCGCCAACAGGCGATGGTGGTTGAACCACGAGACCCATTCGAGCGTAGCCAATTCCACGGATGCCTTGGTTTTCCAGGGGCCACGCCGATGTATCACTTCAGCTTTGTATAGACCGTTGATAGTTTCCGCTAACGCATTGTCGTAGCTGTCTCCACGACTGCCCACAGAGGGCTCAATACCGGCCTCAGCGAGTCGCTCTGTGTATCGAATACTGACGTATTGGGTGTATTCAACCGGTCGTCGCAACACTGGGCTGTTGGATGGATTGTAGATGCTCGTTCAAGGTTTCAGCCGGAGTCTTCCAACCAAGCGTTTTCCGAGGCCTAGCGTTCAGCGTGTGAGCAACGGCTTGGATCTCCTCAGCACTCCATCGAGACAGGTCAGTGCCTTTCGGGAAGTATTGTCGTAGAAGGCCATTCGTATTCTCGTTCGTGCCACGCTGCCTGGGGCTGTGGGGATCGGCAAAAAAGACCTTCACCCCAGACTCGATGGAGAACCGGGCATGATCGGATAGTTCCTTGCCACGATCCCAGGTCAATGACCGCCATAATTCAGCAGGCAGTGCCGTCACAGTTCTTTTGAGCGCATTGGCCATGGTGACCGCCGCGTAGCCAGCCAGTGCCGGGCCGTTTTTCGTCCGAGGAACCAACCCATAACCACTCTCGCGAGGCAGATGGACGAGCATGGTGAATCGGCTTGATCGCTCGACCAGCGTTCCGATCGCCGACCGGTTCAGACCTATGATCAAATCACCTTCCCAATGTCCAGGCACAGCTCGGTCTTCTGCCTCTGCAGGGCGACTGGAGATCATCACATTCTCGCTGACATGCGCCCAAGCCTTGGCCTGCGCTCGGGCTCTTGGCACGCGCAATGCCCGCCCAGTGCGCAGGCAGTGCACCAGCTCGCGTTTAAGAGCACCGCGTCCCTGAATGTAGAGGGCTTGATAGATGGCTTCGTGAGAGATTCGCATCGTTTTGTCATCTGGAAAATCGATCGGAAGTCGGTTGGCAATCTGCTCAGGTGACCAACCATTGACCCATTTTCGATCACCGCGATGTGGTTTATTCCGACCCTTGAACGGTGACTGCCCAGGGCCTGCAATCTCGCGACCCTTAGCGTCACGAATCTTGCCGACTAAGCGATCTTGGACGTAGTGGCACAGTTGCGGGTTGGTCACCAGTTTCGACGGCTTCGGCCTCTTGGCAACTAGCTCTGCCTTCCACTGTGCAACCGAAGCCCGATACTCGAGCCGACCGCCGCGAGTCGCAGCATTACGTGTCAGCTCCCGCGAAACTGTCGACGGACTTCGACCAAGCCGGCGAGAGATCTCGCGTATGCCGACGCCTTGGATTCGGAGCAGTCCGATCTCTTCTCGCTCTGCGAACGACAAATATCTTCCGGAGATGGGGTTAGACATAAACAATGGCATCCCGCCACGATAACGGAACCAGCGGGAGCCGACTGCTTGCGACACGCCAACCGCTTCAGCAGCCTTCTCACTTGTGATCCCGGTCGCGATCTGATCCCAAAACCTACGTTCAATCTCACACCGAAGTGACGGCGCACCAGGCGAGCGCATCGCCCCTCGCCCTGTCAACTTCTGCATCCACCCCGCTGGTCGTCCCATAAAACACCTCCATGATTAAAGGTGTTGCGACGACCGGTTGAATACACCCAATACGTCAGTATTCGATACACAGAGCGACTCGCTGAGGCCGGTATTGAGCCCTCTGTGGGCAGTCGTGGAGACAGCTACGACAATGCGTTAGCGGAAACTATCAACGGTCTATACAAAGCTGAAGTGATACATCGGCGTGGCCCCTGGAAAACCAAGGCATCCGTGGAATTGGCTACGCTCGAATGGGTCTCGTGGTTCAACCACCATCGCCTGTTGGCGCCTATCGGGTATATTCCACCGGCAGAAGCTGAAGAAAATTATTATCGGCAACTGACTGAAAAGGTCGCTGTCGAGGTCTAACTTAAACCAACCAGCCTCCACGAAAGCCGGGGCGCTTCACACTAATGGCCTGCCTAAAGCTACGTGAAGATATGACGCAATGAAGAAGATCGCCATAGTCCAGTCCAACTACATTCCGTGGAAGGGCTACTTCGACATGATTGCAGCTGTCGATGAATTCATTCTTTACGACGACATGCAGTACACGCGCCGCGACTGGCGCAATCGAAATCAAATCAAAACGCCCCAAGGGGTTCAGTGGTTCACGGTTCCTGTTCTGGTGAAAGGTAAGTACCACCAAAAAATCAGAGAGACTGAGATTGATGGCACTGACTGGGCCGCTGCACATTGGAAAGCATTGGCGCAGAACTATCGCCGGGCTCCCCATTTCTCGGAAATCGCTTCATGGTTGGAGCCGCTGTACCTTGAGCAGAACTTCACTCACATTTCGCAACTCAACCGTCGTTTTATCGAAGCTATCTGCAATTACCTGGCAATAAAAACCGCCATTACAAGTTCTTGGGATTACACGCTGCTTGATGGGAAGACGGAGCGGCTCGCAGATCTGTGTGTGCAAGCTGGTGGCACCGAGTACATCTCAGGACCGGCAGCCAAGGACTATGTCGATGAAAAGGTTTTTTCGGATCTGGGGATTAAGCTGACCTGGTTCGACTACGCCGGATACCCCGCGTACCCACAGCTTTGGGGTGAGTTCACTCATGGTGTCACAATCCTTGATCTTTTGTTTAACTGTGGCAAAGACAGTCCTCGATACATGAGGTATGTGGCATGACGCTTTCAATAGTCGCAACCCTCTACCAGTCTGCTCCTTATATCAACGAGTTTCACGAACGTGCGAGCGCTAGTGCAAAGCGGATGGTTGGAGACGATTATGAAATTGTGCTTGTGAATGATGGGTCACCAGACAACAGCCTGGATCTGGCTGTCAGACTCACCGAACAGGATTCACACGTTGTTGTAGTTGATTTGGCCCGTAACTTTGGGCATCACAAGGCGATGATGACTGGATTGGCGCAGGCCAAAGGAGAGCTGGTTTTTCTCATCGATAGCGACCTTGAAGAGGAACCGGAGTGGCTAGAGGCGTTCGCGCAGCAGATGAAGCAAGACCGCTGTGATGTCGTTTACGGAGTTCAGGAGCGCAGAAAAGGAAACTGGTTTGAGCGTTGGAGCGGTCAGTGGTTTTATCGTTTCTTCAAAGCGCTAACGGGACTTGCGCTACCAGAAAACGTAGTGACCACTCGGCTGATGGCGAGGCGCTATGTTGATGCGCTGTTGTGTCATCAGGAGCGCGAAGTTTTTATGGCGGGCCTGTGGCACATCACCGGTTTCGACCAGCGCCCTCAGGTAATCAAGAAGCACCATACCAGTGAAACCACTTACACCTTCCGCCGGAAGATGTCATTGCTGGTCAACTCGGTGACGTCATTCAGCAATGCTCCGCTGGTCAGCATTTTTTACATCGGCGTAGCGATCTCGCTGTTTGCTCTAGCTTACATCGTGTATCTGGTTACGCACTGGCTATTCCTTGCAAAACCCATGAGCGGATGGACATCAGTCATGGCCTCTATTTGGCTCCTTGGAGGCATGGTTATCTCTTTTATCGGTGTCGTGGGTATCTACCTATCCAAGATATTCTCTGAAACCAAGCAGCGCCCATATACCATCGTGAGGCAGATTTATGCAAAACAACAAGACTAGTCTGCTCGACGAGGTTGCAACTTATTACGCTGAAAAACTTGCGGAACATGGTGGTACGCCTCGCGGGGTCGACTGGAATGGTGAAGAAAGCCAGATGGTCAGGTTTGCGCAATTGTGCAAAATCATTGACCCCAAGACGCCTAATTTTTCCCTGAATGACCTGGGTTGCGGCTACGGCGCCTTGCTCGACTATCTGCGAGACAAGCACGCAAACTGCACATATCTTGGGGTGGATGTTTCCCAGGAAATGATCAAGGTGGCAGAGCAACGGCACGATACTGCTGATCAAACTCGTTTCATCACTGCGGCAGAGCCAGACGAAGTGGCTGACTATGGCTTGGCCAGTGGTATCTTTAATGTGCGACTGGGGCGCTCGGATGCAGAGTGGTTTGATTATCTGCAGGCCACCTTGGACGTCCTTGACCGAACCAGCAGTCTTGGATTCGCGTTCAACTGCCTGACCTCGTACTCAGACGAGGACAAAAAGCGCGACTATCTCTATTACGCAGACCCATGTCGCTTGTTTGATTTGTGCAAACGTCGCTATTCCCGTCAGGTCGCATTGCTTCATGACTATGGTCTTTATGAATTCACAATTTTGGTAAGGAAGACTTGAGAAATGTGGACATTGAGTGTATGGTTTTTGGGTTCTCTGGCGGCTTGCCTGTTGCTGGTGAAGCTCCTACCTTGGCTGCGGGACCTGATGTCCACCTTTGCCGGGAGCATGGCGCCTCGCGCATTTCCTAGTAACTCGGCATTCGAGCACAACAAGTTCGCACTGTTGCGCGTGCTCTTCGGTCTGATCCTGTTCGCCAGGGGGCTGGATGTCTATGGGCTGCTGCTGGACTCGGAGCGCTTTTCGGCAGTGGGACTTTGGGCCGGCGCCGAGATGCTTGCCGGTGCTCTGCTAGCGCTGGGGCTGTTGACGCAATGGGTGCTGGTATTTCTGGTCGGGGCTATGTGGCAGTACGGCGACTTTGTAGTGGCCAAGTCGACCCTGGGCAATGACATCGGCGCCATTCTGGCGGTGCTGCTGTTGCTGGTGAATGCCGGCAAGCACCTGTCCCTGGACTCCGCATTGCTCAAGCGCCTGCCCAATCTGCACTGGCCACTGCTCTACTACAGCGGGGTGCCGGGGCGGGAAATCATCTTTTATGCCAAGTTCACTGCGCTGGCCAGCTACTGGGCGGTTTGCGTGTACTCCATCGCGATCCATCTCAACGAGCCAGCCTGGATGGATGGCAGCGCAGGCCCTCTGCTGCTGAGCAACAACTTCATGGCTGTCTGGCATGAGCAGTTCAGTGCGGTGTTCACTTCCAGTGCGGTAGCCGTGGGGCTGGCAAAGGGCTCTCTGTGGATGATGATGCTGTGGTATCCGGCCGTCCTGCCTTTCGTCTTGCTGGGCGGCTGGTTTCGCCTCTATGTGATCGTGTGGGGCTGGTTGTTCTTTGCGCTGTCGATGTTCTTCCTGCAGCTGGGTTATCTGGCCGAGATCGAGGTGTTGCTGTGGCTTGCGCTCTTCTGGTCTGTTTCCGGCCTGGACCGCCGGCAGCCGCTGGAGGTGCTCTATGACGACCGCTGCAACCTCTGTGACCGGACCGTGCAGGCGGTCACCCTGCTGGACATATTTGGCCGGGTCAACCTGCGCCCGCTCTCGAAGAACAAGCCGCTGCTGGACGAGATCGGGCTCGGCATGGAGCAGGCGCTGACTGATCTGTATGGCGTGGATGGACAGAGCCGCAAGTTGTTCCGTGGTTACGACTTCTACGTTCAGCTGAGCCGTACCCTGGTGCTGCTCTGGCCCCTCTTGCCCCTGCTGCTGCTCGGGCGGTTACTGTGGGTCGGCCCGCGAATCTATCGCTTCGTTGCCGAGCGCCGCACCCGTCTGTTCGGGGTCTGCGCGCTGCCGCGGAGCAAGTTCTTCCGCTCGGCGAGCGTCGAGGAAAGCCGTTCGAGCCTCCCACAGGCCGTTACCCTGCATGTGTGCCTGCTTATCCTGTTCTATTTCGCAGCGGTGCCTGCGCCCTATATCGGCTGGAACGGCCTGCCCAATCTCGGTGCGCGCCTGGCGCACATCTATGGCATCACGCCGATCGATGTCTTTAACAAGACCGATCTGCGCATGGCGGAGAATTGGTTTGTGCTGGACTCTGTCGACTTTCACGAGCGTGTCCCGCTGTTCGCTGAGGATGGCTCGCGGCTCTCTATGCACGCGTCTGATCGTCTCTATTTTGGGCATACGCTGCGTTTCCGACGTGCGGTGATAGGTAAGGCCGGCTGCTATTTCGAGTCCTGGCGACCACTCTTCGAGTACATGAGCCGCATCTACTTGCAGCAGCGGGGGGCGGAAGCGGGCGATTACGACTTCAGGTATCGCCAGTTCAACCAGCCGCTGGTTAGTGCCGAGGATATCGCCCGCAATCAGTTCAAGTCTGTGGCGCCCGAAGTGATCTGCGCGCTCGATTACAAGATTGTCTACCGCAAGTGAGGGGCCAGTGAAGAAACTCGTGATATTTGGCTCGGGCGACATTGCCCAGCTTGCCATTTCTACTTCACTAGCGACTCGTCCTACGAGGTGGCTGCCTTTACTGTCGATGCCGCATACCTGGATGCGTCTTCCTTCTGCGATCTCCCGGTGGTGCCCTTCGAGAAAGTCGCTGCGCTTTATCCTCCAGAGAACTATGATCTGTTCATTGCGCTCAGCTATTCCAAGATCAATGCTGTCCGCAAAGAAAAGTTTCTCGCTGCCAAGGAGATGGGCTACAAACTGGTGAGCTACATCAGCTCGCGTGCTACCGTGCTCAATGAAGGAAGAATCGGCGAAAACTGTTTTATTTTTGAAGACAACACCATTCAGCCGTTCGTAAAGATAGGCAACAACGTGACTTTGTGGAGCGGTAACCATATCGGCCACCATTCAGTAATTCATGATCACACCTTCATTGCATCGCATGTGGTCATCTCGGGTGGGGTGGAAATTGGTGAGCAGTGTTTCGTTGGCGTAAACGCCACATTACGTGATCACATCAAAATCGGGGATAGATGTGTCGTCGGCGCTGGAGCTCTACTACTCGCAGATGCAGCGCCTGAAGGCGTCTATATTGGTACTGCTACCGAGCGATCAAAAGTGCCCAGTATAAGGTTGAGGGGCATATGACAAGGCGTTGGAAGAAATTTGGTCAGCTTTATGTTCCCAGAGAAAGTGTCCAGCATCCAAAGTTGATCTCGCATGCCGCTAATCCTTTACCTGTCCATATGGCAGGAGATGTTTATCGCATCTTTTTTAGTGGTCGCGACGATCAGAATCGGTCCTCTGTGGGGGCAGTAGACGTTGATATCGTTCAGCGCAAAGTTATCACTGAACATCACTCTCCAATTTTCGAGCACGGGCCCGTTGGAAGCTTTTATTCAGATGGTGTAAGTATTGGCAATTGCTACGAGGCGAATGGCATTCGATATATCTTATTCATGGGCTGGCAGAATCCTCCCGGTGGGCATTGGAGAGGAGATATCGGCCGACTGATCGTCACCCCGGAACTCTCCCTTCAACTGGAAGACGAGAAGCCCTTTATGGGTATCGATTCAATCGACCCGATCAGCTTGTCTTATCCTTGGGTGCAAGCAAGACCATCGGGTGGGTTCGATATGTGGTATGGATCAACACTCAAGTGGGATGCGGGCAATGGCGAAATGTTGCACGTAATTCAACATGCTACGTCAGATGACGGCAGTAATTGGTTTCGTACCGGCCTAGCCGTGCCATACGAGCTTGGACTTGCCCAAGCCTTTTCAAGGCCAACCACAGTGCTAAATGATGGTGGCGATTTTGAGATGTGGTTTTCTTTTCGCAGTGGTGCTGGCGAGAAATACCGTATCGGTTACGCCAGATCAGCTAATGGAAAAAATTGGATGTTGGATTTGAAGATGGCTGGAATTGACGTTTCACCGTGCGGGTGGAATTCTGAAATGATCGAGTACCCGTTTGTATTTAATCACAACGGCGCCCGGTATATGCTCTATAACGGCAATGGGTATGGAAAAACAGGGTTTGGTTTGGCGGTGCTTGATGATCGATGAACCTAATATTTTGACTTCCAAGAAAACATTTCGCCAGTTTTTTACCTACGCATTGATTGGCGTGCTAACAAATGTTTTAGGTTATGCCATTTACCTCATCCTGACCTATTTATGGGGCGCCCCAAAGTTAACGATGACAGCACTTTACTTCGTGGGGGCGGAGCATGTCAAGGGGGTTGTCGCCTGAATCATGCAACAAATCGCTTTTTATCTTTGATCTGAATCTCGGCTTTCACCGCCTCCTCTCGTTCCGGGTTCAGGGTGACTGCACCGACCGGCGACCAGTTCCTGGTTTGTCCTGACCAACGGGCCGGATTCTTCCGTTTCTGTTGTTGGTACAGCGCATGGCGGGCATCCAGAATCTTGATGTCTTCACCACGATGCCGTTGATCCGGCGTGACGTGCTGGATGCCACTGTGGCGGTGCTCATGGTTGTACCAATGCACGAACGTCGCCCCCCACTGACGTGCAGCTTCCAGCGACTTGAATCCATGGGCCGGAAACTCGGGTCGGTACTTGGCTGTTTTAAACAGCGATTCGGCGAACGCGTTGTCATCGGACACCCTTGGGCGCGAGTACGACGGCTCGATACCAAGCCAGTGCAGCATGGCCAGCACCGAAGTGGCTTTCAGTGTGCTGCCATTGTCACCATGCATGACGGGCTTGTCGGCCATGGCATGCACCCCTTCAGCCAGCGCCGTGCGCTTGAGCAAGGCGACAGCATGAGTTGAATCATCCTTTTCATGCACCTCCCACCCGATGATCTTTCGACTGTACAGATCCAGAATGAGATACATGTAGAACCAGTGTCCTTGCACGTGCGTAGGCAGATAAGTCATGTCCCAGCAGTAGACCTGACCCGGTCCCGTGGCCACGTGCGTGGTGGGTCTTCTGGAGGGCTGTGGCGGGCGTGTACGGCCTCTGTGAGTGGTCTGCCCGTGCTGCCTGAGTACGCGAGAGATCGTAGCCTCAGAGCCGATATAAACGCCTTCGTCAGCCAGCATCGGCACGATGCGCGCAGGCGGACAGTCAGCAAACCGGCTTTCATTGGCCACGTCCAGAATCCGCTGACGTTCCTGCGGTGTCAGTGCATGGGCCGGGGTTGGTCGGGCAGCAAGCGGGCGACGATCACCCACCGTGAGTTTGTCTTGATCACGTTTCCATCGCTGAAGCGTCCGGATGGTCAGACCCGCCAGTGAACAGGCACGGTCAAGCCTGGCCCCTTGCTGATGGGCTGTATCAATGTGCTGGACAAGTGTCTGGCGATCTTTCAGGGCAATCATTCGTCCTCGCCCCTGTCCTTTGGAAAGATCGCCGAGAGCTTTTTTGAAAGCACCAGCAAGGCGGCGGTTTCTGCCAGTGCTTTGTCCTTGCGATTGAGATCGCGCTCGAGCTCCCGGATCCGCTTGCGATCGACCTTGGATCGCTGGCCATTGGCACTCGCCTGATCCTGCGGATCGGCCAGCGACTGGGTCGCTGTCTGTCGCCATTGATCAAGCTCCTGGGGGTAGATGCCTTTCTCCCGGCACCACGCATTCTTGCCTGCCTCGTCCATGGCTGCGGTGACGAGCACCGCCTCGAATCGAGCCGCCGCTGACCATGCCCGCTCGCGAGCGGGCATGGTCAAAGCTTGCGCACGCCAGCGCTCAAGGGTTTGAACAGAAATACTCAACTCACGAGAAACCTTTTCCAGCGAAGCGCTCTCGGGAGGCAACAACCGTGCCACTGCTTTGTCTTTAAATGCTTGTCCGTATCTGGCCAATTTGATCTTCCAAAACCACCCTCGGGTTCAAAACTTATCGAGGCGACAACCATTCTGACACAGAGGGGGGGCATCAATAGGTTTTCTTGCTAATCGACGTTTTACCTTTCGACATGATGGAGGTATTGGCGTTACCGGGGTTCGATACCTGCTGACGCAGGTTGCAGGCTATCTGCTGAATCTGGTTCTGCTGCTGCTGTTTGTGGACTGGTTTAATTTTCCGCATCAAATCGTACAGGCGATAGCAATCGTTGTCGTGGCCACCTTCTTGTTTGTTGTGTTGCGGGTTTTCGTATTTGCGCCGAGCTTGGCAGTAACCGGAGTGGTGCGGTAATGAAACTATGCCTTCACTGCAAATATATCTTTTCTTCTGATGAATGGACTTGTCCTTCATGCGGTCATCAGCCAGAACGCTTGAACGGAATAGAGGCTCATGCCCCAGAGTTTGCAAATGGTGGCGGGGGTTTCAAGCCTGAGTACTTCTCTGAATTGTCTCGATTAGAAGCGGAAAATTTCTGGTTTCGTGCGCGTAACGCGTTCATTCTCTGGGCGCTGAGAACCTACAAACCAGACGCCAATACATTTTTGGAAGTGGGTTGTGGTACTGGCTTTGTTCTATCAGGTATCGCTCGTGCCTGCCCAAAGCTAGCTTTAAGTGGCAGTGAGATTTTCTTGGCTGGCTTATCTCATGCGGCCGAACGCGTTCCCTCTGCACACTTCATGCAGATGGATGCCCGTCGGGTGCCTTTTGTAGACGAGTTTGATGCCATCGGCGCCTTCGATGTGCTGGAACACATTCAAGAGGATGAAACAGTCCTGGCTCAACTTCATGGCGCCATCAAGCCTGGTGGTGTTTTGCTGCTAACCGTTCCTCAGCATCCCTGGTTGTGGAGCGCTTCTGATGAGTATGCCTGCCACGTGCGCCGGTACAAGCGTGCTGAGATCGAGCAGAAGGTTTTGAGCGCCGGGTTTGAGCTTTTAAGGAGCAGTTCTTTTGTGACCAGTCTTTTGCCAGCGATGATGCTTTCACGAGTCTTGCAGAAGCAAGAAATAAAGGATTTCGATCCTGTCGGCGAACTTAAGATAAACGCAGTTTTGAATAAGTCTTTTTACGCTTTAATGATGTTAGAGCTTGCGGGAATTAGGTTTGGGATGAATTGTCCAGTTGGTGGGTCTAGATTAATCGTGGCGGAAAGAAAGTAATGAAAGAAGTAAGCCATCGCATTCCTTTCAACTGGCCTCACATGACAGGCAAGGAGTTGTACTACATCGCTGAAGCGCACTTCAATGGTAGCTTGGCAGGCGATGGGCCTTTCACCAAGCGCTGTCATGCATGGCTGGAGGAGCGGACTGGGTGTAATAAGGGTCTGCTTACTCACTCTTGTACGGCGGCACTCGAGATGGCTGCTTTATTGCTGGATATTCAGCCCGGCGATGAGGTCATCATGCCGTCGTACACCTTTGTATCTACCGCCAATGCCTTTGTGCTTCGTGGTGGGGTCCCCGTGTTTGTCGATATCAGAGAAGACACTCTTAATTTGGACGAACGGCTGATTGAGTCCGCCATTACGCCGCGTACCCGTGTCATTGCTCCCGTGCATTACGCGGGAGTGGCGTGCGAGATGGATACGATTATGGACATCGCCCAGAAGCATGGATTGAAGGTCGTTGAGGATGCAGCGCAGGGGGTGATGTCAACCTATAAAGGGCGGGCCCTCGGCAGCATTGGTGATCTCGGAGCCTACAGTTTCCACGAAACAAAAAACGTGATCTCGGGAGAAGGCGGTGCGCTGCTCGTCAATAGTCCCGACATGAGCCTTCGCGCAGAGATCATTCGCGAGAAAGGGACCGACCGCAGTCGATTTTTCAGGGGAGAAGTCGATAAGTACACTTGGCAAGAGGTGGGCTCGTCGTTCCTGCCAGGGGAGTTGATTGCCGCTTTCCTGTGGGCGCAACTTGAAGAAGCAGATCGAATAACCAAAGAGCGGCTGGCTAGCTGGCAGCGTTATCATGAGCTTCTTGAACCGCTAGAAGCCAAGGGAATACTGAGGCGCCCGATCGCTCCAGAGGACTGTGAGCACAATGCCCACATGTACTACGTTCTGCTGGCGCCGGAAATCGACCGTCAGAGAGTTATATGGACGCCTCCCGTTTGCCAAGATCTTTGTTGGTGTGCTGGGGTAGGTAGGCTGCAGTTTTATATCCGGCCTGTAGTGCAGGTCGATACCTGCTGGCCCTGATGGAATCCGCTGACCCACGCCTCATTTCCTTAAAGGACTCTCAGTCCAACCTCTGAACCAGGCTTAGCGGGTCACGGTCTAACCTGTTTGCCATCACACTTTCATCGATCCTGCGCAACCTTTGCGGCAACAACTCCTTCGACTATCAATGATTCATCATCCGAGTTCGGTGCTCACCCTTGAACCGGCTGACTCACAAACCCCTTCTGGTACTTCCGATCATGCGCGAGCAACGCCCATACCGTCCGTGCCATCTTGTTCGCCAGCGCCACGACCGCGACGTTGAAGGGGCGACGCTTGCAAAGTTCAGTTGCCCATGGTCCCGGGTCCGTTGAGCGTGACAGTACAGCTCGGGCTCCATTAATGAACAGCGTTCGCAGATAGACATCCCCGCGTTTGCTGATGCCCAATAGTTTGGTCTTTCCTCCTGTGCCCACCTGCCTTGGCACCAGACCTACAAAAGCAGCAAACTCTCTGCCTGATTTGAAGGCTTTGGGATCACCGATCACGGCAACCGCTGCGGTCGCAGTCAGCAGACCAATTCCGGGTATTTCTGCGATCCTGAGGCATGCGTCTTCTTGCTTGCGCCACAGATTGATACGCTGCTCAATCATGTCAATCTCTTCGTCCATCCTGGTAATGCGTGCCCACTGATCTCGCAGGGTATCGATAACCATGGCTGGTAAACGTTCAGACAATCTGGCCAGACCCTCTACGATACCTTTGAGCAGGTTGGCTTTACCTTGTGGCATCACCTCTCCATATTCAGTGAGCAATCCCCTCAGACAATTGATCTGTGCCGTTCGAAACTTCACGAGTTGGCTTCTCATGCGGTGTAAAGCCAGCATGGCTTGTTGCTCTTCAGTCTTGACCGCTGCCGCTTTGACATGCGGCTGCTGTACGGCAGTCCAGATGGCTCGCGCATCGTGACGGTCATTCTTGTTGCCAGTCACAAAGGGTTTGACCGACCTGGCCGGCAAAAGCTTGACCTCATGCCCCATCATCGCCAGTTGCCTGGCCCAGTGCTGTGCTCCACCACAGCACTCCATGCCAATCAGGCACTGCTGGCGGTTGGCAAAGTGCGCCAGAAACACATCACGCTTGAGTTGCAGGCTCACAATCTGGCCTGTGTTCACATCAACCCAGTGCAACTGAAACACGCGCTTGGCGATATCGATTCCGACAACAGTTTTGCTAACATTCATGTTGGACCCTCCGGTTTGCCTGTGGAGATCACCGCGACCATCCACCTTGGGCACTTTGATGCCGTCGGCACGAGAGGGTCCTCTTAACCCTCATGCCGGCTCGGAGTTATCCACGGCGCCGCCGTGGCGCCCCGCTATGGCGCAAGGCGAGCGGCGCGGTGGGTAACTCTTGCATCAATCAGCCCCCTTGGGTGGGAGGCGTCCATTCCATTTCCTTGATTCGTTCAAGCGCAATGAAATCTGGTCGGTTTTCCACTACGTACCGCTTCACTCATCTCCTGCCGGTAAGCGTTATGGCCGGCCACATGGCGACTTGAACGTCACAAATCAGCAGTCTGAACGTCTGGTCCGCTTACCGCTGTGGGTCGGCTTGTCGGATGAGCAGCAAGACCGGGTCGTTGAGGTGCTGCGCAGTGCCACAGGGTAACTTCCCCTCGTGTGTGAGCCCCCTTTATCTTGCCAGAGTGAGTTTATGGCTAAACGATTACCAGCTGTTCACCACCGGTTCGGCATTAAACCTGAGCCACTGACTGCAAAGGCAATTTGTGACGGTGTGGTCGCGGGAATGCTCGGCGATCATTTTCTGGGGCGCAGCGAGGCAGCCTTCGAGTCGGCGATCAGACCCTATGTGTTGGCCGTAGCGCACAAGCGTGGGTTTGGGGCTTTCCTCGAGTTCCCTCTGGAAAAGCAAACCTCTGGACGCGGCGCCCACAAAAAGATTGATGCGGTGCTCGTCTATGGCAAGCAAGCCTCGGCCTTTGAGCTAAAGACCATCCGGAAAAATGCCGTCGGCTTTAACTTGCAGGAGGACCTCGCCAAACTCCGACGGTTTCCTGACGAAGTTGCTCAGGAGGGCAATCAGCGAAGGGCGACATCATGGCAGCTTGTTGCCTGGACCAGCCAAACATTCTCTCGGACAAAGTCGGCTCAACAAGAGCGCGACAAAGGGCTTGCTCTGTTGAAGAAGGAGATCGAAAAGGGAGATGCCTACGCGCAATTGACCGTTTCGGATGCTTACATCGATAACGTGCCAAGATCAGCAACACTCGGCCAGTTACTGCTGTCTCAAGGCAACGTTGGTAATTTCCATGTCTGGTGCGCTGCCATATGTATTGATGCCCCGAGTTGTTAAGCCATGTGATCAGCATTAGGATCAAACACCTTGCTGAGGTAATATTTTTGACTTGCGTAACTCGGCAGTCGATGACACGAGGCACTCGTTTTCGTAGGCCTCGATGTCGCACAAACGGTAGATGACCTTGCCTGGCAGCCGGATGTACTTCGGACCCCCGAGTTCGACACGAACCTTCATAAGCAACTGATTTCATTGAAATCAGTTTTTAAATTGCCACTACAGAAGTGTCAGCTGCTCGGGCATTGAAGGTTTTTTTAGCTTCAGTGCATGAAGAACTCCTGATTGTTCCTTCGAGACAGTCGATATCCCTTCGACCGTCTGGTTGTTGACCTTCACCTGATGGCGCTGGATGCGACGCAGCTGTGCCAGGGCTCTTTCTGGCGATAGTCCTGTATTGGCGAGTCTGAGACGGTGGCGCATGATCCGGTACAGGATCAGTGCCATGAAGCAGATCATGGCGTGAGCCTTGATTCGATGTGGCAACCGGTGAAACACCGGTGCGATTTCAATTTCTGACTTCAGTACCTTGAAACCACGCTCGATGTCAGCCAGGGACTTGTAACGCTCGACGACCTCTTTCGGGGTGAACTCATTGGAGTTGGTCACGAGCAGCAGCTTGCCATCGACCAGTTCTGCCTGTTTGAGTGCCTTCTCGTCAATCTGATAGGTAAACAGATCGGAGGTCAGATCCACCCTGATGATCTTGGCCAGGTGCGCCTGCTTGACCTCATGATAGAAACGCGCCTTGGCACCACTGTCCGAGAGTTTGCGACCCCGGCTGACTTTGCCGGAATCCTGTCCATCGAGTTTGCTGGCCCACTGGTCTGCCTTGTTCTCCAGCTCTTCTATTTTGGAACGTCGCCACTCGGTTTGATGCTGGGCAGTCTGGGGATTGTGAGCGACCACCAGGCGAAGGTCCTGCCAGCGGGTCTCGCTGATGGTTTCGTTCTCCTGGTCGGCGATTGTGTCATTGAACCGTTGCAGGATGTCGTGGAACTCGCCGTAACGCCTGGCGGGTACCGCCAGGATGAATTCGAGTGCCTGGCCCTCATCGAGTTTGAGCGCGAGTAGTTCCTCCAGGTTATCCAGTGACAGCAGTCCTCGATCGGCCACGATGATCAGTTTGCGGATGTGGGGATAGCGTGCCAGGACCTTCCTGATGGTGGGCAACAGGGTGGCGGTCTCGGACTGATTGCCATCGAACACTTCGTGATAGATCGGCAAGCCTTCGGCGGTCTGCACCACGCCGAGCATGAACTGACGGGCCACCATGCCTTCTTTGGACATGCCGTAATGGCGTACATCCTCCGACAGTTCTGTCTGGCCTTCCACTCGGATGGTGGTCAGGTCGTAGAAGACCAGTGAAAGGTCCTGGTCCACCATGGGTTTGAGTTGTCGGGCCACGACAGCCTCGACAGCATCCTGGTGATCCATCAGAGCATCCATGCTGCGCAGTAGTTGTTGATGCGTGAGCGCCTTGGTATCGACTTCCGGCAGACTGACGGTCTCCAGCCAGCGAAGCACTCCGAGCTTGGAGTCCGGATCACACAGTCGATTAAAGACCATCACCCGAATGGCATGTTCAACCGCCGTGGTGTAGCGTGCCTTGCGAAACACGCCAGCCAGTGCGTCAAACCCGACTTCCTGCCACAGACCGTGTAATGCCCAGACATCACCCAGCGTCAAGGCAGACTCGAAGGCAACCTGCGGGCTGGCAGCGTCAGCACCACGGCCTTTGGCGCGCAAGAGAGATGCCAGCAAGGCATCGACCTGACCGCCGGCATCGTCCAGACGACCCAGGGTGGCAATGGTTCGCTGGCGAGCCTTGCCTTCTTCGTTACGGTAGGACTCGACCAGCTGGACGTACTGGTGGCCGCGGGCGGTGGTGAGTTTGATGAACATGACGGGAGTGTAGCAAACCACAGAATAGTTGCCAACACCCATCATACAAATTGTTGCCAGTACAAAAATCTGAAACCAACCGGGCTAACATGTTGATTCAAAACAGCTCGGCCGGCGAAAATCGGGGAAAAATGGCATTTGGTGTCGAACTTCTGCGGACCGGTGCCGTTCGTGCGCCAGCGTTCAAGGGTCGCTGTTGACAGCCCCCAGCGCTTGGCGAGTTGCAGTTGATCAAAGTTGGTGGTAGTGGTCATGGTGAACTCCTTGTGATGAATGGGAGCCCATGAACGCTCTGTTTCGGGAAGGTAGCAAGTCCTGCGGGTGGTCTAGGAGTTCTTGGCTGTAAATGAATGCTTTGGCCCCCTTTGGACAAGGGTAAAGATTGGTATCCAGTCTCGAACGTCGAAAAATGATCGAACCAAGAGGGGGTTGAGGTAGGATGCGGCCCGGTCAAATCTTTCGCATTGGCTCGCAATAGTATGCGCAGCCTGTTTTGCGTACATTCATGCTGCTGTGGGTGGCGGGCGAGCGTCCCACCACCAGTATTCAAAACCCCAATCGTTCTCGGTTGGGGTTTTTTCTTGTGTGCGCCCAGCATGGGCGCACACCGTCGGGTGCAAGTCCCGGGCTCTTCACCGTAAAACGGGGGATGCGGCATTCATCAAACCCTGTTGATGACACCATTCCAACCGCATAGAGCTAACACTCTCAGGCGGTAGCTCTCAAAGTTTCTGAATCCAAAAGCTCTGCGCGACAGCATCTCCATCTTGGTGTGGAATCCTTCGGTGATGCCGTTGGATTTGGAGAAGCGCCACATTGCCACGATCGGTTCAAGCCACGATGTTAGCGTATCAGCCAGTGCGCGTGCTGGTCAGCCAGTCATAGGCTCTGCGGGGGCGGTATTGTCTGGGCAGGCATCTCCAGGTCCAGGGTCATCTGTCTAGACTCAACTGGAGGTACCCATTGTTGAGTTTGCCTTGTACGAGGCTGGCGATTGATACTTCAGAGGCCACGGCAATCCGGCAAAGCGCATCCAGAGTGACCGGACTCTGATTGTTACGCCAGTAATGGACCGCGAACTTTCTCACACCCACGCGCCAAGCAAACTGCGTGGACACACTGCCGTCCAGGCGGCACACCAATTGTTCGAGTGAAGCGCCAACCTGCAAATCATGAACGCGCTCCTCGAAGAAGGTGTGGGCGTGACGGTAATGGCGCAGCAGGCCATGCCAAGAAAAGGCTACGACCTGGTGTTCATTCCGCGACACAACTCCGTGATCGACAGCACACTGGGAATTCTCAAGCTGTCAAATACCCCACATAACCCGACCGCCAGACAGATGGAAGTCATTGTTGAGGTCTGTCTGACCGAATGGTTCTGAATGGCTCTAAGCACCAAGGTCTGATTACTGACCCCAGGGATGCTAGTGCGCCGCATCGCTCTGACACAGAGCCGTCGAACGATTGTCGCCAAACCCAGCATAGTTGGCGCTGGATCGCTCATCCATTGCAGTCGTCAATACAAACCTCACTCCAATAAAGGACTCGCACGGGCGGGCGTACCTGTCTCAAACGAGTCTGCCCGATGGCTCACGGCAGAAGTCACAGTGATCAGATAACATGCGCTAAATCCCGTTCAGTGGGAATCGCAAAAGAAGCACCCTATGTCCTCAGAGAGCCTTCCACTCCATACGTCCCCCCAGCATTTGCCAGAGCATCAGAGCCGGGAGCACCGACACCGCTGGCTGATTCTCACCATCGTTTCATCGGCCCTCTTTTTGATTGTGGTTGACGTGACAGTGCTCTACCTCGCACTGCCCCACCTGACCCACGACCTGCATGCCAGTGCCTCGCAAAAGCTCTGGATTGTCAACGCCTACGCGCTCACGGTTGCGGGCCTGCTGCCGGGCGCTGGCGCACTGGCAGACAGGTATGGTTACAAACGCATGTTCGTCGGCGGGATGGTCGTATTTGGCATCGCATCCCTGATTGCAGCTTTTTCTCCCGATCCACAGACACTGATTGCGGCCAGGGTGCTTCTCGCCGTCGGGGCGGCCATGATGATGCCAGCCACACTGGCGATCATCCGGCATGTGTTTGAAGACCCTCACGAGCGCAGTGTGGCCATCGGCATCTGGGCCGCCATTGCATCCGGTGGCGCAGCGCTCGGCCCAGTCGTCGGTGGTTTGTTGCTGGAGTACTTCTGGTGGGGATCGGTGTTTCTGCTCAATGTGCCCGTCATCGCGGTTGCCCTGATTCCGGCACTGATCTGGATTCCACGAAGTCAGAGCAATCCAGACCGCCCGTTTGATCTGGTGGCGTCGCTTCTGATCATGCTGGCACTGGTCGGCCTGACATTTGCGATCAAAGAGGCCAGTGCGACCGAACCGTCCATCCTTCGGGCACTGCTAGCCCTTGCCCTGAGCGCGCTAGGTGCCGCAGCATTTGTCTTGCGACAAAAGAGAACACGCGTCGTTCTCATTGACTTCAAGCTGTTTGACAACAAAGTGTTCAGCGCCGGAGCGGTTACTGCGCTGGTGGCGTCGGCAACCTTGATGGGTATGGAACTGGCTGTCAGCCAGCGGTTTCAGCTGATTGCAGGCATGTCACCACTCCAGGCAGGACTAGCGCTTCTGCCCATCCCTCTGGCAGCATTCTTTGCCTGACCCATCAGCGGACACTACCTGCAGCGAGTAGGCGTTCACAGAATGCTGTGGAGCTCGTTGACGATTTCCGGCATTGGATTTGCTGGCTACCTGTTTACCATGAGTTCGGGACTTGCCCTGCAGATCGGCACCTTCATTGTGATGGGAATTGGCCTGGGTGCTGCCATCACAGCTGCATCGAGCGCAATGCTGCTCAACGCACCGACCAGCCAGGCAGCAATGGCAGCATCCATTGAAGAGGTGTCCTATGAATTTGGCGCAGCACTGGGCATTGCCACGCTGGGCAGCCTGCTCTCGGCGATTTATACCGTGTCCATTCGCCTACCCGATCATCCATCACTGAGTGCAGCCGCCGCAGACAGTATTCGCAACAGCATCGACATCGCTGTCAATCTTGCCAGCACCCTGCCCCAGCCGCTCTCAGCGTTGATCACAGATGAGGCACATCGCGCATTTGATCAAGGGTTTTGGGTGATCATGATGATCTGCACGGTCGTATTGCTAACCACCGCATTTCTGGTTGCTCGCCAGCGTCCAGACAACAGGCACTCGCAATAAAGAAACAGGGCTAGCTCACGACAAAGCCCGTGACCGGCTATGCACGAAAGGCGTAGCGAGACAACAATGACATCCTGGTCCTGGCTGGCCTCAATCAGAGGCAACAGTGGTAGTAAACCGACACTTTTAAGTCAAAGTGGAAGGGCTGTGACGGTATTGGCAAAAGACGCCAATCTTCATGGGTGATACCCGTAGACCAGAAGCAAGTTCATTGCTATTCTCGCATTGCGTGAGAACTGGAGATATTGACGTTGAGGCTGCGTTTGATCGGTACAAACAGCATCGGTACAAACAGCAACAACAAGACGGCCGTTCACAGCGTCATCTTTTGGCGTTGGAGTCCTAAAAAGATCGAATGACTCATAACGTTGCTAGATGACTGACACCACAGATATGACAGTCTGTAACCCATTATCCATAACGACTGCGGCTCGAATAAAAGATGTTTGAAAACAGTTATCAACTGGCGAACCCTGACATTGTTTTTGAGCAATTTGGTGATGATCTTGTGGTGCTCAACCTTCGATCAGGTCAGTACTTCGGCTTTAACAATGTGGGCGCGTTGGTTTGGAGCGCACTTTCTTCTGGTGTCAAGGCGAGCTCCCTCATAGAGGCTGGCGTTCAACCCCAAGATCTTGAAAAGTTTCTGTCGAGTCTGGTTTCTAATGAACTGCTTGTCGCTCAAGCGCCATTGGATATTCAACTCGCACAAGAGGTCAGGATCCAGCTTGCTGGTGCGTCGGAGGTGCCAACCATAGAAGTCTATGATGATCTTGCAGATCTGATTATGGCCGATCCAATCCATGACGTTGATGCCGAGACCGGCTGGCCAAATCGCCCGGATGCCTGATGCACGTGAACCAAGTCGTCGAGGACCATCGGTTTAGCACGAACCGTTTGAGTTCGACCAAGCAGCTTGTCAGCTTTGCTGACGGTCTGTTTTCAGTATTCGACCATGCTTTTGATCAGGCATCAGGCCGACTGTCCAGACTCATCGGTGAGCAGATGTTTGACATCCGAACATCCCTTGATGAACAACACAACATCATTGCCAATGGACTCTCGGGAATCCAGAGACAGTCTCCCGCAGATTGTCGAATTCTCATTGCTTGCGGAGATAGTCTTGATCTTCCGATGACGCCTCAGTGGTCCTTGCCCGTATTCAATCATTTGATCATTGAAGCAGAGCTGGCATCGACGCAATACCGTGTGCATCACTATCAGGAACGAGACTTCTGGCAGTTCTTTTGTCTGAAGTCTCGGCGCGGCGTGCAGTTGATGAGAACCCCACAAAGCTTGCCGGATTGGGACAGTGGCTCACCTCTACGTAATTTTCTGCAATGGCATCTTTCTGACAAATCTGTTGGCCTTGTGCATGCTGGTGTTTTGGGGACTGACGGACGTGGAGCACTTTTTTTCGGGCCAGGTAAATCTGGAAAATCCGGCACGATCCTTGCCGGCATCTTGCATGGCTTGCAGTCCTTGGGCGATGACTACGTGCTCGTAAAAATCACCGACTCTGTGAACGCGATGCCACTGTTTTCGACACTCAAATGTGACCCAGTGAGTCTTGAACGACTTGGGATAAACCAAGGCGAGCCTTGGGCACAAGAGACAAACTGGCAAGGCAAGAAACAATTTGTATTTAAGGACATCACAACAGCTGAGCAACCCAGTCGAATGAAAATCGATGCCCTATGCCTGCCAGAAGTTGTTTTTGCAAAGCGCACCACGATCAAGCCGATGGACAGCAAAGAAGCCTTTCTATCCCTTGCACCCACCGGTGTTGCACAGATACCAGGAGGTCGGGCACAGAATTTTTCATTTTGTGCTGAACTGACTCGTAGTCTTCCTGCATATCGCATCAGCCTGGGCGTTGACCCCGTTGAAATTACCGAAACGCTGGCAACCTTCATCGCTAAACTGAGATCCTGATGTTAGTGACCGTCATCATTCCTACCTTCAATCGTGCGGCGCTTGTTACTCGGGCCATCAAATCAGTTTTGATACGAACGGGCGATGCTGCGCTTGATGTGCTGGTAGTCGATGACGGCTCAGTGGACGAAACAGCATCAGTTGTCGCTGACGTGATGACACATCATCCTGAAGTTCGCTATCTGTACCAAGAGAACGCCGGGGTCTCGGCGGCCCGTAGCGCGGGGCTACAACATCTGTTGCCACAAACATCCTTTGTGACGTTCCTCGATTCCGATGATGTGCTATCGGAAGGACGTCTTGATGCTGACCTACCTTGCTTTACCAGCAATCCAGCGCTTGATCTAACCTACGCCCGGATGTCGATTGTCAGCCAGATCGATAACGAAACACTGTTACCCACGCCAGATGCGCAAGTGACAAATGTCGTTGGCATACATTTGTCTTGTGGAATTTTTCGTCGTGAACTGGTAGAAAGGATTGGGCTCTTCAATCCCGAGTTACGCCAGTCTGAAGACACAGACTATCTTCTACGTATTTTTGAGAGTGGCTCGAAGTTCCAACAAACTGACACACTTGCTTTTTACTATGTGCGCCATCACCAAAACATGACTCTCGATAGAAAAGAGGCCGGTCGCTATTTTGCAAGAGCACTTCTTCTATCCGTTATGCGACGACGCAAGGATCCAAGCTTGGTTCTAGACAAGCCCTCTTTTGAGTTGAAGCAACTCCAGGAAATCGAGGCTGACTGATGCAAGAATATTCCGTCGTGATACCTGCCCATAACGCATCCAGAACAATCGCTGAAACTTTAGCGTCTGTAGTCTCTCAGTCGGTGATACCTACTCAAATCATCGTCGTCGATGATGGCTCAACGGATGACACGTTTACGATCGCCAAGCATTTTTCGCCTCTGGTCAGCGTATTTCAACAACCCAATAAAGGACCAGCTGCAGCGACAAATCTGGGTTTGGCAAATGTACGCACACCGATCATCGCCACAGTCGATGCCGATGATCTCTGGCACCCTCAAAAAATGGAACGCCAGTTGGCAGTTCTCGCGAACGACGCATCATTGCACGTCGTTTGTTGTTATCAAAGGCAGTTCAATCATGGCAAACCCGATGATGGCTCCGGCGAAGTGCGTTCCGGCTTGAATCGGTCAGGCATCGCGTTTCGCAAGGAAGTCTACGAGCGAGTCGGAGACATGGTTGATCAGCCTGGACAACGTGGTGATGTGGTCGATTGGCTTGCTCGAATGCGATTGGCCGGATTCGGATTCCATGAGATCGCAGAGGTTTTGTCATATCGAAGAATTATCCCGGGGAGCCTGTCTTGGCGGCGTGAACTGGGCAAAGACATAGGCTACTTATCTGTAGCGCATGCCGCGATGCAGCGTAATCGAGCGCAAGCAAAAATCGACTCAACGACCAAGGAGTCATTGTGAAGCCTTCTTCAATTGATCAATCGGCTTCAGATGGATACCTACGACCAACCGATATTGCCTTGCTTCAAGCATCACTTTGCGATGGTGACGAGGCCAGAGTAGCCTTTAGGCGTTGGCGCAGCATGACTGATTTTGAAGGAAATCACGATCTGGGTCAGTTTCGAATGTTGCCGCTGCTACACCACAATCTGGTCCGTCTCAAGATAGATGATCCGGTCATGCCACGCCTACGTGGTGTGCACCGTTATTCCTGGTGCGAAGCACGGCGTCGGGAACTGATGACAGTCAGAGCGGTTTCGGCTTTGCAAGCAAGTGGCATCGCCTGTATGGCACTAAAAGGTCTGGCGCTTAGCCAGGACTACTATGAAGATGCCGCTCTGCGTCCAATGCAAGATATCGATCTGCTGGTTCGGATCGAGACCGTCACAGATACACTGAAATGCCTCTCGGCACAGGGGTGGAAATACCCGTCCACGGCGATGGAAGGATCCATCTGGCAACGCAAACTGTTTTTTGCGACAGAGAAAAGTATCAATTTGACCCACCCGGATGGTGGAGAAATCGATCTTCACTGGTACCCGTTCCATGAAGGTAAGGTGGACCCTGTTGTCAAGACAGAATCTGTTGCGGTTTAAGCTAAGTCCATTTCTTCAACCGCAGCGGTACAGCGCTGCCCTGTTTGCTCCCGGGGTGTATCCCCCGTGGAGCGTAGCGAAACGGGGGATTCACCCCTCGTGTCTCTGAAGTGATCCGGGATGCTCGCGCCACCGCCTTCGCAGGTGGCATAGACCTCATCGGGCTTTTTGTAGCCCAGCCCTTGATGGGGTCGTTCAGTGTTGTAAAACGCAAAGTACTCGGCCAGACCTACGGTCAGCTCGGCCATGCTGCTGTAGCCCCTGAGGTACACGTCTTCGTACTTCACGTTGCGCCAGAGCCGTTCCACGAAGATGTTATCCAGTGCACGGCCACGACCATCCATACTGATCCGTATCTCTTCACGCTTCAGAATGTCGGTGAATGTCGTGCTCGTGAACTGGGAGCCCTGGTCACTGTTGAAGATCTCAGGCTTGCCGTGAGTTGCCAGGGCATCTTCCAGGCAGTCAACGCAGAATGCAGAGTCCATGCTGTTACTGATGCGCCAGGAGAGCACTTTGCGTGAGTACCAGTCGATGATGGCCACCAGATAGGCGAACCCTCGTGCCAGACGAACGTACGTGATGTCCGTGCTCCACACCTGGTTCGGCCTGACGACCTGCAAACCACGCAAGAGGTATGGGTAGATCCTGTTCTGCGGGTGCTTCCTGCTAGTGTTTGGCCCGGGAGCCATCCCAGCCAGCCCCATGCTCGCCATCAGGCGCTGTACCCGCTTGCGGTTGACCGTCAGACCACGATCTTTCAGACAGCGCACCATGCGGCGGCTGCCATAAAAGGGACGCTGCGTGTACGCCTGATCAATCAGGTGGCACACTTGCAAATCATCGCCACTCGCGGGTTTGAGGCTCTGGTGGCTGTACCAGGTCGCACGGGAAACACCCGCCAGCGCACATTGCCTGACCAGCGAGAGACTATTCGACGGATCAATCCAGCCCATTCTCGTCTCCAGGCTCATAGTCCGGACTTTTTTTTAAGCCAATCCAGCTCCATCTTGAGCCGACCAATCTCGCCATACAAGGCGTCCTCCTTGGCGTGCTCGACTGGCTTGGGGCCACGCTTGTTGGCAAAGACGCTGCCTGCATTGTCCAGGAACTCCTTTTTCCACTGCCGAACCATCATCGGATGCACCTCAAACTTCTGTGCGATCTCGTTGATCGTCATCTCGTTGCGTACGGCTTCCAATGCCACTTTGGCTTTGAAGTCGGCACTGTGAACCTTGCGTTTCTTACCTTCCGTCATGCTATTGCCCTCCAGGGACATTAGCTTAAACCGGTGTCTGAAAACTGGGGTCCACTTTAAGGCATGAGTCAACGTGTTAATGATAGATTCTGGCGTAACGCGGTCAAGATGCAGGTCGGAAATATCGAGCTGCTGAGGCCTCGCGCGGCTGACCTGTTATTGCATGTCATTGTGCATGGGTTAAGAACCAACGTCGTTGCACCACTTCGCTGGGCTGCCGACGCAGCGATGGTCCTACAACATGACGGTGATGCAATTGATTGGGCTGACCTAGACCAGTTTGCTGCGAGTATCAAATTACGTGCAAGGCTTTATTTTGGACTGACTCTACTCAACGAAGCTTTCATGACCGACACCCCCATCAAAACTGACCAAGCCGTCGGCACTTGGATTGAGCAATTCGAGCTTTACGCCCATAGGGTACTTTCACGTACTGATATGTATTGACCTGTCAACTGGTTTCTTCACATAGCTTTTAAATTTTGGCGTTACATAGCACCCACACAGCGTGCAGGTAGCGAAACGAGCGGCATTCCGACGGTTGATCAATCTGATATGCGCGGGTTGGGTACCGCATGACAAGCGATTCGTCGCGGAGCTGCCTCTCTCTAATTTCGAGGGTCATTCCATCGCTGGATGCCTCATAGTACGTTCGAGGGTTCTCCCACCGTTGCTCATTTCGCTACCTGCACGTTGTGTGATCGTCATTTGCTGGCTCCTTACCGGGTTGAGTTATCCACGGCGCCGCCGCGCGCGCCTTTCACGCGCAAGGCGAGCGGCGCGGTGGTTAACTCACGATGCCGACATTCCGTCTGGATGTTGTACTTACGCATGAGTCACCTCATGCAACGGACCGGTTTCCTGCCCAATAGCCCACAAAAAACCAGCCAGTTCACGGGCAATGGCCGTGCAGGTCTGCACCTTGAGTTTGCCCCGGGCATTCAAGGTTCGATAGCGGGCACAGAGCCGCTTTTGTGCACGCCATGCAATGTCCTGAATCACCTCTGGTGTTTGTTCCGCGCGCCTTTGCAACGTATTGGTCTTGCGTGCCATATGACGATAGGTCCACGAGGCTTCAATCAGTATTCTTCGTACGTGTCCATTGCCTGTCTTGGTGATTCCTCCTCGCACCTTGCTTGAACCTGATGAGTGCTCACTTGGCACCAGCCCCAGATACGACATCAGCTGCGGGGCCGTTGCGAATCGGGTCAGATCGCCGAGTTCGGCCGCCAGGATCGTTGAGGTGATCAAACTGATACCCCGCATAGCCATGTAGTTCTGGATCAATGGCCAAAGTGCAGACTCGCGAGCCGCCTTGTCAATTTGAGCCTCCACTGCCTTGATGCGCCTTTGCAACGAGAGAACTGCATCGACATACTCCTGCAACGCGATCTGCTGCGCTGCGCTGCCAAACTTGATCGTCTCAATCCAGCGAAAGTGCGCTTGCGTCCAGTTGCACTTGCCATTGAACCGCTTGCCATGACGCAACAAGAAGGCAGACAGCCGCTGGCGCGTCTGAGTCTGCAACGCGACAAAATCGGAGCGCGCACGAGTCAGGTCTCGCAGGGCCTCCTGTTCGGGACCTGGCACCCAGACAGAAGTCAGCTCACCGGCCCGATGAAGCCTGGCCAACATCTGGCTGTCTCGCCGATCGGTCTTGACCCGGTCACCGGATTTGCGCGGAATCAACGATGGCGCTACCACCATGCAACTGACGCCTTGCTGGGTCAACTGACGGTACACCTCATAGCCGCAAGGCCCTGCCTCGTAGCAAACAGACAAGGCTGCACCGGATGCGCTGATTTGACGCAGCACCTTGTCTATCGCCTCGGGCGAATTCTTGATTTCTCCAAAGTAGCGTACTTCACTGGTACCTGCCTCGGCGATTGCCACAGCAATGGTGGACTTGTGGACATCGAGTCCGACGTACTTGATAAACTCTTTCATGACCTGCCTCCTCAATTACGGCTCTGCGCCTTCGGTTGTCGAACCTTCAGCGTAACCCGCGTCGCTTGAGGTTCGGCAGGTCAATACATAATGTCTATTTCTTCAGCAACTCCAGGTAATGTATGGCTACATCGAGGCTTAACCTATGGTCGCATGTGGACAGGAGATAAACGACTATGGGTCTTCCCGCTTTTGTTAAATCGCCTATCCCGGCGTGGTCAAAATCTATTTAAGCGGTTGTCAACGCCTAATCTATCTTAAAACTGGCTGAACGATTCGGTATACCGGTTCCTGCATCACTCCCCTGTATAAGTACAACCAAAAAGGGAATACGGCGACATAAATATATGCACATCGTTGCGTGCACACGGAGTCGCCGCCGGGTGCAACCAAATTTCGGTGACTCAATCCCTCTACAAGCCTATTAGGAGCAGTCAACGAACCCTGCCATCTCGGCAAATCATCAACGGATCACGTGTCAAGATGAACTCGCCAACCTGCAGTACCTTACAGCCGCCTAAAAATCAAAGTAATAGAAATTTGCTGGCTGCATCGAGGCAATGGTCGCACATCCAAGACACAACAAAAGACACATCGGGGCTAAAATAGCCGTCGGCACACGTGCCGCCGCTGCACGAATCTTGTCTACTTGATCGAATGGATGCAGCAGTAACAACCCAACGCCAAGCAGCACGGGTACGGTCGCCGCAGCAGGCCAATCGCCCAAACCGACGCGCACGAAGCTGCCAATTGCAACGTCATAGGCCACAGACATTGAAGGCGACCTAAAGATCACCGTTAGTACACTCCAAACCAGGAAGGTTAAGAGAATACAGAATCCCCGCTGCCATCCTGAAGAAGTTGCGGAGAAACGGCGATAGCCGCTGATGGACTCGACAACCATGATTAGCCCTTGGGCCAGCCCCCAAACGATAAAGGTCCAAGCTGCACCATGCCACAAGCCAGAAACGATCATAGTGAGAACAATGGAGAGGTGGCGGGCATACTTGTGCAGACGACCGTGTAGGGGCTTGAACACGTAATCACGGAGCCAGAAACTCAGGGTAATGTGCCAGCGCCGCCAGACCTCACCCAACGAGGTCGAAATATAAGGCGAGCGAAAGTTCTCCGGAAACGATATCCCCAACATGCCCGCCAGTGCAATCGCCATGTCAGAGTAGGCGCTGAAGTCGCAATATATTTGAATCGAAAAGCCGAATATCGCCGCCACAGACTCCCAACCCGATAGGGTTGCATGCGACGAGTAGGCTTGGTCGACATAGGCACCAACTGGATCTGCCACCAGCACCTTCTTCAGCATGCCGACTGTGAACAGAGCAAGGTTAGGCATAAAGTCAGCCCACGCAATTGCCAGTCGAGGCAACTGAGGCAGGATATGATTCGCGCGGAGGATTGGCCCGGCGATGAGGTGAGGGAAGAAAGTCAGGTATACAGCTGTCGGCCAGAAGCCCGGTCGCTTCTGGCTCGGCTGGCGTGCCGTATCGACCAGATAGCTAATGATGGTAAAGGTGACGAAAGACAATCCAAGGGGCAACGCCCAGCCAAGGCGCGGGGACTCGATACCTAAAATGCCATCGATGGTCTCAAGCAAGAAGTCCGTGTATTTGAAAAGCACAAGCGGCATCAAAGACAAGACCACGCAAAGCGCCAACCAACGTCGGTCTCGCCAAACGAGCTGCAACATTAACCAGCAACCAACAATCAACGCGATCAGCAATAAAACTGCAGGCGGGTACCACCACGCGTAGAAGACCAGGCTGGCGATAGTGACATAATTAAGCAGAAACTTACGGGGACAGAAAGCGAAAAGAGCACAAAAAATCAGGAAAAAAAGCAGAAACGATGGCAACTGAAACAACATCGATTACTGCTCCCGGATAGAGTCCAAATGTGGCTTCAGCACATTCGCCATAACTTGAAAGGCCTTTGCATTAGGATGAACATCGTTGTTGGCCACCCAATAGCTCTCGGCAGGCTGTTGCTGCAGGTCTGGCAGTGGGTCTAGAAAGGTCCAGCCGCGCTTCTCGCTTTCCGCTTGCATGATGTCGGTGGTAAATTGGAACCGATAGGGTTGAAAGCTGTGCGGCTCCGGAACTTGCATTAGCAACACACGATAGCCATACTTCGCCTGATCCTTCTTTAGACGGTCCAGCGCCTCATCCATAGCAACGCGTCCAGGCCCACCGCTCCACATAGTCTCGTAGCCCGTTACCAGGCCGTCTTGGCCAGGGGTATTGTGCATCGCGATCTCGACAAAGGACACAAGCAAGGCATAAGCTTGACTATGGCGTACCAGCCATCCAGCCTCCTCAGTACTCTGCACAGCAGGCGCACGTGCTGTGGCCAGTACAATGACCGTATCCGGGCGTATCACGTCTGAGTAGCGCAACCAGTTGGCCACAATCTGCGTCATGTTCATGTTGCCGACGCCAGTCGTCATTACCTCAACGTCAGGGCCTAAGTAGCCGGCGATTTGTGCCCGTAATGTCTCGCTTTCCGGAATACCCCAGCCCATGGCTGTAGAGTCGCCGATAATTACGACCTTATGCTTGCCAGGCGTTGTCAAGTCTGGTTCTGGTCCGCGCATGCCAAGCGAGTTAATGGAAACATCAACCCCTTGCAGCGAAGCGGATGCGCCGGGAATGTGTTCATGGCCCACGACAGGATCGGCACTGCTTCGCTTGAGCAGTGTCGCATAGCGCCACATCTCGATCAGATAGTTCTGCTGTGAGGAGGTTGCCACCCTCACCAGAGCTTCAACTGCAACAAAAGCCAGTAGCAAACCCACAAGCACGAGGCATGTTCCTGAAAGCAATCTCATCATGGGAGATTTTCGGCTGCTCATGTTCAGAATACCGCATACACAAAAGGCGCCCAGGAGGAATTGGCCAACACAACAAAAATGGCCGCAAACAAAAGGATCACCGCCAAGAATGGGATTAACACCAGCCTCGATTTTTTGCTGAACAGAAACCCGAAAAGGTCTACTAGAAACTTCATGGAATACTCCACTGAAAAATACATGTCCTCAAATGCAGACTAGAGCTGACCGGGCATAAGCCCAACCTTCAGGCAACGCGACCCCAGTCTGCGGGGGCTGCTCAGAGTGTTGGCGCGATGGCACCTTACCGCTTGATTCATTCGTACAGGCTATCCTGGTTCATCTAAAGCCGGAAACGTCGTCCATCAGGTGTTCAAGCGATGCTCTGAAGTGAGCGGCAGTAGCGGGTGCGAATTGCAGCCGCGGGGCCAATCATAAATCATTAAAGGGCCTGGATCAGAGTTTTTACAGTCAATTCGCGGCGCCCACTCAAACTTGTGAATGCGTTGAGCTCAGTCTGCGAAACTGTTCCAAAACTTTCGACACGAACGTCTTCACGCGACGTACACACCTACCTCAACCTGCGCGCCCAGTAAAGTGTTGAACTGCCTGGCTCCTTGCGATCCAGTTACGAGTGTGCCATCCTTCTCAGCCGCCGCTGTTGGACACCGAACTCACACTGCATACTGAAGTTTGTGCATCCACCGAATCCGAACCTGCGCAGATCTCCAGCGTGCTGTACAAGTTCAGATCAATTGCTGTGTACCAAAGCGACACGCAAAGCAAATAGCTCTGGCGCGACTGCATTCAACAATTTGTCTGACTCCCTCATACTTGAATTGCTTCGGCCATGGTTTATCATGCGCAGTACACATAACTATCAAGCCACCATCTGTTGGTGATGAGCTCAGTAAGTGCAGAAAAAGTTAGATACCACCTTTCGCACTTTTCAATGCTGAAGATGTATGGCTACAGAGTTGTTGGAGCCACGTGCGGGATAAGCTTGGTGCCTGCGACGTAAACCGCACAGCATGCCGTACCAGACTCATCTGGTTGCAATACTAGCGCTGAAAAATAGAGAGACAAAAGTGAGCAACAGGGTTTTTGGTTTTGTGTGGTGCTTCATCATTGGGTTCTTCGCCACGCTGCCATTGTGGCGCGCAGAGCCTGTCCATATGCCTACTGCGGTCGTCGCTGTGTCGCTGGCCCTCGTTGCTATCGTCGCGCCAGGCCTGCTGACGGTGCCGAATCGATTGTGGACACGCTTTGGAAAAAAAGTAAATGGCGTGATGAGCAACGTTGTACTTTTCATGATCTATTTTTTATTCATTACTCCTGGTGCAGCGCTTTTGCGTCTGTGCGGTCGCAACCAGCTCGAGCTTCGGTTTGATCCAAAGACAGACACTTACTGGACTGAACGCCCTTCAGACACCACGAATTTCACCCAGCCCTACTGACATACGCTCCATGCAAATTCTCGGAATCTCTGCCTACTATCACGATAGTGCCGCCGCTTTGATTCGTGATGGCATCGTTGTCGCAGCAGCACAGGAAGAGCGGTTCACCCGTAAAAAGCAGGATTCCGATTTTCCGCGCAATGCAACCCGCTTCTGCCTTGAAGCCGCGCAAGGCTCTGCAATTGACCATGTTGTGTTTTATGACAAGCCGTTCCTCAAGTTCGAACGTATTCTAGAGACTTATATAAGCTTCGCCCCGAAGGGCTTCGCTAGCTTTCGCGCAGGTCTTCCGATTTGGGCGAAAGAGAAACTGTTTCAACGCTCGTTGCTAACGAAAGAACTCAACGATCTCGCTCCAGGCCAGTTCGCGTCTGATGACCTGTTGTTTTCCGAGCATCACCTAAGTCATGCGGCTTCGGCTTTTTATCCCTCACCATTTGAAGAAGCTCTGGTGCTGACTATGGACGGAGTCGGGGAATGGGCGACTACATCTGTGGCAATCGGCCGCGACTCGGAACTGAAGATTATTCGCGAGTTGGTTTTCCCTCACTCACTTGGCCTTCTATATTCTGCCTTCACTACTTATGCAGGTTTTCGAGTAAATTCTGGCGAGTACAAGCTCATGGGTCTCGCACCCTACGGCAAGCCGCGCTTTGCCGAGAGTATCCGCAAGCATCTCGTTGATGTTAAGGAAGATGGCAGTTTTCGGTTAAATCAGCGTTACTTCAACTACTGTACCGGGCTAAGTATGACAAATGCCCGCTTTCACAACCTGTTCGGCCGTCAACCGCGACTACCAGAAAGCCCTCTCGAGGATTTTCATGCTGATATTGCGGCCTCAATCCAGCAAGTCACCGAAGATATCGTTCTACGCATGACACGGGCATTGGCTCGAGAAACGGGCCAAAAGAACCTCTGTTTGGCTGGCGGGGTGGCGCTTAACTGTGTGGCCAACGGCAAGATTGCCGCCGATGGTGCCTTCGATAATATATGGATACAACCCGCTGCAGGCGATGCGGGCGGAGCGCTTGGAGCGGCACTTGCTGCCTACCACTTACATGTCAAAGCTCCGCGCCGTGTGTGCTCCCCGGATGCAATGAGCGGTAGCGCACTGGGTCCTGAATTTTCACTTAGTGAAGTCGAAGCTGCGCTGTCTGCCAGCGGGGCACGTTTCACTGTTGTACCGGATGAGTCACTATTTGACGAGACGGCTGCCGCACTAGCGGCAGGCGAGGTGGTAGGCTGGTTCCAGGGTCGTATGGAATTTGGCCCCAGAGCGCTGGGTAATCGCTCAATCCTCGGAGATCCTCGTCGATCAGATATGCAGAAGAAGTTTAATCTCAAGATCAAGTTTCGCGAGAGCTTCCGGCCCTTTGCCCCATCAGTTTTGGCGGAAGCAGCCGCAGACTGGTTCGATATGAGCGTACCGACCTCGCCCTATATGCTAACCGTTTCAACAGTAGCGGAACAGCACCGAACAATATCCGCGCAACACGCAGCAGCCCATCATAGGTTGAAGGACCAGTATCTCGTGCGCTCCGATATTCCGGCAGTGACGCATACCGACTTTTCCGCCAGGTTGCAGACCGTTCACGCCGAACAAAGCCCTCGCTATCATGCTCTTCTAAAAGCATTCGAAACCCTCACCGGCTGCCCGATGTTGATCAATACCAGTTTCAATGTCCGGAACGAACCGATTGTTTGCACACCAGCCGAAGCATTCACCTGCTTCATGGCCACCGGTATGGATCGATTAGTTGTCGGCAACGTCATGATGCGTAAAGTGGACCAAGATATTACGCTAGTGACTGATTATATTTCACGTCTTGAGATGGACTGATATGAGCGAGGAGTCAGAAAAGTCGAAAATCGGAACGAGGATCCGTAAGAGTCTGACTGGGCTCTTTCAGCTTTTTATCGTGCTCTGCCTCCTTGGTGGATTTCTTGATATTGTCTATCCATTAGCCATTTCCACTAAAAACTATTTGACACATAAAGTTTCTGAGACGTGGCCTTTCCGATCAGCCGAACCTAGCTTAGCTCAGAACATTGTCCTACCAGAGTCGGGTTTCTTTTCGGTTAGGCAAGAACCGGGAATTCGCAATATTGCCGCTGAATATCACTCAAAAAATATTAATGTAGCAGCTGACGGCTTGCGCTATAACGGTCAAGATCCCCCGGAGAAGGTAAGTCGCACCGGGCTATTGCTCGGTTCGTCAACGGCATTCGGCTATGGAGTCACTGATGATCAGACAATTGCTGCGCATCTGGAAAACGAACTAAAGGATGTCCGACTTTACAACTATGCTGGCATAGGTCAACCGACGACGGACAACATACTGCGTTGGTACGATTTGCAGAAAAAATACGGTAAACCGGATTTTGTCATCCTCGCCGGTGTTGGCTACCAAATATACGTTGACTGCCAGGCGAAGCAGACACCAGCAGTGAATTCACGGTCGAATATTTTTGTCTATCTGGCCAACAGAATCGCGGATAAATCTACCCATGAAAAGATACAGCCCTGCGCATCCAGCGAAAGTTTAGATCTGGCTATTCGCAGCTCAATACTATCTATAGAGAAAGCGGTTGAGTTCGGCCGCAAGCAAGGTGTTCCTTTTCATATTGTCTATCTTCCAACGCCCTATGATGAAAATATCAATATTGACAACCTTCTAAAAACAGCTCAAGCGAAAGAGCACATTTTAGCGATGCAGCGGGTATACCGTCGCTACCGGCAAGAATTGGCAAGACTCGACTTTCCAGAACTCATCGATTTGTCGAACGCACTACCATCCGACAAAATGTATTTCCTGGATGCAGGGGGGCACCTTTCTGACGAGGGAAACAAGTTTCTTGCTGACACGCTTTTCCAACGCATTTGGGGTAATGAGGATCCGGAGAGGATACGTGCAGGTCAGGACATGAAAAAAAACTATTCCTTGGGTCTTCACTAGGACTCACATGAATGTAGTGGTCTAATTTTCATGGACACCTCATTTGCCAGAAACAAACTACTTGCCACTACAACCTCGAGTCGCTTACTACACAATGCTTGGCGATTGGCATTGCAGGCAAGAGCTACAGAAAGCCGCGAGATGTCAAAAGAACAGACGCGTCAAGGCAAAAAACTGTCCAGCCTCAACAGTTCACCCTTCTCTAGCGCAGGTGCCAGATTTGATTTTTACTCCATCGGTCAGTTTAACAGGCTCGCGTTTTGCCTGACCCCGGGGTCAGAATGAAGCTATACACCCGCGTATTCAGGATCTTGTCATCTACTGGTGTTGCTCGACGCAGGCTTTGGTGCTCAGCGGCGAGACTTCGATGGCTGTTAGGTGCTTTCGCCAAAATTGTTTGGTCTCTGACACCAGTCGCAAGACGAGAGAATCCCATGATCGTCACATGCTGACCGCCCTGTAGTTGCCAGCGCAACTTACAACGTAAGTATCAGACCAGACACAAGCAAAGGATGGATCGTGACCAATGGGGATATCGGTGAGTCGATGGCAATTACAGCGGTTTGAGAGATTTTATGGATCCAAGTACGTCAGGGCTGTGGGACACTTGCGGAAGGAAGATAGCCCTCCCGCAGAATGCGGGCAAAGTCTACGCAGTACCAATCCGATCGCGCCCACGTTTGCAGAAGTGGCTCGGCAAAACTGAACAGGCGAGATAAGTGCATCATTGGGGTTTTACGCCACGGCAAATGGGCCGTGGCAGGAGACTGACATGAGCAAATCATCAGGGCGGCGTACACGCCGCGTGTTCAGTGCAGAGTTCAAGGCGAAGGTTGCTTTGGCAGCACTACGCGAGGATAAGACCTTAGCTGAGCTGTGCCAGCAATTCGAATTGCATCCCACACAGATCGTCGAGTGGAAGAAGCAACTGTTAAAGCAATGCATCTGGCGTGTTTGGCTCGGCTGCCAAGGTGAAGGATCCGGTTGATCTCGGTCCTTTGCACGCAAAAATTGGTCAACAGGCGCTGGAAATTGATTTTTTAAGCGGCGCGCTCACCAAAGCGGGATTGCTGAGCGCAGACAAATGATCGACCGTCGTCACAAACTGAGCGTGAGCCGCCAAGCCAAATTGCTCAACATCAGCCGAGGATCGGTGTATTACCGAGCCAGGCCGATCAGCGATTCGGATCTGGCGCTCATGAATGCCATCGACAAACTGCATCTGGACTTTCCTTTTATGGGGTCACGCCAGTTGCAGCGAGCCTTGCTCAGGCAGGGTCATCAGGTTGGCCGGTTGCACGTGCGAACACTGATGCGCAAAATGGGCATCTCAGCCTTGGCGCCGCAACCCGGGACCAGCCAGAGAAACCCTCAGCACAAGGTCTTTCCCTATCTGCTGCGCAATTTGAGAATCAACCGAAGCAATCAGGTGTGGGCTCTCGATACGACCTACGTCCGCATGGCTAAGGGCTTTGTCTACCTGACAGCCGTGGTGGATGTATATAGCCGGCGTATTCTGGTGCATCGAACAGCGATCACTTTGGAAGCTGTGCATGCGGTTGATGCGCTCCAGGAGGCTTATGCCCGCTTTGGCAAGCCAGAGATCGTCAATACCGATCAAGGCAGCCAATTTACCGCACAAGACTTTGTGGATGCCGTCCTGGACCATGGCGTGAAGCTTTCCATGGATGGTCGAGGTGCCTGGCGAGACAACGTCTTTGTTGAAAGGGTGTGGCGCTCAGTCAAGTACGAGCGTGTCTATTTGCGAGCTTATGCAAGTGTCAGGGTTGCACGCCAGGACATCGCACAATACATCGACTGGTACAACACTGACCGTGGTCATTCCAGTCTCGACGGCAAAACACCCGAGCAAGTTTGGCTCTCAGGATTGCCGCCTGTCACAGAGGCTGCGTAAAATGAAGTCACAGGTGTGCCCCGAGTTGACCACAGCGTCGGTCGTTCGTGGTCTTTATACGGACCACGACCGCCGCTGCTGGACAACTCTGCACCATCCTTAACCCACCCCATGGCACTTATTAATCGGGGTCAACCTGCTCAGTTAAACCGAGCCACTTCTGTCATGGATCCCTTCAACACCTGTGCGGATGTCTACGCAGACCGAGGCTATCCCTCCAAGGCCAGAGATGAGTTCCTTGAGCAACAGAAATACCGCAACCAGATCCAGCGCAAAGGCCAGGCCAACAAACCATTGTCTGAAGCCCAGCAGCGTCGCAACCACCGGATCGCCAAGACCCGGGCCCGGATTGAGCACGTGTTTGGCGCCATTGAGCAGATGGGTGGCAAGATGATCCGCACGATCGGACAAGCGCGAGCCAGTTTCGCGATGACGATGATGGCGGCTTGCTACAACCTCAAGCGGCTGGTTTATTTCCAGAAGTCAGGAATCAAGGCCTTCTGACGCCCGTCGTGGGCAGGATCGCCGAAATCCGGGGCGATCCGAAGCAAAAACCGGTCAAAAAGTGAGCAAAGACGCTCACAGAACGTAAGCAACCAGTGAACCCCATATTGACAACGGTCGCATCAGCGACCGTTGTCATGTCAAACCCATGTTGATCAGGATTGCGCTTGCGGTTTCCAGTTCTGAGGCAATAGATCCTGGATGCACTGGTTCGGATGCGTGGGTAATCGCTCCAGCACATCAACCAGGTAGGCGTACGGATCCAGACCATTGAGTTTGGCCGATTGCACCAGGCTCATGATCGCGGCGGCGCGCTTGCCCGCCCGGGTTGACCCCATGAATTGCCAGTTGTTCCTTCCCGTGGCTACCGGACGAATGCGGGTCTCGAGATGGTTGTTATCGATCGGCAGGCGACCATCCTCCACATAGCGTGTGAGAGCCCCCCAGCGCTTGATGCTGTAGTCCAGTGCGCGTGCGAGCGCCGTGCCGTCAGTGGCTTTGGTGCGTTGCAAGACCAGCCAGGCTCGCATCTTTCGAAGAATCGGTTTGACTTTCTGCTGCCGTAGTCGCCCTCGATCCTCAGGGGTCATGTCCCGGGCCTCGTGCTCGACGTCATACAGAAACCCGATCATGGTGAGCGCCTGCTGGGCGATCTCGCTCTTGTTGGCCTCGTACAGATCGTGGAACTTGCGACGTGCGTGGGCCAGACAACCAATCTCGATGATCGCCTTGCCTTCTCCGAACAGGCCCTGATATCCGCTGTAGTAATCACACACCAGGCGACCCTTCCAGCCGTTCAGAAAGGTCTTCGCATTCTCGCCAGAGCGATTCTCAGAGAATTCGTAAATGACCGCCTGCATGGGCTCGAAGCGGCCGCTGGCGTAGGCCCACAGGTACGCTTTGTGTGTCTTGCCCTGACCGGGCTTGAGCAACTTCACCGGTGTCTCATCGGCGTGCAGCACGTCCTGCGTCAGAACCGCCTGCCTGAGGGCATCAACCAGTGGTTGCAGGCGCACACCGCAAATCCCCACCCACTGCGAGAGTGTCGAGCGAGGGATCGCCAGGCCGGCCCTGCCATAGATCTGCTCCAGGCGATACAGCGGCAGATGATCTGCAAACTTGGAGATCAGCAGATGGGCCAGCAGCGAGGGCGTGGCATAACTCTTGTCGATAACCTGCGCGGGAACGGGTTGCTGAATGATCGATTCGCACTGGACACAGGCCCATCGGCCCCGGATGTGGCGCTCCACGGTGAACACGCCCGGGGTGTAGTGCAGCTTCTCGCTGACGTCCTGGCCAATGCGCTTCAGTGCACAGCCACAGCCACACATCGCGTGCGCAGGCTCATGAAAGATATCGGTGCGGGGCAACTCCGCGGGCAAGGGATTGCGTTTGGGTTGCGTACGCGGTTTGTCCTGCTTCGGGTCCTCAGGCTTGACCAGATCCTCGAGCTCGGTCTGCATGGCAGCCAGGTCGGCATCGATGGTTTCTTCAAACAGGGAGCCTTGCAGACCCTTGAATTGCTCGCTGCGCTTGTCAAAGCGCCAGCGACGATGCAAAGCCATCTCGTGCGTGAGCTGTGCGATCTTGAGCTCTTTGTCTTTGATCTCGATGGCCCGCTCGTCCAAGGCCTTGCTTTGCGTACCGACGGTCTCGAGCAATTGACGCGCCAGGCTTCGCAGAGCCTGGGCATCCATCTTCTCGAGAGCGGTCGTGTCGGTGATCATGAAAGGCAGTATGACATGCCCTCGCGCGGACCGAAATTAGAGCATATGCCAATTGATTTATATAGGGAAACTGGATCAGAATGGGGCCCAGAATCCAGTCATGCTGCCGCCACCATCACGCCTCGCGACACCCGCTGCCACGGCAACCCCAGCACCAGGGCTTCGAACTGACTTTGAGTCATTTCCAGCCGTGCCTCCGACGCGTTTGCCTGCCAGTGAAAGGCGCCTTCGTACAACTGACGACTCATCAGCCACAGCCCGAACTCGTCACTGACCAGCACCTTGATGCGAGTGGCTCGCCGGTTGGTAAAGAGGTACGCGTGGTGAGCCTTGGCAGAACCGAACACGGACACCACCTTGCCCAGCATGGTCTGCATGCCGGCGCGCATGTCAATCGGCTCGGTCGCGAGCCAGTACTGCTCGATCGAGATCATTGCAGCCACTCCCGCAGAAATCGTGCACACTGATCGGCGGCAACCACCGGCCACTCCACACAGACATCACGGTCACCCCGTGAGCAGGTGATGCGCACATGCTCGGGTGCAACGGGCCTGCGAGAGGAATCCGCAGGACGCTGCTCTGGCGTGGGTGCCCAGGCGACAAAGGTCGGCCCAGAGGCTTGCGTCTGACGATGGTGTCTCAGCAACCACCGACCGACCAGATCACGTCGTAATCCGTAGCGCTGCGCAACCCCGAGGGTGGTCGCACCCGGGGCCAGGCAAGCCTGGACCACTTCGGATTTGAACTGGGCACTGTAGTGACGTCGACGGCGCGTGGCCGGTGCCTCGGATGGAGCGGATTCAGGGGTGTCATTCATCTGCATGTCCTCAAGGGAAACGATGCAGATATGATCGTCAATCCGAATCACGCACTCAAGATGGGGTTCCCTGGTTGCTTACCACAGAACTGAAAAAACACCGTCGCATTCGATCAGGGAGCATGCTGACTTCGTCAGCCCAGCCAAAATCGCCCGTTATTCGAGGTGCCCGATTGTGGCCACGGTCGATGCAGATGACCTCTGGCACCCTAAAAAAATGGAACGCCAGTTGGCCGTTCTCGCGAACGACTCATCATTGCACGTCGTTTGCTGCTATCAAAGACAGTTCAATCATGGCAAGCCCGATGATGGCTCAGGCGAAGTCCGTTCCGGCTTAAATCGATCCGGCATCGCATTTCGCAAGGAAGTCTACGAACAAGTCGGAGACATGGTTGATCAGCCTGGACAGCGTGGCGACGTAGTCGATTGGCTTGCTCGGATGCGTTTGGCTGGCTTCGGATTCCATGAGATTGCCGAAGTTTTGTCATATCGAAGAATTATCCCGGGGAGCCTGTCTTGGCGGCGTGAAGTGGGCAAAGACATCGGCTACTTATCCGTGGCACATGCCGCGATGCAGCGCAATCGCGCCCTGACAAAGTCTCGCACTAAGGTGGACCCTGTTGTCAAGACAGAATCTGTTGCGGTTTAAGCTAAGTCCATTTCTTCAACCGCAGCGGTACAGCGCTGCCCTGTTTGCTCCCGGGGTGTATCCCCCGTGGAGCGTAGCGAAACGGGGGATTCACCCCTCGTGTCTCTGAAGTGATCCGGGATGCTCGCGCCACCGCCTTCGCAGGTGGCATAGACCTCATCGGGCTTTTTGTAGCCCAGCCCTTGATGGGGTCGTTCAGTGTTGTAAAACGCAAAGTACTCGGCCAGACCTACGGTCAGCTCGGCCATGCTGCTGTAGCCCCTGAGGTACAGGTCTTCGTACTTCACGTTGCGCCAGAGCCGTTCCACGAAGATGTTATCCAGTGCACGGCCACGACCATCCATACTGATCCGTATCTCTTCACGCTTCAGAATGTCGGTGAATGTCGTGCTCGTGAACTGGGAGCCCTGGTCACTGTTGAAGATCTCAGGCTTGCCGTGAGTTGCCAGGGCATCTTCCAGGCAGTCAACGCAGAATGCAGAGTCCATGCTGTTACTGATGCGCCAGGAGAGCACTTTGCGTGAGTACCAGTCGATGATGGCCACCAGATAGGCGAACCCTCGTGCCAGACGAACGTACGTGATGTCCGTGCTCCACACCTGGTTCGGCCTGACGACCTGCAAACCACGCAAGAGGTATGGGTAGATCCTGTTCTGCGGGTGCTTCCTGCTAGTGTTTGGCCCGGGAGCCATCCCAGCCAGCCCCATGCTCGCCATCAGGCGCTGTACCCGCTTGCGGTTGACCGTCAGACCACGATCTTTCAGACAGCGCACCATGCGGCGGCTGCCATAAAAGGGACGCTGCGTGTACGCCTGATCAATCAGGTGGCACACTTGCAAATCATCGCCACTCGCGGGTTTGAGGCTCTGGTGGCTGTACCAGGTCGCACGGGAAACACCCGCCAGCGCACATTGCCTGACCAGCGAGAGACTATTCGACGGATCAATCCAGCCCATTCTCGTCTCCAGGCTCATAGTCCGGACTTTTTTTTAAGCCAATCCAGCTCCATCTTGAGCCGACCAATCTCGCCATACAAGGCGTCCTCCTTGGCGTGCTCGACTGGCTTGGGGCCACGCTTGTTGGCAAAGACGCTGCCTGCATTGTCCAGGAACTCCTTTTTCCACTGCCGAACCATCATCGGATGCACCTCAAACTTCTGTGCGATCTCGTTGATCGTCATCTCGTTGCGTACGGCTTCCAATGCCACTTTGGCTTTGAAGTCGGCACTGTGAACCTTGCGTTTCTTACCTTCCGTCATGCTATTGCCCTCCAGGGACATTAGCTTAAACCGGTGTCTGAAAACTGGGGTCCACTTTAGAGAGCAAGAAATATAGGCAAAGGGTGACAGCAGATTCTCACCTCTGGAATATGACAAAATCTCACAGTCCATGGGCTAGCGGTACGACGTGGGTGGCTCCCATCCAGACTCCCCAAATGTCCGCGCCCGCAACCAGGAACGGTCGTTACACTCAGTCAGGCGGGTCGAGAAGGCATCTTGAGGGTGTATCGCACGTTGGCGCAATGCCCTGTATTAGTGCGATGCAAAAAGTTTAAAACAATCCTAAAAGTATCAACCGCAATGCTATACACTCACGTGGAAACCGTCTATCGTTCGAATTCATACATAACTATTTCTTCGAACGGTCGCAACGAGTGGTAGTAGTGGTTGAAGGTACACGCGCAGCCTTCGGATTATTAGTAGTCTGCAGTAGTGTGATTCAAAGACGTGCCCTCCTCACCTGGCTGACAGCGATGCTGTCTCAGCTTGGCGGTAGCGTGGGAAACGCTTCTTCACGGAAAACGATTCTTTCGATTCAGAACGCCTGATCGGCCTGAAGTTGTAGCGTTCAGCGCTCCTGCCAACCTCCACATTTCAGTGAGTCTGGGCTCGGGGCTCGTTGTCTGAATGGATGGATCAATAGACATACCTGTAAGCAGTCTTTGTACGTCGGGCGGCCATATAAAAGAGCACGGGGATATGCCTGGATCGGCCTATCCATCGCAAGACGTCGTAGAGTTGGATTTGGCTTCAGGCTTGCAGTCAGGTTTGCATTCTTTTTACTTCTTCTGGTCTTTTATTTCAGTTTCGTTGTCTTGTTTCACTTTCAGTCTCTTGTTCTGTATCCCCAGGTCGTGCGCTCTCTTCCGCACCTCCTCTGCCGTGCTCCCCTCTTCGATATCCCCTATTCTCTAGAACTCCGTCTTTCTTCCGTCTTCGGCAATCTTTATCGGTTGCTTCACTGACTTCATTTCTCAGCTTTCATATTCTGTAGAACCCGGACACATGGCAAGTCGACAGATACACATCAAGGAAGATACTGACTTCAGGATTCTGCGGATTCTTCAGCAGAATCCTGAAGTCAGTCAGCGTGATCTTGCCAGGGAACTCGGAATGAGTCTTGGTGGATTGAACTATTGCCTGAAGGCTTTGATCGACAAGGGTTTTGTGAAGCTGTCCAACTATCAGAACAGCAAGCACAAGCTGAAGTATGTCTACGTCCTGACCCCATCTGGTCTGGCTCAGAAGGTGGCCATGACTGGACGTTTTCTAAAGCGAAAGATGCAGGAGCATGCGGCTTTGCAACAGGAGATACAGGAGCTTCGCCAGGAGTTGAGTACCACTGAGTCTTGTATCGCTGGTTCGAATCCAGGTGTTTCAGTCAATCAGAGCGATCTGGACTCTAATGTCGACAATGATGGGGTATTCAGTCCGGATGCTGGGGTATCACGTTGAAGATCACGATTGCAGGCAATGGATATGTCGGGCTTTCGAATGCTGTGCTACTGGCACAGCACAACGAAGTGGTTGCCCTGGACATTGATCCAGAAAAGGTCGATCTGATCAATCAGAGAGTCTCTCCGATCGAGGATCAGGATATCACGCAGTTCCTTCAACGACAGGACTTGCAGCTTCGTGCGACACTCGACAAACATGATGCCTACACGGGTGCAGACTTCGTCATCATTGCCACACCAACCGATTACGACCCAGGAACGAACCGCTTTAACACCGCATCGATCGAGTCTGTCATCAAGGATGTGATGGCAGTCAACCCGGATGCCGTCATGATCATCAAGTCCACTGTTCCCGTTGGTTACACCGCGAGAACAAGCCGCGAACTTGGCACTGACAACCTGATCTTCTCGCCCGAGTTTCTGCGCGAAGGCAAGGCGCTGCACGACAATCTCCACCCGTCCCGAATCATCGTCGGAGAAGAGTCTGACCGTGCGAAGGTGTTTGCTGACCTGCTCGTGCAAGGGTCTCGCACACCCGATGTGCCCGTGTTGCTCACGCGCAGCACCGAAGCCGAAGCAATCAAACTCTTTGCGAACACTTATCTGGCCATGCGGGTCGCCTACTTCAATGAGCTCGACACCTACGCCAGCACACATGGACTCGATACCCGCCAGATCATTGATGGTGTATGCCTGGACCCAAGGATTGGTGACCATTACAACAACCCTTCCTTCGGATATGGCGGCTACTGTCTGCCCAAGGACACCAAACAACTGCTTGCAAACTACCAGCAGGTTCCACAGAATCTGATACATGCCATTGTCGAAGCCAACAGCACCCGCAAGGACTTCATCGCAGACGAAGTCCTCAGACGCCGGCCCAAAGTCGTTGGTATCTACCGTCTGATTATGAAGGCGGGATCGGACAACTATCGATCCTCCAGCATTCAGGGGATCATGAAGCGGATCAAGGCCAAAGGCATCGAGGTGATCGTCTACGAACCTGTTCTGACCGAAGACACGTTTTACAATTCTCGCGTCATCCGGGATATTGATGCCTTCAAGCATCAGGCCGACCTGATTGTGGCCAATCGTATCACCGACGAAATACGGGACGTGACAGACAAGGTTTACAGTCGGGATTTGTATAGTAGCGACTGATTCATGGCCTTCTGACGCCCAGAGTCGGTCGAATCGCCGAAATCCGAGGCGATTCGAAGGGAAATCCGGTCAAAAAGTGAGCAAATCGCTCGCGGAATCAGGAAAATTGCTGCCGATGACAGCCAGGTGTCGCGCTGACTTCGCCAGGTTCGCCAAAATCAACCGTTAATCGAGGTGCCCTAGGGAACACCGTCGGACGCGCGCAGGTAGGAAGCTAATCAAGATGTATAACGTTTAAATAATCGAAGCCGTAATATGCCTAGCCAAAAACCAATCTACGTCACGCAACCATATCTTCCGCCGATCGAAGAATTCACTCCCTACCTGCGGCAAATCTGGGAACACAAAATTCTTACTAATGGTGGCCCCTTTCATCAGCAACTAGAAAAGGAGCTATGTGAATATCTGGCTGTCAACCACATCAGCCTTTTTACTAACGGGACACTCGCTTTAGTCACTGCCTTGCAAGCGCTACGAATTACCGGTGAAGTAATCACAACACCCTACTCATTCGTTGCTACGGCGCATTCACTGCTATGGAATGGTATTAAACCGGTATTTGTCGATATTGATCCATATACGCTGAACTTAGACCCCAGTAAGATCGAAGCCGCGATCACTCCTCAAACCACAGCCATTATGCCAGTGCACTGCTATGGACGACCCTGTGATGTCGATGCTATTCAACGCATCGCAGACATCTACAACCTCAAAGTCATCTACGACGCAGCCCATGCATTTGGTGTCAAATGCCATTGCGGCAGTATTCTTAGCCATGGTGACTTATCAGTGCTCAGGCTTGACGGGAGTGAAGGGCATTACCTGTGTCAACGATAAAGAAGGGACTACTGCAAATTATTCTTATTTCCCTATCCTGGTACATCCGGACTATCCGCTAAGTCGCGACGAACTATACGAAAAACTAAAAATAAATAATATCTTTGCGCGTCGTTATTTTTATCCGTTAATTTCCGATTTTCCAATGTATCGTAGTATGCCTTCTGCGCATCGAGATAACTCAAGTTCGACGTAGACAGAACGTAAGTGCTTGATACGTTTGAAATCATGGGGTCAAACGCTCCACTACAACAGCGTTGATTGCACGTGCCTGGCAGTCGGTCTCCCGGTTTTGAGGGCGGTGTACACGCTCGATTGCTCAGCGCTGATGTTGGACAGCCCCGAAGTGGTGGTGTTGGCACCCAGGTGCACGGTGTGCTTCTGAATGGCTGACAGCATTTGTAGTGCGCGCCGTGGCGATAACGGGCTGCCAGCAGCCTTGAGACGCTGGCGAATGATTCGGTGCAGGATCAGGGCAATGAAGCAAATGGTGGCATGTGCGCGGATGCGTTTGGGCAATCGGTGATAGATGGGTCCAATCTCGATTTCGTCTTTGAGCACCCGAAAGCCCCGTTCAATATCGGCCAGGGCTTTGTATCGGGCTACCACTTCTGGCGGTGTGAGGTCGGTGACGTTGGTCACGAGCAACAACTTGCCATCATTCAATTCCGCCAGCTTGAGTGCCTTCTCATCGATCTGGTAGCTGAACAGATCCGATTGCAGGTCCACCTTGATGATCTTGCCAAGCCTGGCCTCTTTGACCTCGTTGTACATCCAGGCTTTGGCGCCAGAGTCTGAGAGCTTGCGTCCCCGGTGCTTTTTCCCGGTGTCCTGACCGTCCAGTTTGTCCACCCGCCTGGCGGCACCGTCTTCGATGGCTTTTATTTTCTCCTGGCGTGCCCGGTTGGCCTGCTCGGCCACCCTGGGGCTATGCGCCCAGATCAGGCGATCGTCTTGCCAGCAAGTCTCACCGGTCACTTCATCTTTGGCGTTGGCCAGATCCAGTTCTGCATCCTCGTGCAGGGCAGAGAGGATGGGCTCAAACTCACCGTACCGGCGACCCGGCACCGCCATGATGAACTCAAGCGGTCGATCCTTGACCTTGAGCGCCTTTAACTGCTCCAGCGTTTCCATGGACAGCAAACCGCGGTCAGCCACCACGATGAGGCGCTGGACGGGAAAGCGCTTCAGAATGTCTGCCACGGCACTTTGCAAGGTCTGGACTTCTGCTGTGTTACCCGGCCAGACATGATGAGCCAATGGAATACCATCGGCGGTCTGCACCACACCGAGCATGACCTGCCGGTTGATCGTCGACTCTTTGGACATGCCATAGGCTCTGAGATCATCGAGCCCTTCGGTCAGCCCATAGGTACGGATGGTCGTCATGTCGTAGAACACGACGGACAAATCCTGGTCAATCAGTCGCATCAACAGCTCGGACATCATGTCGTTCACGCCCTCACTGCGTTCATCGAGTACGTCCATGCTGCGTAGCAGTCGCTGATGGGTGACTTGCACCTCATCCACCCCGGGTATGGTGACCGTCTCAAGCCAGCGCAACAAGCCCAGCTTCGACTCCGGGTCACACAGCCGGTTAAACACCATGGCTTTAATCAGCGGCAAATGCTCAACGGTTCGTGAGTCGCGATCCACCAGTTTGCCAAGGCGGTCAAATCCAAGTTCGGACCACAGGCAGTTCAACGCCCAGACATCACCAAAGGCGCGAGAGGATTCAAATTCGATGACATCAGAGACTTTCTCTGGCGCCTGGCGCCCCGTGGCGCGCAGGAGCCCCTGAAGCATGGTTTCCAGTGACCGATCCATCTGGTCGAGACGCCCCAGGGTCGCCACTGTACGTTGCTTGGGCGAGCCGTCTTCAGCCCGGTAGGACTCGACGAGTTGCACGTACTTGCGCGTGCCAGATTTTGTGACCTTGATGAACATGCGTTGATGATAGACAAATAAACGACAAATCACAACTCGATTATCAAAAAACGTGCCACTACAGAGATCTGAGAAAATCGTCCGAAACTGCCCGCATTTCAGTCACTTGAAGCGGATTCCGGGTCAATGTACGTCGAACTCGAGAGCAAAGGAATCCTGACAGAACCCCTTCATGGTCTGACACTCTTCAGGCCAGCATCAGAACTTCTCACGCGAAGTTCCACGTCGGATCATAAGACAGTAAGTCACCGTCCTATTGGCCGCAACAGCGCACCTTGATCGCGCTGTTGCGCACTACTGTGACGCGTGCAATCCCCACCGTCGAGCACCATGAACGGGTCATCGACAACGTGTGTGAGATATTTTGAAAAAAGTTCAAATACCCTTAAAAATTTCACTCGCAATGCTATACACTCTCGTTGAAAATCACACAGCGTTCGAATTCATACGCACTGCTTGGTGCTTTGTCTGACTTGATTACTTTCTGGTACCAGATGAGCAATCCGGCAGAGTGTCTCTCGGTTGAGCGTAGTTGATTTTTCGGGGCGTTTGACTAAAGCGTTCCGAACCACTGGCTGACAGCAATGCTGGCTCGGCCCGGCGGTAGCGTGGGAAAAGCACTCTCAAGGCGACAGGCGTCTAGAGACAAGATCGCGCCCTACTGGCTCGCACAACTCGCGAACATACCAAGAGGAAGCTGTGGCAGACGGCCATGCTGGTTATCCCAGTCCCGTCAACGAGCGTACCGTTGATTGGTGGAACCTCCCACAGATTGAATCGTTCTTGTTCATTCCTGTACTGCCACTCGGCGGACAGGAATGCTTGCAACCGGATTGATGAGTAAGTACTCACAAGACATCCAGGGCGGTTTTTGACCGCCCTGTTTCTGGTTGTACTGATTTTGACTACCCGGTTTCCGACCGCAGCGTTTCTCTGGCCACCTCTCACGCAACGTCTGAGTGATCTCACGATGACTGGCCTGTAACTCGCAACATCAATCTATCTGTAATCTCAATTTGACACACTTCTCCACACTCCTCTCCACCCGCACAACAGGGCACGATGCCAAGTAGACAGATACGAATTAAGGAAGACACTGACTTCCGGATTCTCAGGATTCTGCAACAGAATCCTGAGATCAGTCAGCGTGACCTGGCCAAGGAACTCGGTATGAGCCTTGGGGGGTTGAACTATTGCCTGAAGGCACTGATCGACAAAGGATTCGTGAAGCTGTCCAACTATCAGAACAGTCAGCACAAGCTCAAGTATGTCTACATACTCACACCATCAGGATTGGCACAGAAAATTTCCATGACAGGACGTTTTCTGAGGAGAAAGATGCAGGAGTATGAAGTGTTACAAGCGGAAATCAACGATCTCAGTCTTGAGATCGGTGAAACCGCTCCTCTTTCTGGCAGCCTTGATATTGAGCGCGGATTGAGGTCAAACGAAACACAGTGTTGTGCCGTTGACTCACAACAGCCAGAAAACGCAGGAACATCACGATGAAAGTAACCATAGCAGGAACCGGATATGTCGGTCTCTCGAATGCAGTGCTGCTCGCTCAGCACAACGAGGTTGTCGCGCTTGATATTGATCCAGCCAAAGTCGCTGCAATCAATGACAGGAAGTCTCCGATAGAGGATGCCGACATTGAGCATTACCTGGCTGAGCATCCCCTGAACCTTCATGCAACGCTGGACAAGCAGATAGCGTATGAAGGTGCAGATTTCGTCATCATCGCAACCCCGACTGACTACGACCCCAGGACCAACCGGTTCAACACATCGTCAATCGAATCAGTCATCCGCGACGTCATGGCTGTCAATCCCGATGCCGTCATGGTGATCAAGTCGACCGTTCCTGTGGGCTACACCGAACGCACTCGCCAGGCGCTTGGGACCGGGAACCTGATCTTCTCACCGGAGTTTCTGAGAGAAGGCAAGGCCTTGCACGACAACCTGTATCCATCGAGAATCATCGTAGGTGAAGAGTCTGAACGGGCCAGACGATTTGCCGATCTGCTGGTACAGGGTTCGCGCACCCCCGATGTACCCGTCTTGCTCACGCGCAGCACGGAAGCCGAGGCGATCAAGCTGTTTGCCAACACCTATCTGGCCATGCGGGTCGCGTACTTCAACGAACTCGACACCTACGCCTGCACCCACGGTCTGGATACTCGCCAGATCATCGATGGCGTTTGTCTGGACCCGAGAATTGGCAACCACTACAACAATCCGTCATTCGGCTATGGTGGCTACTGCCTGCCGAAGGACACCAAGCAATTGCTGGCTAACTATCAGGAAGTTCCGCAAAACCTGATTCATGCAATTGTCGACTCCAACCGTACTCGCAAAGACTTCATCGCCGATGAGATTCTTAAACGGCAGCCTAAGGTCGTCGGCATCTATCGCCTGATCATGAAGGCCGGGTCCGATAACTATCGCTCATCCAGCATTCAAGGCATCATGAAGCGCATCAAGGCCAAGGGCATCGAAGTCATCGTTTACGAACCAGCCTTGACCGAGCCCACGTTCTACGGGTCCAGAGTGATTAGCGATATCGAGGCATTCAAGGGAGAAGCTGATCTGATTGTGGCCAATCGCATCACCGTCGATATTCAGGATGTGACAGACAAGGTTTATAGTCGGGACCTGTATGGTGGTGATTGATCTGTCCCAACTGTAAAGTGAGTAAATCTGTCAGATTTTGTGATTAGTCGCGAATCCTGTCGAACACCAGTAAAAATCGATCCCTCAAATGAAACATACGGCGAAACTGGTTGTGAGTTAAAGGGACGATTTCATCAACCTCGATCTGCAAACTGATCAGATATTTTATGGAACTAGCAGAAAATATACTACCTGTTGCAGAAGAATAAGTGATGAAACTCGCACTAGAACTCACGATCGAATTCACGAATAACCAATCCAGAAAAATCTATCCGCGCCAAGTCCAGTTTGAATCACTTTCGGACAGGTAGTCTTTCAGCTGACTTCAAACCGACGCGATTACCCTGGGTCAGAAAAGTGCACGTCGATGGCTACAGAGTTAGATGATGCAATTGAAGCCAGTATGTATAGAGGCTTCACCTATTTATCCACTCAAAGAACAGAAAGAGGACTAAAACCAGAATGCCGATTGTCAGACTGAGTAGCGGTGCTGAATTTGAATCAAGCGCAGACTCACCAATTCTTGATGAAGCCTCTCGGTCAAACATCACCCTCCCATACAGTTGCAAATCTGGGCGTTGCAGCACCTGCAAATGCAAGGTTCTCAGCGGCACAACTTTCGCCCTGCACCCTGAGACGGGATTGACCGATCAAGAAAAGTCTGCGGGTTGGATACTCAGTTGCGTGCGGTCGGCACAAACCGATGTTGCTCTTGAAGTGGAGGAACTTGGTGGCGTAATCTTACCTTCCGTGAAGACCTTTCCTTGCAGAATAAGTCACCTCGAACGGTTGGCTCCAGATGTTCTTCAGGTCAAGTTACGTTTGCCTCCTACAGCAGATTTCGAGTTCATTCCAGGACAGTACGTCGACTTGATTGGACCAAATGGCGTGCGTCGCAGCTATTCATTAGCCAACTCTGGAATGTCAGGGAAAGTGCTGGAGTTGCATGTCCGGGCCGTCAATAACGGTGTGATGAGCGACTACTTGTTCAACACTGCAAAGATCAATGACTTGTTACGCCTAAACGGCCCGCTTGGTACTTTCTTTCTGCGCAACACAGCTGATCTCGATTTGATCTTCCTGGCGACAGGAACCGGCATCGCACCCGTCAAAGCGATCCTTGAATCACTGAAAGACCAGTCGCTTGAGCAGCAACCCCGATCGGTCACAGTCCTTTGGGGAGGTCGTTCACCACAAGATCTTTATCTTGACGTTGCCAACATCACTCAAAACATCACGTTCTGGCCCGTTCTCTCACGAGCTGGTACTGACTGGAAAGGTGCACGGGGTCATGTGCAACAGGTTCTTATGAACCTTGACCCTGACTTGACCAATACGGTTGTCTATGCGTGCGGCTCAAATGTCATGATTGACAGTGCGAGAGGGTTACTAATAAAGAATGGTCTCCCCCTGCGCCGCTTCTATTCAGATGCGTTCGTAAGTTCTTCCTCTTAATAATTCCTAAAGCAGGAAATTTGCAATGAAAGCAGTCATTCTTGCGGGCGGCCTCGGCACACGACTCAGCGAAGAAACCTCGACTCGCCCGAAACCGATGGTTGAGATCGGTGGCAGACCGATTCTATGGCATATTCTCAAGATGTATTCGTACCACGGCGTGAACGACTTCATCATTTGTTGTGGCTACAAGGGATATGTCATTAAAGAGTACTTCGCCAACTATTTCTTGCATATGTCAGATGTGACCTTCGATATGCGCAGCAACCAAATGGAAGTACATCACAAGCGAGCGGAACCGTGGAAAGTCACATTGGTGGACACGGGGGATGAGTCGATGACGGGAGGCCGTCTGCGACGCGTGGCAAACTACGTGCAGAACGAGGAAGCGTTCTGTTTTACGTACGGCGATGGCGTCGGCGATATAGACATCAGCGCGACGATCAACTTTCATAAGATCCATGGTAAAGCAGCCACCCTTACAGCGACCTTTCCTCCTGGGCGCTTTGGTGCGCTGGATATTCAAAATAGACAGGTAATGTCTTTCAAAGAAAAACCAAAAGGTGATGGTGCCATGATCAACGGCGGTTTTTTTGTGTTATCACCGAAGGTATTGAGCTACCTAAAGAACGACAGCACGATTTGGGAGCAAGAGCCGCTGATGACATTAGCTAATGACGGAGAGTTGATGGCCTACGAACATCACGGTTTCTGGCAACCAATGGACACACTGCGTGACAAGAACTTACTGGAAGAACTTTGGGACTCAGGTAAGGCACCGTGGAAGAAATGGGACTGAGACAATTGACATGCATAAAGTAGATCCCATTTTCTGGCACGGAAAACGCGTTCTCATGACCGGGCACACTGGGTTCAAAGGTAGTTGGTTAAGCCTATGGTTGCAATCGATGGGAGCGACCTTGCGCGGCTTGGCATTGGAACCGCCTACTAAGCCTGCTCTTTTTAGCGTTGCGCGTGTTTCAGAGGGCATGGAACATCGAATTTCAGACATTCGTGAGTATTCTGCAGTCAAAACGCAACTGAATGAATTTAAGCCTGACATCGTGATTCATATGGCAGCGCAGCCATTGGTACGTCTGTCTTACAGCCAGCCTATCGAAACTTACGCCACCAACGTAATGGGTACGGTGCATGTGCTTGAAGCCGCACGCCACGCCGGTTCAGTCAAGGCGATCGTCAGCATCACGACCGACAAATGCTATGAGAACCGCGAGTGGGTTTGGGGTTATCGCGAAGACGAACCAATGGGCGGTTTTGACCCCTACTCCAACAGCAAAGGTTGCGCTGAACTAGTCAGCGCTGCCTATCGCAAATCCTTTCTGAAGGATGCTGGAATCGCCTTGGCCACTGCCCGTGCTGGCAATGTGATTGGCGGTGGTGACTGGGCTCTCGATCGATTGGTACCCGACATCCTGCGCGCTTTAGAAAAAGATGAGTCTGTACTCATCCGGAATCCGAATGCAATTCGTCCGTGGCAGCATGTTCTAGAGCCCTTGTCCGGCTACCTGCTTTTAGCTGAGAGACTGTACACAAACGGTCAGACAGACGCTGAAGGCTGGAATTTCGGACCTCGGGACGAAGATGCCAGACCAGTTCAGTGGATTGTTGAACACCTCTGCGACAGTTGGGGTAACGGGGCAAGCTGGAAGATCCAGCCCGGTTTTCATCCGCATGAGGCCACCTATTTAAAACTGGATATTTCAAAAGCACGCCAGCGTTTGCAGTGGTCGCCCCGCTGGTCACTTGAAACTGCGCTTAAACACATCACAGACTGGCACCAGTCCTGGCTCAATGGCCAAGACATGCGAGCAGTTTGCTTAAATCAGATTTCTGAATACGAGTCTAAACCATGACCTCAACGACGATCAACTTTCAACCTCAACTCGACCGGTTGCGTAGCCAGATAGGAGAACTGGTGCAGCAATATGCGGACATCGCATATGCACCCAAGCCATTTATGCCAGGGCAGACTCCCGTACCGGTATCCGGAAAGGTCATTGGAGCCGGCGAGCTCAAGATGATGGTCGACGCCGCATTAGACGGCTGGTTGACCACCGGTCGTTTTAATGCCGAGTTCGAGCGCCGACTGGCTGAGTTTCTTGGCGTCAAGTATTTGATTACAGTGAACTCAGGATCGTCCGCCAACCTGGTGGCTTTCTCCACTCTGACCAGTCCGAAGCTCGGTGATCGTGCCATTAAACAAGGTGATGAGGTCATCGGCGTAGCTGCAGGCTTCCCAACGACTGTCAATCCAATCATCCAGTTCGGCGCGGTTCCAGTGTTCGTTGATGTTGATCTGGCGACACATAATATCGATGCAAGCAAGATCGAGGCGGCGATTACACCCAAGACCAAGGCAATCATGCTGGCGCACAGCTTGGGCAACCCTTTCAACCTCGAAGTAGTAACTGAACTTTGTAAAAAATACAACCTCTGGCTAGTGGAGGATTGTTGCGATGCGCTCGGAGCAACGTATAAAGGGCAGATGGTGGGCACATTTGGAGACATTGCGACGCTAAGTTTTTACCCGGCTCACCACATCACTATGGGTGAAGGGGGCGCTGTGTTTACTAATAACGCTGAGCTCAAGCTTATTGCTGAATCTTTCAGGGATTGGGGACGTGACTGCTATTGCCCTCCTGGTAAAGACAACACCTGCAACAATCGCTTTTGTTGGACAAAGGAGCAACTGGGTGGTGATTTGCCAGATGGCTACGACCATAAATATACCTACAGTCATCTTGGCTATAACCTGAAGATAACAGATATGCAAGCTGCCTGTGCCTTGGCGCAGCTAGAACGATTAGACGAATTCATCGCCAAGCGCCGTAGTAACTTCGCTTATCTACGCAGCCGTCTTCAAACCTGCGCTGACTTCCTTCATTTGCCGGAAGCGACCCCTGAGTCCGAGCCATCTTGGTTCGGCTTTCCGCTGGTGGTAAAACATGAAACCGGGATCAAACGAAATGATCTCATTGCCTACCTTGAACAGAACAAGATTGGTACTCGCCTGCTGTTCGCCGGCAATCTGACCAAACAACCCTATATGGCAGGCCGTAAATATCGTGTTAGCGGAGAACTCACCAACACAGATACTGTAATGAACCATACATTCTGGCTAGGTACCTTTCCAGCTCTGGACAAAGAACACCTTGACTTCATTGCAGACAAGCTAGAAGAGTTCTTTGGATTGAATTTCTGAGATTCGGGCTATGAAATTGACCCCTACTGTTCTGAGCGGTTGCTTCCGAGTACATCCTTTTATTTCTAAGGACGATCGTGGCGCATTTGTGAAGACATTTCACTCCATGCGTTTCGCTGAGTTGGGGCTACCTACGATGTGGCATGAGGAATACTACTCAAGTTCCCGAAAAGGTGTCATCCGCGGCATGCATTTTCAAACCCCACCAAACGATCACGAGAAGCTTGTCTACTGTATACACGGCAAAGTGCTGGATGTAGTATTAGATCTACGCAAGGAATCAGCAACCTACGGCCAATGCACGTCTGTTGAACTTGACTCCACCTATGGTCATGGCCTGATAATTCCTAAAGGCATGGCCCACGGATTCCTTGCGTTGAGTGATGACGCGCTGCTCGCTTACAAAGTCACTTCGGTCTATGCACCATCCAACGATTTAGGTATACGGTGGGATTCTTTCGGATTTGAGTGGGGAATCGATAAACCCGTAATTTCTGAACGGGACCATAATCATCCAATGTTGAAAGATTTTTCCTCGCCATTTTGATCATGAAAATATTCCTTACCGGTGGAACAGGCTTCGTAGGATCCCACTTTCTACGCGAGGTACAGAAATCAGGTCATGAAGTTGTTGCGCAATGCAGACCAGGCAGTCGTCCACGATTACAGCCATCACAGAATCCATTGTGGATAGAACGTCCTTTAGACCATAATTTCGAGGTAGAGTTGGCTGGTTGTGAGACCTTGGTTCATCTGGCTTCGCACACCCCTAATCCACCATATGCTCCTCTAGATGAATGTTTGTATTGGAACGTCTACGCAACGACACGCCTCCTCCAACAAGCCGCCAGACAGGGTGTGCAGAATGTCTTAGTTGCCGGTACATGTTTTGAATATGGAGCCGCTGCTGAAGGAATTGATTTTGTACATCCAGGCACGGAGATGCGACCATCACTGTCATACCCTATTTCTAAAGCTGCAGCAACAACTGTGTGTCTTGGCATTGCACGCAGCTTGGGATTACGTCTAAAGATACTTCGTATTTTTCAAGTGTTTGGCGAAGGTGAAGCTGCTTCTCGTTTTTGGCCTTCGCTACGAAAAGCAGCGCTGGCCGGTGACAATTTTTCTATGAGCGCGGGCACTCAAATTCGGGACTTTATCCCAGTTGAGGAAGTCGCCCGTCAGTTTGTGGATGCTCTATCATTTACACACGTCGAACCTGGAAAGCCGCAAGTGCGTAATATCGGGACAGGCGTACCACAAACGTTAATCGAATTTGCCCAATATTGGTGGCGTGCATGGGGAGCGACTGGCGAACTACAACCTGGCCAATTAGGTTTGCGTCCTGGAGAACTACAACGTCTAGTAGCAGATATTCACTCTGTGCACATAACATAAACTAAATAAATAGTGCACTGACTGATTAATTCAATTATTAAAAATCATTAAATTCCTCACACAATATTGTGGGATAATGTCCATCGTCCCTGATGGGCACCTCGAAAAACTGTGTTTAACGAAAATCAAGCTTATGCATTTGAATAGGTTGTGACTCGTATTTCGTGGAAACGAGAGGTTATGGCTCTATGACGTTTAGTGTGGAATTTGACTCAACGACAAAAATGAGTTTGTCCGACCAGACGTGGTAGCGCCGGTAATAAAGGATTCGATGGTAAATGTTTCAGTCGGGACATCCGCAGATAGGCAATCGAAATGAAGTTGCCAACATTTCGAAAGCCTCGGGCTGCGGTCCTGGCTTGCTGGAGCAATCCGTTCATGGCTTCCACATAGGCGTTGCTGCGCCCATCGAGCATGCCGCGAATCACGCCATCAAAATGCCTCTTCAGTGTGGCCCCAAGGCGCTTGAATGGCTCGAGACGACTGCGCCTGGCCCAACTGATCCACTTGATCAGAAGGGACTTCGCAAGATTTTCGCTATTGGCGTTTACTGCCTGACTGTAGACCTCGCGCAGCGCCTGCTTGAGTCGCCACGCCCGGGCACTTTTGAGTGTTGATCGTTGTAGCCAGTGCATCGCATTGATCTGACCCTTGGTCCAGTCAGACGGATCCTTGCACATGCCCCAGAACAGTTGCCGAACGTTTTTGGTGTCTTGCAGGCCGACCGCCTCGCGAACGCTGTCAGCCGAGGTTCTCATCTCTTCACGGCGAACGTCATCCATGGCCGTATTGGCCAGCGCCACCACATGAAAGCGGTCATAACTGATCTGCGCCTGTGGCAACGACTGCGCAATGCCTTTGGCAAACGCGGCACTCATGTCAATGCAGGCGTGCTTCACGTTTCGCGTATCGCCACCATGCGCATGCAGATCCTGCGCAAACGCCTCCAGAGTATGGTGGTCTCGTCCTGGCGTGGCAAACAGCAGTCGTTTGGCCTGCAAGTCATGCACGACCGTGATGTAGGCGTGGCCTTTCTTCACACTGGTTTCATCGATTCCAATATGACGCACACTCGACATGTCGTCCTGTTCACGCGCAATCGAAACGTAGTGATCAAGCCTGCGCCACAGACGGGCCGATCCGACACGCATATGACGAGCCGCCTGACTGACGGGCAACTCCTGTACCAGCGACAGGGCCAGGGCTTCAAACAACAATGTAAAGCCGCTGCCCTCATTGGCCCAGGGGACTGGCATCTGTGTGGTCTTGCCACAGTCCTTGCACCGGATACGCGGAACATCCGCATGTAGCCAGGCCTCGAACTGAAAGAAGTCCAGGTGGCGCCAGCTGCGAGGCATATGATCATGAATGCCCTGATCAACCAGACCACAATCGGGACAGGCCGATCGTTTGGCGGTGTACTTGACTTCAAAGTCAATGCGACGCCGGGTGGTGTCGAGCTCAACCTTGGCAACCTGCCATGGAGCCTGCAAACCCAGAGCTGTGGTGAAGAGGGCTTCGATCTGCTTGTTTATGCAGGTCCCAGTCATGGGGAGTCAGCCGCTATTGAACCACCAAACTCATCTTTGTCGTTGAGTCAAATTCCACACTAAACGTCATAGAGCCGAGGTTATTCGAGGTGCTCGATAGGATTTCTCAAGGATTCAAATTGACAAATCCATTTATAAACTGAAACCATAGAGTCAAAAGTGCTTCAGAAAAAAGACATTAAAATATATATTTCAGGAAATATAAACGGTAGCTACAGAGCTCAAAATATTATAAAATGCCTTGGCGACGAGGGGATAAAATTTCACTACAGCCCAATCGGTTACTTAGCAAGCAGAATAAAAATCAAATATCTTCGAAAGATTATTTCAATATCAACAGCTTTCCTAATAGCTCCATACAGAATTATAATTATAGCGCTTTCATCCCATGTATTTGTTTTACCAATGAATCAATCTGCCTCGGCTATTGCAGAGATTTTAATTGGAAAACTTTTCAGAAAAAAAATAATTGTCGACTACTACATTAGCTTATATGACACAATAGTCAACGACAGAAAAATTGCCCTCAAAAATTCCATAGCTGGGAAAATCTCATTTCTAAAAGACTGGCTATTATTGAAATCCGCAAGTCAAGTTATTTTTTTAAACAATTCCGAATCAATCTATTACACAAAAATAGCTGGCCAAGCAATCGATTCTTCTAGAATAAAAATTATTCCATTATGCATTGATTATAAAAAAGAAACTTTCTCAAGTCGAAAAATAAGTAAAAATGATTTCAACGTTTGCTGGTGGGGAACTTACATCCCTTTACATGGATTAAACAACGTAATTGAGGCGTTTTCATATATCAAAAACAAAGAAATTAAATTACATCTGTTCGGAGATTCAGACTTAAAGGCACAACCATACATTAAAAAAATAAATGAATTAGGTCTTCAAAATCAAATTTTTGTAGTTAACAACTATAGTTTCGCAAATGGAAAACTAGCACCGCACTTGGTGACAAATTGTGACCTATCAATTGGGAATTTCGGAGATAGCGAGAAAGCAAAAACCGTTCTTGTCAATAAATTAGTAGACTCGTTGTCATTGGGAATACCGTGTTTAACAATGAGCACCAGCGCCACTCGAGAGCTTTTTGATAAAGATGAAGGTTTAATCATTTCAGAATCCGATCCAAGGGAAATTGCAAGATCTATCGAAAAGTGTGCCGAAGATCGCGAAAGAATTTTTAGCATAGGTCAGGCCGGAAAGAAAAAATACTTCGAAATGTTCTCTCCCGATAGTTTTAAGCTCAAGCTAATTGAAGTTTTAATGAACTAACGTTGATGCATTTAAAAAAAATAAATCCAGACGGCCTTTACTCTGCCATCGCGAAAAGCATGGTAAGTCGCTACGCAGTCTACGCAGTCAACTTACTATCGATGATGGTGCTTGCGCGTATCTTCAGCCCGCAAGACTACGGAACGGTAGCAGCTGTAATGGTGTTTTTCATCTTTTTTCAGTTAATGGCTGAAGCAGGATTAGGCCCAGCAATCATCAATATCAACCAGCTAAAAAAGTCAGATCGCGATGGTCTTTTTGGCTTAACAATTCTTGTCGGAACAGTACTTGCACTCCTTTTCGCATCACTTGCTCCAGTCTTTGTGCTCTTTTATGAACTTCCAGGCGTAGGTATCGTTGTTCCGTATGTAGCAATCAGCCTCTTTTTCTTCTCCGTTAACGTCGTTCCAAACGCCCTTCTTCTTCGTGATAAAGCGTTTTACCGTATAGGTGTTGCTGGTTTAATTGCTGAAATCGTGAGCCTCACAATCACGATAGCTCTAGCAAATCTCGTAAACCCTATTCATGCCTTGGCCGCTAAGGGAACCGTGAGTGCGGGAACATTGCTTTTGACGATATGGTACTTTTCAGGAAAAACTGAGTTCGGACGACCTCTTCCTGGACGAAAGTTTTCAGCTATAAAACCGTTGCTAAAATTTTCAACCTATCAATTTTTCTTTAATTTCATAAATTACTTCTCGCGGAATCTGGATAATATTTTGGTAGGAAGGTACATGGGTGTCGCAGCACTCGGGATCTACGACAAAGCATACCAACTAATGAAGTATCCTCTGATTTTGCTCACGTTTGCAATGACCCCAGCCATTCAACCTGTCATCAGAAAATACGCGGACGATCAGACGAAAGCCGAAGAAATACATCAAAGTTTTACGTTTCGATTGTCGTTGCTAGGTGCTGCTGCCGGGTTGTTGATGTTTCTTTTGGCGGACTGGATAATTTTGATAGCGCTCGGAAATCAATGGGTAGATGTAATTCCAATCATTCGAATCCTTGCAATGGCGATTCCTGTACAAGTCATTCTATCAACCAGCGGTAGCTTCTTTCAGGCAATGAGCAGAACTGATCTACTATTCTTAAGCGGCGCACTTTCCGCCGTTGTGATGGTTGCTGCTATTATCACTGGAATTGTTATGCGAGATATTGAGTCGCTGTGCTGGTTTCTAGTTGTCGCATTTCATATAAATTTTATCCAAACATATTACATATTGTATAAAAAAGTTTTTTTTAAACCAGTCAGTAGTTTCTTTATCAAGACAATACCCTCCATTAGCATTACTCTTGGAATTTGTACATATCTATTTTTTTCCGTAAATAAGTAACAATCCCCCGGCAAAGCCCATGTCATTACACACAAGTCATTCGTCCTGAAGTTCCCGGGCAAATTTGAGTCCGGCTGCAAAGTCGACCACCCGTTGGGCACCTCGATTAACAGTCGATTTTCGCCAAACCGCCCGCGTCAGCACGATTCCTGACCGCCATCGACAGCATTTTTACTGATTTCGTGAGCGATTTGCTCACATTTTGACCGGATTTCCCTTCGAATCGCCCCGGATTTCGGCGATTCGGCCCACTTCGGGCGTCAGAAGGCCTTGATGCCGTTCTTCTGGAAGTACACAAACCGTTTCAGGTTGTAGCAGGTGGCCATCATCGTCATGGCAAAGTCGGCTCTGGCCTGACCGATGGTGCGAATCATCTTGCCACCCATCTGCTCCATGATCGCGAACACGTGCTCGACTCGCGCTCGGGTCTTGGCAATGCGATGGTTGCGACGCTGCTGGGCCTCGGACAAAGGCTTGTTGGCCTGACCCTTGCGCTGGATCTGGTTGCGATAGCCGTTCTCTTTGAGCCACTGGTCTCTGGCTTTGGATGGATAGCCACGATCGGCATACACATCCGCACTGGTGTTGAACGGATCGATTACAGCGTTGAAATGGTCACCGTCCCCCACGCTCGCGGTATCCGTCTCAAACTTGCGGATGATCTTGTACTTCTTGTCAACATTGATGGAAAGCTTGTAACCAAAGAAGCTCTTGCCGTGCTTCTTCGTCCAGGTGGCATCCACATCCTTCTGCCTTCTCTTGGCAGGCTTCCAGTCTGCGGGCATGGCACCTTGCTTGATCAGCTCCTTCTCGGCACTGCGATTGTGCTGTTTCGGAACTGGTACGATCGTTGCATCAATGATCTGTCCGGCACGAGCCATAAAGCCTTTCTTCAGTAACTGGCTTTCCACACCATCAAACAGTGCCTTGGCACCATCTGTTCCGATCCGGTTTTCAAAGGTCCAGAGGGTGGTGCGATCCGGAATGGTTCGAGAGTCGATCAGTCCACAGAACCGCTTGTAGCTCATTCGATCCAGCAACTGGTACTCCATCGCTTCGTCTGACAGATTGTGCAGGCGCTTGAGCACCAGAATCCTGATCATGGTTTCGGTCGGATAGGCAGGCCGCCCACCCTTGGGTGAAATCTCCCGGGGCGCCACCGCATCGACTTTGGCTGCCAGCGCTTTGAAATCGATGTGCTTCTCGAGGTCGAGTAGCGGATCACCGAGTGAATCAAGCTTGTTCTTGTGTTCCTGGTCAGCGAAAAGATCGGGTTTGATGGCGCTGCGGTGCATGGCAATTGGATCAAATGTAGTAAAGACTACATTTTACCAAGAGCTAACCCGGATTTTTCACGGAAATGGGCGGTATTTGTTTAACCCATTGATACAATTGGGATTACGCCAATAACGCTTCGTAAGAAGCTTAAACAAAACCGCCCATGAATGATTCTATCCCAACCCAGCTTCGCTTTCCTGCCAGTGCTGGTTTCACCGTGCGTGCACAGTTTGATGGTGGTGCCCTGTCGAGCGATTTCGGCGCCATCCTGCTTCGGGGTACGGATCTGCAAACCGGGCTGATCTCGCGTCTGGCTGGCGCAATCCATGACAAACGCCATCCGTCGCATATCTCTCATTCCATGACCGATCTGCTGCGCCAGCGCGTGTTCCAGAGCGCATGCGGATATGCCGATGGCAATGACGCCAACGCCTTGCGTGCAGACCCGATGTTCAAGCTCGCCGCGGGCCGTGCACCGCTGGACGCAGACACCGACCTCGCCTCAGGCCCGACGCTGTCACGGCTGGAGAACAATCTGACTCGTCGTGATATCTATCGTCTTGCCAAAAGCTTTGTCCACGCCTTTATCGACAGCTATGCCCAGGCCCCGGCCTTGATCGTGCTCGACATGGATCACTCCGAGGATCCCACTCACGGCCAGCAGGAACTCGCCTTTTACAACCACCATTACCGCCACCACTGCTACATGCCGTTGTTTCTGTTCGAGGGACTCTCGGGCAAGCGCCCCACAGGTCGGGAAAATGCCGCCATCATCGCGCGTGTGGTGCGCGCGCTGCGCCAGGCCTGGCCCGACACCCACATCATCTTGCGCGGTGATGGCCATTTCTCCAACCCGGAACTCATGGCGTTATGTGAGCAGGACCCCGCAATGGACTTCATCTTTGGACTGGCGGGCAACAAGGTGCTGCTACCCCTGGCGCAACCGTTGCTTGAGCGAGCAAAGTCCCATTACCAGTCGCGCTGCGAAAGCGCCCGCCATCTCGGCTTGCCTGCCCCGGGTGCAACCCGCCTGTATGACGACCTGTCCTATCAGGCCGGCACCTGGCCCAAGGCCTATCGGGTCGTGCTCAAGGCTGAGGTGATGGCGCTGGGCGAGAACCCCCGGTTTGTGGTGAGCTCACTGAACGAGCCCACAGCCGAGTTGCTCTATCGCGAGCTGTACTGCGCTCGCGGCCAGGACGAGAACTACATCAAGGCCATCAAGAACGATCTGGCCAGCGATCGCACCTCTGACCACACCTTCCTTGCCAACCACATGCGGATGTTCTATGCCTGTGCAGCGTATGTGCTGATCCACAGCCTGCGTGAGAATACGCTGGCACACACGGAGCTGGCCAGAGCGCAGCCCGGGACCATCATCCTCAAGCTGTTCAAGCTCGCCGTGCAGGTCGTGCAGTACAAAGACCGGATTCGTCTGTCCTTGCCCACAGGGTGTCCGGTGAAAGGGATTCTGGAGCGGGTGACCGAACTGCTCTACCAGACACAGCGGCCACCCGCACCGGCCTGAGCGCAGACACGCGATCAGACAACCCTTTAAAAATTCAAAACCGAGACATCGGAGGTTGATGCACGCTTGTTGCTGACCCGTTCAGGCCGAAATCGGCGAAAGCAGGTACGAAGTTGGCAAAATCCACTCTCCAATCTGCATGGCACGCGCAACGGAAACGTCAAAGGGTGCAGAAATCAGGAAGAACCAGGGAAGTCGCAGCACTCAGGCCCGGTTTATGAAACGTTCGGGTTAAGAAAAAGAAATTAAATGACCGGACATGTATTGTGACGCAGGGGGCACCGGAAACTTCATAGAGCCTTGGTGTTTTGTGAGTCCTTGGTTTTTTTCAGAATATTCCTTAAAAAATTAATACACGCCTAAAAAATGAAACCTGCAATCATTATACCAGCATATCGCAGACATGTGGCACTCAGACGTTTATTGAAAAGCATTGACAATGCAATTTTCGATAGTTCTATTAATTTAATAATTTCACTAGACGGTGGATATAGCAAAGAATCGTTGGTTGTTGCAAAAAAATTTGCTTCACAATTTGCGAAAGGCTCAGTAGAAATTATTGCTCGAGAAGTGAATTTAGGCTTACGACAGCACATTTTATGGTGTGGGGATCAAACAGAAAGATTTGGTTCCGTTATTGTCTTAGAGGAGGATTTGTTGGTTGATCCTCAGTTCTATATTTACGCGAAACAAGCGGCACTGTTTTACCAAAATGACAGCAGAATAGGTGGAATTTCTCTATATGCGCAAGAATTTAATGAGTATTCTGGACTTCCTTTTATTCCATTAAAGAACGGAACTTCATGTTACTTCATGCAAGTTGCATCTTCGTGGGGGCAGCTTTGGACTCTTATGCAGTGGAATGACTTCAAGATATGGTATAAAAATAATGACGAAAATGAATTATTGAAAATAAAAAATCTGCCTAAAAACGTTAAATCTTGGCCAGAAAGCTCTTGGAAGAAGTATTACAGCGGATATTTATCAAAAAGAGATAAATTTATTGTATATCCTTATCAATCTTATTCTACAAACGTTAGCGATATAGGCGGAACACACATAAGTAATGGGACTTCTTTTTTGCAGACAAATTTTTTATATTCAGAAAGATCTTTAGATAAATTTAATTTTCCAGAACTCGAATCAATAAACTCAGTCTATTACGATTCATTTATGGAGCCCGCTTCAAAATTTATATATTCATTTTTCAATCTTAATGATGAAGAATTAACGATTGACGTGTATGGTACAAAGCCTTTGGATCTACTTAGATCATACAAGTACGCAGTTACATCGAAATCAACCAAATCATTTATCAAGAAAATTCCATTATCATTTAGACCTATTGAAAATTCAATTTTAAAATCAACCGAATCAGGAACTGGATTTTTATATTTTACAAAAACAATAAATATAATCGATCTTAAAATACACAATAAAATTGGTATTATAGAATATTTTTGCGGAATAAGTTTGCAAAGAAAATATTTATTGAAAATAATAATTATTTCACTAATTAGAAGAGTAGTAAAAAAAATAAAAAATAAATTTTCAAAATCAAACATCACAAACACTGAAACATAGTCAAGAAGTGGTAATCGTCCCCTTTTTAAGGGGATTTTGACGTAGAGCTATGCGGCCATGGTCAACCGCTGTTTCAGTGTCAATCCGTCTAATGCCATGTTTGGAGGTTCATGATTGTAAAATCAGGCCCACTGGGTGGCGAAGTCTCTGACCTCATCTAAATTAGATCAGTAGTACTGGCTGAGCCATTCGTACCGAACTGTTCGATTGAATCTTTGGTCGCGGTAGGGACACCGGTTACCCGGTGCCCCCGCACAGATCCGTACGTGCAGAATTACCGCATGGATGACCGAAAAGCACTGATTGCGAGTCGATGCGGTGTTGTTGCGGATAGTCTCAAACCAATTCAGAAACCCGACCACAGCCTGCGTATCGATTTGGTCAAAGATTAGCTTTTCCGACCAGATGCTTTTGCGGTCGCGCATGGTGGGAGGCGTTCATTCCTTTTCATAGAGATTATGAAATAAAAAATATCAGTGAAACTGAATTAGAATGAAAAAATCAAAAATATACATATCCGGACATCGCGGTATGGTTGGATCGGCTATTTTTCGGCACTTGGTAGAAGAAGATTGTTTTAATATCGTCACTCGAACACATGAAGAGCTCGATTTAAGCGATCAGGCATCTGTTCGAGATTTTTTTGTGTCAGAAAAGCCGGATCAAGTCTATCTCGCTGCCGCGAAAGTAGGTGGGATTCATGCTAATAACACCTACCCTGCTGCCTTCATTTATCAGAATCTGATGATTCAGGCAAACGTGATAGATGCGGCTTTTTGTTCTGGCGTTAAGAAGCTGCTCTTCTTGGGTTCAAGTTGCATCTATCCGAAGTTTGCATCCCAGCCAATGGGAGAAGATGCGCTGTTGACAGGCCCCCTTGAGTCGACCAACGAGCCTTATGCAGTTGCGAAGATTGCCGGCATCAAGCTATGCGAGAGCTACAACAGGCAGTATGGAGAGAGTCATGGGATTGACTATCGTAGCGTCATGCCTACGAATTTGTATGGTCCTGGAGACAACTACCATCCAGAGAACTCTCATGTCATTCCTGCGTTGATCAGACGATTCCATGAAGCAAAAGTTGCAAACGCGTCATCCGTTACGATCTGGGGTACAGGAACCCCAATGAGAGAGTTCTTGTATGTTGATGACATGGCCGCAGCATGTATTCATGTCATGAATCTGGACAACGAGACTTACAGGCGGCACACACAGCCAATGCTTAGTCACATCAATGTAGGATACGGTGAAGACATTAGTATCAGAGATCTTGCGAAGATCGTGTCCCGCACTGTTGGGTACAAGGGTGACATTGTGTTCGACTCGTCCAAGCCTGATGGCACCCCGAGAAAGCTGATGGATAGTTCCAGATTGAGTCGTTTGGGGTGGCAAGCGATGATTAGCCTCGAGGATGGACTAGCAATCGCCTACGATGACTTTAAGCGTAACCACGCCACAAAAACTTATTGATTTACTCCGAACAATCATAGGAAGCGACTCTTCACGCTTTTCTATCAATCTATACGTTTAACAAGGATCTGAGATATGACCCAGCCCGCCAAGATTGCCCTGATTACCGGAGTAACGGGGCAAGATGGGGCCTATTTGGCTGAATTTCTACTCAACAAAGGCTATGTAGTGCACGGTATCAAGCGACGCACCAGCCTGTTCAACACTGATCGGATAGATCATCTTTACAAAGATCGACACGAGAAGGATGTGCGATTCTTTCTGCATCATGGTGACCTGACGGATAGCTCCAGCCTGATCCGTATCATTCAGGAGACGCAGCCAGACGAGATCTACAACCTGGCTGCTCAAAGTCACGTCGCAGTCAGTTTTGAAGAGCCTGAGTACACGGCCAACTCTGATGCGCTTGGCCCCTTACGCATTCTTGAAGCAATCCGCATTCTTGGCCTCGAACAGAAAACTCGCTTCTATCAGGCATCAACTTCTGAACTTTACGGCCTGGTTCAAGAGACTCCCCAGAAAGAAACCACACCCTTCTACCCTCGTAGTCCCTATGCTGTAGCCAAACTCTACGCATACTGGATCACTGTGAACTACAGAGAGTCTTATGGTATCTACGCCTGCAACGGGATTCTCTTTAATCACGAGTCGCCCAACCGAGGTGAAACGTTCGTAACCAGAAAGATCACACGTGCATTAGCGCGTATCAAGCTTGGCTTGCAGGATTGTTTATACCTGGGTAATCTGGATGCAAAACGTGATTGGGGCCATGCTCGGGATTACGTTGAAATGCAATGGCTGATGCTACAGCAAGATCAGCCTGAGGATTTTGTGATTGCGACTGGTGTTCAGTACAGTGTCAGAGACTTTGTCAATGCAGCTGCAAAAGAGCTCAGCATGGACATCCGATGGGAAGGTTCCGGTCTTGAGGAGAATGGCTACTGGACAGCTTCTGAAGGACGTAAGCGTATTGTGACTGTTGATCCGCGCTATTTCAGGCCTGCTGAAGTTGAAACGCTACTAGGTGATGCATCGAAGGCTAAGGAGAAGCTAGGTTGGACGCCATCGATTACTTTTGAGGATCTTGTGGCCGAGATGGTGAGAGAAGACTACAAGGCGGCCGAGCGTGATGAGCTGGTGAAGCATCACGGGTTCAAGACTATGAGTTATCATGAGTAATTTATTATTTACGATAAAATGAAAATAGAAAATCAAATTAATAATTCTCTCATAAATAAACCATTGGTATCAATCGTAATGCCGTCTTTCAATCAAGTTGAATTTATCGAAAGAAGCATATTGTCGATTATAAATCAAAATTATTCAAACATAGAATTGATTATAATCGACGGAGGATCAAACGATGGAACAATTGATGTGATAAATAAGTACATGGATCACGTATCGTATTTTATTTCTGAGCCTGACGAAGGGCAAAGTGACGCTCTAAACAAAGGATTTTCAAGAGCTAAAGGCGAAATATATGGATGGTTAAACTCTGATGATCTTTATTTACCGGGCGCAATTCACCAAGTAGTTGAAGAGTTTATTAAGTGTAGTGAATTTAAAATTATTTTCGGGGACTGGCTGAGCATTGATGAATATGACGATATTATCGATTACAATCATGCATTTGATTTTAATTTGAATCATTTTAAGTACGAAGGTTTTCATTTGAACTCGCAAGCCATGTTCTGGAAAAGTGATGTTCACAAAGAATTTGGAGGCTTTAATAAAAATCTAAATAACACCATGGACTATCAAATGATAGTTGAGTTCGGTGTAAAAAATGGTCAAGAAAAATTTCATAGAATCCCTAAATCACTTGCCGCATTTAGGAGACATCCGAAACAGAAAACTACGGGAATGTCACCAAGAGTAATTGCTGAACATAGAGCCATAGCAAAAACCTACGGATTTGAAGATAAATTTCACCTATCGGGAAAACTAAAGCGATTTTACTTTCGTTTTCGTAGAGGCTACTGGTATGCAAAGCGAGGAGGGATGTCCAACTTGTTAAGGCGATTAAAGCGATTGCCATCTGTATCAGAATAAATACTTGAGTCCAGAGTAACCACTCGACCGGCAACTCACCGTTGCACCTGGACCGACCATTCTGATTCGCTGATTCAAAAGCGAATTTCCGGCATTACAAACTGAAAAGTCAATAATCTTGAACACCTTGAAAAATAGGGAAATCATAGTTTAAATTTTCAATGACCGATAAAAAAAAATCATTTTTAGCCATCTTTCTCTTGCTGGCGATCTCAATGCGAGTGGTCTCTGGTCCGACGGCAAATCTCAGCTATCTTTTGCTTGCTGCTTTCGCCCTACTTGGCCGCCCTCACGCCATCGTTGCTTTGGCACTGTCCTGGTTTTTCTCCATGCTAAGCCCTGGTATTGCTGCGCCAGCAACATTGGCATCGGTTGGTCGCTATGCAGTAATTTTCGGTGCTGCATTATCCGTTCTGGCAAGAAGCGGGATGCTCTCTGGACGGTTTTATGTGAGTACGCCGGTTGCTGCTATTCTAGGCATGGGGATATTGCTTATATTTCATTCCACTGTTGTCAGTCCAATGCCTGATGTATCCATCCTTAAGATCGTCTCCTGGACATTGGTTTTTGCAACGCTCGTGTCGGCATGGCAGCAATTATCGTGGGAGGAACGCGACAATCTTTCCAGGCAGATATTTAGTGGATTGATCGTCATCATGGTGGTTAGCTTGCCATTGTTGGTTCTACCACTAGGTTACCTTCGAAATGGAAGTGGTTTCCAAGGAATACTCAACCATCCTCAGGCGCTTGGTCCGACAATGGCTTTGCTTGGTACCTGGGCAGGAAGTCAGTTATTCGCCCAGAGAAAACCTTCGTGGTTCTCCATTGCTTTAGTGGCCATCTCACTGCTGCTTGTGCTGTTGTCCGAGGCTCGGACTGCAGGTCTGGCGATGGTGCTGGGTGTTTCAGTTGCCGTCCTCAGTGCACCTGTTCTCGCCGGCAAACCTTTGCGAGTATTGATGCCAGGATTGCGCAGCAAGCGGATCTGGACTGTCTTGACGGCGACTTTTATTGTTGCTGTTGCCTTCGCTCCACGCATCATCAATGCAGTCGAACACTACATCACCAAGTCAGGGCGTGCAGGTGAAGTGCAAAGTCTGTTAGAAGCCTACGACCGATCGCGCGGTGGTCTGATTGATGAAATGTGGGTAAACATCACCCAACACCCACTCACCGGGATCGGCTTTGGGATCGCATCCAACCCACAGGAGATGTTTGTTGAAAGAGATCCCGTCCTGGGGTTACCAGTCAGTGCTTCGATTGAGAAGGGTGTCCTTCCAGTCGCCATTCTGGAGGAACTTGGGGTTCCGCTAGCCATTCTGGTCGCTCTACTCTTTTGGGCTTTATTGCGCCGTGGTGCACGCAATGGCGTAACGCCTTTGGCGGTGACGACGACTGTCTTACTTTTGAATATGGGCGAAAGTACCTTTTTCTCCCCCGGTGGATTGGGACTATTGCCCCTTGTTTTGATTGGCTGGGCAGCGACACAGTCTCGTGTCACTGAGCCTAGGTCAGATACTTCTACGATACAAGTGACGTCGTTTCAAAGGGTAAGTTACTGATCATGGCTGATAATGAAATATGGTTCTGGCAACTGATTATCAGTCCACACATGGCAGGACTTGCTCGGGAACTCGCCAATAATGGCAAGAAAGTTGTGTACGTCGCTAAACAGCATATGTCTGCTCAAAGAGCCACTCAAGGATGGCAGCCACCTTCTCTGGGAGAGGCCACATTGCGTCTGGCACCAACGCTATCAGATGCGTTCTCACTTGCAGAACGTGCGCCTCCAGACGCGATTCATATTTTCCAGGGGATTCGTGGGAACGAGCATATCAGTCAGGTTCAGCAACACCTGGTCAAGCTTCGTCGGCGGCAGTGGGTGGTGATGGAAACTGTCGATGATGAGGGCTGGTTGGGCACTCTCAAACGTCTGACCTATCGGTACCTGTTTGCTCGACTTGGGACACAGATCGAAGGAGTACTTGCAACGGGTTATCGAACTAGGCAGTGGGTCATTGATCGTGGCATGCCTGCGAAAAAGGTATATCCATTTGCATACTTTCTGGATGCACCTGACAGTTCCTTCCAGAACCACGATCACGATTCAGTCGCGACTGATAACACGTTCAAGTTACTGTTTGTAGGGCAATTCATTGAACGCAAACGCCTTGACTTACTGATCACCGCAATGGCTTCAGTGAGTACTCAGAACGTTGAATTGCTTGTCGTAGGGTCTGGACCACTTGAGACTGTATTTAGATCCCAGGCAGAAGAAAAACTTGGAGGTCGTTTGCGCTGGGTCGGACGGCTCCCGATGTCTGATGTACACAAGATGATGGGTGAAGCAGACTGCCTAGTCTTACCTAGTCGATATGATGGTTGGGGTGCAGTCGTTGTAGAAGCACTGATGGCCGGTACTCCAGCAATATGCAGTGATAGATGCGGGTCCGCAGAAGCTGTCATAGCGAGCAAAGTGGGCGGTGTCTTCAGGTCTGGAGATGTACTGGAACTTACAACGCTCCTTGATAAGACGATTCAGATGGGTAAACAGACCGCATCCAAACGTAGATATCTAGCGGACTGGGCAAGATGTTTCAGTGCTAGCGCAGGGGCTGTTTATCTGTTGGAAATTTTGAATCGTACAGAAAATGCTTCAGCAGTTCCAACCTCTCCATGGGAGAAGATGCAACCTTCTCTACCTATCCAAGATTATTAACGAGAGTTAGATTGCTCTCTTTTACGAGATTGTGACGTAAAAAACCCTATTTCATGCAGCTAATTCATGTCGTTCCGCACATTGCAGCAGAGGCGTCAGGCCCTTCCTACTCGGTACCACGCCTATGTCGCGCGCTTGCGCTCAGAGACCATAAGATAACCTTATCCTGTCTTGCTGCTGGCCAACAGATTCCAGAGGTTGAACTATCCTTACATTCTTCCTGGCCAATCCTCAAGACTTTTGGTATTTCAACTGATCATACGAACTGGTTACGCCACCGGAGTAATCACGTAGACATCGTTCACAATCATAGCCTCTGGTCAATGGTCAACATCACCGCCGGTTGGGTGGTACCCGGCAGAAAAGCGAAGTTTGTAACATCTCCGCGGGGGACGCTCTCGGAGTGGGCGCTTTCCCATAGTCGTTATAAGAAGAGAGTCATATGGCCATTTCAGAAGCGGACGCTTGAGATGGCGGATTTACTGCATGCAACATGCGAAGAGGAATATGACGACATCCGTAGAATCGGACTCAAAGCACCGGTACTGATCGTTCCTAATGGTATTGACTTACCCGTACCACACAGTCGAGCACCCTCCAGATCGAATGATCGGACGTTACTGTTTGTTTCGCGTATTCATCCAGTTAAAGGGTTAGAGTCTTTATTGGAATCGTGGTCAAGACTGGAATCGCATTTCACGAATTGGCGACTTCGTATCGTAGGCCCTGGCGATCCGGACTACGTCGATTCACTGGTTTCACGGGCGGCGAGTTATAGCTTATCCAGAGTCGAGTTTGTTGGTCCGCTATATGGGAAAGAGAAAGATGCGGCTTACCGCGAAGCGGATCTCTTTGTGCTTCCAACACACTCAGAGAATTTCGGCATGGTTGTTGCCGAAGCATTGGCTCACGAATGCCCCGCCATTGTGAGTCACGGTGCACCTTGGTCTGGACTAGATCGCGAACGCTGCGGATGGTGGATTCCCAATTCGGTGGAATCTCTCACACAAACCCTTGAAACGGCAATGTCACAATCAGAAGATGAGCTTCAAGCGATGGGTGTGCGTGGGCGAAACTGGATGGAGCGAGAGTTTTCATGGGATGGCATCGGGCAATCAATGGAAGATGGATATCGCTGGTTGCTTGAAGGTGGGAGCCCACCTGATTGCGTGAGACTTGATTGAGTCGCGTACATTGAATCGCGTACTTTACGCAAGATAAGAAACTGGACTTTCCGTGATAAAAAGCACTAACACCACAGGCTCTAGCCTTGCAGTTGTACTAATCACTTTAAATGAGGGACATAATCTCAGGAGATGCCTCGACCAGATCATTGGTTGGGCATCCGAGATTTATGTTCTCGATAGCTACAGCAGTGATGATACTGTTGACATTGCCTTGGAATATGGTGCCACTGTGTATCAAAGACGCTTTAGAGGGTTTGGTGATCAATGGAATTTTGCACTGAGGACTTTTCCGATTACATCAGCTTGGATAATGAAGTTAGATCCTGATGAAATTGTTACAGACGAACTGAAAGCATCAATCTCTACCATAACAGACTCCAGTGATAGTCCTGATGCAATCAAGCTTAGATTGCAATTATATTTTATGGGAAAGTCACTCCCTGTTTTTCTAGAAATGACAAGGGTTTGGAGAACAGGCTCGTGCAACTTTTCAGGGGTTGATGTAAATGAGCACCTACTTGTGCAAGGAAAAATAGCCATTGCTGGTGGAATTATTGAACATCGTGACAGTCCGAACCTGGATCACTGGATTCGGAAGCAGAACAAGTACACAACAGCCGAAGCAAAGAGCCAGTACGAACAAAAGTCGCTGTCAGTTGAGCCTAAACTGTTCGGAAGCGCTCTGGAAAGAAGAATGTGGATCAAACGCAATTTCTGGAAAGTTCCAGGAAGATACAAGCTACTTTTTCTATATCATTATCTCTATCTTGGAACATGGCGCGCAGGACGAGTTGGCTGGATCTGGTCTCATTTAAGAACAGAAGTATATCGAACCTGGGAATATAAGAAATATGAAATGGATCTGCTTGGTGGCCCAGGCGTTGACATTCCTTCCGCGATCGGACAACCCGACCCTCGCGCTCAGCAATTCGACTAGTCTGGATATTTGATGACCTTCAAGAATAGAACACTTTTACTATCTGGTGGAACCGGTTCCTTCGGCAACGCGGTGCTTCGCCGTTTTCTCGATTCGGATATCGTAGAGATTCGCATCTTGAGTCGCGACGAAAAGAAGCAGGACGACATGCGCAAGAAGTATGACAGTCCGAAGCTGAAGTTCTACATCGGTGACGTGCGTGACTACCAGTCTGTCGTGAATGCCATGCGTGGTGTTGACTACGTATTCCACGCAGCAGCGCTTAAGCAAGTACCCTCTTGCGAGTTTCACCCGATGGAGGCAGTCAAAACCAATGTTCTAGGAACGGAGAATGTTCTAGAGGCAGCTATCAATTGCGGCGTCAAGCGAGTCGTCTGTCTGAGTACTGACAAGGCTGTCTACCCCATCAATGCAATGGGGATCAGCAAGGCCATGATGGAGAAAGTTGCCGTAGCAAAGTCCCGTGCTTCGTCATCCACCGTGATCTGTGCAACACGTTACGGCAATGTCATGGCATCGCGTGGTTCTGTCATTCCGCTCTTCACGAATCAGATTCGAGCCAAGCAAGCCCTGACGATCACTGATCCGAACATGACACGATTCATGATGACACTAGACGATGCAGTCGACCTGGTCATCTTCGCATTCACCCACGGAAATCCGGGTGAAATCTTTGTCCAGAAAGCACCAGCAGCGACGATCGAGGTCCTATCCCGTGCGCTCACGGGACTTTTAGGTGTACCTGAGCACCCCATCAATGTTATCGGCACACGTCATGGTGAGAAGCTATACGAAGTGCTCCTGAGCCGCGAAGAGATGGCATGTGCCGAAGATTTGGGAGACTACTTCCGGGTTCCACCAGACCTTCGCGATCTGAACTACGGCAAGTACGTCGAACAAGGTGAAGTCAAAATCTCTGAAGCGATCGACTACAACTCACATAACACCACGCGCCTTGATGTCGAAGGCATGAAACAATTGCTTTTGAAGCTAAGATTCATGCAAGCCATTGTTCGTGGCGAGAACGTCGAGCCAGAGGAATAATATACATATGACTTCCCCTCCCAGTTTCGGGATATCGTCTGAAAGTGAATACCCGCCGCCCTCTTCCCAGAAGACCATACTGGTCACAGGCGCAGATGGATTCATTGGCAAGAATCTTTGTCTGCGACTGCAGGAGATGGGATTTGATGTTCTCAAGTTCGTCCGCCAAAGTGATGTAGCGACCTTACCCGCTCTTGCTAACAGAGTCGGAGCTGTTGTCCATCTCGCAGGTGAAAATAGACCGAAGGATGATAGTGCATTTGACCTAGTGAATCGAGGACTGACAGAGGCTATTTGTGATGCGGTTGCAAAGAGCTCGACCAAGCCAACTGTCATACTGACCTCCTCCACACAAGCGGAACGCGATAATCCATACGGCAGAAGCAAGCTTGCCGCCGAGAAAGCAGTCACCAGACTGTCAGAAGCATTTCAGGTACCCGTCGTTATCTTCAGGCTACCAGGTGTATTTGGTAAATGGTGCAAACCACACTACAACTCGGTGGTGGCGACGTTCTGTCACAACATAGCGAGAGGACTACCCGTACAGATACACGATCCGAATGCTTTATTGCGTCTGGTGTACGTCGATGATGTCGTCACCTCTATCATCGCTTACCTCGGAAAGTATGGTGACTCGGATGAAGGCCACCCTGCTCCCGGTCAGCGTGACGCTTCGGTACAGGACTCATCTGGATCAATTCCTGAGGAACATTTCTTTCAGACAAGTCATAGAGAAGGTCTGAATCGGTCGCCAAGCCGTTCATCAACTGGAGCTGAGCATGTCGGCAAGTCACAGCATCCTGAGGTCGTCACACCACGGTCAGTTGGGAACGCTTCTTCAGAGGAGGTAACGACCACAAGCTGCTCTGAAAATGACCTTTTGAAACAGGAACAAGTAAGGGGGTCTGGCAACGCTTGGCTCGTGCAAGGATCTGTCTCTCCTGAATACAGCATCACTCTAGGTGACTTGGCTGATCAGATCAGAGCCTTCGAAAACTGTCGATCGTCTCTGGTCTCAGAGCGCGTAGGCTCCGGGCTCGTGCGAGCGTTGTACTCAACTTACATCAGTTACTTACCGAAAGAGCGTTTTGCTTACGAGGTCGTTCAGCACAGTGACCCGCGAGGGACGTTTGTCGAAATGCTGAAGACCCAGGATAGTGGGCAGTTCAGTTTCTTCACAGCACACCCCGGGGTGACCAGGGGAGGACACTACCACCACTCAAAGACGGAGAAGTTTCTGGTGATTAAAGGTCAGGCATTATTCCGGTTTCGTCACTTGCTGACAGATGAGCGATTTGAACTGCGCACATCTGGTGAGAAGCCTACTATCGTGGACACCATTCCCGGCTGGGTGCACGACATCACCAACACCGGTGACGACGAAATGGTCGTGATGCTGTGGGCAAATGAGAACTTTGATCGCGAACGTCCCGACACGATAAGCAGTCACCTTTGAATCATGAAGAAACTTAAAGTTCTGTCGGTCGTGGGTACACGCCCTGAAATCATTCGCTTGTCTCGGGTTCTGGCCGCACTTGATCAGTACTGCGATCATGTTCTTGTGCACACCGGTCAAAACTATGACTACGAATTGAACCAGGTGTTTTTTGATGATCTGGGTGTCAGAAAGCCAAACTACTTTCTGGATAGTGCTGTGGGTAGTACTAGTGCTGCACACACTATTGGTAATTTGATTACCGCAGTCGACGGCGTATTGGCGAATGAATGCCCTGAAGCAATGCTTGTTTTAGGTGATACAAATAGTTGTCTTTCCGTGATTCCGGCCAAGCGACGCAAGATACCTATCTTTCACATGGAGGCTGGTAACCGCTGTTTTGATCAACGTGTTCCGGAAGAAACCAACAGGCGGATTGTCGATCACACTGCCGACATCAACCTGACTTATAGCACGATTGCGAGGGAGTACCTTCTCAGAGAAGGATTGCCTCCAGACCAGGTGATCAAGACAGGCAGTCCGATGTACGAGGTATTACATCACTATCTTCCACAGATCGAGGCATCTGATGTGCTTTCCCGCCTCGGCTTGGAATCAGGACAGTTCTTTATTGTGAGCGCTCACAGGGAAGAGAACATCGAGTCTGACCAGAACTTCCATAAGTTGGTGGCGGTTTTGAATACGGTTGCGCAAACTTACAATCTTCCAGTCATCGTGTCTACTCACCCAAGAACACAGAGAAGGGTTGATGCGACCAGCACATCGTTTCATCCAAACATTCGTCTTCTTAAGCCACTGGGGTTTCATGACTACGTCAAACTCCAGAAAAGCGCGAAAGCAGTGTTGTCTGACAGTGGAACCATCAATGAAGAATCATCGATTCTCAACTTCCCTGCTCTGAACATTCGGGAAGCACATGAGCGACCAGAAGGGATGGAAGAAGCAGCAGTGATGATGATGGGGCTTGAGGCCGATAGAGTTATGCAGGGATTGCGTATTCTGGAAAGTCAGGCACGTGACGAAATGAGAGACCTGAGGCTTGTCAGCGACTACAGCATGCCGAATGTCAGTGAGAAAGTCGTTCGAATCATTCACAGCTACACTGACTATGTCAATCGCGTGGTCTGGAAGAAGTATTGACTAGGGTCTTCTGCTAGATTCCAGCTTGAGGTCATTCGAGTAGAGGTTCCGATAGCGCCTGTTGTGTCTGAGCAAAAGGCTTATTTGCAATCAGAATCCCTTCGTTACCGGTTTCAACGTTTGTTCGCCTTCGTTTCCTTTTCAATCCCACAGTTCACTGATTGCTCCTCGTATGCGTTTTGTTCTGATTGCTGACACGTTCCCTCCACTTCGCACATCAGGTGCGGTTCAGTTGAGAGATCTGTCGCGAGAGTTTGTCAGGCGAGGACACGAACTGACCGTTCTTCTACCGTCAGCATCGATCAAACAGCCTTGGGTAGAAGAAGACTTTGAGGGCGTACAGGTCGTAAGATTGAAGGCACCCAGGACTAAAGACATCAACTACGTTCAGCGAACATTGAACGAGTTCATGATGCCGTACTCCATGCTGCGCAACCTACGAAAGAGTCCTGTATACGCGACCAGGTGGGACGGCGTCATCTGGTATTCGCCATCGATCTTTCACGGACCTTTAGTCAAGGCGCTTAAACGTCAAAGCCGATGCAAAGCCTACCTCATCATTCGGGATATTTTTCCGGAGTGGGCTGTTGATATGGGTCTGATGAGTCGAGGCCTTCCGTATCACTTCTTCAATGCAGTTGCACAGTATCAATACTCAATTGCTGACGTGATTGGCGTTCAGACCCGAGGAAACCTAACGTACTTCGATGAATGGAGCAAGAAACCGGGGAGAAAACTCGAAGTCCTGCAAAACTGGTTAGGTCCTGCCGCGTCGAAACGTTGCTCAATCCGGATTGACCAGACAACACTTGCTGGCAGAAAGATCTTTGTTTATGCCGGAAACATGGGTGTTGCACAGGGAATGGACATCATCATTGATCTGGCGGAAAAGCTTCAAGATCGAACAGATATTGGTTTTTTGTTTGTCGGGCGTGGGAGTGCCGTTGAATTGCTGAAAAGCAGGTCAGCCCATCTGTCCAACGTCCTGTTCCACGATGAGATCGATCCGGATGAGATTCCTGACTTGTACGCACAATGTCATGTCGGGATTGTTGCACTAGATTCCAGACACAAATCTCACAACATTCCTGGCAAGTTTTTGACTTACATGCAAAGTGGTTTGCCGGTAATCGCCAACGTTAATCGAGGTAATGACCTGGCCGGCATCATCAGAAGTCACTCTGTCGGAGTAGTCTGCGAATCAAACTCGATACAGGAGTTGGTATCGCTAGCCATCGAACTCGACAAGAATGTGTCGAATAGTCAGACGATCCATTCAAACTGTGAAAGAGTATTCGCCGACTCGTTCGCCGCCAAATTGGCAGTTGAAAAAATCACTCAAGCAATTAAGTGAAAGGAATGGGCCGAGATGCGGCATTCGAAGATCCCCTATCCCCTTCCATGCTGAACCGTACGATTTTGTGAGTCGGCCTCTGCTTGTCTGGTGGCGGTAGTTGCTGATAGTCACCATACAGGTTTGTCAGCACCTCATCGAAATTGTTCGGAATCGGAAATGAATGTCCGCAGAAGTTCGACCGGGTTGTGGTGCCGCCCTGTCCTGGCGTGAATGCACCTAAGGTCAGAGTAGTACTGATGAAATCCTTATAACGCCGCATTCTACGAAAACGTCCTTGTTTATTGTCCAATGGCCCCGACACAAGACAGGTGACGTAGCGAGTTTCTGGTGTGGAACGTTCAGACCCCCGGCTAAAGAACATAACGATCGAGTTGGTGACTCGATCAATGCGTTGCTCACCCACCATGTTTAAGAATCGATGTATGCGCTCCATTATGACGGGGCTGTTCGTTATTTTCCGAGCATGCGATTCTCTCGTTGTCTTGCAACTGGAGATTCCAACATGTCAGAGACTGAACAATTCTGGCGAAAGCACCTGGATGCCATCGACGCTTCAGGATTGACCACCAAAGTCTATGCCGAGCAGAACCAGCTCAAAGCGATCGAGCTTTACAAGTGGCGCAATCATTTCCGGCGACAGGCTGAGCGTTCGCGCAAGCAGCAGTCAGGCTTCATGCGCGTGAATCTGGAGTCTGTCCAGTCGCGACCAGCACCGCTAGCTACCTCACGACCCGGCACCGCCTGCACGATCACCCTGGACGATATGCGCATTGAGCTGGCGACGTTGCCACCCGCCAATTGGCTCCGTAGTCTGTGTCTGACCGCTCGGGGAGATCAGTGATGCATCCTGGATACGCGATTGATCAGGTCTATCTGAGTTGCCACCCCGTGGACTTTCGCAAGTCCATTGCGGGCTTGAGCGCTCTGGTCGAGCAAGAGCTCGGGTTGAGTCCGTTTGGCACCGCGTTGTTTGTGTTCATTAACCGTCACCGTAACCGGATAAAAATTTTGTATTGGGATCGAAACGGATTTTGTCTTTGGTATAAACGTCTTGAGACCGATCGTTTCGCTTGGCCCAAGGGTGAGGCAGGGTCAACAGTTAATCTCTCGCCACAGGCCCTGCAGTGGCTTCTGGAGGGGTTTGATATCTGGGCGCACGGTCCACATAAAGCGCTTAATTATCAATGTGTTACATAGATTTTTGGGGCAGACTATGCTACAATGACGCATGTCTGCACCATCAAGTAAACCTCCCATCGAGATGCCTGAGATCGATCCCGAACAGTTCGGGATCAGCGCCTCGGCGCTCGAGCAATTAACGCAGACCTTGCACGAACAGCTCAGTGCGCAGTACGCCGCCCACTATGAAGCGCATTACTCGGCACACTACGCTGCGCACTACGATGCTCATTATGATGCCCACTACTCGGCACACTACGAGCGTGAGTTTCAGCAGCGCATGCAAAAGCTCTACGAAGACCTCATCCTGGCCCGACGCCGAATGTTTGGCCGCAGCAGCGAAGCGCATCCGGCCCAGGGTCGTCTGTTTGATGAAGCTGATGCCATTGCGCCCGAGACCACCGAGGCCGATGACCAGGCGGTGATTGCGCCGGCCAGCTCCGAGTCTTCCAAAACGCCCAGAACACCCAAAGCGCGCGGTAAACGTGGGCCACTGCCCAGTGATCTGCCTCGCGTGGATATCGTGCACGACGTGCCCGAGAGCGAGCGGCTCTGTGCTTGCGGCACACCGATGGTGGAGATCGGCGAGGAAGTCTCCGAGCAACTTGACATCGTGCCCATGCAGATCCGGGTGCTGCGCCATATCCGCAAGCGCTACGGCTGCCCGGACAAGAGCCAGAATCCGGTGATTGCCCCTGTGCCCAAGCAGGTGCTGCCACGCAGCAACGCCAGCCCCGATTTGCTGGCGATGTTGCTCACGGTCAAGTATGTCGATGGTCTGCCGCTGGCTCGTTTCAGTCACGTGCTCGAACGCTCGGGTGCGCGTGTCACCCGCCAGACGCTGGCCCGATGGGTGATCGGCACCTCGCAGGCGCTGCAACCCCTGCACAACCTGTTGCGAGATTCGCTGCTCGACAGCCCAGTGCTTGTGATGGACGAGACGATTGTGCAGGTGCTCAAGGAGCCTGACCGAGATCCGACGGCCCAAAGCTACATGTGGGTGCAGGTAGCAGGCCCGCCTGGCAAGAAGATGGTGCTCTATGACTACGATCCAAGTCGCTCCGGCACGGTCCCCGTGCGACTGCTCGAGGGGTGGACGGGATACCTCATGACCGATGGATACAGCGGCTACTCGGCCGTGGCCCGAACACCTGGTGTGGAACATCTCTCGTGCTGGGCGCATGCGCGTCGCCCCTTTGTCGAAGCCCAGGCCGTGCACAAAGGCAAAGTCGGCAAGGCCGACCAGGCGCTGGCCATGATCGCTCGACTCTACAAAATAGAGAAAGACGTGCGTCAGGCCAGCGATGCAGACCGATACCTGGCTCGCCAGCGGCGCAGCCTGCCCATTCTGAACGAGATTCGACAGTGGGTCGATCAAAATCTGCCACTGGTGCCGCCGAGCACCAAACTGGGTGCAGCGCTGGCTTATCTGGACAAGTTCTGGGGCCGGTTGGTGCGATACACCGAACGCGGCGATCTGCCCATTGACGGCAACCCAGTCGAGAATGCCATTCGCCCGTTCGTGGTGGGCCGCAAGGGCTGGTTGTTCAGTGACACACCGGCTGGCGCACATGCCAGTGCAGTCATCTACTCCCTGGTCGAGACGGCCAAGGGCTTCGGGTTCGAACCCTACCTGTGGTTGCGCCACGTCCTGCGTCGTCTGCCATTGGCGCAGACTGTCGAGGACTATGAGGCCTTGATGCCGTGGAATCTTCATCCACAGGATTTAATCACTCAGCGCGAAATCTGAACATCCTGTTATTGCTGGATCGCGTACGAATCGATACGCGAGATTCACTATCAGGCGCACTGGATAAGCTCTGCGTGTGGCGAGCTTTCTTTGTCGGCCTGTCTGATAGATCGCTCGTGCGATACGAACCCAGCGGGTGAGCTCAAGATGGGCCTTCCCTGTCGCACTGTGAGGCCTGACATCATCGAACGGAAAGATGTCGAGGTAGATACCTTGGTGAATATCCCTCGCTTGTGTTTCAGGGCAGACAAACTCGGTACCGTCGAGCCTTAACTTGGCGAAGAGCCACGGATGAGCAGGTTCCGATCCCGCGTGCTGCAAGAAGAACCCAGGTGACAGCTCAGATGAACCCAGGGCCAGCAAACGTTCGTAGTCCGATCGAAGCAGACAGACATCCGCGTCGTCGTCCCACGGCACAAACCCTTGATGTCTTACTGCACCCAGAAGCGTGCCCGCACCGAGTTGATACGGAATACCCAGTTTCTGGCAAACACGATCAAACTCAACAAGCAGACGCAAGAGTCCATCCTGCAAAGAAGTCAGATCCGCCTGTGTCAGCGTATAGGAGTCGTCTGGATTGAGCGGCAGAGTCATCGCACCTCTGGTTCAGACGTGACAACAAGCACCTTGTCCAGATGGGGAAACAGGCGGGCCGCGCTCAATGCACGAACAGACAGATCAAGGCAACTGGCCATTTCGCCCTCCTTCAGGTCGACACTTCTCACTTCAACGCCAGATTGTCCAGATCCTCTGGACAATCTGGTGAGTTGTGATAAGCCGTTGCTACCCAGAATTCTGGGTACCCATTCATACGCTATAACTCCAGGTGCGGGCGCAGGGGCAGCATCAAGTACGACAGAGCGGGTCAGACCATGAATCGTCGGTGTGTTCTTGCTCTTTTGCTCAAACACCGCCTGGCCGACCCAGGGTTGCACCACTGAACTGCGGCAGGATCCGATATGCACTGCCTGCGAGGCCCCGCGAACGTGGGTCAGTTGGATGTGTTCACCATACTTGTTGAACTGCCGACGTGCAGGAAGCATCTCCATCGCCTCACAGCGTAAAGCAGCAAGCCGTGCATTATCGTCCCTGTTTGAATCGCTTAAATGGCTTAAAGCGGTTGCGCTCTGCGAGTTCCCTGATGTTTGAGGACTTCTCCAGTTTCTGGCGGCAGAAGCAATCTTCTCAGGGGAGACTTCTCGCCGGGTGCTTCGCAGATTTGCGTAATTGGTCTCGATTTGGGATAGAACCTGCTTCCGCCCACCTGCCCTTTCTGTCAGATCCACCAGTTTGAAACGCACTCCGTCACCACTCATTGCATCAGCCAACTGCGTCAGTTGATCCAGATAGTGAACCTGCTCTGCGTCGCTGGTGTGATTGATAAATGACAAGACACCACTGAGGTAGGTGAACGCGAACTCGATTTCAGTATCGACCCATCGTGTCATGGGTTCTGCATAAGCGCGTAGATAGTCTAGCCAGGCCACTTCGGCCCAGTTCAGAGACGGACTGTCTGGCAGTCCGAGGCCTTTATACCCACCAAAGGGAACACTGAATCGCACACCATAACGCGTGACCTTCTTCTGGATATCCAGTGCTGTTTCGGCAACGATTGCGGAGCGGCGATATGGACGCCTGGTAATCAGATTGACCAGACTCACCAGATTGGCCGAGTTTGTCGAGACCATGGCCGGATCAGACATGTTCAGTCTGCCATTCCAGAGGGCTTTCTTGCCAGTACCACGACTGGATGGAGGATTCGCTCAGAGTTGGGTCACAACGGCTCAGATACGCGAGATAGTGGTCCTTCGCACAATCTGAAAAAGCCTCGCCCCGATACCGTTCTGCATGATCCCGCAGCCGCAACAAAAGCCCGAAAATGGCTGGATACCGGTCTCGAAATTCCGTGCTCAGTACTCGTGGCAACTGTTCAAAGTAAAAGCATGGTTCGTCGTAACGAAATCGCACGGCGAAGCCGATCGGATTGAGGAGTTTGTACAGCAGTTTGCGTCCGCCAAAGCGCAGGTACCGAACAAACCAGGCCAGATCAGTGCGTTCGACCGAGTGCTCAAGGCCAGGCAAGAGAGGCAGCCGTTCATACTCGCCTTGCAGAAAGCGGACCGTGCTGTGATGGCCTAGCAAACTGATGACATCGTCCTCGGGCACTGTCAGATCACGGGTACTTGTAAAGTCAATATCGACAATTGGCACGCTCTCCCAGAAGGAGTCTTCACGGTCCATCAATTCCGTTAAAGCCTGCTCGCGTTGCGTCATCGATGTCAGGTGTGCAATGGGTACCAGTGCCGGAATTGCGATGATGATGTTCTTGGGTGTTGCATCCCGAAATGGAATCGTTGATACGCGATTCCAGGCAGTCTGCATCACTTCAAGCTCGGCCTTGACTGCCCCTGAGAGTGAATATGCACGTGAAACCGAACCTGAAGTGGAACCCGAAGCCAAACTCGAAGGCGAACTCGACACCGACAGCAGCTCGCTGAGTGTGGTCAGGAGATCAATGATTTTGTAAGAGAACGGGTACGGTTGTGAAGCGATTGAATGTGATTCTTTCAACAACACCGCCTGCATTCTGTGCAGGCGGTGCAGACAACGTCTGAGCAAGATACGTTCGACGGCACGACCTCTCGGGTGACGGGCGGTACGAACCAGCAGATCGTACAGACGGATACCCGATGCAAAGTTCAGTTCCAGACATTGACCGTGAACACCGACCGGGTTTGTAAAAACATCCGGGCGTATTGTGTGCAGGTGCCGTAACACCTTGAATTCATGTCGAGCAGACTCGGGGATTCGCAGTACTTGCGATACACCTGATCAAGCAGTGCATCGGGTTCACTACCCAGTGTGCGCTCCTTTGAAACATGGCTGTCAAAGTACTCGAGATGCTCCTGATGGACGCGATGATCGTGTTGCAAAGCGGTCAGGTCATCGATGGTATCGACATCGAATGTGGACCATGCAGGCAATCTGACCGCCCTCACCGCTGATGTTGCCGGTTTGGACGCCGTCTCGATGATCTGTTGCAAAACCTGCCATTGCCGACTCACGTTTGTTTGCTGTGCAACGTCGACCGCTTCAACGAGACGAGTCATCATGTGTCTGGGCCAAACGACCGCGTGGGCCATCTGCCATTCGGAATCAGGGTCATCGAACCGCAGCACCTTGTTATCGTCGGTCACGTGCACACGAGTTTGTTCCGGCCACGCTCCTTCCGTGTAGTGACTGTCTGTCGAAGCACTCGCTTGGCGACTGTCCACTGAATCGCCTCGTGCATCCTCGGCTCTGACGCTGCGCACAGCAGTGGACATGACCTGCAATCTCGCATGTTTAGCCGGTGCCGGAGAAATCGCAACCAGCGCGCACGGCTGACTTCGGATCTGAGGAGGGTTTTGCGAGTGATGACTTGTTGATACTCGGGTTTCTTGCCCAGTTGAAAGGCATTCCAGGCCAGGATCGCTCTTTGCTTCCCGCATACAAGCCTGCACAAGTGTCTGTAGTGCCTTGAGGGAATACAGCGTGTCGGCAAACAGGACCAGAACGCGATCCGCCTGGCATACACAGATCCCACACCTCACACAGCCCACACAACTTGCACCGCTGACACGATTTGTGCATCTGTGCTTGATGGCATACACAAGACTTTGCAGCAAGGTGGCGTTGGCATGGTCGGGATTATGCACCACGTTTGCGTTGTAACGCTGGGCAACGGCCTGAATCGAGTCAGCCCATCTGCCCGTGACAACGGTCACGGGCAGATGTCGAGGTTCACCAAACTGACCTTCATGCTGATTACCACACTTCCTGAGTCGGGAAAGGAGCAATTCCAGGGTTCCGCGTTGATCCCAGATTGGAGCCAGCGCCTTGTGTCCCTGACCACCACTGGCTTCGAACCGTTGCCCCTGGCCAGCAGCAAGAATGACGACCTCGACCTGAGGTGGAGTGCGATTACGATCTGTGTTTGCTGGCCAATGTTCCGTTTTGGTCATATTCTGAAACTCAGTGGTGATTGTTGGCGTTTCTGTCCCTTTGTACTTCTGTACTTCTGTTCTTTCGTACTGCTGCACTTTAATGTTTTTACTATACTGCCTGCCTACTGTACGGATTCGGCGCATCACCGTCTACGAGTCATTACCAGGATCAGAACGGGATCAGCGGTGAAACCTCGCCCTGGGTGTTCGTGAGCGCCAATCTCTGATTGAACGCCGCATGGATCGCAAACGTTCCCAGTGAGCAGGTTTGAGCCAGGGTTTCACATGCAAGACGGCGAACATTGTCATGTGTCCCTTGATAGCGCTCCACAGAAAATCCATACAGTACTGAGCAATCCGGGTAACCGACTGATTCTGACAATATCGCCAGACTTGATGGGCGTTCGTCAGAATCTCCCATGGAGTCAACCGGTACACGAATGGAATCCGCACCTGTTCCGGGAACGCAGGATTGTGCGAAACGGGGCTGACAAGGGTTGCGCCCGTATCAAAATATCGGCGAATCGCGACCGCATGATCATCACCCAGGTATTTGCCGTAATCCACCCAGACTGAGGCGCGCATGTCCGCCTCGAAAACGTAAAGCTTGCCCGTGGCCGATTCCCGCATGCAGGTCAAATTGACAAACCCGTGGGCACTGAGCGCCCGCCCAAGATCGCGTAGCAACTCGAATACGTTTTCATTGACGGTGCTGAGTTGCGAATACTGTCTGACCGATGATGGCCCATACGAACATCTCACCACAGCTTCAAACACGGAATACGAGGTACAGATCAACTCGCCGTGCTGGTAAAAACTCGACAGATCCAGCACGTCACCCTGGATGCGCTGCTGAGCCAGCAACGGGTAGACCAGTTGTCTGCCTTTGAGCATCTCGATCACTTCAAGCGGGCCGGGTTGATCGGCATCTGATTGTCCAGAACCAGATCGCCCAGTATCCAGCAGAAACACCCCTGATCCACCGCCAGACTGATCGATCTTTAACATGACAGGTTCCGTCAGGTTTTTCACCAATGCGTCAAGTTCGCCTTCATCTCGCACGACCGTGAAACGAGGGGTGGGAATGCCCGCATCTTGCAATACTTCGGACAATCCAATCTTGCTGCCGATATGTCGAAAGCCGTGCTCAGAGTAAACAGGGAGCAGTCGTAGCTTCATGGCCGCCGATACATCCGCGGCCATGATCTCCCGCAGTGTCTTGTCGTCACCGATGACCACCAGATCGTACTGATTCAGGTCCAGATGCAAACTGGCGGTAACCAGATCCTCCGGCAAGGAAACCTGTATCACCTGTCGGACCTTGCCGTGATTGTTTCGACTGCGGCTGTTATTTCGATAACTTCTGTAGTTTTGCTCAAAGCGGCTGGCAGATGTGAGCACATCGACCACGAATCCTGCCCGATCCAGTAAGGTCGGAAATGCCCTGAGCAGTTCTTCGCTGTGACCGATCAGGAGTGCATGATAAGGCTTATGCGACGCATCATCAGAATGAAGTTGCATAGACTCAGGCACGCAATCCCGGACTGACGCCTGGGCTGGCGACTGTGCACTGGCAGGACGTGCTATTCGAGTCAGGGCAGGACTGTATTTGTTCATGTTGTCGTCGCTTTCTGAGCCGGACCTGCATTGTCAGTATCGCTCGAACGAAGAGTCCTGAATAAATGGCCCCCTTCTGCGCCTTCAACGGGGCTCTGCGTTATAGATGGCATGCATGGCTTGACTTTGCCCTGCTCGACCCAGCAGACCTGATCGAATCGGCTTAGCAGCGACTGGCGGTGAGTCACGATGACCACGGTCATATCTCGATCGAGCGCCATGATGGAGTCCATGATTTCAGCCTCGGTCCGGACGTCGAGTGCGCTGGTGGGTTCATCCAGTATTAATACTGGCTTGCGCGAATACAGGACCCGGGCAATACCAATGCGCTGGCGCTGTCCACCCGAGAGGCGAATGCCGTTCTCTCCGCAGAGGGTCCGGTATTCCAGGGGCAACGAAGTGATCCAGTCTTCCAGACCTGCCGCCTTGCCCGCAAACCGCACACGCTCCATGTCGATCGCATCAATGGGGAGGCCAATGGCAATGTTCTCGGCGATTGTCTGGTCCGACAGGAACACTTGCTGAGGTACGTAACCGATACACCGTTGCCAGGATTGGATGCGGGTTCGGTCCATGACGTGTCCATCGACCAGCAAGTCACCCGACACAGGTCTGTGAAGCCCCGCCAACAAGTCAATCAAGGTGGTTTTGCCGGCACCACTAGGGCCCATGATCCCGATTCGCTGACCCTTAAAAATCTCGATCGACAGACGCTCGAACAGCCTCCTCTTCGCACCGGACACACCGGGCGCACCGGGATGCTGGAAGTCGACATCACGTAGTACAACACTTTGTCGAAAGGCAACCCTTGGCACCTCGGCGAGCTTGTCGCCATCAGTCGACAGACGAAGTACGTCCATCACATCAGCCAGGGGGCTGCGACCATTTTCCAGGCTGGCCCAGGCGGTGTAGATCTGGTTCACGATCGGCAGTAAACGTTGTGCCGCCAGCGCAAAGATACCGAGAATGACCAGTACGTCTTCTTTCGGGGTGCTGCTTTGCAGCAAGAAGTAAATGAGCGAGGCCATCAACAGAAACACGATGACTTCAACCAGATGGCGTTTACTGGCAGTGATTGCAGTGCTCTGCGCCTGCGCGTGGCGATAACGGTGGGCGTGGCCACGAAACCGTTCCAGAAAGAATGACTGCAAGCCTGTCAGCAGAATTTCTCGAACATGTCCGATGCTTTCCTGGACGGCCGCGATTGCCTGCGTCTGCTGCTCGGCGTTCTCCTGGCCAAATTCGCGTAACTTGCGCCTGGAAAGCGAGCCAACAATGAGGTAGGTCGCGAGCAGAACCAGTAAAACAATCAGAGAGACCGCCAGATTCACAAAACACAGAAATGTCAGGACGCAGGCGGCAATGACGATCGAGGTGATCAACTGAATCAGCGAGATCATCACCTGATTGACCACCATCGTCACTTTGTGCGTCACCAGTGAAATCGTCCGGGTGCTGGTCGTGTCCACGTGAAAGGCATAGGGTTGATGCAAGACACAGTCCAGCGCCTTGACTGACATTTCCGCACCAGCGTGCTGGGCAAACAATGCCGTTTGCCGGATCAGAGACATTCTGACAAGGCCTGCCACAATCACCACCCCGGAAAACACCACCAGCACGGGTACAGGGCGTGCGAACCACGACACCCACTGCGGATCAATCAACTGTCCAGTCCCGGCAATTCGTGACAACCACGATACCAGCCGATCCGGATCGGTCAGACTCAAGATGATGGGAAAGACCGAGCCGATTGTCAGGACTTCGAACAGACCCGTCAGAACCGATAGCGCAAGTAACCCCCATGCGCGCCGGCGAGACGAGCGGGGCAAGACCTGAAAAATCTGGTTGATCTCGTCGCGCAAAGTGAATGAATGCCTGTTATCCAAAGTCGATCCTGTTAAACAACCTTAAAAATTCCGAACACAAAAGCAACTCCCATTAGCGTCTGAAACACGTCTCCAGTCGGGCAGGTCAAAAATAAAAAGTCTACAAAGACAAGATGTCTACAACATCGCTCACCCGCCATGGGCGTCTGACAGACTGAAGTCGTCGTGATCTGAGCCAGCACACTTTTTTGCTGTGCGTTTATATCTGCCCGCCTTATCTCTGCCCTGCTGATCACTGCCTGCTTCATTCCTGCTATCCCGGTGACCATCGACTTGTCGCCTGACTCCTCTGTCCGACAAGGTGGACGGGGCACTGCACCACAGCAGTTCACTTCACCGCACTTCCCTGCCTTTCACCTCACTTGCCTCACTCACCTCACTCACCTCAGCGTTCCTTCTGCGCACTTCACCACGCCGTCCCGGCTCTCACACCTGACCATCGCCACGCTTCCCGTGGTCCCCGCCGGTCAACTTTCCCTCCCCTGTTCGTCCTCGCCTCACATCCAGACCAGTTCAACGCCTTACACCGGGAATTCGCTACGAACCAGTCAACCAATCGCGTTCAATTCTCATTCCAAAGCAATCGTTAGCCAGAATTCGACAGATGTTTCTTGACGTCATGGCTCTGCGGCGTATTTCGATTGCTCCGATTGCACTGAACATCCTGAGAGCCCTGGATGTTCTGACTACCCTGAGCACCCCGAATCTGGCCAGGCCCACACCCTCGCATCGATCTGGCACCCCTGTCTCCTCCCTGAAAGAACGGACTGCACTCACGCGCTTCAATAACGGACTGAAGGCGAATCAATTCGTCCACGCATTGATCGTCCCGCACCTGCAAACGAGTGACGGTTCGTGGCACGAATGCACTCAATCGGACCCAGGGATTCCCCTGCCCTGCAGAATCCAGCCAATATACGCTTGTCTTCATGACTCGACATGCTCGAACCCAGGTCCGCGATGAGGACAGATCGCCCTGGGTGATAACCATCTTGCTGAATGCAGTGTCAGTGATATGAAACACGACACCTGACGGATATCGAGTAGCCATGGACTGCCACAGCAGTCTGCTGAACATATGCCGTAACTGAGTATCTTCCAACGTACTGATCAGTCCGACAATCGGATCCAGAATCAGCTGTCGATAACCACGATTGCGACACAATCGACCAATCAGAATATCCTGGGCCGCACTTTGAGGGCCGACGACTACGAACGATCGCGGGATCGCTTTCCCGGCGAGTTGCGTTTCCTGCAAACCTCTTTTGGGTTGATCGTAACCCACTCTGTAACGACCGATCGTCTCCGTCGGAGACGAGTGAGCTGGGTGAGCTGGGTGAGTTGAGTTCACTGAATCTGCAGGTCCTGCAGACTCAGTGAACTGTGTTGGCTGAAACAGCTTTGTTGTTTCTTTTGACGGCGTTGGCTGTTTCGGCTTTGTTGACTGTGCAAACAATGACGATAGCTGTAACAAAGCTAGCGGGTTGCGCGTCAAACCAAGATGACCCACGGATTGATTGAGCCTTGGTTGAAGTCTTTGCATGCTTTCGTGAATCAGATATTCATCCCGAGGCGAAATCCGAAACAGATCCTTATTCGTGCGTACAAACTCGATGCAATGCGTGAGCTCGCGCAGTAAGTCAGCCTGACCATACATGCCAGATATGGGGAGAACCTCTTTCGTGGGTTGATATGGACGTTTTGAGTCGACGTGGCGTAGACGCAGTCCGTTTGTGTCATTGAGGTAGGCGTAGCCGATTGACTGGAACTGATGCATTGGATCGAGTCGCTCGTACTTTCGGACACGGCGAGCACGTTGTGCGTCTGTCAGCATACCCAGGTGATAGATCGGGAGCGGACAGGCAATCGACTGTCGACCTCGGACGAGCGGTGAGCGTCCTTTTTTTTGTTGCTCCGTTGATCGTGCCTGTTGTCCCTCTAGTAGTTCTTCTGGGTGTACTTCTGGCTGTACTTCTGACGGTACTTCCGGTCGTCTTTCTTGTGCCCCTTCAGCACTTTGTCGAACTGAAGTCCATGTGCCGTGAAATGCAGACGGGTCGACCTGATGGTCCTCCGTCCAGCGAAACAGGCGATCGCGTCGCTTTCTGCCCCAGATGCCGTCACAGCGGTAGGTGTATGGGGAGTCCCACATTTCGCGCAGAGGTTGAGAGATGCTGTGGCAGTTCAATCGTTCAGCAGCAATCAGATAAGGTCGTACCCTGACCCGAAAGTCTCGCTCAAGCCGCTCGTCGACGTCTAGCGCAAGTATCCATTGCGAACGATAGTGATTCGCTGCCTGCATCAATGCCAGCCGGTTACCCGGCTCATCCCAACGATGAGGGGTTCGGACTGGCCTGTGAATGACCTTCAACACTTTAGGCTGAGCTTGAAAGTAGTCACCTGAGCCATCCTCAGAGCCGTCATTCAAACCGATGATGCCGTCAACGTGCGGCAGCACATTGGAAAAGAATGCGGGCAACCCGTCTCTCTCGTTACGAAACTGAACAAGTAACAAGAGACCGGGTGCTGGTCGTCTGGTGGGAACGACTAGAGACTCCACGGCTGTCGTAGCAACCACAGTCTGATGAAGCAAATGCCTCAACCTCACCACGATCGTTGACACCATGTCGAACAACGGACGAACAGATGGGTTATCTCGTGTCGGACTTTCATGACGCAGCACTGCACGCCATGCTGCATCGCAACACTCTGGCGGCCCGTTTTGCCCAGAACACGTTGCGACGTCTGCCTGCCAGATCCCGGCATCAAGCTGGGCAGGTCGTAGAACGTACTCATTTAACCGGTGGAACAGCTGAAGAAACGGTAGTAACAGTAGCAACTGAGGTACTTGGGGCAATTGGGGAAATCGGCGCGACCTGTGAAACCTGAGAATCCGCGTCAGGAACCCGGTTTGCAACCGACTCGGCGGAAAGCGCAGATATGCTGGCCGATGTTGGGGGTCGATATGCTGCTACGCCACGCCGACGCAGTTGCCAGCGAGTTCGATACGTGCCAGCGATGGCAGAGAGCGTCATGGTTAAAGTCAACGGTGCCACTCTCAATGCCTGCAGAAAGCTGTCAGTGCACAGAAATGTATTGATGACGGGATTCACGACCAGACCGGCCAGCCGTACCGGCAATGGCCTTCGACGCGCGGGGCGTAGCGCCTGGACGCCATAAAATTGCTGTCTGATCAAGACACCATTGACCGCGTACTGGTGCATTCGACGGCAGGCATCCAGAAAGGCTGTGCGATTCTTGATTTGAAACAGAACCTCGTTATAGACATGTATGCGGATTCCTGAGCGATCCAGGCGCGTCGCGTACTCGCTGTCCTCTCCTGTGGCAAACGTTTCCAGAAAAGGTCCGTGTTGTTCAAAAAGGCATCGTCGGGTCATCGCCGCCCCACCCCACGCGTGGACAGATAGTGGAGCGTGGAGCAGTTGTTTTGATGCCATATGTTGCCGCTTCATCCCGCTCATCAACAGTGTAAACACCGCCATCTCGACAGCCGTCCGACCCAGCGAATCAAACAGTGGTCTTACACCTTGTACTTCGGGATTGTCGAACTGGGCAGAGAGCTTTTCCAGGTAAGCGGGTGCAAGCACATAGTCGTCTGCCAGAAAGCTGATCAGCTCTCCCCTGGCATACTTCAAACCCGTGTTACGTGCTCCGCCAATGCCTTTGTTCTCTTGCCGAACATACAGAAAATGGGTGAACTGGTCTTTGAATGCCTGCGCGACCGTAGGTGTCTCATCCGTAGAGCCATCATCAACAATGATCACTTCGTAGTCTTGAGGGCTTACGGTCTGGGCCAGAATACTGGGAAGCAACCGTGCCAGATGCGTGGCTTTGTTGTAGGTCGGGACGATGATCGATATGCGCAGTTCGGTGCTGTCCTGACTATCCTGAAAGTCTTCCGGGTCGCGCCGTAATCCGCTTGTCGGGTCCGGGCATTGATCTAAACCCTGCAAATCAGCTGGATGGCCAGACCGGACTCTCTGTTGCGACGAAGCATCTGGGTGGAGGTTCATCTGGATTGACCTGAATCAATAATCATGATCGGACCACCATCACTCTCAGCGCACAGTGACTTTGAGAATCTGCTCATCTGTCGAAAAACGGGTGCGGCTCGGTCTTGTAAGAGTGGTGTCTGACGTTTCGCTGATCGAAGGACATGCTCAGCAAAAGGATCACACATGCCCGGTTATCGTTTGGGCGTTGCGCATTCCTGTTACGTTGTGACGGTGGCGTCGGCTGCACAGCAATTTGGTGTTCTGCTTTATCGCTGCACTTGTGTTGAGTATATCGACCAGACGTACATTACGGAACAAAAAAACGCCAATCATCAAACGACAGCGCAGGCGCTTCACTTGAGAGTTGAAGATCCGCAACAGTCAATAAGGTGTGTGCACAACGAATGGTCGCTCTTGGGCATCTCGATTAACAGTCGATTTTCGCCAATCCGACCGCGTCAGCACGATTCCTGACCGTCATCGACAGCATTTTCCTGATTCCGTGAGCCCTGCTACAACCTGAAACGTCTGGTGTACTTCCAGAAGCACGACATTAAGGCCTTCTGACGCCCAAAATGGGCCGAATCGCCGAAATCCGGGGCGATTCGAAGCAAAATCCGATCAAAAAGTGAGCAAACCGCTCACGGAATCAGGAAATTGCTGCCGATGACAGCCAGGTGTCGTGCTGACTTCGTCAGGTTCGCCAAAATCAGTCGTTAATCGAGGTGCCCAACTGGTATTCCATGGCTTCGTCTGACAGATTGTGCAGGCGCCTCAACACCAGAATCCTGACCATAGTTTCAGTTGGATAGGCAGGCCCGCCCACCCTTGGATGAAACCTCCCGGGACGACGCTGCATCGACTTTGGGGCACCTCGAATAACCCATAGTTTATATGAAATGCTCTACGTAACCCAATGAAATATAGTGCACTGACTTTCATTGAAAGATGTTTTTCGAGGTGCCCTGCTGTACCGAGGCTGTTTCACCAGCGTGAAACATTTACGGGAAACCATCAAGACACTCATTGAGACACTCAACAAACTTAGCGCCAAACCATTTCGCTGGACCAAATCCGCTGATGCGATTCTGGCCAGCGTGGATCGTGCGAGGCACTCAATGATGTTAAATAATTGAACTAATCAATCAAACACTACTCTCATTAATTTGCGGTGATACCAGCCTCCTTGACTACACGTGACCACATAGTGAACTCAGTGTCTACAAAATTCTGAAACTGCTCTGGTGTCATATTATTCGGTTCAGTACCAAGGGCATCAAGCTTGGCGTTCACCTCTGGATCACTCATTGCGGAAACTACACCTGTATTTATTTTTTCAATAATTTCTTTTGATGTCCCTCGAGGCGCCATCAGACCAAACCAGGTACTTGCTTCAAAACCCTCAACACCTGCCTGAGCAGCCGTGGGGATATCTGGTGCAGTGGCCAATTGAGTCGGTGAGGCGACCGCAAGCGCTCGAACCTTCCCGCCTTGAACGTGAGGAAGCGCGAGAACTGCACTGGATATCATCATATCGACATGTCCACCAATTAAATCATTTGTGGCTGGACCACCACCTTTATAAGGCACGTGCACGATATCTACCCCAGCTGCCAACTTAAACAATTCTGATGAAAAATGTTGTGGGCTACCAATGCCAGCAGATGCGTAATTCAGTTTCCCTGGATTGGCTTTGGCATAGGCCACAAACTCAGCTAAATTATTTGCAGGAACTGAAGGATGAATCAGCAAAACATTTGGAACATTTCCTAGTAAAGCAACTGCCTCAAAGTCGCTCTTAAAATCATACGGCATCTCCTTGTACAAAGCTGGATTAAATACATTTGCTGGTGTTCCGACCAATAAAGTGTAACCATCTGCCGCTGCCTGGGCTGCTTGGGTTGATCCGATATTAGTATTTGCTCCAGGCAGATTCTCGACAATTACAGGTGAGTTCCACTGCTGACCGAGTTTCTGGGCAAAAAGTCGAGCCAAGGTGTCCGTTCCACCTCCCGGTGAATATGGAACAATGATTCGAACCGGTTGCGTCGGGTAGTTCTCTGCAACCACGCTTGCAGACGAAAAAAGCGCACAAGAAAATAAAATTCCCTTTATTAGCGTCGAAGAAATAGTTGATTTCATATTATATTACTTGGGCACGTCCAGACACAATGCTAATCTGTAAAAAATATTTTATATGCCAACTTAATAAATTACATTTAACTAGCACTAAGAAACGTTACTTTTTAAACGACAATTAAGATAGCATTTGGCACATTTTAATTTCACAAAATCACACATTATTTCTTTACCGCCCCTCTCCTTTATATAAAATTATTACATCTTTAAATATATATCGATCGACAAATAGCTTACAAAACAAAGAAGCAACTAGTGATCTCATTATTTTAAGTCGAAACTTGCCACAAGAAAAACATTATCAAAACTAATATCCCAAAATAACTCTTACAACCCTATTACAAAAATATTTCTTACCTGACCTGGTGAGAAGAGCGTTTCGATAAAATTATCCATAAAAAACACCGAACACTAATCTGATCTTATAAAATCTAAATCTAGTTTTGCGATAAGGGCCGATCCTGATTACTGCACCTTACTCCATTATTAGACCCTCTGAAAAGAGGCTATCTGTTAAAAGTGATAAATTAACTCATATAGCAAAGGAGACTTAACATGGACTTGAAAGGTAGGCGTGTTCTGATAACTGGTGCGAGCAAAGGGCTGGGCTTTGAAGCTGCTCGCGAACTATCTAACAGAGGCGCTTCGATCGCGATGATTGCTAGAAACACAGAAGCGCTTGAGAGCGCATCGAAAGCTATACAGCAGGCTAGATCTGGTGAGGTACTTCATTATTCTTGTGATGTTTCAAAGCCCAATGAAATTGACAAAGTCTGCCGAGCGATAGACGCTGAGTGGGGCGGGATTGACATTCTAGTAAACAATGCCGGAGGCTCCTCGAGAGGTCGTTTCGAAACACTGTCTGATGAACAATGGCAAGCAGACTTTGATGTCAAACTTTTCTCAACAATTCGATTTTCAAGGTGGGCCATATCCGGCATGAAAGAACGACGATGGGGAAGAATCATGAATGTGGTCAACACATTAGCAAAATCCCCCGAGGCAGGCTCGGCACCTACATCAGTCACTCGCGCCGCCGGGGTCGCGCTGACCAAAGTGATGGCGAATGAATTTGCGGCGCACAACATACTCGTGAATGCTCTATGCATCGGGCGAATCGAAAGTGAGCAATGGAAGACCTTTCATGTGCGAGATGCACCGCATATGCCATACGATGAGTACCTCAAGGAACAGGGATCTAAGATTCCGATGGGGCGGCTTGGCTATCCGACTGAGTTTTCTGGGTTAGTGGCTTTACTCGCGTCAGACTCGGGAGGCTACATCACTGGAACCGCCATCAACATAGACGGCGGATTATGCCCAACTGTCTGAGGCATGAATCAGACACTGAAGCAGTGATACACAGACTCCCTCTATTGAGCCGTTCGGGATGACTCTAATTCTCCCAAGGCTCCTCGGTCTCCCTCCAACCAGACAAGAAATCGATTCTGTCGACTATGCGAACCGTCTAACCGATACTAATAAGTGCTTGATGTGAAATTGAATTCTTGCATGATGACCAGCTATCCTGATATGCTTGTTTTGGCAGTTTGTCCGGACAAATACGAAAGGAGACATCGATGAACTTCAAAAAGCCTACACGCGATTCCTCAAGCCGAAGTACTGAGTCGTCAGCTATCGGCAAACGCAGATCAATTCTGACCCGACTCAGCGCACTCATGGTGGCACCATTGTTTGCAATGTCGCTGACCGCCACCGACGCCCATGCACAAGACGCTTTTCCAGATCGCCCCATCAAACTGATTGTTCCCTTCGGAGCGGGTGGATCAGCCGACATGCTAGGTCGGCTGATTGGTGATCGGTTGCGCATTGCATTCGACACACCTGTCGTGGTCGAGAACAGACCTGGAGCGACTGGTGTGATCGGAGCCACCGCAGTTGCACGGGCCGACCCGGACGGCTACACACTACTTTTGGTGTTTGACGGCACTGTGAGCATCGCGCCAGTCCTGCAGGAAAACTTTCCGTTCGATCCGATCAAGGACCTCGCACCCATAGCCAAACTTGCAGATGTAGACCTGGTCATCGCGGCCAATCCCGCTGTTCCAGCCAGCAACATCAAAGAGCTTCTGGAGTACTCGCAGGCCAATCCCGGCAAACTCTCTTACGCATCTCCCGGAATGGGAAGCACCGCGCAAATGGGTGGCGAACTCATGCGTCTGAAGGGCGGCATGAACTGGGTGCACATTCCGTACGGCGCATCTGGAAGCGGGAAGTTCGTGATGGACGTAATTGGTGGCAGCGTTCCTGTGGCGTTCATCTCTGTAGCGGTCGCCGCACCGTTCATCAAAGACAAGAAACTGGTCGGGTTAGGCGTACCTTCTGCACAGCGTAATTCGGCCATTCCCGATACACCAACCTTTCAGGAGGTCGGATTTAGCGGGTTTGATGTCGCATCCTGGTTTGGACTGGCTGCGCCCGCCAAAACCCCGCAGACCATCATTGATCGACTAAACCAGGAGCTTAAGACAATCCTCGCGCAACCCGATGTGGTTGAACGACTCAACGGTGCAGGCATGGTGCCAGCCTGGTCAACACCGCAAGCGATGGGGCAGCTCATTGAAGGTGATCTGGCCAGATGGGGTGAAGTGGCCAAAAACACCAAAGGTCAGATGTAATCCCAGGGCAATCCTGGTTGCTATCCAGGCACAACCTGCCTGGATAGCCGAGATACTCTCCGGCCTTAGCAAGAAGGTGAGCAAAAAGACAGAGTGAAATTGTAAAGCGGACCGGCCAGGCGAACCGGCAATGCTGACGTGCAAAACGAGTGGAAATTGTTGCGCTGGATTGACGTCATCTTGATGTCACTTTTGACGACCCACAGGCTTGCCGTTCGCTAGTATGGCAGCGTGAAGGTTCGAGACATCAGACACGGATCAACACTCAGACACCACCATCAGTGACAAATTCAGTGTTCCGTCATAACAAGCAGAGTGAGGAGACAAAGAGATGAGTTCAGCGGAAGTGACAAAAACGGTCAAAGGGTACGAGAGAATCGCAGGTGCCCTGGTTGAGGCAGGTGTGGAATGCATTTTTGGTGTTCTGGGCGACGATACCGGCCCTCTGATCATGGCCACTTCCGAACGGGGCATCCGCTACATCTATGTCCGCCATGAAAACCAGGCAGTTGCGATGGCCGATGGCTATTCTCGCTCGACAGGACGCATTGGCGTGGCGACAGTGACGGGTGGACCTGGGTTTTCGAATTCGATCACAGCCATCAACAGTGCACACCGTGGAAAGTCTCGTGTTTGTGTTCTGGTTGGCACGGGCAACGTGGCCGAAGATGATCTGGCTCCTGGCATGGTTCGTTCGACTCCGCCGGCAAGCTGGCTGAAGTTCTTTCCACAATCTGCGGTCCTCGACACGCTCGGGATTGTGTCGGTCAAACCAGAAACCGTCGCGACTGCCTGGCAACAGACCCGATACGTCATGCAGGCTGCCAGTGCGGGTACTGTGGTGCTCATCTTGCCCAGAGATGTGCTCGAAGGCAATCTGGACCCCGAATCGGAAGAGACGGACCTGGGATTTCAGTCACCCAGCCAGGCGCCTGTCGACCAGCCTTCACGATCCGGTGAGCGAAGCCGGATCGCGACCGAGCCATCCGATGAGAGCATCTGCGCGATTGCTGATCTGTTGCAGGAAACCTGGGCAATCAACCGACCCCTCATCCTGGCAGGACGCGGTGCTTTGGACGCTGGCGCAGCACCCGCACTCAGGCGTCTGGGTGAATTGACGGGTGCATTGATGGCGACCACCTTGCCTGCCAATGCACTGTTTCACGATGATCCGTTCAACATCGGCATCTGCGGCACGTACGCAACACCCGTCGCTTCCGAACTGATTCCGCAAGCGGATTGTGTTCTGGTCTTTGGCGCGGGCCTGAATGCATTGACGACCTACAAGAACACACTCTTTCCCAAAGCAATGGTTATCCAGGTCGATACTGACCCCTCGGCATTCGGACGGTTTCTGGATGTCGAGGTGGCCGTTGCGGCGGATACGCGACTCACAGCCGAGCGTCTTGTTGCTGAACTCGAAAAACGCGCACATCAAGCGCAAGGCTTTCGGGACACGCAGACCCGGCAAGCCATTGCCGGGTTCAAGGCGGGCACGGATGTGCACGACAAGAGTGGCAATGGTCTGATTGACCCGCGGGTATTGATGATTGAACTCGATCGCCTCCTGCCGTCCGGGCGCATCCTTTGTGCTGACGGCGGACAGCAGGCCAGGTTTGCCATCCGGTACGTGTCCGTTTCTCGTGAGCGCAACTTCATGCAGGCAAGCGATGCCGGTTCGATTGGTCTGGGAATGGGCATCGGGATCGGTGCAGCCATTGCCAGACCGAACGAGATCGTGATGGTCGCCATCGGGGACGCCAGCATGATGATGGCTCTGGGGGATCTGGAGACCGCGATTCGTCTGCGGCTCCCTATGCTGGTTGTCATCAGCAACGACGAAGCACTGGGCTCCGAAGTGAACTTTCTGAGTGAACAAGGTTTACCGACTGACGTGGCGCTAACACCCAACCCCTCCTTTGCTGCGATTGCGCAATCAATGGGAGCACAGGCCGCCACGATTCGTTCGCCTGCCGAACTGGAAGTTGCTGAACGATGGCTACAAGACGGAGCAGCCACCGTGCTGGTCCTGGATTGCCGTATCAATCCTGACATCAGGGCGCACTTCGTGTCGTAATGACTGTCGAAATACATCATCGACTCATCACGGAGAAACGCGATGATGACTTTACCGAACCGTCCTTTTCTGACGAGCGTGATCTGATGGCCATCGCAAGTGACGGCAGGAAAGTCCCAGGGTAATGCCCCTGGCGATATGGGTCAAGCGCCGGATTATTAGGTATCACACACCTTAATACCGGACCTGATTCATATAAAACCGGTAGGAGAACCGATCGCTCGGGTGGGTGTTGACCGATGCCTGGATCAATTGTCCGCCCGGACCTATGAAGCGCCTGGTGACCAGCAATGCAGGATCTCCTGCAGGTGAATTCAGCAACTCAGCCACTTCCTGAGACATCGCAATCGCCAGGATTTCCTGCTCAATGCCCACCACGGGAATCCGGTATCGTTCCACGATACGACGGTGGTAAGGGAGATTGCTGATCATGTCCTGTTCAGCGACCTGAGCGAAGCGCTCAGGCAGATAGACCTCCAGAAATGCAATGGGATGGGCTTCATCCTCGATCGGTGAACGCACCCCGCGGATTCGGTACCAGGTCTCGCCCGTATCGCACCCAAACAACTGACGATGATAAGGCTGCGTGACCAGTTTCGCGCGATCGACCATTTTCAGGTGGGTTTCCATCCCGTACTGCATCAGATCAGCCGAGTTGACTGACACCACGAAGTTACGTCGTGGCTCACGGGTTTTGACGACTGTCCCGATGCCATGAAGCTTCTCGACCACGCCCTGCTCACTGATGATGCGCAATGCCTCTCGAACGGTGGTGCGGCTCACCTGAAAGCTTTCGCACAGCTCGGCTTCCTTGGGCAACAGCTCACCAACCGGGAACTCCCCCTGGGAGATCCGTTCCAGTAGTGTCTTGGCGAGCTGCACATATCGTGGCTCGTGTGAGTTGGGTGGTAGTCCGTTCATTCTTCTTCTCGCGAAAAACCGCAGTGTTCCATGGCGTCAGGTCCGGATTGAGACCGGATCAAAACTGGATTGAGATACCAGTTTGAATCCCTGCTTTCCATGTCGTCCGACACCGGGTCTGGAATCTGGTCTGGACCCTGCGTACTGACCTGAGTACTGTTATCTGGGAAGCCGCAAAGCCTGAAACCGCAAAAAAATACCCATGCGCCAAGACCCTGAAGTATCAACCCACCACCGCTCCATGACCCGTTAGCACTCGCGCCTTGCGACCCGATCCAGACCCGCTGGACCAGCGTGCTGGCTGGCGCCCTTTACCGGCTTGTCTTTTGATCTCTTTACCGGTTGATCTGGTCAGCAGTCCCCTGGGTGATCGCAACTTATGCAAGCTGTGCAGGGTGACGTTGCCGACAACCACTTCACCTGATCGTAACATTTTCAAAAGAAATGCTTGGGAAGCCAGGATGCGATGAAAGAGCAGACCAACAAACAGAACAAAAAACCGTCCTTATCTGTGTTCTGATCCACAGATCTCGCTGCACATCTCGCTACATCTCTCATCGCACATCTCGCTGCATCTCTCACGGGACCCGTCGCAGCATGTCTTCTCCTCTGCTCCCGCCACGCCACCTGCCCTGCCTGCCACTCCTTACTCGCACGGTGATCAGTCACAACGCAAACAGCCCCGTAAGCCTGAACACCAGCATCACACGTGCCATCTTTCAGTGCATCGCGCTGAACCCACTTGTTGCCTGAACGCAGGCATGCGTGGGTTACCGAAGCCGTTCTTCGGTCTGGATCCACTTCTCATACTCAAAGAGCGACCAGAGTTCACGGTGATTGAACATCTGCGCCTTGCAGGCATCGGTGGTACCGTCCTGAGCCAGCTGGGCGAGCATCTGCAGGCCCGCCTTGGCAAAGAGACGGGTCAGCGCATTGGGGTAGATCGCCATTGAAAACCCGAGACGACTCAGTTCGTCAGCGGGCAGGATTGGCGTGCGCCCGCCTTCGACCATGTTGGCCAGAAGCGGCACCTTGAACGACTGCCCGACCGTGGCCAGTTCTTCCCGGCTTTGCGGGGACTCGACGAAGATCACGTCAGCGCCCGCTTCTGCGTACTGCTGTCCACGCTCGATCGCGGCCTGCAGTCCGTGATCACTGCGCGCATCGGTGCGCGCAATGATCACAAGATCCGGATCGAGTCTGCCATCGGCGGCTGCCTTGATGCGTCCGACCATTTCCTGGGTCGAGACCAGTTGACGTCCTGCCTCATGCCCGCATTTCTTGGGCCATGCCTGATCTTCAAGCTGAATCGCGCTCACCCCTGCTTTTTCGAACTCGCGCACGGTGCGCACGACATTCAATGGTCCGCCATACCCGGTGTCTGCATCGACCACGATCGGAATACCGACCAGATCTGCGATCCGTTTGGCGCGGTCCAGGACCTCGGTAAACGTCATCAACCCCACATCGGGTGCACCGAGTGCCGACATGGACATCCCGGAGCCCGTCAGATAGACCGCGCCGAATCCGGCTTTTTCGACCAGCCGGGCGCTCAGGCAGTCAAAGGCACCGGGTGCAATCAGGAACTGATCCGATGCCAGCGCCGCTCTCAATGCCTGATTGCGACCGGTCTTGATGGTCAGTCCTGCCGGATAGGTCTGGGCGTGCGGGTCGGTGAGGGATGGACTCATGCTGTTCGGTCTCCTGTCTCGGTCTTTGGGTGCATGGCTGGCAAAGGTGTCAGCGCTGGTTCTCTGATGATCCCACGGCGGCCTACTCGTCGGGTGTGTCGGCAGGTTTGTAGGCATGTGGGCAGTTTTGTTCTTGCGCCATTTCTGGAATTTTTTCAGAAAACTGTTGCGACGATTAAATCATGATGTCATGATAGCACTAGATCACCATATGAAATAGATGGTCTGAATGCTGATGTGCGTGTTCGGGAATCGCTTGAGAAATGCCTGCACCACCTGGGGCAGCAACCCCACCCCGATTGTCGGCGTGCATCCGACACGCAGTGATTGCGTGCCAGATTCCCGAACGACCGCCAGCAGTGTCTCGATCTTCTGAAGTCCAGCATAGTGTTGCTGAACCGATCGGTACAGATGACGCCCCTCCGCCGTTTGAGGCGCTCTGCTCCCCCGAAGAATGGGGCATGTACGAAACCCGGCTCATCAACGCCTTGCCCAAAGCGTGGGACACGGAGCAGATGCGTATCCGGTCACACCGAAAAGAACACCTTCAGGCCATGAAAGCCATGCAGGCAAGCTGCTATGGCGATGAGTATGCCTCTGAACACGAAGTGCGCGCGGCTGAGACTCTGGAGCCAGTCTATCCAGAAGAGATGCTTGACTACTACATTCGCTGTGTACATCGGGTCAGCCGGACACGCTCAGCCAAACGCAGTGCATACGCCCAGCAAGCCCGGATCATGGCCCGAATCCATCGTCTTCTGACGGTCGTCGTACCCGACGAGCAGCGCTGGATCAGACTGGCAACTGCTTTGAAATATGAGAACAAAACTCGGCCAGCATTTCAGGACGAGTTTCAACGTAGGGTACCTGGATGGCGTGAACTGTGACAATCCATGCCGCCCGATCGCCCTGTTGCGACTAAAACAGGGAGAAATGGATTGCGCGAGGTATCCAGGGGACGGCCAGGCATGAGGAATCGATTCAGTGTCATTTTCAGGAATGGACCTTCAAACGCCTTTCTTATACGAACGTCAGGGGATTGCGCTTACAGTTGGTCAATGGGTTTCGATGATAGAAGGATGCCGATGCGACCGTCCGTTGTGCTCGACATGAAGCGAGACGGGGTGCGCGAAGTGGTCGGTCACTTCCGAACAGCGAATCCGCGCATTCTCGGACCGGTGCTGCATGGCACGGACCGGATTGGCAGCGACCTTGATCTGCTGGTCGATGTGCTGCCCGGTGCCGCGCACCGTCGGACTTAGGCAATCTGGAAGAAGAGCGGAGATTGCTGCTCCGCGTTGACGTCGATTTGCTGACACCTGGCGATCTGCCGCCGAGGTTGCGGGCCAAGGTCCTCGCGAAAGCACAACCGGTGTGAATGAGAACCCCCTGCCCGATTATTTCGACCACATCCAGTCGGCTGTGCCATCTTGTACCTGATCGTTATCGGTAAGGGCACCACGAAGGTGATGGATAGCACCTCCTATCGAAATCAGCAAAACGTTCTCGATGCACTTCGCAAGAGCAAACTTCGCGCTACACACCCAAAGCGACCTCCGTTGCGAGCCCTTCAGGCGTAAAGCTGGAAGTCGTTGCTGTCTCGGCCAAGCAGTTGCATCAGCTTGGGATGGATGAAGAGCTTTTCCTTGCCAAACGGCATTTCGCGTAGCACCCCCAGGCTGACCAGATCATGCAGGTAGCGCGAAGCGGCCTGACGTTGGGCAATCCCTTTGTCCACCAGATTTCCGATGCGGCAATACGGTTGCTCAAAGATGACATCCACCAGTTCGCGGGTATAGATCTTGGGCAAGCGCGTACGCACGTGCTCGGTGGTGTGTTCAGCCAGCCCGCGAATGGCTGCGATCTTGCCCGTGGTCCATCTGGACGTATCTGCGACGGCCTGCAACATGAAAAGCAGCCAGGGTTCCCATGCGCCGTCACGCGTGACACTGAGCAACAAGCGATAGTAGTCGGTCTTGTTGGCGATCACATGGCGACTCAGGTACAGGATTGGCAGGTTCAACAGCTCTTGCTGAATAAGATAGAGGATATTGAGCACACGACCGGTACGACCGTTGCCGTCAGTAAACGGGTGTATCGCCTCAAACTGGTAGTGGCCCACGGCCATGCGGATCAACGGGTCCAGATCGGTCTGATTGTGTAGAAATCGCTCCCAGTTGGCCAGCATGTCACGCAAACGCGCCTCGCCTTCGGGCGGGGTATAGACCACCTCACCCGTGCGGTCGTTGGCAAGCTGGGTGCCCGGGGTGCGGCGGATATCCATGTCCACCCCTTTGAGGGTGCGACAAACATCCACGGCGGTCGCTGTACATAACGGCCTTGTCTTGAGTGACTGAAAGCCTTGATGCAACGCGGTGCGGTAACGTAGCGCCTCTTTGGTGGCAGGATCGGCGTTCTGGTGACCGTGCGCATACTGGAACAGTTGGTCAGTGGTGGTGACGATGTTCTCAATTTCCGAGCTGTCTTTAGAGACTGTAAATATTTAACTTGGTTATTTATTGGGAATCGGCTATGCTTATCGAATGCCGAATATCTCACCAATCGCTTTGCGCTGGGAGGCGCTGAACGAGACACTCAATGAGCGTCAGAGAAGATTGTTGCTCGGCGCAGAAGCCAAAGCACTCGGTCGAGGTGGCATAGCCGAGGTGGCATCGGCCACTGGTGCATCCCGCACAACGGTAGCCGCCGGTATCAAGGAGCTCGGCTCGTTGAAAAGTATCGACGCGGCGGATGACTCTCGGTCCACGACGGCAACAGGATCGCGTCGACCGGGAGGTGGCCGCAAGCGACTCGAGACAACCGATGAGACCTTGGTTGCAGACCTTTTGGCTCTGGTCGAGCCGACCACGCGAGGTGACCCGGAGTCACCGTTGCGCTGGACATGCAAGAGTCTGCGCAATCTGGCCGATGAGCTCAAGACCAGACATCATCAGGTCAGCCATGTGGTGGTGGGCAATATATTGCGTAGCCAGAATTTTAGTCTGCAAGCAAACGCCAAGGTGCTCGAAGGCAACCAGAGTCCTGATCGAAACGCACAGTTTGAGCACATCAATGCAGCCGTGAAGATCGCACTGGATGCAAACGAACCGGTCATTTCGGTCGATACCAAAAAGAAGGAGCTGGTTGGGGCCTTCAAGAACGCGGGCCAGCGATGGCTGCCTAGAGGTCAACCCGATCAGGTCCAGGTTCATGACTTTGTCGACAAGGATCTGGGGCGCGCCAATCCGTACGGCGTTTATGACATAGGTGCTGATGAGGGTTGGGTCAGCGTGGGAACGGATCACGACACGTCGACATTTGCCGTGCAAACTATCCGGCGCTGGTGGTTCTCGATGGGCCGAGCGCGCTATCCTGAAGCCAGCCGATTGACGATCACAGCAGATGGTGGTGGCAGCAATGGCCATCGGGTTCGGCTATGGAAGTATGAGTTGAGCCAGTTAGCCAGGGAACTGGGGCTCGAGATTCACGTGCATCACTTTCCTCCCGGGACCAGCAAATGGAACAAGATTGAACACCGCTTGTTCTCGTTCATCACCATGAACTGGCGCGCGCGCCCACTGATCAGTCACGAAGTCATTGTCAATCTGATCGCCAACACACGAACCCGTAGCGGCCTGTCGGTTAAGGCCGAGCTCGATACTGCCGCGTATCCGAAGGGAATTTCTGTCACTGACGCCCAAATGGCGACGATCAAGATCGATCGAAGCGATTTCCATGGCGAATGGAATTACTGCATACGACCCTAGTCATTCGACTATATTATTTGTTAACAGTCCCTTAGCCTCCAGCAAGGGAATGGTGTTGATCAGCATCGTCTGGTTCGGAATTAACTCGGCCGCCTGCTTGAGTTCAGCCAACGCGGCACGAGCCTCGATGCAGGCCTTGAGTACGGGCCGGGTCTCCAGCTCTTGCGCTGGCGGCAGCGCTGGCAACTGGTTATGGGGTTGCTCGGGATGCCAGGCAAGCGCAATATCACTCATGATGCAAAAATATCATTTTGACGACACGTTTCCAGCTTACGTCGTTACTCGCGACACGTCAACAAGTCATGTTCTAGTTTTTCAGAAATAGCGACACGTATGAAACTCATGTCGTTCAGAGCGACATGAGTTTCATACGTGTCGCCAAATCATGATTTCAGAAACATGACAAGCACTGTCGTGGAACTGTTTACCCCCTGCAAGGATTCTTAGGAGGGCTTCTCGAACGAGTCCTTTGGAGTGACCGTTGCGCGGGCATTGATCAGCCAGCGTTCTTGATTCCACCAAGCGTAGTCTGAATACGAAAGCGGCCAGTTTTCCAGACTCTCATCCCCGCGTTGATTTGTAGATTTTTCTTCATTTATCCAGATCCGGACAAGCTGAAGATCACGACTTGCAAGTCGAACACATTGATCTTCACGAGTCATACGATCTGATGATGCCTTCAGCTTGCAGTTCATCCGCTACTGCGGTGTGATAGCAGACGCGATCGGATTGGGTTATTCGAGCCGTAGATGCCAACCCAAATGGTGAACATCCTGCTCAATGACGACGAGAGAGACTCGATTCCTGTCTTGCACAAGCCCTTCACATTACTTTTGTTGAAGGGCTCCGTTTCAGCCGTGTCAGCACAAAACCAGATGGGACGGCTCAGTCCTTCGGTTAAACCTGTGACCTGATCCAGAATAACCTGGGCCAACGCAAGAAATGAGTACAAACCTGTCGTTATGGCCTCATTTCTGGCATGATCCGGTTCATGAATTCATCAAACATGGGAACGGTGAAAGCCGTGTCTACATGATTAGGGCTCCAGATCATGCCTTTGGTGATCAAGGCGCTACGAGTTGGTGCAAGTGATGAAACGCGCGTCGACAGCATTGCGGCAATGTCACCCGACCGATGAGGGCCAACCCCAAGCTCGGCCATCGCCCGAAGGTACAATTTTTCTTTCGGGGTCAACCTGTCAAAACGCACCCGAAAAAAACTTTCATCCAGTGCTGCAATCGCAGTCAAGCTTGCTGCTTTAACATCGTCGATCACGATCGGAGACTGTTGCGCGATGCTCCAAGTGTGACTGCCCCATTGTTGCAGGAAGTATGCATACCCTTTGGTCAATGAAAGAATTTCGTCGAGCGCCTCCTCGGTAATCTGAACACCCTCGTCCTGCAGCGGCTTTTTGATCGCTAGTCTGGCCGCTTCGCTGCTCAAAGGACCGATGAACGGAAAGTCAAACAGACGTTCGGCATAGGATTTTGCATTTCCCATGCGAGCGCGCAACTGAGGCAAACCAGCGCCTATGAGTACAATCGGCAGTTGCCTCTGCTCAGAGCGATGCATTGCCGTGATCAGCGCTGCAAGCTGTTCCTCTGGAACATACTGAAGCTCATCAATAAAGATCGCTAACGCGGTCTTTCCTGCCTTCGCAGAAAGCCCCACCTGCTCAAAAAGCGCTTGCAAGTCATGCTCGAGGTCGCCGTTGTCAGCGAGCCCTGGCTCGGGGTCGTAGTCGAGTCCCACTTCGATATCCCCGAAGGTGATCTTTAATCTCCCGACAAATCCGGCCAATCCTCTAAGACCTCTGATCGCATACGCTTTGGCAGCTTCTATCTGTCTCAGCCGCAATAACGCCAGTCTCACCTGTGGGGCGAGTAGCGCAGGAAGGGACTTTCCTTCGGGTGCTTCGATACGGATGGTATGAATCCCGGCTTGCTCGGCATCGTCGCGAACGCGATCGAGCAGGACCGTCTTCCCTACGCCGCGTAATCCTGCGAGCATCGCACTCTTTGCTGAGCGACCGATGCGAGCGCGCTCTAAAGCGATTCGCAACTCTTCTCTTAGCTCATCGCGACCTGCAAGCTCAGGGGCATCCCATTACACACAACTTTAGGAATGGCGCGTAACATGCTGACTTTGTATTGAGTCGTGGATGAGTGGCGTGAGTTGGGCTGCAGAAGAGTTCAAGAACATTGACCTGGGCGACAAACGCCTGAACAAACGTACGGCTTTGCTTGCCGAGCAAATGGCAGCCAATCCGATGGCGAGCATCCCGCAAGCGTGTGGTGGCTGGGCTGAAACCCCAGGCGGCCTATCGGTTTCTGGCGCAGGATGAGATCGGATGGGAAGATATCCTTGCACCGCACTGGCAATGCGCCGAGACGCGTATGCGAGCGCATCAGGTGGTGCTATGTCTGCAAGACACCACGGAGCTAGACTTCAACGGTCAGAGCATTGGCGGGCTGGGTCCGTTGTCTTACGAGGCACAGCGAGGGATGTATCTGCATCCCACTTATGCCATCACGCCTGAGCGTGAACCACTGGGCGTGCTTGATGCCTGGATGTGGGCACGGGAGCCACGCGACGAGAGCGGCCAACGAGCAGGCGTCACCGAGAGCACGCGCTGGAGCGAAGGCTACAGTCGTGTTGCTGAGCTGGCACCCACTCTGCCCGAGACCCGGCTGGTGTATGTGGCTGATCGCGAGGCTGACATTGCTGCACTGATGGCTCAGGCGCGAGATTTGGGCCATCCGGCTGACTGGCTGATCCGCTCACAACACAACCGGGCATTACCGGAAGGTGGCAAGCTCTGGTCGACGGTGACCGGGGGCGACCCCGTAGGAGGCATCTGCTTTACGATGCCCTCGCGCCAGGGCCAGAAGGCTCGTGAAGTCCGGCAACGCATCTGGGTGCGACGCCTGATGATTGCCGATGGCAAGGGTGGTGAGATTGAGGTCAGTTGCCTGGTGGCACGCGAAGACGAGGCGCCCAAGGGTGTCAAGCCAGTCGAATGGCGATTACTCACCAACCGCGAAGTGCAAACGCTCGAGTCAGCCATTGAGTTGATTGACTGGTATCGGGCGCGATGGGAGATCGAACTGTTCTTTCATGTGTTGAAAAATGGCTGCAAGGTCGAAGCTTTGCAGCTGAGTACCGTGGATCGACTGGAGCGCGCACTGGCCTTGTTCATGGTGGTGGCCTGGCGCATTGCGAGGTTGATGCGCTTGGGCAGAACCTGCCCGGATCTGGATGCAGCCCTGCTGTTTGAAAAAGACGAATGGCAGGCCGCATACATCCTCAACAGTAAGAAAGTGCCCAAGTCACCCCCTAAGCTCAATGAGGTGATCCGCCTGATTGCCACGCTCGGCGGATTCCTGGGTCGCAAAGGTGATGGCGAACCGGGTGTTAAAACGATCTGGCTCGGATTACAGCGGGTGGTCGACTTCGCGGCCGGATTGAAATTTGCCCGGGAACTGCAGGACGAATGACTTGTGTGTAATGACATGCCCTAAGGGCGCCGCAACGCACTGGCGAGCATCGACAACACATCTGCCATCTGACGGGACACCTCTGGCGACGGTAATGGCAAACGCAAGCTCTGCCGACCGCTCTGATCACGCTCGACCCAGGGATGGCTTTTCCGGGGGTCACTAGCTGCAGTCAGTGCGGACACCAGCTCTGAACCCACCTGGGCAAACGCCTGCCAGGGGTCAGCAATCATTGTCTGACCATCCTGAAGTACTTCAGTGTCCGGGACGGCAGACTCGGGTTGTGTACTGCCGGGAATGCGCTGGCCGTCATTGCTGGCGTCATCGCCAACATCCGCGCTGGCTTTCCTGACGGTGTCGACCTCGTCTCCTGCCCTGATCGCCACATCATCCTGCACGCGCTGGCGTGCGCCATCCTCACCCGAATGGTCAGTTTCGCTTGCTGCAGCCATGACGCCCGACGCTTCTTCTTGCGGCGTCATCAGATCGGCCTGACCTGCATGACCTGCCTGAGCGGCCTGATATTTGCCCTCGGTGACTGCTTCAATATCCTTCATGAAACGATTGAGTCGGGATCCGCCAAGCGAGATCTCACCCGACGCACCATCCAGGATGCCGGCCGCCAGGGATCGTTTGAACGCCAGGCGTGAGAGCATGCCTTCTTCAATCGTGCCTTTGGAGATCAGATTGATCACCTGAATCGGTCGTTGCTGGCCCATGCGATGAATTCTTGCGATGCGTTGCTCCATCAAGGCCGGATTCCAGGGTAGATCCATGTTGACCACCGTGGTGGCGAACTGCAGGTTCATCCCTGTGGCCGCTGCATCGCTGGCCAGAAACACCCTGCATTGAGGGTCGTTCTTGAAGCGGTTGATCAAATCACCACGCTGGTCAGACGGCACCTGCCCATGGAACCGGACATAGCCGATACCCGATGCATCCAGTCGGCGTGCCAGAATCTCCTGCGTGCCCAGCCACTGGCTGAACACAACCGCTTTGGTATCGTCCGATTCAAACAGGCGCTCAAAGATCTGGGTGAGTTCGTCAGCCTTGACGCCGTGATCGCTCGCATCGTCAAGCAGATAGGTGCTCACACAGGCCATGCGCATGTTCTGCAAAGCCGACATCAAGCGGCGCTGATCCGTGTCGGTGAGAAACCGCAGCTTGCGCCAGCGATGCACGATGCGATTGACGACGTTCTCGTTCTCCTGGTGACAGGCCATCTGCGCCTCGGTCATCGGTACAAGCAGATTGGTGTCTGTGCGTTCGGGCAACTGGGTCAGTACCTCTGCTTTAAGACGGCGAATCATGATCGGCGCCAGGGTCTGACCAATCCGCTCGAGGCCTGTGTAACCAGTCACACGCCCCGCTTCGTCCCTGACCTGGTGCTCGTTGAGCAACTTCCATGTCGGACCCAGTCGATGCTGATCCACGAACTGGACGATCGAGATCAGTTCTTCGAGTTTGTTCTCCAGCGGTGTGCCGGTGAGCACCACAGCATATGGGCTGTCGATGCGTTTAAGGGATCGGGCTGCGAGCGTGTTCCAGTTCTTGATCCGCTGCGCCTCGTCAACGATCACCAGATCAGGCGACCACTGGGTGATCAGGTCCTGATCGAGCTTGAGTTTTTCGTAGTTGGTGATCTTGTACAGATCCTCGATCGGGTACTCCTGTTCCCGGCGGGTCCGCGCACCAGACATGACCCGTATGCCACCGGCAGACAGTCCAGGATCCCGGCCAGTGAGGCGGGCAATCTCGCTTTGCCACTGATAGGCAAGCGAGGTGGGACAGATCACCAGAACCTTCAGTGCACCAAAGTGCCTGATCAGGATCTCCGCCGCGGCGATGGCCTGGATGGTTTTGCCAAGACCCATTTCATCACCGATCAGTGCCCTTCCTGCCCGCACCGCAAAAAGTGCCCCTTCAGCCTGATACGGATACAGCGGGACCTTGAGCAATTTGCGCAGGCGAGCGTCGTTCGGGCCATCTGGAAACAGCTTTTGCAGTTGCTCCTGACGACGTCTGGCGTCACGCTGCCCCGCCAGAAAATCCAGTGCATCGTCATAAACCCGTAAGTCATGTTCGGCCTGGGTCGCAAGCGCCATGAAACGTTCAAGATCCCTGATCTCGATGTCACGCATCCGTCCATCGGCCTGCTCATCAAATAGGACTGCAGCGAGCTTGCGAATGACATCGGGACAATCGGTTCCCGCCCGAAAATGCACCGCCCGCTGACTGCTTAGAGCGGTCGCGTGGCGAAGATAGATCTCTGAGAATGGCGGATGGTATCCACGGGCAAACGCCGTCTTTGCGCCGCGCTTTTTCTGGAGAGAAAAGAGGGTGAACTCGATGTGCTTGCAGGTCCCGAGTTCGTTGGTGGCGTAGTCCGGACAGGCGCAATAGTTATCACCAGGGTTCAAGCCTCGAATGACCACCCGATACGCACTGCCAGAATCCGGATTGCTGACTTTGAACTCGGAGAAAAACGGTTCATGCCCGACATTCTGTAACCCGAAATCCTGCTCCCGGCCAAACTGACGACGCAATCCGCGCTGCCATTCCTCCCTGGAAAGGTTCTCCGGGGCGTGACTGCGCAACAGGCGAGGTTCCTTGGCAGCCTCCTTTCTGACCGCGGCTTTCTTTGCAGCTGATTTCTTTGCAGCTGATTTCTTTGCTGTTGCCTTCTTCGCTGGCTTTTTGCCACGAACCGGGTTTCCAGGCAAGGACGAATCCGCCGACTTCATGGAACCAGCGGTCCTGTCTGCGTTGGCTGTGGCCTTGTCTGCAGGCCTCGCTGCAGGATTCATTGCCGTCTTCACAACACTCTTCAAAGTCGCGCGACCAACCTTGGTTGAGCTCTTGCTGGCTGTTCTGGATGATTTGACAGATGCCTTTGCGGTCGATTCTTTTGTCACGTTCGATTCTTTCTCCACAATCATTTCCTGGCGGTATGTCTGGGCAGTATGCATCAGTATGGCAAACTGCCTGGTGTTACTGGGCACAAACGTCAGGGGCCATCTTCGGGCGAGACTCACCTTCGTAGACCGACCGTGGATCCATTCTACTTGCATGAATCGCCGCACCGTCAGTGTCTCTCAGTTAGTGTCTCTCAGTTGGTGTCTCTCAGTTAGTGCCCCTGGTTAGTGACCCCCAGAACGAATGATCTGCTGTGGCGGTCGTCGACTACTTTCTGATAGCAGTCAGTGATCTGACTTTACCACTCGGTCATGTTGTTGCACATGCGAGTTATGTTCGCAAACCCTAATTCCAGAGATTGGTTTTACCGATTAATCTTAGTTTGCATTGCTGGCATCGCAACGGACTGAGATCTGGAGAATGCACAGCGCCCGTCGTTTGCAAGGCACCCCATTTGACGGTATACACATGAGGAGACAACGTGCCACTCGATCTGCTTCCACTCGCACTGGTGGATGGCGTCGCCTACGCCAGCCTGCTGTTTCTGGTATCCATGGGTCTGACGCTGGTCTTCGGGGTGATGGGCATCCTGAATGTTGCACACGGCGCATTCTATGCGTTTGGTGGCTACACAGCCGCCACGCTGGTGGCCTACTTTGCCACCCGGACCGAGTCGCCTGTGCTCCTGCTCGGGGTCTTGTTTCTCGCTGCAATCATCGTCGGACTGGTGCTCGGCTCCTTGATGGAGTTCATCCTGATCCGGCGTGCTCACGCCTATGACCCGATCCTGAAGCTCCTGATCACGTTTGGCGGATTTCTGGTGCTCGAAGATGTACTGCGCATGATCTGGGGGGTGCAACCCTACAGCGCCAGCGAGGTGGTCGGCCGTCTGGGCAACATCGAACTCGGCGGAATTTACTACACCACTTACCAGATCGTGGTCGTCCCGGTGACCGCTCTGGTCGCATATCTCGCACTGGAATACTTTCTGCGTTACACACGACTAGGCAAGCAGACCGTGGCCACCACACATAACCGTGAGGTGGCCACGGCACTGGGCATTAATACCAAAAAAATCGGTCTGGTCACCTTTGTGATTGCCACGTTTCTCGGGGCTCTGGGGGGTGCACTGGCCTCACCCACCACGTCGTTGGTACCGGGTGCCGGCACCGACATGATCGTGCTGTCGTTTGCTGTGGTGGCCACAGCAGGTCTTGGACAGATCTCAGGTGCCCTGCTGGCTGCCCTGCTGATCGGCATCATGCGATCGATCTCGGTCTATATGGCACCAGAGATCGAGGTCGCGGTGCCTTACATCATCATGGTGCTGGTGCTCATCATCCGTCCGCATGGTCTGTTCACGGTTGCCCAGGCGAGGACCATCTGATGAGACTCTATCTCCTGAGCACTGTCTGTGCCCTGGTCGCACTCTGGGCCGGCACTGCCTTCACCTGGTTGACCACACCCATCATCTTCGGGTTGACGTACGCAATAGCCGCGCTGGGCGTGTCAGTGATGGTTCGGGCCGGACAGGTCTCGTTCGGTCACGCCATGTACGCCTGTATTTCAGCTTATGTGGTGGCCTTCATTGCCCGTGCCTATCCCGGTACTGATGCACTGGTCCTTATCCTGGCGGGCGTGGTCGCAGCCACGTTGACATCGGCCCTCATCGGCCTGTTCATGGTGCGCTACCGCGGCATTTTTTTCGGGATGCTGAACCTGGCCTTCAGCATGGTGCTGTTCGCCCTTCTGAGCAAGCTCTACCACATCACGGGCGGCACGGACGGGATCAACATCACCCGGCCACCGCTGGCAGGCGTCGCAATGAACCGCGACACCTACGAGCAGTGGCTACTCATCATGAGCCTCGCACTGTCGCTGTTTCTGGCGGTCTGGGTACAGCGTTACTTCCGTTCCGGTAGCGGTCAGGCACTCTCGGCCATCAAGACCAACGAGACGCGCCTGGAGTATCTGGGGTTTTCTGCTTACTTCATCATGTGGAAGGGTTACGTCTTCTCCGGATTGATTGTGGGATTTTCGGGTGCGATGCTGGCCCTTCTGCAAGGCCTGGTCACCCCCGAGATCGGACTCTGGCTGCGCTCTGGCGAGTACGTATTTATCGTGATTCTGGGTGGGGCTGCCCATGCCGCCGGAGCGTTTCTGGGCGCTGCTGTGTTCGAGACAGTCAAGCTCATGTCCTCAGCCTACTTTCCGGATCTGTGGCAACTGTTCCTGGGCCTGTCCCTCATCATTGTCATCTTTCTGGTGCCCAACGGGATTGTAGGCAAGTTCATTGAATACAACCGCGAGAAGTCACGGAGGAAGATCTGATGCAGCCCCTGGTCAAGACCACCGACCTTTATCTCGCGTTTGGCGGCGTCGTTGCTGCAGACCACATCGACTTCGAACTACACCAGGGCGAACGACTGGCGGTCATCGGCCAGAATGGTGCGGGTAAAACCACCTTTATCAACATCTGCACCGGTTACCTCAAACCCCAGACGGGCAAGGTGTATTTCGATGGGCGCGACATCACTCAGATGAAACCGCGCCAGATCGTGCGACTCGGTCTGGGTCGTTCGTTTCAGTTACCACAGCTCTTTACCGAGCACACGGTGCGCGAATGCATCGAGCTGGCCGCAGCCAGACGCAATGCCGAACTGAGCTGGTTTCGCAGTCTGGAGAGCACGGTTGACCGCAAGGACGTCGACGACACGCTCGAACTGGTCGGGCTTTCAGACGTCAGCCGGGAACGCTCATCGGACCTGCCTGAGGGCAAACGCAAGTTGCTGGACGTCGGCATGGCACTTGCCCTGCGTCCGAAGTTGCTCATCATGGATGAGCCCACCAGTGGCGTAGCCTCCGAAGAAAAGCACCCGCTCATGAAGACCGTCATGCACGCCCTGGAGGAAAGAAAGGTCACCAGCTGGTTCGTCGAACACGATGTCGATATTGTGGCTGAGTACGCATCCAGAGTGGCTGCGTGGATTGACGGGCGGATCGCAGCGGACGGCCCACCAGACGAAGTGCTGGAGAACCCGCAAATCAAAAGCGACGTGCTGGGGGTGTAAGCGATGCTGACCATTGAAAAACTCAACGTGGACCTCGCCTCCAACCGGATTCTCAGAGACGTCTCGGCACAGTTTGATGACGCGCGCACGATTGGCATTGTCGGGCGCAATGGCGCCGGAAAAACCACCCTCTTGCGCTCGATCATGGGACTGGTCAAAGCCCGCTCGGGCAGTATCCGGTTTGATGACAGGGAGCTCATCGACCTGCCTGGTCATGTGCGAGCCGAACTGAATTTCGGCTACGCACCCGAAGACCGCGTGATCTTCCCGACCATGAGTGTCGAGCAGAACCTGCGACTGCCATGCGAAGTACAAGGACAGTCCGCTCAAGAGATCACCGAACGTCTGCAAACCGTGCTCAAGGTGGTTCCGCAGATCGAACCCATGCTCGCCAGATCAGGTTCTGCGCTCTCAGGTGGTCAGGGCAAGATGGTGGCACTGGGCCGGGCCATCATGGTTGGTACCCGCGTGTTGATGCTGGACGAACCGTTTCAGGGCCTGGCACCCAAGCTCAGTCAGGAGTATGCCCTGGCACTCGGACGCCTGAAGGAACTACAGCCCGATCTCTGCGTGGTCATCACTGAATCGAACGTCAAGCTTCTCGGGAGTATTCCGGACCAGATCTGGACCATCGAAAGAGGATCACTGACATTGAACACCTGAAATGTCTGGCAGGGTCAGCAATGCAGGGCCAGCGATGCGGGGCCAGCAGTGCAGGACACCGGATTAAATCAGAATAAGGAGATCAGCAATGCGTATTCAGGCGGCGATTGTTCGGGAGATGGGACTGCCCATGCCCTACGCCCAATCCCGGCCGGTCGAGATCACTGAAGTCGAGCTCGACAGTCCCGGATTCGGAGAAGTACTGGTGCAGATGAAAGCCGCCGGACTGTGTCATTCCGACCTGTCCGTCATCAATGGCGATCGCCCCAGAGCCCTGCCGATGGTACTCGGACACGAATCGTCGGGTGAGGTGGTTGAGGTCGGACCCGGTGTGCATGACTTAAAGCCTGGCGACCACGTGGTGATGGTGTTTGTACCTAGTTGCGGTCAGTGCGAGCCTTGCATGCAGGCCCGCCCTGCCCTGTGTGAACCCGGTGCCTACGCCAATAGCCAGGGCACCTTGCTCGGTGGCGATCGGCGATTGCACATCGGCAACACCTACTTGAATCACCACACCGGGGTCTCCTGCTTTGCAGACCATGCTGTGGTGTCACGTCGCTCGTGCGTCAAGATCAATGTTGAACTTACGCATCGCGAAGCGGCGCTTTTTGGATGTGCCGTCCTGACCGGTGCGGGTGCTGTCATCAACCGAGCCCGTATCCGTCTGGGTGATACAGCGGCGATCATCGGACTCGGTGGTGTCGGACTGAGTGCGCTCATAGCAGCCGTCGGCGCAGGTGCCAGACGGGTCGTCGCCGTCGACTTGTCCGATGAGAAACTGGCACTCGCCCGGCAACTGGGTGCCACCCACACCGTCAACCCAAAGAACGTGCAGACCGATCAGGATCTGATTGATCAGGCCGGGGGTCAGGTGGACTACGGGTTTGACATGGCAGGCGCCGTCCCGGCGTTCGAGACCGCGTATCGCCTCACGCGCAGAGGCGGGGCCACCATTACCTCAGGTTTGCCCAATCCGCAATCCCGGTTCTCGCTCTCGCTCTCCCAGCTTGTGGGTGAAGAGCGAGAAATCCGCGGCAGTTATCTGGGTTCAGGGGTCCCTGCTATCGATATCAACCGCTACATCGAGCTTTACAAGGAAGGTCGACTGCCCGTAGACAGAATGATGGGACAGAGTTTCACGCTGGATCAAATCAACGAAGGATTCGATCACCTGGCTTCCGGTAGCAGTCTTCGGGATGCGATTGTGTTTTAGGGTTCGGCCCGAGTGAAGTCAGTCAGTAGCACACCAATAAAGTCACTCAGTCACTCAGTCACTCAGTCAAGCCATTGCAGTATTTTTAACCGCTGGTTCTTTACGCACAATAACGAGGAGACACTTATGATGAAACAGAAACTGGCCAGACTGCTCGGAGCAGCCGTTCTGGCTGCCTCGGGCGCATCGGTTGCATCGGTGGCGCTTGCGGCCGACAAGCCTGACGAACTCAAGGTCGGCATTACCACTTACCTGTCCGGGCCTGCATCGGTCTTTGGCGTTCCGGCTCGCGACGGAGCTGACATCCTGATCGAAGAGATCAATGCCCAGGGCGGAATTGGCGGAGTCAAAGTGGTCCCGACCTATATCGATGAAGGGGGTGGTGGCGAAAAGCTGCTCTCGGAATACCGTCGTCTGGTCGACAATGGCACCGATGTGATGCTGGCATCCATCTCCAGTGGTCACTGCAACATCGTGGCACCAGTGGCAGAAGACCTCAAAGTCCTCAACATCCTGTGGGACTGCGGCACCCAGAATGCGCTTGAAGGCAAGGACTATCAGTACGTGGTTCGGACCGAGGCCAATGCCACCATCGAGATGCTGGCTCAGGTGCTTTACCTGCTCAAGGTCAATCCGGATTTCAAGACGATCGCGATCGTGAACCAGGATTACGCCTGGGGACGTGATTCGCGCGACCTCTTTCTGGCTGGTCTGAAGCGCTTTCGGCCGGACGTCAAAGTCGTGGCGGAAATGTTCCCGAAGTTCGGGGCAGCCGACTTTTCGACAGAAATCAGCCGTCTGCAGGCACTGCGTCCGGATGTGATTCTGACCACCTCATGGGGCGGTGATCTGGACAACTTCGTGCGTCAGGCTAATCAGCGCAGACTCTTTGACAACTCGCAGTTCGTGCTGTCACTGGGCGAGAGCTCCCTGGAGCGGCTGGGTGACTCCTTGCCTGAAGGTGTGATCATCGGCGCACGGGGGGATCACTACTTCCAGCATCCGGAAACCAAGGATGATCCAGCCCACCAGGCCTTTGTGAAGAAGTTCAGAGAAAAGACCGGTTCTTATCCGATCTACTCGGTCTACCACATGGCCCAGGCGCTGAATGGTCTCAAGGCTGGTTACGAGAAAGCCATGGCCGACAATGGTGGTAACTGGCCAACCAAAGAACAGGTGGCCAAAGCCATGCACGACATCAAGTTCAAGGGTTTCGGGCGCGAAGTCGTGATTGATCGCTCTGACGGCCAGGCAGTCGAAGCCCAGCTTTTTGGGGTGACAAAGGCCAGTGATCAGTACCCCTTCAAAGTGCTGGACAACATGATGATCATCCCGGGCAACCTGGTTCTGCCGCCGGTGGGCAAAAACTCGCTGGAGTGGATCGAGAAGGAGTTCAACCCCGACGTCATCAATGATCCAGGCATCGTGAGCTTCAAGTGACACACTTGCCAAGCTGAGTAGCACTTACAAACACGGACAACCGCGGCACTCAGGCAATATCCGGGGGTCACCCGGCACGCAGTCACCTGAAGCGCCGCGGCAATACAAACCTCCCCACGGCGAAAGCCGGGGGTTCCATAAGCGTTGATTTGTTCTCATTGCGCGAGGCCGCAAAAGGTTTTCCGGTCCTTGCCGTCTTTAGACGGGTTCGTCGTGACTCACAACGACCGGTTCGATGTTTTCACCGAACGTCATCTCATTCGAACGCCAGTCTCACGATCGAACCACTCCGAGTCGCAGCAGTGCCTGAGTACGGCAACACCTTCGAAGAGGTGTCGCTGTTCGCCGCCTGGCGCTGCACATACAACCCCGAAATCGCTACGGACTCACCAGGGATTCACCGCGGAGTCGTCGCTCATTCGGTCCCGCAAGGAGATTGATCGAAGCCTGTTTATCATGGCGACTGACCCTCAACCGACTTATCGTCCATGACTGAACGAATGACTTGAACCACTGAACTGGCTAGTTCAGAATCCGACAATGTCCGACAATGCGGGGTAGGCTTTCCTGAGTTTCCCGGATACCGACCAGTTGTTCTGAAAGACAGAACGAATGATTCGGGCAGCGTCCAGCATCCGGTCACCTGCAGCCGACTGATACGAACCACAGCCGCCCTGAGTGTGCACTGACCCGGTTCCCTCACCCCAGAGCGAAATCAAAAGCCACCATCACCAGGACACCCAGACCCATCGCGATCCACACCGCCAGGCCACCCCGGGCAGCCAGTGTTGCCGGAATCACCTGACAGGTCACGACATACAACATGGCCGCCCCCGCAAAGGCGAGTGCAGCCGGATAGATCCACATCGCCCACGTTGCATTGCCGACGATCGCCACAGCCAGCACAGCGCCTACAGGCTCAAGCAAGGCGCCCACACACGCAATCACGACCGCCATGATCATGGAGGAGCCCGCCGAGACCAGCGCCAGCGCGACCGCAACACCCTCTGGCAGATTCTGTATCGCAATCGCTGCCACGACTGGCAAGCCAATCGCAAGGTCTCCTTGAGCCAGCGATGCACCAACCGCCATCCCTTCAGGAATGTTATGCAAGGCAATCACGGTGACAAACAACTTCACCCGATCGCGAACGCTCAGGGAATTACGCTCACTACCTGACCCGGAAGTCGCGGGCGATGCCAGTTCGCGGTGTTGTCCGATCGTGGCTGACACGATCTTTGAAAGCGCCCAGATCAGAAACAGTCCTACACAGAATCCACCCCAGACGATTCCGACACCTGACCGGACCCCATACAGTTTGATCGCTGTTTCCACACCCGGCATCAGGAGCGACAGCATCGCCGCGCACAGCATCATGCCAGCCGCAAAGCTCAGAACGATGTTCTCATGGGTCAGAACGGCTCCACGCAACCTGGATCCGTACGAATCAACCTGGGAAACATTCTGCTCCCACCTGTCTGGCTCGTCTAATGCCTGAGCAGACGCGCGCACCCTCACCCACTGCAGGACGAGCACTGCAAACAGGGCACCGAGTGCAGTAAAGACAACACCAACTGTGCCACCAGCGAGTGCCCATCTTGCAAACTGCTGATCAGGCGATGTGACCCAGACAAACAGCTCAGACACCACAACCATCAGCCCACCAAAGACAATGGCAAGACCTGTCAGCAGCTTTAGCCATGGAAATCTGGCGTGGCGCATCGGCGCTGCAGCAGCTGTGTGATGCGTACCGGCTTGGTGCTCAATACCGGTAGAAGCGGGCTGACAGGAGCGGGTTTGACCAGAAGGGATGAATACGTCAGGCATGTCGCGTCCTTTCGAATGAAAGAGAGACTGAAAAGTGAAATGGAAATGAGCACCTGGATACCGTCTATCAGTACGGCACAGCAAGCCGAAGCCAGTGCTCAGTGAGTGCAGTGAGCACAGTGGGTGCAGTGAGGGGGTTTGGTGTGCGGCGTACTGTGTACGGTTAGGCGCTAAACGTTGAATCGCCGAACTTGACTGCCCGATGCCAGGCGTTCGAGACAAAAGTGCAGAACAAAAGCATCTCGCCCTTCATCTGCTGTCAGGGCTGACTCGACGGGACGCAGCAAGACAAGTACGGGGAAACGCTGGGAAGCAAATCGAACCCAGGGGAACTGAAGGGCATCGGTGGGGGTTGAGTGGATCAGGAGACTGTAGCGATTCAGGGAACCTGGGTACAGGGGTACAGGGGTACAGGGCAATCCATTGTGGATCTAGATCGAGTTTGCATTCGGCCAGCGCCAGACCGCAAACAGTTCAGGCATTCGCCCAAAGCCACGACACACACCAGTCACATCCATCTCAGTTGCGCCAGGCAACAGGCGGACCCGGAAAACAGTGTCGAGACCTCTTCTCGATACACGCTGCTTCAGGTTCACGCTAGTGCTGATGCCGCACGGACTGGAGTTGCACGGACGGTGTGATGGTGTGATGTGGGCGTCGCTGGTCAGACAGCTTGCCAGACAATTTGCCAGGGTTTGATCGCACTACCCTGCGCATTACTACCGTCTTGATGCTTGCAGATTGTGAGACAGCACAATGGTTGCCTCCCAGTCTGCAAGCAGTCAGTCATGAGTCGAGAGAAGATTGCAAACGAACGCAATCAACAGTCTGACTGGCTTCAGTCACGGTATGACTTGTCGCGTCTGTCGAGCATGCGCAGCATTGCGGGCCACTCCATCAGACCATACGGACGACGGGTCTCGGGCTTGTAGAGATGCACGGTCTTCTCTACGACAGCCGGATCCGGCATGTTCAGCTCCGTGTTGCACGACATGGCATCGACCTGCGCCTTGCAGGCCATTTCCAGCCAGTACATCTTGTTGAATGCCTCGGCCACATTGGGTGCTGCGACCAGCAAGCCGTGGTTACGCAGGATCATGGCATCACCCTGCCCCAGATCGGCCACCAGGCGTGCTCGCTCATCCAGATCGACAGCCGGACCTTCGTAGTCGTGATAAGTGATGCTCCCACAAAAGCGCATGGCCGTCTGGGTCAGTGGCAACAAACCACACTTGAGCGCAGAGACTGCCATGCCTGCTCTGGAGTGTGTGTGAATCACACAACCGACATCGTGACGGGCGCCGTGCACCGCACTGTGAATGACGTACCCGGCCCGGTTCACACCGTAGTCCTCGTTCGGGTTCAGAATCACATCCCCCTCGAGATTGATGGTGATGAGGCTCGACGCAGTGACCTCTTCGTACATGAATCCGAACGGATTGATCAGGATTCGCTCCTCATCTCCCGGCACACGCAAGGTGATATGGTTGTAGACCAGGTCACTCATGCCAAACATCGGCATCAGACGGTAGCACGCGGCCAGATCGACGCGGGCCTGCCACTCTGCCTCGGAAACCATGGAGCGTACATCTTCCAGTACGACGTTATTCATTGGTGCATTCATGTCATCCTCTCAAAAATCAGATACTCATTCAAATCAAATCGGGTGAGTCCCGTTCAGGTCAGTTCACTCGGTTCTTCCTGCCGATCAAACCATCACTTCACGAACATCAGCGAGAACTGCGGCACGTAGGTCACCAGCATCAACACAACCAGCATCACCAGAATCTGGGGCCAGATCGCTCTGGAGATGGCCAGCAGACTCTGGCCACTGACGGACGCACCCACAAAGAGGCAGTAGCCCACAGGAGGGGTCGCCATACCAATGGCCACGTTGGTCACAATCATGGCGCCAAAGTGGATCGGATCAATGCCGAACTGATTACCAATGGCGATCAGCATCGGCCCAAAGATCAGCATGAGCGCAACCTCGTCCATGACTGCCGCCAGCAAAAAGAAGCCCAGGTTCAAGAGCAGCAGCATCACCCAGGGCTCGGCCACCAGTGAGCCCATCAACGCAGCGAACTTGGTGGCCAGTTGCTCCTGCGCCACGATGACACCGAGCCCACCTGAAACCGCCACAATCGCCATCACCACTGCGCTGACCTTCATGGCGTGCAGCATCACAGCGGGCAATTCACCCCATGCGAGCTTTTTCTCGATGAACACGCCAACGATGAAGCTGTAGAGACAGGCCACGGCCGCGGCTTCGGTCGGTGTAAAGATCCCGCCGTAAATGCCACCGAGCACCAGCACAGGTGTGAGCAATGCCCAGATTCCTTTACGCAGAGCATCTTTGACTTCGGCAAACGTCGCTTTTTCCAGGCGGGGAATGTTCTCCCTGTGCGCGCGCCAGAGCACAAGCGAGGAGAGTCCGATCGCGAGCGCAAGGCCTGGCACGATTCCGGCAAGGAACAAGGTGGCAATTGACTGTTCGGCAATCACCCCCCAGATGATGAAGGCAATCGAGGGCGGAATCAGAGGGGCGAGTACACCGGTACTGACCACGAGCGACGTGGCATACGCCCTGGAGTAGCCCCGCTCTGCCATCGCCGGAATCATGGCTGACCCAATCGCTGCCGTCGTAGCCGGTGCCGAGCCAGAGATCGATGCAAAAATGCACGAGGCGACAATGGTGACATGTCCCAGTCCACCCAGGAGATGCCGGACAAACACATCGGCCACGGCAATCAGACGGCGTGACAGACCGCCGCGCAACATCAGCTCACCGGCCAGCATAAAAAACGGAATACCCAGCAGACTGAAAGACTGTGAGCTGGCCACCAGTGTCTGTGGCAGCAGCATACCCGGCAGGTCCACTGCGATGAGAACCAGCACAACGGCCATCCCGATGGCGAATACAAACGGAAACCCGAATATCACCATGCCGGTAAAGCCCAGCGTCAAAATCCAGATCGCCTCGGTCATGACCTGCCCTCGCTACGCTCGAGTCGTCTGGGATCAAACAACAGTTCCAGACTAAACAAAAAAATCAGTACACCACTGACAGGCGCTGCGCTATAGAGCATGGTGATCGGGTACGCAATTGCAGCTGAGGTGGAGCCCACCATCATCAGGCAGTACTCCACCCCCATCCACGCCAGATACCCGCCAAACGCGGCCGTACAGAGATCAATGAAACGCTCCAGCAACTGGTTGCCCAGCCTGGGCAACCAGTTCAGAATCAGATCCATGCGCACGTGAAACGCTTCGCGCACCCCCACTGCCAGCATCAGCAACATGCTCCAGCTAAAAAACAGCAAAGCGAGCTCCTCGGACCAGGAAGGTGGGCTATTGAACACATAGCGCATAAACACCTGGTACAGAATCGAGAGTGTCATCCCCAGCCCCAGCAACACGACAATGCCTTTGACCAGCAAGGCAATCGCCGCATTCAAACGCTGGAGCACCCTGTAGAGGACCGAGAGCAGCGTCTGCATTTACTGAACCTCGACCAGTGCCTTGTCCAGGATCTCTGCACCGATCTGTGGACGGAACTTCTCATACACCGGCTTGACCTTCTCGCGGAACTGGGCGGGATTGCCAATCTCGTTAACCTGCATACCCTTGTCGGCGAGCACACTCACCAGTTTCCTGGCAGATTCGTCGCTCACGATGCGTTGCTCTTTGGTGGCCACTTCGGCTGCCTTGACGATGGCATCACGCTGCGCAGGCTCCAGACGGTCGAGCCAGCGTTTGTTGAACAGGAACTCGATCACCGAGAAGGTGTGATTGGTCAGCGACAGATACTTGGTGATCTCGTATGACTTGGTAGAGTCAATCACCGACAGAGGAATCTCCAGGCCATCCAGTGCGCCCTGCTGAACAGCAGTGTAGGTCTCGCCCCAGGCCATCGGAACGGGATTGCCACCGAGCGATTCGTACATACCGATGTACATCGGACTTTGCATGACACGGTACTTCACACCCGAAACGTCTTCCGGCTTGCTGACCGGGCGCACGTTGTTGATCATGTTGCGGAATCCGCCGCCCATGTACCCGAGCACCGCAATGCCTTTGGATGCGAGTTTTTCGGCCAGCATGTCACCGACTTCGCCATCGAGCAGATCGTATGCCTGATTCGAGGAGGCATACAGGAATGGCAGATCGTTCAACAGGAACGCGGGTTCGATCTGGGCAGTCACGGCATTGGTGATGATGGCGGCCTGGGCGGTCCCCATTCTCAAGCCTTCGAGAAGTGCTTTCTCGTCACCGAGCTGGCGGTTCGGGTAGAACTGCACGTCAAACACTTTGCCGGCCGGATCTTGCTCGAGTGCCTTGGCAAACGCCCGGGCACCGACTGCGTACGGGTCAGTCGGACCGTCGGTGGTGGTCCAGCCGAGCTTGATGGGAATCTTGGTTTGCGCTGCAACCTGAACGGGTACGCTCAAGACTGCACAGACTGCTGCCAGGGGCAAGAGTTTTGTGAAAAGTTTCATGGTTATGTCTCCTTTGTGTACGACTGTGATGACTGAACTGAAGATTGATCGATTGACTGATTGTCTGGCGCTTGCATCCATTCAGACGAAACCGAATGGATCATCCATGCCTGCTATGAGAATCTCCGGGGCCGCCAACAACCGCTATCGGCTGCCACGAGCACGATGAAGCAATCCGTGAGCGGTCAGACGCGATGGCCGACTGACATGGATCGCGAGCCCGTGATGCAGTGACGCAGTGACATCTGGTCAGCTTCGCCTTAATCCGACCAGTACAGTCGGGTGGGGTTATCGACCAGTATCTTCTGACGCAGCTGAGGGTCTGGCAACCAGTCAAAAATCAGGTCGACCAGATCCCCGTCGTTTGGCATGGCGTCGATATGCGGGTGCGGCCAGTCGGTTCCCCACACAGCGCGATCAGAGTTAGCGTGCAGCAGAGCGTCGATAACCGGACGCAGATCCGGGTATTTGGGCATCTGGTTCGACGATCGATACGGGCCGGACAGTTTGAGCCACGCCTGACCTTCACGCATGAGGGCCAGCAGATCCTTGAAAGGCTCACTCGAAATCAAGGCATCGGCTGGAGCGTAGCCGAGGTGGTCGACTACGACTGACACACCGCGATCGGCGATCCGCCTGATCAGTCCTGGCTCCTGAAGCAGCGGTGCAAATACCTGGGCATGCCAGCCCAGCGGCTTGATCTTGTCGATGATGGTGTCGATGTCCTGATCTGACGGGCCATTGGCAAACGCACGGTTGATCCGCGTTCCCCGGGTCCCTAGCGCATGCCAGCGCTCCAGGCTGGCGGCATCGACGTTTGCAGGCGCAACCGCCACGCCGCGAAGCCAGTCCTGATTGGCAGCCATGAACACTTCATAGCTTGAGTGATCTGCACCATAGACGCTCGGATGCACCAGCACGCCACGGTCAACGCCATACGCCTTGCACATCCGGCGATAGTCTTCAATGGTCGCAGGTGTCGGTACATAGGCGGCAGCCGACGACACAGGGAACCGTTCAAATTCCTGAAAGAAATGAAAGTGGCAGTCGCAAGCGCCTTCCGGAAGGCGCTCACGTGCTGGCCGAAGATCTGCGTCAAAAGGTAAGTAACTCAATGTCCCCTCTCTTTGTTATGCCCATCGCGTCAGCTCTGTGTCTCTGTGTTTCTGTGAGCGGCGATGGATTCGTTTGTACGCACGTCAAATGAAATCGGTAGAGCTGCCCGTTCGCCTGGGCAATCCGTGCTCAGGCAATCCCTGTCTGGCAAACATCGCCTCAGGTTGATTTTTCTCAAACACCGCCCGGTTTCTGTGTGCACCGAATCAATTTCATGTGCTAAACGATACCTGTCTGTCGAACTAAAATCCTACACATTCTGACGCACCCTGTCACTAAAGTTTCAATATGTGAAACTTCTCATGAAGAGACTTCAGTCCCTAGGGACTAACCCTGATCGGCTTACCGTATAAGCGGACAGGCTCCTGGCTTCATCGCCGAGCGCAATTTCCCGCGCACTACTGCTATTGATAGCCTTACGGGCACAAGTCGCGACGATACCTTTGCTGGTGACAATACAGGCGCTTCGGCAACTGTTACGGCCGGTGATCAGATTGACGGTGTCGCTGGAAACGTCACCTTCAATTACTACGGCGCCGCGGCAGCTGTCGTTCCGCCTCAAATGAAAAACGGCGCAACTCTGAATCAGTACGCTCCGACAGCAACTACTGGTTTGAATATGTCGGCAGTGGCAGGGCTTCAAAATGTCAACGACATAAATTCGGTTTTTGGTGCGAATAACCTGACTGGCCTATTTTTGGTCGCCAGTCGAGAGCTTGGGTTTAATAACGTGGCCCAAGACGCCGCTCAAACTGTCACCGCTAGTTTTGGCACTTCTGCTACCGCAGCGATACAGAACTTTAGCAATGGCTCCAACACTGGCACTGTTAATCTTGACGGTGCAGCAGTCAAGACTCTGAACGTTGAATCTGCTGGTAGCAAGGCAAACACGGTAGACGGCCTGGGTAGCACCTGGCAGCGGGTGTTGTTAACCTGCTTCGCCTTAGGCAAGAGGAGACGGATGGCGAATGGGTGTTCCCGAATCCGAAAACAGGGAAACCGTACCACTCATGCCAAAACGCGTGGGATACCTTTCGTCGCAGGGCTGCCATGCCCGATCTCAAGATGCATGATCTGCGGCACACATTTGCCTCAATGATGCTCGACAGCGGTGCAGATATCGCGGGCGTACAGCATGCGCTGGCACACACGCAGCTGAAGACCACGGTGGTTTACCTGCATCTGACAGAAGCCCGAAAACGGACATACACGAACGCAGCAGCACAGGCCACCGGCGTTTCGCCTGATTCATCTCAATCCTGATTTCTGCCCTCCTGGCCACCCAGGAAGGTTTTTTGATACGCATCTATGGGAACACCAGACGATAGTTTTTCAGGTCTTCCTCAAATGCATGGCACTGTTTCAGAGCCTGGTACAGCTCAGGCCGGGGCCTGGCGTAGTCAAACGCGGCTGTCCAGGCCTGGATGCGAACCATTGCGCGGACATAGGGCGCGGCGTCAGCGTGGCTCGACAGGCTTTTCAGCGGCAGCAGATAATCTTCGCGGTACACCGTTGGCACAATGATGCGCGACTGACCAGCGGCGCTCAGCATGCAGTTCATCGCCAAACGGGCAGTTCTGCCGTTGCCATCCTTGAAAGGGTGAACCTCAGACACCACGAACATCGTCATCAAGGCGCGGGCCAAGGCAGTTTCAAGTGCTTGAATCCGCTCAAACCCTTCCCGCAGCGTACCTTGCACCAGTTCACGAGCGACGAACAGAGTGGACCCCGTCTGATTGTTTTCGTTCTTCCATTCCCCAGGATTCTTGTCAATGCGAGACCGCATCACCAGCGCGTTGACGCTTTTCAGCCAGAGGAGAAAATCGTCGCTCGTGCGGGGCGGCTGGTCGCGCCAAGGCGGCTGCATCGCCGCCTGAAACGTACCCAGAATGTCATGAGAGTCTTCCGCCCGGTTTGGAATGAGCTTGCCCTCAAAGACAATTTCCTCGGCTTCGCTCACCAAAAACGTGGTGCCTTCGATGTAATTTGAAAAGTAAGACTCGAAGAAAGCGAAGTTCCCGCGGGCGGTACCCATTTCTGCGCCAGCGGCGACTTCCGGCAGGGGCTGCGCTCGCAGATAGCTGAAGAGAGCGTCGAACAGCACGAGGCGGTCGGGGTCATAGGGGCGGCCAGCGGCCCGAGCGAGCGCCTGCTTGCTGTGCAGTTTCCTGTTGTCGTAGGTGCCCTGCAATGCGCCCATGATGCCGTCCAGGCGTTTGAACTCCTTTTCCCGCCCCATCTTGACAGCCAGGGTGCGACAGGTATCTCGCAGCTGGTTGAAGCGATGTTCCCCTCGGATGGACAGCAGTTTGTCCAGCTCGGACTCCAGAGCGTACCGTGACAGCACACGCTCGCTGACACCGCGCCCCGTCGCCAGATTCTCCAGTATCCAGCGGGGTTGGCTGGCTAGGAAGAGCCGCTTATAGGGTGTATCGCCGTCGACCGCTCCCGGCCCCGGAATCACTTTGATCGTGAGCCCAGGCAGCTCGATTGTGCGCGCCCGGTTGCCGCGAGTGACATACAGGGATCCCTCAAAAGGCTTTGTGTCGTAGCCACTGCGATAACTCAATACCCCGTCTGGCAGAAGGTGGCTGACAATACTGGACCAATGACGCAAGACCACCATTTGCGCAGGGCTCGTCAGGTCACTGGTGTAGACCCCCGCATGCAGCTTTCGAAGCTGTCCTGAACTCGCCATCCGGAGAACGGCGCGGTCCGCTGCAGGGTCGCCTGCCCCTGTAAAAAGGATTTCCGGGAGGAGACTGTCGGCATTCTGTCCGATTGGCATGCTGGAATCGTTCGTTTTGTCTGAAATTTGATCTATTGTTGCATATTTTGTCTGAAAATATGATGATTCATCTTTATGAGATATGTCGGATATCGTGTCGACTCCTCGACAGGACAAGGCAGTTTTGTCTGAAAAATGTCTAATTCATCAGTTTTTTATCGGAAATTCTGTTGATTTTATTGTTTATGGCGATTTTCTGACGAGGAAAGTCAAGGTTGCTGACTTGCTGACCAGCGGACCCGGATGCCCCCTGTCAGGGGTATCGGAAGCCTTTGAGCCGCTTTTGGTCAGCGCAACTGAAGACCACGGTGGTTTACCTGCATCTGACTGAAGCCGCTCGTACGAAACCCACGCCAGCATCTACCGCAACCACCTGCAGCATGTTTTCGGCGGTCTGCGGCTCGATGACAGCGCACAGGAGGTAGTTCTGGAGTTCTGAAGTTCTGGAGTTCATCAGTTCCATGGCTACCAGGCACGTAACGTTCATGAATGCTGGTAACCGCACGCAGCCTGAGGGCACCGTGAAGCGCATCATGATTTTGCCCAGACGCATCGTGAACGAGACGGTTACTGAACCACCCCATGGCTAAAGCCAGGGGCTTGCGCTCACAGTTGCTCAGGTCACGTATCAGATCGCAGACTCACACCTGCCGTTTGCTCGATGAGCTGTGCAATGGCCGTGTGATCCCGATCCCCCATGCCTGCGGACACCCCCATCTTCCAGAGCTCGTTCACTGAGGACGACACCGGCATGGACAGTCCGGCTTGCTGGCCCATGCCCAATGCGATCCCGAGGTCCTTGGCCATCAGAGCCATCGTGAAACCGCGGTCGTATCGACCCGACAGGATCTGCTGCGGAAACTTCACCTCACTGGACGCACTGCGTGCGCTACCTTGATTGATCACTTCCAGCAGGCGCTCTGGATCAAGACCCATTCGCACACCGAGCGCCATCGCTTCGGCTGTGACAGTCAGTGTTGTCGCTGTGATCAGGTTGTTCAACGCTTTGGCAGTGTGGCCTGATCCGATCGGACCCACATGAACAATCACTCGTGCAAGCACCTCAAGGGGCTCACGCACTCGCTCCAGGACGGTCATGTCGCCACCGACCATGATCGTGAGCGTTCCCGCCTGGGCTCCGGAAATCCCGCCAGTCACAGGCGCATCCAGCATCGCCACACCCCGCTCGGTGAGCTGTCTCGAGATCGCCCGGGTAACATCCGGCAGCGAGCTGGTCATGTCGACCACCACACTGTTGCTGCGCAAGCCATCGATCAATCCACCCCCGGATACGCCACCCGACGCGGATGGCTGGCCCAGAACGACCTTCTGGACAACATTCGCATCTGGCAGCACCGTCAGGACGACATCCGACTCGCTCGCCAGTTCTGCAGGCAGTCTGAACCCCCTTGCACCCAGTTTCTCAAACTGATCAAGCACCTCATCCCGGGTGTCACAGACCGCCAGGTCAAAGCCTGCCTCGATCAGACGTTGTGCCATCCGGGCTCCCATGTTTCCAAGCCCGACCAGTCCTACTCTCATTTCACGCTGCCGATCCATCGGCTGTTGATCCATCTTTTGCTGTTCCATCTTTTGTTGATTCCATGTTTTGTCGTTCAGCCGTCTGACTCAGAGAGTTGCCCAAGGCTCAAGCCTGGGCATGCGGAATCCGGACAACCAGACCGTCCAGATCGTCAGTCACCTGAATCTGACAAGTCAGTCTCGAGTGTGCATTGGTGTCGAGTGCGAACTCGAGCATGTCTTGCTCGAGGGCACGAATGGCCGGAAGTCGTTCGGCCCACTGGGGATCGATATAAGCATGACAGGTAGCGCAGGTACACGACCCCCCACAATCTGCTTCGATCCCGCGCACGCCGTTCTGAACAGCCGCCTGCATCAGCGACTGACCGGTCACAGACGTGACTGACTTTTGCTGTCCGTCGGGTTCAATAAATACAATCGTTGGCATTGCCAAACTCCTCGTTAAATGCTGTTTCACCTTTTACGCAACTGCCTGCTGCAAGGTCGTTGCTCTCCTCACGGCTGCACGTCGTGTTGTGCAATGACTGGTTCAGTGTTCTGTAAAAAGACCTGTCACAAAATGAGCTGTACAAGAAGACACTACCCAGGCTCACCGACCCCTGCCCCGGATTGCAGCAGACTGAGCGACGACAGGGGGATCGCTGGATCAGCGAGATCCTCAGGCATTGGACTGAGCCCGGCGGCAATCCAGCGCTTGCCCAGCATGAACGCCCTGGCATCATTGAATGCATCGACTGCAATCAGTGTCTGGTTCCTGAAGTACCAGACACTTGAGATCACCCCCGGCGTCAAGGCTGTTGTGTGGTCGGTATGGTCGGGATGGACAGGGTCAGCCGTGTCCGCCTCTTTCTGCACTCGGGGCCGCACGACCACATGCGTGTATCCCGTATTGAGCCCGGCCATCTGAAGTTTCAAGTCGTATTGATCCGACCAGAACCAGGGCAAGGCGCTGTAGCCCTTCGGGCGCTCCATCAAGGTGTGAGCCGCCACATCGGCCATTTCAAGTGCATTTGGAACCGATTCCAGACGAACACGACGACCTTGCCATGCGAAGTTTGCACAGTCTCCAATCGCCAGGATGTGTGGATTCGACGTACGCAGTCGTTCATCGGTCACAACGCCGTTATCAATTACCAGATCGACCATTCGTGCCAGATCAACAGACGGTGTCACGCCGATGCCAACCAGCACCTGATCAACCATCAGGCGTTCCCCCGAGTCCAGAATGGCCGCAGTTGCACACATTGCCTGCGTTTGTGTCTGCATGTCCGCGCCTTTGGGGCTCGTTTCAAGGCACTTGAGCCCTGTTGATGTCAGGATTCGCACGCCGCGAGACTGATGCATGCTCTGCAGAACTTCTGCGGTTTGTGCGCAGGCAACGCGACTCAGGATTCGATCAGAGTTTTCGATCAAAGTGACCTGCATTCCGAGATCCCTGGCCACTGCAGCAGCTTCCAGCCCGACATACCCCCCACCAACAACCAGAAGGTGCTGCCCAGGCATCCAGGCATCGCGCAGCCTTCGTGCATGGTTCAGGTCTCGCAGTACATGAACATTGGCCAGCTCACCTGTGGCGCCGACCTGAGAACTCGTGAGCATGCGAGGCCGCGATCCAGTCGCAAGAACCAGTCTGCCGTAGGGAAGGATTTCGCCGTTTGCCAGATGTACGAACTGGTTGCGTGCGTCGATATCGGCGACACGCACACCTGATCGCAGCGTAATTCTCCGCGATGCATAGAGATCAGGCGCCTTCAGATGCAGCGCCTCATCTGCAACATCAGACAAGAGATACGCTTTGGACAAGAGCGGTCTGTGATACGGGTGATGCGGCTCTTCGCCGACCAGCACGACATCGCCCTCATACCCCAGGTCTCGCAACCGGAAGGCAAGGGCGGTGCCCGCATGCCCGGCGCCGATGATGATGGTGGAATCACTCATGCGCGCGGCTCTCCACTCAACGCCACTCGACCGGTCATCCGCCCCAGCTCGCTGGATTGCTTCTGTCCGTGCTGTGCGATTCGCTGTGCTGACATCTGTTGCATCGTCTGCACTTTCATTTCTCTCATCGCTTTCATTTTTCACCTCTCTATTGCCAGACACCCCATGGATCAGTCGATCAACCGGGCAGTTCATCCACAGGCTGTCCGGATGATCCGGTGATGCCGAGGCTCGCGTTCGTCTGGTCGTGCCGGATGCATGGGCATCCGTGTCGGCGTCGGCGCTGGCGTCAGTGCCAGCGTGACGCCTGTTACATGTTCCGCTACTCAAAGCGCGACAAACACCTCACCGTCCCGGACGGTCACGGGATAGGTCTTGACCTTGGCGTCGCTCACCCCGAACAGACACTTTCCGGTCTCGATGCTGAACTCCCAGCCGTGCCATGGGCACTTGAGAATCTGGTCCTGCATGCCATAGTTCAGTTCGCCTGCACAAGACGTGGGCAGCATGGTTCCATCGATCGTGCCAAAGGCCAGCGGTGCGCGTTTATGCGGGCACATGTTCTTGAAGGCGTAAACCGTGTCTTGCGCGCGCATCACACCAATCGGTCTGCCCTGCACCTCCAGGGCCAGGCCGGTGCCGTGGGGGATGTCATCAATGTGGCAAAGTCTGTGTTCCATTCCAGTCTCCTGATCGTCTCGGGCGGCGTCACGCCGCAGGTTTCAAGTTAAAGAGCTCGGCCGCGTTGTCATGAAAGACCTTCTGGCGAAGTTCAGTGGACATGGACGTGAACGTGGTCTGCGGGTAGTCCGAATCCCAGTGGGGATAGTCAGTGCTAAATAGCAGTGTCCGGTCCGCGTGCATCATCTCCAGGATCTGATCGAGGTATTCATCTTTCTCGGGTTCCTCGACTGGCTGGCTGGTAAACCGCACGTGGTCCAGCACGTATTGACTGGGCGGTTGTTCGAGCCAGGGCACTTCCCTGCGAAACTGTTTCCAGTTCTGATCCACTCGCCACAGCATGTGCGGCACCCAGCCATAACCGAACTCGGCTGCAAGCAGCTTCAGTTTCGGGAACCGGATGAATACCCCTTCAAACAGGAGACTCGCCAGATTGCCGATCGCGATCTGCGGAAAGCTGGTGTGACGCTCGATGTATGTACTTGGAACACCACCGGCAAACGACGCACTGGTCTGAAACGCCCCTTCAGTTCCGGTGGGATGGATGAAGATCGGCAGACCCATCTCCTGGGCTGCTTCGTAGATCGGGTAGTAATGCGGGTTACCCATCAGGATGTTCATGAGTGGCATATAGACTGCAACCACTTCTGGCAGGCCACCAACCCTGCGAATCTCGGCCGCAGCCGCAACTGGATCATGGACAGCCACACAGATCGCCAGCCGGTAGCGGCCGTCAACCGGCAACCAGCGATCGATGAAGTAGTCATTGAACGCGCTCGCCAGCACCGTGGCTTCAGCGGCATTCGGGTAGGCCACCAGCTTGCCCGCCTGAATCGAAGACAGCACGGCATACTCGATGTTGAGTTTGTCGAGATGGTCCTCGCGCAGAAAGTGTGGGCAGGAACCCCCCGGCTCACCGGCTGGCGTGGTCGTATCCTGGCGAATGGACGTGTTCCCGGCCAGTGGTGGACGCAAGGGATGATCGGGCAGGATGGCTCGCTTGCCATCAAAACGCTTTTGCCAGCTGTGACTCATGTAGGGCTTGAGTCCTTCGATGTCACCTGGCACCCAGGGATGCACATCGGCATCAATGATCTGAAGATCCTGTTTCACAATACACTCCTCTTCGAACCGGCGAAAAAAGCAATCAGACTATGCAGGTAGCAGAGTTGAGGGATGATAAAAACCGGTTTCCCACACTACCGTCGATCTGCAGACACAAAAGCCGGCAAATTCAACCTACCTCTCTCAAACTGCTCTCATCCCGATTCATTTCTGTTGTTTGTGAAATGATGGTACGCTCCGGTTCTCGTTCGGAAAATCTTGAATATCAAGCAGGGGGTTTCAGCAAAACCGAACGCTGGAGGGTTGCTGAAGGCAAGAGACCGGGATCAGGATCGAGAATGGTGTTGCCGTTGCTGTTGCCGTTGTCGTTGTCGTTGCCGTTGCTGTTTCCAGACCCTGGGCGAGACTGCTGCGACGAAACACGCACGTCACCGAAACACGCACGTCAACGCAACCATGCCGTGTGACATTTGAAGACGGGCGTCTGCCCGATGGAACCTATCATGCATTTTGAACTGTCTGATCTGCGTATTTTTGTTGCCGTCGCACAATCTCCCAGCCTGACACAGGGTGCGAAACGTGCACACTTGTCGGTTGCCGCCACCAGCGCCCGGATCAAGTCACTTGAGGGCCAGCTCAACGCCAGACTGCTCTACCGGGACAGCCGCGGCGTCACACTCACCCCGGCCGGCGAGACGTTACTCAAACATGCGAGACTGATCCTGCGCCAGGTCGACTACGCAAAACATGAGTTTGCCCAGCAAGCCAGTGGCATGGTCGGTCATATCCGGATTTTTTCCAATACGACGGCGATCACCGAGTTCATGCCGGAGGTGCTGGCCAGATTCCTGTCTGACCATCCAGCAGTGACGGTTGACCTGCAGGAGCGGCTGTCGCGCGACATCGTGAGAGGCGTGCTCGAAGGCTCAGCCGACCTTGGACTGATCGCGGGACCCGTGGGTGCGCAAGAGATTGATGTGATTCATTACAGCACCGACCGCCTCCTGCTGGCGGTCCCCAAAGGCCATCCACTGGCCAGTGCAACCGACGCTCAACGCAGTACGCCCGCAAGCACGGATGCGACTTCTGACGATGAGCCGAAGGTGCGAAACCAGCACGGCGTGAGTTTCACCAAAACCCTGAATTACCCACACATCGGCTTGCGCGAAGGCAGCACGCTGTACGACCTGGTCACCCGGCAAGTCAGCCGTCTGGGTAAGGCCCTGCCCTTGCGGGTTCAGGCATCGAGCTATGAAGGGATCTGTCGAATGATCGAGGCAGGTGTTGGAATCGGCATCATTCCGGAATCGGCTGCCGTTCGGCATCAGGCCACCATGCAGTTCGAAACAGTACCCCTGAAAGACGCCTGGGCCATTCGGGAACGCAGCATTCTGGTGCGCGAACTCGACGCGGTTCCGGAATGTGTCAGAGCACTGGTGACGGCGATTTCTGCATCAGGCAACAGTGCCAGCAAACAGGCAGACTAGCGCAAGGAGGATCAATCAAAGAGGACACCGCTGTTCCCTGCCTTCAGAGTCGACTGACCTGTTCGCACTGACACTGTGCGTAACCAGACGATGGCCTTGGAGTCAGATGCGTAAAGATTTATTTATACTCGTCATTCAGTCCAGACGACAACATCAGGGCTGGAAAACGCACTTGATGTATTTCACTAGACGCATTCACTCGATGCATTCACTCGATGTATTCAGTCCATCATTCGGTGCACTCTGTACACTTTCTGACCAGTTTTGCTCTTGCCGTCTGTTTACACTGACAGACTGACAGACTGACATGACATCAACCTCCAGGACCCGACACGCCCCATGCAGCAAGCCTTTCCCACCCTGCAACTCAAAACCGAGTTGCCATTCATCGACATCTTTGCCCATCTGATCATCTGGCTCCTGCTTATCCTGGTCACGCTAGGTCTTGCCGTGTTTGTGTTCCCCTACTACATGCAGAAACTGGTCCTTAATCAGACCTACGCGTACGATGCCAACAATATCAAAGTTGGTCGACTGCATTGCACGATTGACCTGGCAAGTATCATCGGCAACGTCATTATCTGGACTATTCTGTCGATCCTGACGCTTGGGCTGGCCTACTTCGTGTTTCTGTACAAGATTTCGGCGCACTGCTCCAACCATACCCGCATCGTGCCGCTGGACTCCAGACTCCAACAGGCTGGCTGAGCTTGGAACTCACCTTCTGGCTGGCGCTTGAGCAGGCATCTGGGTGACGCACTCTCACACCAACTGTTTCAGCCGCTCCTGTAGCATCTGTACGATCGGGCTCAGCAAGGCATGAATCCGGTCCGTGGCTTCACCTGGATAGTCATTTGAGGCTCCGATGAGGCAGACCGACCCATAGACTTCGCCATGCTGATCCCGAACTGGCATGGCGAATGCGTGGGACCCGGGCACCAGAAACCCAAGATTGACGCCAAATCCATGGGCGGCTGACATGTCCAGCATTTTCTGGATTGATTCGAGACGAACATGGCCATGACGTGCCTGCTCACGCATTAGGTTGTCACGAAGCACCCGCTGCTGCTCATCTGGCGACAAAGCCAGCAGGATCGCCGCACCACCTGCCGAAGTGATCATCGGTCTTCTGGCGCCCGGGTACAACATGGTCGAGCTGGTTTGTCCCGTCAGATTAATGTGCAGACTGCACACGAAGTCTGTATCGCTGCGCAGCAAAAGCAGCACGGTGCCCGCATGTTGCCTGGCGAACTCCTCGAGCACCTTCTCGGCATAGCGCTGGAACTGGTGACGAGCAGGCAATGCCATTCCGAGTTCAAACAGCATGGAACCCGGCAAGTAGTGCTTGTCACTGGCCCGCTGCTCGACCAGACCCTCTTTGATCAGGCACATCAGCATCCGGTGCACCGTCGCCTTGTCCAGGTCACAGGCATGAGCAAGGTCCGATAGACGCCAGCCGATATCCGGGCGGCTCGCCACCACTCGTAACAATTGAATGCCCCGACTGAGGGTGCGGGTTCCCGATACCGACCGATCAGACCCGGGCAGAACAGGCTCACTGGACAGACTCGACAAACTCGGCAAACTCATCAGACTCCCGAGGCCGGCTTTCATGCGGCCACTCATCAAACTCGAATAAACGATCCAAAGGATTCAAGGGCTCCTCTGGTCAGGCACCACGACAAGGTACTCGCTGGCCGACCATTACAACAGAGCGGACGCCTTCACTTAATCCGTACCTGCCTGATTGACTCGACCGCGATGTGATGTGATGTGATGGGCCAAGCGGACCGTGCTGACCTGATGAACCTGGCCATCTGACTGTACTGATGGCCAGAGCGTCCTGGGCGTGGTAGTTTGACGGTAAGCGATAAGGTGCCAGACCGGATACGTTGGTGGACGAGATCGTACAAGCACCACTTGCCTCCCCACTTGCCTCCCACTTGCCCCCCACTTGATCCCCCATTCAAACAGCCGTCTGGCCCTTTCATACTAGCCAAACCCAATCAGGAGGTTTCACCATGTTGCCACTTGTACCATTTATCGCAGGCGTTCTGACCGGTGTTGCCGTGGTCAAACTTCTACGTGACCGAACCACTCGGGATAAGCTTGATCGCGCTCAGCAAAGGCTATCCGATGGTGCGAATCGCGTGGTCCGAAAAGCCCGCGCCGGTACCGCATCAGGACTCAGAGCCGTTGAAAAAACGGCATCCGCCATGCGCGAACGACTCGATGAAGGTGAGATTTCGGGTGGAGACGCAGACGGCAGCACAAAAGAATCCCGAACCAGTCGGTCAACTAGCGCAACGGCTCGCGGGTCCGCACGCGCGACCAAGTCTTCGCGAACCACCACCCGCCAGAGAGCGTCATCCAGGACACGTACGACAGCCCCCCCTCGCAAGGCCGCCCGAACGGCCAACGCCAGCACGACGAACTCGGATGCGGGCATCAAGACAACGGCAAACACAGAGAACGCCGGGAGCACACACGACAATCCGGACGCATGAGTCTTTTGAAGCCTGTGCACACCAGGCTTGCCTGGCGCGGACCCCTTGCAGATGGGCTGGCGCCGCACGGGTTTCATGCTGGTCCAGCGTTGCGACGATCCATTACACTCGGGCCATGTGGGGATGTGGTCAGTCGAACGATGCCAGCCTGAACGGACAGGCCCAGGCTGAATGCAACCGGTCAACCCGTCACCCCACCCGTCAACCCGGCCTGTGCGGCTGGTGATCTGCCCATCCTTGATTATCCGCAACACGTTTAAGACAGAATCTCATGAGCACCATCAAGATCTATCACAATCCATCGTGCAGCACGTCCCGCAAAGTGCTTGACCTGATTCGCGAGAATGGATTTGAACCCACCGTCATTCAGTACCTTAAAACCCCACCTGAGCGGGAAACGCTGGTCGCCTTGATCCAGAAGATGGGGGTTTCGGTCAGAGATATTCTTCGCGAGCGCGGAACCCCTTACGCAGAACTCGGTCTGGATGATGCCAAATGGACCGATGATCAGTTGATCGACTTTATCGTCGAGCATCCGATCCTGCTCAACCGTCCGATCGTCGACAGTGACCGTGGCGCAAAGCTGTGCAGACCAATCGAATCGGTTCTGGAGCTGCTCCCAAGCAAATAAGCAAGCAGTCATCAGAAAACAGTAGCCCCATCACCACTCAGGCGCCACCCAGTCGCCACTAAGGCGCAACCACAGCCAAGCCGCGCTATGGCTGCGAGGTGTTGGGATCCTGCGTTGGCAACCTGCGCTTGCGACCTGCACAGTCGACATAATTCCTGAAGACTGTCGGGCAACCGTCGACGGACCGCCAACGCCTGGACGTCATCCAGTGGGCGCTACTGGCCGTTTCATCGTGCAACTGATCAGTATGTTAAATTCTGCTTGACTTGCTCGCCTGGCGATAGGGCGCACCACAGGACGCACCACAGGACGCACCGATTCTGGCCGTTCCGGCTCACCAGAAAGGTGTCCTGCAATCCAGTCAGCAGCCAGGCAAGCTCCTGGAGTGTTCCGGACAGGGACGAATTTTCGCGCTATCCAGGCGTGTCACGCCGGGATAGCGTGAAAGATGGCTTGTTTCATGCACTGATTCGATTTTTTCGTGTGACTGGCCTCATTAAGTCGGAGCGAATACTGCCTGACTGAATCGTCATAAAGGGATGAGGGATAGGTGCGTAGCGACGTCAACATCATGGGATTGTTTTTTGTCAGTATCGTGATTTACATGATTCTGACCATCCCGGTGTTCGTCATCGTCCGGCGTACGCTGTTCAAGTGCGGCTTCTATCGGTATGTCTGGCATCCCAATTTGTTTGAAGTCGCGCTTTACCTTTGCCTGGTTTGCGTGTTTGTCCTTCTGTTTCCAATATGAACACCTCATCCTCGTCGCGTGACACAGGCGAACCTGATTTGGAACCCACCCACACCGGCCCTTCGAGCGCCCATGCGTCCAGGGGCACTGTCACGAACGCAGACAAACCCACGCCACCCTCACTGTCTGGACGCATACTTCGTCGGCTCGTACCTTACGTGGTCACCCTTGCACTGGTGATGGCGGCCGGGTGGCTGGTCTGGGAGGTCTGGTATCTGTACATGCGCACGCCGTGGACACGCGACGCATTTGTCCGGGTCGAAGTAACGGAAGTCGCACCTGAAGGCGTCTCCGGATACGTGACCGAACTGCCTATCGCTGAAAACCAGTGGGTGGACCAAGGTGAATTGCTCTTGCGAATTGATCCCACTCGCTACCAGCTCACCGTCAACCAGGTACGCAGTGAGCTCGAGGTGGCCAGAGTCACCGCACAGATGGATCGGGATTTTGCGCAAAGCCGGGTGACGGCTGGTGACGCGGTCTCCTCCGAAGAAACCCAGGCTTACCAGACACGGGCACGCGCCAGCGAGCTTGAAGTGGAACGTCTGGAAGCCGCACTTGCGCTGGTGCAGTTCAATCTGGACCGAACCCGTTTATATGCACCCGTCAGTGGGTATGTGACAAACCTGAACCTGCGACAGGGAAACTTTCTGGGGTCGGGTCAGACTGCGGTCATCCTCCTTGATGCCAGCAGCTTCTGGGTCGAGGCATACTTTCAGGAGACACACCTGGCGGACATCCAGCCCGGCGCAAAGGCAGCCATCGATCTGATGGCATACGACAGACCACTGACAGGTACTGTGGTCAGTGTCTCCAAAGGCATCGCCAACCCGAACAACAACCCAGGTTACCTGGGTCTGCAATCTGTCGACCCGGTCGATGCCTGGGTGCGACTGGCCCAGCGAATTCCTGTATATGTACGCATTGACGAGATCCCTGACGATCTGCCGCTCTCAGCGGGCATGACCGCGGCGGTGGCCGTGGGCGAGGCCGCGCAGCAGGTGCTCAATCCCGTCTCCCTCTCGGACAGGCTGCGCAAGTGGCTGGGGCAAAGACTATGACGAATGGTGGTCTTTCAGCCCGAAACTCACACGCCTTATTGAGCGCCCTGCTTGTATTGTCGATGGCAGGTTGCGCGCTACATGACACCGACTCAGCAACCGACCCCAATCAGGCTGGCGCGCTTAATGGGCTGCCACCCACTTTTGACACGTTCACACAGACTGACGTGACCCCCACACAGGACCTGACCACACTCGATGCCGATCAGCTGGCACGCACCCTGGGAAGCTGGTGGGAGATATTTGATGACAAGACACTTGATGCCTTGGTTCTGCGGGCCATCGAGGCCAACTGGCGCTTGCAGGCCGCCCTGGAAAACATCGAACAGGCAAGGAGTCAGATCGTCCGTGTCAACGCCAGTGCCCTGCCCAGCCTGAACGCTGGTGTGACGGCCAGCCGCCAGCAAACCGGTACCACTAGCAAGCTGGGTTTCGGGTTGTATGACCTTTACGGGTTCAATGCATCGCTGGCCTGGGAGCCAGACGTGTTTGGACAAGTGCAAGCACGCGTCGATACCGCAAGTCGTGATGCCCAGGCGCTGGCGTTCGATCGACGGGCACTGATGGTATCGATCACAGCCGAACTGGTTGATGCCTACGCGCAGTTGCGTGCTGTTCAGCAACAACTGTCCCTGACCCGGCAATACGCCGGTTTGCTGGAGCAACAGATCCGTCTCACAGGCAGACTGGCTGACTCGGGCCTGGTTGCGCCGGCGCAAGTGGCGCAGACGCGTCAGGCCTACCTGACCACTCAGGCACAAATCCCTGTACTGCAAGCACGGATTGAATCGCTGATCACCACCTGCTCGATTCTGACGGGTGGATTTCCTGCCGATCTGTCCAAAACACTGCGCAAGCCCGCGCCGATGCTCAGCGTGCATCATCCGGTTCCCGAGACCCTGCCCTCTCAGGTGCTGATGCAACGGCCTGACATCGCCGCACAACAGGCCAGAATACTGGCCTCGGCCGCTGGCGTTCAGGCGGCCGAGGCTGATTTCATGCCAAGCTTCAGCATTCCGCTCGGCACGGGGTACTCGACAACGCCATTCGATTTGCTGCTCAATCCGGCAAGCTTTATCTGGAGCCTGGGCGCAGGCCTCACCGCCCCACTCTATACAGGCGAGGAACTTCAAGCCAGTCTGGCCATTGCCCAGTCTGTCAACCGTGAAGATCAACTGCTTTACGAGCAGACGGTTCGTCAAGCGCTCAAGGAAGTCGAGGACGCCGTCACGGATTACCAGATGAGCCAGCAAAGCCTTTCCAGTACACAGGGCATGGCCCAGGCGCAGGCGGCGACTGTCGTCCAGCAAAAAAGCCTGTTCACGACGGGCCAGGCGTCCAGACTGCAATTAAACCAGGCATTGCTCGACCAGTTGCTCGCCAGCCAGTCCGTCATTGATGCGCGATACGCCAGCGCCGCCAGTTTGGTGATGCTCTACCGCGCGCTCGGTGGTGGCTGGCACACTGAGCTCGATCGCAGTCCGACACCTCCCCTGACCACTGAATCCAGTGATGCACACTTGACTGACAACCCGGTGCGCACGGCTCCGGTCGAACGAGCACAAGTCTCATGATGCCGTTGAGCGCAAGCGGACAAAAGCAGATGGCATGGCATGGTCTGTCACCACTGACCATCAAGATCATCCGATTCTGGTTGCAGACCACGGCTGCCATTGGAATCTGTCTTTGGGTGGGCTACGAACTGGCATTGACGCTGGTCTCAAGCGCCGCGATCACCGTGTGCATTGTGGCCGATCCGAATTCAGGCTCGGTCTTCTCAAAGAGCAAATGGCGTTTGATCGGCTCACTGGCCGGCGGCCTGGTGATCGCCCTTCTCGCACTGTGGTTCGCCCAGGCACCCTGGATCTTTCTGACCGGGCTTGCGATCTGGACTGCGATCTGCTCGTATATCAGCGCCTGTTTTCGGTACTTTCAGGCGTATGCGGCAGCACTGTCAGGCTACACAGCGACCATCATCCTGGTAGAGATTCACAATGTCTTTGATCTGGTTGCGTTCAGCACGGTTCAGCGGGTGGCCGAGATCATTCTTGGTGTCCTCAGCGTCGCCCTGGTGTTTGGCCTGACTCATGTTCGCAAGGGCATTGCCCGACTTGAACCCGAGATGCACACCCAGGGCAGGCGCACGCTCGATCTGGCAAGCACTATCCTGGATAATCCGACACGTGACCATATGGTGGCTCAACTGCGTCTCTGGGTCAGACAGACCGAAGATCTCCAGCACAATTTACTCCTGCTCGGCGAGGAAGAGGCTATCTTTGCAAAACAGGCACGCAGCATCCGGATCGCGTTATCAGACCTGTACGGCCCGCTGAGCCACTTCAGCGAATCCTTGCTCGCGCTGTCTCAGACTCCAGACACAGAGCAGACGCGTGTGGCCCGCCAGGCGGTGCTCGACTGCATGACGCACCTCACCACCGCAACCAACAGTGCGCAAGCCGTGCAACAGATCATCGACGAGGTGTTGCCGGCACTGCGCGAGCCGATCGAGCGGGCCGCCGCGAAACAGGCTAACGCGGGTATCCGGCGCCAGATACGCGCGATCCCGGATTCTCTCAGGACGTTGCTGATCAGTCTGCAGAACTATCGCCAGATTCGACACGAACCACTGAGTGCCCCCAGCCGTAAAACAGGACATCTGGTCGAGAACCGGATTGCGAAGTTTCAGGCTGTGGGTGTCGGTATCGGATATCTGGCATTTTGTGCGTTCTGGATCGAGTCCGGCTGGACTGGCGGCGATGTGGCCCTGCTGATGTTCGTGGCGGTGTCAATGCTGCAGATGAGTAGCGACCAACCGGTGCTGAATCTGCTCTCGATGTTCAAGGGGCTGGCGATCGCAAGCCTGGTCGCATTACCACTGAAGTTTCTGATGCTGCCCGCATCGGAAGGGTTCGGTTGGCTGATGTTCTTGCTGGCATTCGGTCTGTTGCCAGGATGCGCTTTCAAGAGCATCCCTAAAACCGCCTCCATCGGATCAGGCTACCTGCTGTTCTTTCCGCTTCTGCTCGGACTCGACAATCAGATGAGCTATGACATCCAGGCGTTTGCCAGTGAAGTGGTGTCCATGTGTGTCAGCATTTTTGCGGCGATCGTTCTGATGGCTGCCGTGCATCCGTGGCGTGCCGAATCACGCCTGAAGCTGCTGCTGACCCAGGCGCAACGGGATTACGAGCAAACCCTGGTTTCGTTACGTCACGGTCAATTTGACGCCATTCATCAGTGGGAGGACCGTCAGATGCTACGGGTGCTGCAAATGGATCACGTGGTTATGCTGTCCGATCCTGCGATGGCCGATCGGGCGGCCGGTGACTTGCTGAGATTGAGTGCTGCTGCACGCCACTCACTTAATCGTTACCAGCAACACGCTACCCTGTTACCCGGCAACAGACATTCCGAGCGTCTGTCCTGAGCATTTTCTTCTGAATGGCGTGGCGATCACGCCGTCGACACGGACGGGATAAGTGATCACTAATTGATGGATTGAATCTTTTAATGGAACGACTTCGGGCTGCTCAAGTCAAAACGAGTCGACAGCGCCCGTTCCCATGGGTGTTCAGGCACTCTGATGCCCTGTTTTTTCCAGTCAACCGCCGCTGCCTGTGTGAAATGCGCGCGGTTAACTTTCTCTCAACCTGCACCGTCAAACCAATAGGTCATTTCATAGATGTCTTCCCTGTTTCAACCGTTCAAGCTCAAAGATGTCCAACTGCGCAACCGGATCGCTGTCCCGCCGATGTGTCAGTACAGCGCGGACAATGGTTTTACGAATGACTGGCACCAGGTGCACTATCCGGGCATGGCCCGCGGTGGTGCTGGTCTGGTGATTGTCGAAGCCACTGCTGTGTCGCCGGAAGGACGGATTTCGCCCCGATGCACCGGTCTCTGGGATGATGCCCATATCGAAGGGATGGCAACCATTGCAGCGAGCATCAAAGCCGCAGGTGCGGTTGCCGGCATCCAGATCGCGCACGCCGGACGCAAGGCCAGTGCCAACCCGCCCTGGCTGGGAGACGATCATATTGCGGCACAGGATCCAGATGGATGGCAGCCGATTGCGCCCTCACCACTCGCGTTTGGTGCCAACCTGCCGCGCACGCCCAAAGAGATGACGCTGGCAGACATCGAGCGCGTGAAGCAGGACTTTGTCGATGCGGCCCGACGAGCTTTGGCGGCTGGTTTCGAATGGCTCGAACTGCACTTCGCTCACGGCTATCTGGCCCAGAGTTTTCTGTCGGCGCACTCGAATCACCGTACTGATCAGTACGGTGGCAGCTTTGAGAACCGGTCGCGCTTTCTGCTGGAAACTCTGGCCGCCGTCCGCGCCGTGTGGCCAGACAACCTGCCGCTGACAGCGAGAATGGGCGTGATCGAATACGACGGGAAGGACGAGGAAACAGTCGCTGAATCGATCACATTGACCCACCTGATGCGTCAGGGCGGCCTGGACCTTCTGAACGTCAGCGTGAATTTTGTCATTCCCGATGGCAACATCCCGTGGGCCACACCCGCCTTCCTGGCACCCGTCGCGCAACGCATCCGGCAGGAAACCGGTATTGCAGTGGCCTGCGGATGGGGCATCGACGATCCATTGGTGGCTCAGCGTGTCATTGACCAGCAGCAGATGGATCTGGTCATGATCGGTCGTGCCCACCTGGCCAATCCCCATTACACCTACGCCGTTGCACAAACACTTGGCGTCAAGTCACCAACCGGATTGCTGCCGACCCAGTACGGTCACTGGCTGGCTCGGTATCGCGGCCCTGCCAGCGAAACCCGGAGCTAAACCCTAGTCCTTCCTGCGCTCTGGCCGCTGTTCCGGGACCTGAGGATCCGGAATCGATCTGCTGACCGAGCACAAATGCCCGGCTCAGCAGATCGAGTCAGTCAAGTCCAGAGTGTTGCCCACTTTCTGAATCTCAGACAACCTTCAGTGCGAGCGGGATTTGTGACGTTTGTTACCATTCCGCAGTAGCGCTTAATTTCAGCGCTGACCGCCCGGATCTGACTGTCCAATGAACCCACCCAGCATGAATCAATCCACACCACCCACAAAGCGCACCAGGCGATTCAGACTCCATCGCCGCTATACGCCAGTCGTCTTTGCTTTCTACATGGCTGGCATCATGGCGCTGCTGATGTGTGCCGTAATTGTCGGGTTCAATCAGGGCATCACCGAGGACTTCCTCGCACGTGTCATCCATGCTTACATTGTTGCCATGCCTGTAGCATTTGTGTGCGTCCTGTTTGTCAGACCGCTGGTCATGAAGCTCGTGGGACTGACAATCGACCAATCCACGTGAACGGGTTCACTTTCTCGGTCAACCCCCTCTCTTCCTTGCATTCTCGATCATCCACGCCCGGCACGAGTCGATACCAAATCGCCTGAATTTGGTGGATGTCCTGCCCGCGCCCTTCATCGTCAGGCCTGGCCGCAAATCAACGCGACGCGCTTTAACTGAACACCGCCACACCGCTGACCGCCGACGCAATTTAAAGATTGTTGGCGCCCGGGGCTGCGCTGCGCTCTGATCACCGGGCCCAGTCCATTGCGGGCGGTGGTGTACCGCCATGGTAGATGGCTGACCCAGGCCCTGTTGACAACAGGACACGACAGGCTCGAACTCAAACTGGATAATTTATTGATTTTTTAAACTATATCCGTATAATTTATTCTTATTAGTTATTTTTTTAGATAATTATAAGCCAATGAACAGCTTAGACCATCAAATCATCGGTCTTCTTTCAGAGGATGCGAAGCGTTCACTGGCCGACATTGGACAGCATGTCGGCCTTTCCCCGTCGAGCGTGAACGAGCGTATTCGCCGCCTGACCGAGACAGGAACGATTCGTCGTTTCACCGTTGATCTTGATCCAGGAAAGCTCGATCGCTCAACCCTGGCGTTTGTATGGATCGCACTACGCGATGATGCAGACGAATCGGCATTCAGACAGTACGCGGTCGATCACCCGTTAATTCTGGAATGCCACCATGTAACCGGTTCATGGTCATATCTCATCAAGATCCGGGTCGGCGCGATCACTGAAGTGGAATCATTTATTTCGGATCTCAAGGCACACCGGTTTCTGGGACGCAGCGAAACCGTCATCGCCCTGTCCTCCGCCGTCGATGGCGGGTTTCTGAGAAAGAACAGACTGTAATGGATAGCATCCTCTTTGCCAAAAGCCTCTTGCTGGGACTGGCTATCGCAGCACCGCTTGGACCAATCGGCGCCTTGTGCATCCATCGAACACTGGAAAATGGTCTGGCGGCTGGCGTGGCTGGCGGTCTGGGAACTGCACTGGCCGATGCACTGTACGCCAGCCTTGCTGCGATCGGCTTTGCGACATTTGCCGGTGTACTCAGCAGCCTCGATACGCCACTTCGCCTTGCTGGCGCAATGTTCATGCTCTGGCTAGGCATACAGAGTCTTCGTGCGTCGCCAAGCAAACCGGCTGCCCGGGTGAGCGCGCGCAATCTGCTTGGTACAACAGCCGCTACCTTCGCACTCACGATCGCCAACCCGGTGACGATCCTTGCTTTCGCAGCGCTGTTTGCAGGGCTTGGTCTGGCCGCGACAGACAGCGCCCTGGACGCTGTTCTGGTGGTGAGCGGGGTGTTTGCGGGTTCAATGCTGTGGTGGATTCTTTTGAGTGGCGGGGTGTCAATCGCCAGGCACCGTCTACCGGACACATTTGCCAGGTGGGTTGCACGAATGTCCGGAATTCTCCTGATCGGATTCGGCATCTGGACACTTGGTACAGTGATCGGCCAGCTTATGTAGCAAATCAATGGAGTCACCATGATGACTGCACAACTGGCACCCTACGAGTCTGCCGCTGTGCCCACCTGCCTTGGCACCAGACCTACAAAAGCAGCAAACTCTCTGTCTGATTTGAAGGCTTTAGGATCACCGATCACGACAACCGCTGCGGTCGCAGTCAGTAGACCAATTCCAGGGATTTCTGCGATCCTGCGGCATACGTCTTCTTGCTTGCGCCACAGATTGATACGCTGCTCAATCATGTCAATCTCTTCGTCCATCCTGGTAATGCGTGCCCACTGATCTCGCAGGGTATCAATGACTATAGATGGTAAACGTTCAGACAATCTGGCCAGAGCCTCTGCGATACCTTTGAGCAGGTTGGCTTTACCTTGTGGCATCACCTCTTCATATTCAGTGAGCAATCCCCTCAGACAATTGATCTGTGCCGTTCGAAACTTCACGAGTTGGCTTCTCATGCGGTGTAAAGCCAGCATGGCTTGTTGCTCTTCAGTCTTGATCGCTGCCGCTTTGACATGCGGCTGCTGTACGGCAGTCCAGATGACTCGCGCATCGTGACGGTCATTCTTGTTGCCAGTCACAAAGGGTTTGACCGACCTGGCCGGCAAAAGCTTGACCTCATGCCCCATCATCGCCAGTTGCCTGGCCCAGTGCTGTGCTCCACCACAGCACTCCATGCCAATCAGGCACTGCTGGCGGTTGGCAAAGTGCTCCAGCAACACATCACGCTTGAGTTACAGGCTCACAATCTGGCCTGTGTCCACATCAACCCAGTGCAACTGAAACACGCGCTTGGCGATATCGATTCCGACAACAGCTTTGCTAACATTCATGTTGGACCCTCCGGTTTGCCTGTGGAGATCACCGCGACCATCCACCCTGGGCACTTTGATGCCGTCGGCACGAGAGGGTCCTCTTAACCTTCATGCCGGCTCGGAGTTATCCACGGCGCCGCCGTGGCGCCCCGCTATGGCGCAAAGCGAGCGGCGCGGTGGGTAACTCTTGCATCAATCAGCCCCCTTGGGTGGGAGGCGTCCATTCCATTTCCTTAGCATTTCAACAGCAAAAAACTCAATACCATCGAAAGCACCAAATTCAGCATGACGCTTGATCGTGCCCAACAATACCAGACACTACCTGAATATCCGCTCAGCGCTGTGCTGGTTTGCTACGCGTCGGCTCCTTCGAGTCAGGCGGATTCGGCCCGATGTAGACGGATTTACCATCCTTCCACACCACGGCGTACTGGCCTAAACGGCGCTTGCGATCCAGTGCCTTGGCCACTGAATTACGCAGGCTTTCCAGTGCCTTGCGCGTGTCTTCATCATATTGGGGAGTCATAGGCCAGCCTCACTGCGTAGGTGCCGATAGACGGCGTCATCAAAAATTTCAACATGATTCCCTTGCTGAGTAAACACAAGATCCGGGTCATCCAAGCTGTTCAGGTAGCAGCGCGTCAAGCTGACCCGCGGGGCATACAGTTCAAACAAGTTGCGCAGGCTGCGGGCAAAACGTCGCTCAATCGCCTGCGCCGGGATACTGTGGCCGCCGTGAGCGACACGCTCGGCCACCCGGTCATGAGACAGCTGCACATTGGGCAGGGCCAAGTATGACATCTCCACACACCATCCGCTTTGCATCAGGCGATCCACTAATCGCAAGTAGCCGCGCCCAGACAAAGTTGTCTCGAAGGCGAAGTCCTGGCGCGCCCGTTCGCACCGGTCGATTTCCGCTAGATACAGCTTGGACGCAGTTGTTAGTGGCCAACTAAACTGACCCAGTACTGGCCATTAATTTTGACCCACCTCCGGGTGGCCTTCTGGCCACAGAAACAGTTACTGTCTCCCGCGTTTATCTACCGCCGGAGGCATGTCAGTGAAGGAGTGGGTTGTGATACACAAAATCAAGGCACTGCACGATAACGGCAAAGGGTTGTCTATTCGCGCCACCAGTCAGGAACTGGGGTTGTCGCGCAACACGGTTCGCAAGTACCTTCGCATGCCGGTCGAGGCTATTTCGGATCAGTTGGCTGATCCGTCTCGCAGCAAACGCCTCGATGACCATCGGGGTTATCTCGAGCATTTGCTCCAAAGTTTCCCTAAGTTGAGTGCGGTCAAGATCGCACGTAAGCTTCAGGCCAAGGTAGGAGAGTTACCCGCCTCGGATCGTTCCATCCGTCGCTATGTGCGTACGCTCAAGGCGCAAGTTGCCACGGCACAGGTGCGCTACTACGAGCCCATGCTTGATGATCCGCCTGGCGTTCAATGTCAGGTCGATCCGGGTGAGTTGCGCAAAGTGATGGTGGGTGACCAGGAGCGCACACTGCACTTCGTGGTGTTCGTGCTGTCCTACTCCCGGTTGATGTACGTTGGAGTGGTATTTCGCCCGTTGGACACCCAGCTTTTTATCCAACTCCATGATGAGGCGATGCGGTACTTTGGTGGCCTGCCCCAGGAGTGTGTTTACGATCAGACCAAGTTGGTGGTGATCAACGAACAGTACCGGGAGTTGACGCTGAACCAGCGCTTCCATGCGTATGCGACGACAGCCGGATTCCGGATACACGCCTGTGAAGGATATGACCCTGAGAGCAAAGGCAAGGTCGAAGCGGGCGTGAAGTACGTCAAGCAAGACTGTTTGTATGGAGAGGTCTTCCGGGATCAGGAGCATGTGCGTGAGCATGTGCAGCAGTGGCTCGACAATGTCGCCAATGACCGCGTGCAAGGCACCACCGGCGAGTCGCCCCGTGAGAGGTTCGAGCGCGATGAGCGTGAACACCTGAACGGTTACCTGTCACCGGCTTGCGTGCAGCCTGTGGCCGGGCAAACACGAAGAGCCGACAAGACGGGTCTGATTGCCTGGAAGGCCAACAAGTACTCGGTACCGATGCGTTGGCAACAGGCCCGGGTGGGGGTTCTGGAGTCCAACGATCAACTGCACATCAGCGACTTGAGTACCGATGAGGTCATTGCCAGTCACGCCCTATGTCATGACAAGGGCAAGGTGATCAAAAACACCCACCATTACCGGGATCATGCCCAGCGTGTGAGCAAGCTCGAAGCTGACATCGATGCCCTGATTGGCTCGCAGACTGGCGGTCAGTTGTGCCAGCAACTCAAGCGATCCGAGCCTAAGATCTATAAGGATCAGTTGGTGGTGGTACGCGAGTTGCTCAAGCGCCACAAGACCGTGAATCTGGCGTTAATCGCTACGTTGGCACAGCGCCCTGGCATGACGGCAACCCGGCTGCAAGGCTACCTGGAGGCAGCCACGGCAGCGGTCTTGCGGGAGCGACACCCAGAGCCGATACGGCCATCGCGACATGCACTGGATCTGAGCGCTTATCAGCAACTTGGCCACTGCACTGGCCAGGAGGTGACCCATGAGCCAGCTTGAACGAACCGTGGCCCGCTATCGCAGTCTGCGACTGAGCGCGACTGCCGATGAACTCACCAATTTATTGGCCGAGGCAGAGGCCAATGAAATGTCCTATCTCAACTTTGCCGATCGGCTTGCCGAACACGAACTGATTCAGCGCCAGGATAACCGCGTGCGTCGCAACCAGAAGCTGGCGTCATTCCCGTCAGACAAGCGCCTGGAGGGCTTTGATTACCGACATCAGACCACCATCACCAAGCGTCAGGTCAATGCCTTGCTGGACTTCCAGTTCATCGACGAACGAAACAACCTCGTGTTCATCGGACCACCCGGTGTGGGCAAGACCCACCTGGCCATCGGTATCGGTCACAAGGCTGTGCAAGCTGGATACAGGGTACTGTTTCGCAACGCCCTGGATTTGGTCGAAGAGCTTGAACTGGCCGAGATGAAAGGAGAGCTCAAAAGGCGGGTCAGTTCCCTGGCCAAATACGACCTTCTGATCATTGATGAGCTAGGTTACCTGCCAATGACACGACAGGCCCGCTACAACCTGTTCCAGCTAATCAACAGCCTGTATGAATACCGGTCCATCATCCTGACCACCAATAAAGACTTCACCAGTTGGGGTGAGTTCTTCCATGACGACAACGTGGCGGTGCCGATCATTGACCGGGTCATTCACCATTCACAGATCTTTATGCTGGGAGGAGAGAGTTATCGCTTGAAACAGAAAACCGCAAATTAATCTTAGAAAGGTGGGTCAATTTTATTGGCCAAAGGTGGGTCAAAATTAATGGCCATTGACAGACGCAGCCAACTGCTCACGCTCAGGATTCAAGGGTGACAGACCCGCAGCGATCAGGTCGGCATTAATGAACGTCTGGCATTGAGCCACTGCAGGCAAGTAATCCAGCGCAAAAGTCGTTTTCCCGGCACCGTTGGGGCCAGCAATGATCCAGCAAGTCGGTGTGGTAGTCATTCCGCCCTACCCTCCAGATAAGCAAGAAGCTTGCCGACGTACACGCTCCTGGTCGGCGATCTCGCCCAATTGCAATGCAAGCTCGGTATCCCCCATACGCTCTAACACGTCGCGCAGACGCCCCGTGCAGGCAATGGGTGGCGGCTCGAACTCGTAGCCAGCGGCGAGCATCACGGCCTCAATTTCTTCAGTGATGAAAAACGGTTCGGTAGCGTCTTGCTGCTTCACGCGCTGCTGCTCCGATAGTCGTGGATCGGTAATGGCTTGTTCGATTTCTACAGCATTCATTTCAAAACCGATCTCGTCGGAATCATTGCTATACGTCTTTCCAGGGATTGATAACGGCCATGCCAACTGCATCATAGGGAGCGGCGTCGCGCGACGCCACCATGAAGCCCCGCGATGCGGCAATGGCTGCGATGTAACCGTCTGGCGTCGGGAAACCACGCCTGCCGTTCTTGGCTGTCACGGCAAGGTCCGCATAGTGGCAGGCCGCATCCGTGTCGAACGGCAAGACTCGATCCTTGAACAACTCCAGCAGCTCGGTAAGAGCACGGTCGAGCATGTTCTTGCGCTTGCCCTGCGGCAGCGCCCCGATGCCGAACAGCAGTTCGGCCAAGGTAATGCTCGATAGATACAAGGTTTCCGCTGCCTGCTCGTTCAGCCAGGCTATTACGGTCGCATCCGGTTCCGGCTTCATCGCCTCTGAAACGACATTGGTATCCAGGATGATCATTTAGTCGAAACTCACAGGCTTGGCCGGCGTCTTGTCGCGCACATTCTCGAAGACAGCAAATTCTTCGTCAGTCAGGCCAACCTTGCGACCGATGGCGGCCAGCGCATCCCCTACACGCACACGCTTCTCTGGCTTGACCGCTGCCGCCAGAATCTCGCGCACCTCGGCTTCCGTGCTGCGACCGTGCTCGGCTGCCCGCACACGCAAAGCACGATGCACGTCATCCGGCACGTTTCTTACAGTCAGGATTGCCATAATTCAAACTCTGTAATTTGCTATCTATGACAGCAATTATATTTCAATGCAGTCACTCAAACAAATCAAAAACACTACCAGTTGAAGCAGTTTAATGAAATGCGAAAAAGATCACTCATAGTGCTTTTTCCATCAAAGAAACTGAACGACATCCGGTGAAGAGCGAAACATGCGGTGGTACAGGCATGCGATAGTGGCGGCAGGCCATAAGAAAAATAGGAGTCAGGTGATTTCGGACAGCGCTTATCCGCTCATCCAGCGGATACTCCTTCATCACACGGTTCAGTAGGCTAAAAACGGCCTCTAGCGAGTCATTGAGTGGCAGACCTGGTACCGACACCCCGTGATCTCGATCACCATCCCAGAAAACCTCATCCGTTCGTGCGTCGGGAATCCAGATTTGGTGGGTCATGTGCGGAGCGTACTCTAACAGCGTGCTGCGCAACTGCTCTGCTCGCTCCTGATCTCCTATCATCGCAAGCCAAGCGAGCACGAAAGTGTAAAGAATCCCCGCACGCGTATGCTCTTCGAAGTATGCATCGCTGCGGTCCCTCGGATGTGAGAGGACATCACGATATTCTGTCGTCGGCGTCGGATAATGCCGCCGAGCCCTCAGTCCGTAGCAGAGATGGTCGGACATGCTGCGGATGTAGTCGGCGACATTAGATAGGCGTCCGCGCACAGCTGCGAGACGCATAAACAGAGCCAGTTCAATCGTGAAATCGTCACGAACGGGAACGGCAAGCGTCGGATTCGCATTCAGCATCCCAATCGCTATGTTGAGCACCTTGTCCGCCCTTTCACTCATTGCCTGCGCGAATGACTCGTCCTCCCCGGCACTTATAGCATCCAGCCATAGCCCGTGGAGAGACAACCTCCCCAGCGCCTCGAATAGCGCGATGTTAATGTCGACTGCGTTGCGTGAATTCACGGCCATTGAAAGCGCATAGCGCTTGTCAGCGAACGGGCCAATCTTCTCGACAAGTAGAAGGTGAGCGATGATGAAGTGCAGCTGCAAGACTTGATCGAAATGAGCTAGCCGCTCGTGTTGCGTCGCTCCCTTGCGCAGACGGGTAATATCACAGTGAGGCCAACTGCGTAGCAGCACCAACTCGGATGCTCGATACGCGGCCTCAAGATTATCGGCATCGCGAGCCCAGACAAAGAGTATCCAAAGGCACAGGTAGGCCTTGCGTAGCTGACGTGTGCGCTCGGTCTGATTCTTCGGCTCAGTGAAAATGACATTGAGTAAGTGACGGAAATGCCGATAAGCGACCTCGGGCTGATCAAGCATCGCTAGTGCCTTCTGAAACAGCCCTCGATTCTCGCTCTCAATTAACTCAGCACGCAACATACCGCTAAGGATCAGATCTGAAAGACGATCCCCGTTCCATTCGGCAAAGTGAATTTCAGCTCTCTCGTTCTTCCGACAGTAACCGCTCCACTGTGCCCGAACATCCTCACGCATCTCACCGCCCATGCAGACGCATATAACGACAGGCAGATCCGCAAAATGGGGCGGGATGCGATTCGGGATATAGTCATCCAAAACCTCATTCAGCGACGGACGCACGGCCTGCTGGCCGGTATCCCAATGCTCTCGTGTCAAATCACCGGACTTGATCGTGAATAGGAACAGACTTCGAGTGCCATCCCGATCTGGATTGGGGCCAACTGCTGCTACGTCGACACCAGCTTGCCGGGTGCCGCGACGGGGACGGGTTAGAACTTCAAAACCACTTTCAGCCAAAAGATCAGGCAGAATAGCGTCGAGTTCGTCACGCTCGCGTAGCGAGCGCAGATAGTGCATCACGACAAGTTTCATCTCTGCTCTCGCTGCTCAAGCCTAAACTGGAGGAGCATATGATCGAGTCCAACTGGGTCAACGACGTTGAGGATGGGCAACTCGGACGAGACCGAGAACGAATGCATCGCAGTCTCGGTGAGATGTGTGGTGCCCTCTCCGGTGTGGATCGGCGTCAACGACGATCGGCCATACAGGATGTATTGTTTGGCGACGAGATCCTCAAAAATAGATTCCCGGCGCCCCTGCTCCATGCCCCGTTCCATCTGCTCGTGCCATAGAACGTGTGCCGCCTCGCGCTGCATTTCACTAGGGTGCAGCTCGACTAAACGCTCAATACCTTCCATCGCATCTTGAAGTGCTGCCTTTCGTGTGAGCACTTCAGCAAGGTCCGGGATGCTCTCAGCGTAACGCTCAAGGTAGTCCTTCAACTTTCCCCCATAGCTCACGAGCAAGGGGTGATAGATCAGATCGAGGACATCATTTTTGATATCTGAAGACCCATCGCGAAGTACCGCTAACGGTATAGCAACTGCGGCCAGAGGATCAATGAAGAACCACCCAATGGCCTTGCGGCAGAGATATAGTTGATCCAATGGCTCCAATGGAAGAGATGACGTAGGGATGGAGAAGGGAGGATCATCGTTTCCGACACCGCAAACTTCGCTAGCCACGCATTGGTGGGTGTACATAATCCCGTTCAGCAGCCAATACACAACCGCGTCACCCATCACATCAGAGCCGGCATTTTTCAGCGTGTAGCAAGTGCTCTGGAACGCGTTCAGCGTAATCCGGCCTTTTGAACGATCAAATAACTCACGAAGCAGGAAAATCACTTTCTTAGCATGCCCAGCGCCCACAAGCTGATATGCTGCGTGGTCGAGGTGCGAAATCGTTCCTGCGCTATCTGGGTCAACATCCGCAGCGGCATCAAGGCACAGGTTCATAGCGTTTTCTGTGAGCCCGACCTGGTGACGCCACAGCAGGTCCACTGCCAAGTGGATCGAGATGGGACTTCTCGTCTAAACGACCCGTTCAAGTTGTTCGTCAAAACCGACTGGTGCAAGTGTTTTTCGCTGTGCAGCAGCACGATAGCCCGCTTCGAGGGACCGGAGTGCGATGTCTTCGTCATTACTGGACGCCTCTTGGAGCAGGATGTTGAGCACCTCATCGTAGCGTTCACCCAGCTCCATGGCACCCAAAGCAGAGAGGGCGGCGAGCTTCGCCTCCCTCTCGTGAGCCTGCGCAAAAATGAGGCTTTCCTCGATATCGTCGTTCATTACGAGAACCGTGAATAGTTGACGCAGAGCCAGGCCATCACCGGCACGTACTGCTTCGTAGACCTTGAAAGGCCTGGCTGCGCTCTTCTTAGTCCAATCCCCAAAAGCAGTACTAGGGGTGCCTGCAGCCAGGTCGTTGCCGCCCGCGTCAAGCAGGCGCGTGATGAAGGCAAGAAGGACATCCTGATCTACGCTCAGAAGGGGTATCAGATCGCATAGAACATGCTGGACAAAGAAGAAGCGTGGTCCCTTCAACTCCGCCAGCGCTTCTTCGATATTGAGGTCAATCGGTGGCGCATCAGTAGCGTTCAATATTATTGCAAGAGTCTCGAGCAATGCAGAATGGCTATCATCCAAGCGACGATACCCACGATCCGCAACAGTACGAACCAAACCGCATGTGCGAAGCTGCGCAGCCAATTCCGTCTCGTCTACCGCTGCCCCATCCGCTGTCATTAATTTACCCATTGGATCCGTAGCGTGAAGACTGCTTGTTTTGTCGGCGCTTGCGTTCCTGCTCTGCGATCTCGCCTGGCTGCAATGCCAGCTCGGCAACGGTCATGCGCTCCAGTATGTCACCCAGTCGGATGGAGCAAGGAATGAGCGGCGGCTCGAACTCGTAGCCGCCGGCGATCATTTGAGCCGCAACTTCCTTGGTGATGAAAAAAGGCCCATCTTGGTTGTACTGGTGCGGCTTCGTCATGCTCATTCCCGTTTCGTTCGTCCTGGCTAAGGACTTTTTGTGCTATTTAGTCCATTCTTCAAGCATGGTTATCCAGCCATCAAATTGAGGGCACTGCTGGCGAATCGTGGTAAGCCCGATGGCGTCAGCGATCACCGGGCCATGTTCAGTCTTGCTGTAGCTTCCATCAGGAAAGGAGGCAAGTATCCGTTTGGATGGAGCCGTCTGACGACTGTTGTTGATATCTTCTGGGGTCTGGAACTGCTCTCGAATGTTAATCAGCGTCTGGCGAACGTCGGCATCCCAGCCGTCAAGCACATACTGAAACTGTTCAACATCGGAGAATAACAACCCTTCAAACTCATGCATCTGCACGTACGGGCGAACAAACCTTGGATCAACGCCAGCGGCATACCTTACAACGCAATCAAGAATATCTCGCTCCAACTCATTGCGTGTGCGGCCCTCCGCATCCTGAAAGCCATAATAATCTACCAATGTAGTCAGCCGGTCTGCTGCGTGGTACTCATGTGAAATAAAGCGCGCAAGCCGGTCGACAGTCACACGACCACCACGGTGCCGACCTGACGGCGCTTGTACGATGGAGGGGTATGCATTTACGCCGTGATTGAGTAAATGCGGCACCAAGCAGGACTTGACGAATTCAACTTCTGTCGCACCTTCGCAAACGATACACACTCGAATCATACAGACAGTCCAACGGGCGTTTTCAACCAAATATCCGATAGGAGATAGTCATCGTCCAGCCATTGCTGATATTGCTCTCTCGGTAGGTTGCGCAGCGTGGTTGCTCCATCCCTGGCTTCGGCAACAATCATGTTCTCCAGATCGAAACAGTCCACCATGAAAGGTGACTGGGTAGCGATGAACACCTGTCGCGTTTTTGCTACACGCTTGAGCATTTCCGATACTAATGTAATGGCATGTGGATGCAAACCAAGCTCAGGTTCGTCAAAGAACAATATATCCGGCAGACGCTCGTCGGGTAGGCTTAGGAGGGTCAATAGGCAAAACAGCCGTAAGGAGCCATCTGAGGTGAGATGTGCACCAAAAACTTTGTCGCTGTACTTGCTCTTCCAGCGCAGTAGCACCTTACCTGCCACTGGTTCCAGCACGAAATCCTCCAGCGTCGGAAACACACGCTGAATTTGTTGCACGAGCTGGCGATAACGTGGACTATCGTTCTCACGCAAATCCAGCAGCACAGCAGCCAAATTTCCACCGTCCGAGCGCAGATAAGCCGAATCAGAGATATCCCAACGCTGATGCAGCATTGCATTGGCTGACGTATCGTGAAACTGATAAGTCGAGCATTGCCGCAGCAACGTGTATATCGTTTTTGCAGTTTTATTCTTCTGATCTGGCAGCATGGATTCTCTGCCGACGCCCGACAAATTGCTCCAACTCGCCTGCCTGCCTTTGCTGGCGTCTGAATACCGATACGCCTCATGCGTTAGCATCAACGTATCGCCGGCCGATAGATGCGCCATATCAAACCGGTAATCGTTGAATCCTTTGTCGGTAGCGATACGAATTTCCGCCTTGATCTCTGGCGTGGTACGAGTCCCCATGAAAAACTGATCGTCGCCACCACCTTTTCGTACGACAAACTCTTGTAGCCTGTGGGCACGTAACATCCAGCCTAACATCTCAAAGAAGCGAATGAAGCTGGACTTACCTACACCATTCGCACCTATTAACACCGTTAACTGCGGAATTTGTAGTTTCTCGATGCATTCAAGGCTACGGAAGCCTTTAATAGAAACTTCAGCAATGCGCCCTTGCAAGCGATGTGGTTTACGTTGAGTAATCATCAGATATTCTCGCCTTATATTTCCAAGTGCTGCATGGCGCAAACATGGTCAAGTTGTTGCAGCATTCTCACTCCTCGGCATTCTTGGCGTGACAACACCAACGTGTTTGTAAAGTGTGGTGCGGGACACTCCGTAACGACGAGCCACGTCTGCCACCTGCATGCCAGGGTCGCGCAAAAGCGCCCTGATCTCCCGTACCTGCTGGTCATCCAGCTTAGGCTTACGGCCACCTGCCCGACCACGGGCACGAGCGGCAGCTAGTCTGGCTTGAGTCCGCTCCCGGATCAAACCGCGCTCAAACTCAGCCAGCGCCGCAAATACATGGAAAACCAACTTGCCTGATGCGCTGCCCGTCTCAATCTTCTCTGTCAGGCTCTCGAAACCGACGCCGCGCTGCTCCAATTCGGACACGATCTGCACCAAGTCGGGCAAACTGCGGCCGAGGCGATCCAGCCGCCACACTACCAAGGTATCACCTGCCCGTAGCGCCTTACGACACTGCTCAAGTTCTGGTCGGGCCGTATTCTTGCCGCTGGCCGCTTCCTCATAGATAACGCCGCACTCAGCCTGCGTCAGCGCATCGCGCTGCAGGTCTAGGTGCTGGTCATCAGTCGATATGCGAGCGTATCCAATACGTTGATTCATGGACGCAACCATAACATTGAAAAGTTGACGACTATGTTAACACTCGAAAGTGGCTTTCACGACAGAAAAGTTGTCATTTTCAGAAGACGATTGCACACAATGTCAAAAGTCGGCTGCACGGTCTTTTCTGATGCTGGGGATGTTTCAGAAAACGGAAAATAAAGCACGCTAAGGCGTCTCCGACCTTGCCAAGCTTGTTTCGCCCTGTAGCGACGCAATCAGCGGGCACGAAACATTCCCCTTTCGGGCATGGCAGGCGCACACAAGATTAGACAGGACGGCCTCCATGCGCGCCAGGTCGGCCATCTTTTCGCGCACGTCTTGGAGCTTGTGCTCAGCCAAGCTGCTGGCTTCCTCGCAGTGGGTGCCATCGTCGAGCCGCAACAGCTCGGCAATCTCATCCAGGCTGAAGCCCAGCCGCTGGGCCGACTTTACAAAGCGCACCCGCGTTACATCCGCCGCGCCATAGCGGCGAATGCTGCCGTAAGGCTTGTCCGGTTCCGGCAACAAGCCCTTGCGCTGGTAGAACCGGATGGTCTCTACATTGACCCCGGCCGCCTTGGCAAAAACGCCAATGGTCAGGTTTTCCAAATTCTTTTCCATACCACTTGACTCCGTACATGACTACGGAAGTAAGGTTACGCTATCCAATTCAAATTCGAAAGGACAAGCGCATGTCTGAACCACAAAACGGGCGCGGCGCGCTCTTCGCTGGCGGGCTAGCTGCCATCCTCGCCTCGACCTGCTGCCTCGGGCCGCTGGTTCTGGTTGCCTTGGGCTTCAGCGGGGCATGGATCGGCAACCTGACCGTGCTGGAGCCGTATCGCCCGATTTTCATCGGCGCAGCGCTGGTGGCGTTGTTCTTCGCCTGGCGGCGCATCTACCGCCCTACGCAAGCCTGCAAACCGGGTGAGGTCTGCGCGATTCCCCAAGTGCGAGCGACTTACAAGCTCATTTTCTGGGTCGTGGCCGTGCTGGTCCTGGTCGCACTCGGATTTCCCTACGTCATGCCATTTTTCTACTGATCGGAGTTCACCATGAAAACGCAAGTTTCGGCGCAAGCCAAAAAACTGTTTGCCTCCCTCGCCCTCGCCGCCATTGTTGCCCCCGTGTGGGCCGCCACTCAGACCGTCACGCTGTCCGTACCGGGCATGACCTGCTCCGCCTGCCCGATCACCGTCAAGAAGGCGATTTCCAAGGTCGAAGGCGTCAGCAAGGTTGACGTGACCTTCGAGACCCGCGAAGCGGTTGTCACTTTCGATGATGCCAAGACCAGCGTCCAGAAGCTCACCAAAGCAACCACCGATGCGGGCTATCCCTCCAGCGTCAAGCAGTGAACCACTGAACCCGAACCTGGGGCGCTCGGCAGCGTTGTTTCCGCGATGGGTTGCGCCGCGTGCTTTCCGGCCATCGCCAGCTTGGGCGCGGCCATCGGCCTGGGCTTTCTACAGGAATACGAAGGATTGTTCATCTCCAAGCTGCTGCCGCTGTTCGCTGTCGTGGCTTTGCTGGCGAACGCATTGGGCTGGCTCAGTCATCGCCAATGGCACCGCAGTCTGCTCGGCATGATCGGGCCAGCCATCGTGTTCGCCGGAACTGTCTGGCTGCTTGGCAACTGGTGGGCAGCACACCTCGTATACACCGGCCTGGCGCTGATGGTCGGCGTGTCGATCTGGGACTTGGTTTCGCCGGCAAATCGCCGTTGCGGCCCGGACGGTTGCGAACTTCCCACGAAACAAGGCTGACGGCGGGAGCCGGCAGCCAATACAGAAAAGGAACGATTAATGACCACCCTCAAGATTACCGGCATGACCTGCGACTCCTGCGCGGTTCACGTCAAGGAGGCTCTGGAGAAAGTGCCCGGCGTGCAATCGGCGGAGGTTTCCTATGCCAAGGGCAGCGCCAGGCTCGCCATCGAGGCCGGCACATTGCCGGATACGCTGACCGCTGCCGTGGCCGGACTCGGCTATCGGGCTACGCTTGCCGATGCGCCCGTGGCTCCGGCGGGCGGCGGATTGCTCGGCAAGGTGCGCGAATGGCTGGGCAGTGATGACAAGGCTGGCGGGGATAGTGGAAAGCTCCATGTCGCCGTGATCGGCAGCGGCGGGGCCGCAATGGCGGCAGCACTGAAGGCCGTCGAGCAGGGCGCACGCGTCACGCTGATCGAGCGCGGCACGATTGGCGGCACCTGCGTCAATGTCGGCTGCGTGCCGTCGAAGATCATGATCCGCGCCGCCCATATCGCCCACCTGCGCCGGGAAAGCCCGTTCGACAACGGCATCCAAGCGGTAGCGCCGGTCATCCAGCGCACGGCGCTGCTGGCCCAGCAGCAGGCCCGCGTCGATGAACTGCGTCACGCCAAATACGAAGGCATCCTGGAGGGCAACCCGGCCATTACCGTGCTGCATGGCGCTGCCCGCTTCAAAGACAACCGCAACCTGGTCGTGCAACTCAACGGCGGCAGTGAGCGCATGGTGACGTTTGACCGCTGTCTGGTCGCCACCGGCGCGAGTCCGGCCGTGCCGCCGATTCCCGGCCTGAAAGACACCCCTTACTGGACTTCCACTGAGGCACTGGTCAGCGAAACGATCCCTAAGCGCCTGGCCGTAATTGGCTCATCGGTGGTGGCGCTGGAGCTGGCGCAGGCGTTCGCTCGACTCGGAGCGAAGGTGACGATCCTGGCGCGCAGCACGCTGTTCTTCCGCGAAGACCCGGCCATCGGCGAAGCCGTCACGGCCGCGTTCCGTGCCGAAGGCATCGAGGTGAGGGAACACACCCAGGCCAGCCAGGTCGCGTACATCAATGGTGAAAGGGACGGCGAATTCGTGCTCACCACGGCGCACGGCGAACTGCGCGCCGACAAGCTGCTGGTCGCCACCGGCCGTGCACCCAACACGCGCAGCCTGGCACTGGACGTGGCAGGCGTGATGGTGAACAAGCAAGATGCGATCGTCATCGACCAAGGAATGCACACGAGTAGCTCCAACATCTACGCCGCCGGCGACTGCACCGATCAGCCGCAGTTCGTCTATGTGGCAGCGGCGGCCGGCACCCGTGCCGCGATCAACATGACCGGTGGCGACGCTACCCTGAACCTGACCGCCATGCCGGCCGTGGTGTTCACCGACCCGCAGGTGGCCACCGTGGGCTACAGCGAGGCGGAAGCGCACCACGACGGCATCGAGACCGACAGCCGTACGCTCACGCTGGACAACGTGCCGCGCGCGCTCGCCAACTTCGACACACGCGGCTTCATCAAGCTGGTCGTTGAAGAAGGCAGCGGACGGCTCATCGGCGTGCAGGCGGTTGCACCGGAAGCCGGCGAGCTGATCCAGACGGCGGCCCTGGCCATTCGCAACCGCATGACGGTGCAGGAACTGGCCGACCAGTTGTTCCCCTACCTGACGATGGTCGAGGGCTTGAAGCTCGCGGCGCAGACCTTCAACAAGGATGTGAAGCAGCTTTCCTGCTGCGCCGGGTGAGAAAAAGGAGGTGTTCGATGAACGCCTACACGGTGTCCCGGCTGGCCCTTGATGCCGGGGTGAGCGTGCATATCGTGCGCGACTACCTGCTGCGCGGACTGCTGCGGCCGGTGGCGTGCACGCCAGGCGGCTACGGCCTGTTCGACGAGGCGGCCTTGCAGCGTCTGTGCTTCGTGCGATCCGCCTTCGAAGCGGGCATCGGCCTCGATGCGCTGGCGAGGCTGTGCCGGGCGCTGGATGCAGCGGACGGCGGCGAAGCGGCCACGCAGCTTGCCGTGCTGCGCCAGTTCGTCGAACACCGGCGCGAAGCGTTGGCCGATCTGGAAGCGCAGTTGGCCACCCTGCCGACCGAGCCGGCACAGCACGCGGAGAGTCTGCCATGAACGGCCCGGAACGCCTGCCGACCAAGACACGCAAGCCGTTCACCGGCTACCTGTGGGGCGCGCTGGCCGTGCTCACCTGTCCCTGTCATTTGCCGATTCTCGCCGTTGTGCTGGCCGGAACGACAGCCGGCGCATTCATCGGGGAGCATTGGGGTATTGCAGCCCTCACGCTGACCGGCTTGTTTGCTCTGTCCGTGACGCGGCTACTGCGGGCCTTCCGGGGCGGATCATGACGACCTCGCAGCCCGCCGGATGGACGGCGACCGAGTTGGCGCAGGCGGTTGTGCGCGGGCAGCTTGAGTTGCACTACCAGCCGATAGTCGATCTGCGCAGTGACCAGATTGTCGGTGCGGAAGCCCTGTTGCGCTGGCGGCACCCAAGGCTCGGCTTGTTGCTGCCGGGCCAGTTTCTCCCCTTGGTCGAATCGTCCGGCTTGATGCCTGAAATCGGTGCTTGGGTGCTGGGCGCAGCCTGCCGCCAGATGCGCGAGTGGCGGATGCTGGCATGGCAACCGTTCCGGCTGGCCGTCAATGTTTCGGCGAGCCAAGTGAGACCGGATTTCGACGGATGGGTAAAGGGCGTGCTGGCTGACGCCGAGTTGCCCGCCGAGTCTCTTGAAATCGAGCTGACCGAATCGGTCGCGTTCGGTGATCCGGCGATCTTCCCCGCCCTGGAAGCCTTGCGACAAATCGGTGTGCGCTTCGCCGCCGATGATTTCGGGACGGGGTATTCCTGCCTGCAACACCTGAAGTGCTGCCCGATTACTACGCTCAAGATCGACCAGTCCTTCGTCGCCGGACTCGCCGACGACCACCGCGACCGAACCATCGTGCGCTCCGTCATTCAGCTTGCGCACGGGCTGGGCATGGACGTGGTGGCCGAGGGCGTGGAAACGCCGACCAGTCTCGCACTGTTGCGGCAAGCGGCGTGCGATACGGGACAAGGCTTCCTGTTCGCCAAGCCAATGCCGGCGGCGGCATTCGCCGCCTTTGTCAGTCAATGGAGGGGTGCCACCATGAATGCAAATGATCCGACTGCCACCAGTTGCTGCGTGTGCTGCAAGGAAATCCCGCTCGATGCCGCCTTTACCCCGGAAGGCGTGGAGTACGTCGAGCACTTCTGCGGACTGGAGTGCTATCAGCGCTTCCAGGCACGCGCCAAGGCCGCGACCGAAACCAGCGCCGAACAAAACACTTGCGATTCGCCGCCGTCAGGTTGATGCCGACCGCTCAGATACGGTTGAGTAGTTTCGTCCCATCTGGGCGCAATTCGCCTTTTGGGGAAATGTGTCTGTAGAGCGTCTGCCGCGTGATGCCGAGTTCCTGACAGAGATCGCCGACCTTGGTTTCAGGCTGCCCCATCGCCGCCATCGCCAGCCGCAGCTTGGCGGCGGTCATCTTGAACGGCCGGCCGCCTTTTCGGCCGCGTGCCCGCGCCGATGCCAGACCGGCAATCGTGCGCTCGGCGATCAATTCGCGCTCGAACTCGGCCAGCGCAGCAAAAATGCCGAAGACCAGTTTGCCGGCGGCGGTTGTGGTGTCGATGGCCGCCCCGTGCCCGGTCAGCACCTTCAGGCCGATACCGCGCCCGGTCAGGTCGTGCACGGTATTGATTAGATGCCGCAGGTCGCGCCCGAGCCGATCCAGTTTCCACACGACCAGCGTATCTCCCGGCCGCAATGCCTTCAGGCAGGCCACCAAGCCGGGGCGGTCTTCGCGCTTGCCAGATGCCTGATCTTCGTAGAGATGCACCGGATCGACATCGGCGGCGATCAGCGCGTCGCGCTGCAAATCGGTTGCTTGGGAGCCGTCCGCCTTCGACACCCGCATGTAGCCAATCAGCATCTTGCACCTGTCACATATACGTTCGATTATGTGACAGTGTGCACCGGAAAGTTCTGGTCGTCAAAATTTGTCACTTAACCCGTCATTCTGTCTAAGACATGCAAAGGGTCCATCAGGCACGTAATGTGACAGGAATTCCGGGGGATGCCTTCCTTTGCGAAGGTGGCGCGCAACTGTTCCAGGGAAGCGGGGTCGCGCCGACCATAGGAAGCCAACGCGAACAGCGAGCGTGCCGTCTCGGGGTCGTGCCGCGCTTCAATGATGGCCTCATCGATGGCCTGGATTGCCCGTTGCCAGTGATCGACGGGTTCGGGCTTCGGCGTTTTCGCCGACAGGCCACTGGTGAAACCGGTTTGGGGTTCGGACCAGAACAGCTTTGCATGCTCGCCCGGCGGGCTTATATCCCTCACCTCAATCAAGCTGATTGCCGTTGCCGCCGCCTCCAGCATCTGCAACCGTACTGCCGGGTTCAGGGTTTCATACGGTCGCCACAGACTTTGCCCAGCACGCAGCGGATGCCCGCAGCCTTCCCAGACTTGGCGGAGATACCCCGCGCAGGTTCCGCACGTCGAAAGCGGGGTGTTCAGCTCATCGAGCAGCGTGCGTAGTAGCCGAAACCACAATCCAGCGTGGATGCGTCGGCGCGGCAGCTCCACATGGCCGGTCGTCAGTGCCTGCCAGGTGCGCCGGTCCATCACCGCAATCGCGTCGCTGGCGGTGCGCGGCGCAGTGTCGGCGTTCTCCCAGCCGAGAAACCGCCCAGGCACGCCCCAATAGGATTCCAGCCAGCAGCCATGCAGCGGGCAGCTCAGCATCAGGGGCAGCTTCCATGCAAGCAGTACGGCTTGGTTTGCCGGGTCGTTCAGACAGAGCGGGCAGGCGCGATGTATCGGCTGGCTGGGCAGCCAGGCACGCCAGCTCGTGATGGATCGCGTCCTACGGCGGAGTTTCGGCAGCAGCACCGAGAGCTGGAACGCATAGGTTTCCAATGCGTCTGGAATCTGATCATCAAGGCTGTCCAGTAGCCAAGGCACCCAGCCGGCGAAACTCATGCAACGCAGCCGGTCCGGCTCGATGCCGCTCCGCTGGGAGAGCATCGCCAGCAGCGCCAGTGGTGGCGCGGTGTCCAGGTCATCAACCTGGCCGTGACCAAGATCGTGCTCCAGCAGCTCGGACACCTCCATGTGATAGCAAAGGGCCACGCGGTTGAGCCACGAAGACAAGGCTTCGCCTTCCCTGGGAGCCGGATGCAGTGGCCAGTGTGGCGCTGGCTTCACATCAGTTCCCGCTCGAATTGCCGCCGCCGCTCGCTGGGACCGGTGTAATCGGCCATGCTGAGCGTGCGATGGTTGATCGCTTCCTCACCGCTCTCCACGGCAGCGACGGCCGCCGCCATCAACAGGTGCGCCAGCTCGCCGATGGTGCCCTCGCTGCGCGTGAGCAGGTAGCGGGCCATATCCAGCGTGGCAATCGACGAGGGTCGCCGCAGCGGGAGCGAAGCCGCGAAGCTGGCCAGCAGTGAGCAGCAATCGTCGTTGGCCTCCCACACCGGCAGCATCATCGGCTCGAAGCGGTTTTCCAACTGGTCGTCCGAGCGGATCGCCAAGTAGGCATCGCGTGTGCCGACCCCGACCAGCGGGATGCGCAGCTCGTTGCCGAGGAAACGCAGCAGGTTGAGGAATTCCCGGCGGTTGACGCTGTTGCCGGCCAGGACGTTGTGCAATTCGTCGATCACCAGCATGCGCACGCCGACCTTGCGTAGCAGTGCCAGCGCCAATTGCTCCATTTCCGGCAGCCGTGGGCGCGGGCGCAATGGCGCGCCCATCGCGGCAAGTAGCGCGACGTAGAAGCGGATTACCGACGGTTCGGATGGCATCTGCACGACCAGTACCGGAATGTGCTCCTGGTCGGCGTCGGAGCTGGCCGGGTGGGTGCGGCGGAATTTCTCGACGATCATCGACTTGCCGTTGTTGGTTGGACCGACCAACAGCAGGTTGGGCATGCGTTGTTTGTTCGGCCACGCATACAGGGCTTCCAGCCGATTCAGCGCCTCGACTGCTCGCGGATAGCCGATCCAGCGGTCAGCGCGAAGGCGATGGATGCGTTCGTCCGCCGGAAGACGGGCCAAGCCCTGGGCCACCGGCATCAGGTGGGACAAGTCGATGATGGGATATTCTTCCACGGCTACCACTCCTCAATCTGGTCGAACGGTTTGGCAGGTGGCTGGTTGTCTGCCTGCGGGTCAGCCATGTCCGCGTCCGGTGGTGGCGTGGTTTTGAAAAGAACTGCCGTTGCCTTGAGATGCTGGCGTCGATCCGCGTCGCGCCGCGCCTTGCGCGTAGCTTTCTGCGCGGTGGACACGATTTCGCGCATCTGGCCGATCATGCGAAACAGCGCCGACTCATCCACCTGTTCGCGCCCTTGCTGCCGCAATTTCGCCAGCGCCTGTCGTTGTTCCCAGAGGGTGACAGCCGGGTGCGACAAGGTGCGGTATGGAATTTCCAGATAGTGCTGCCCCTCCGGCTCCAGCACCCAAATGCGGCTGATGTCGCGCGGGTCGCGCCGGATCAGGAACGCAGGCAAGCGGTCGCGCCGAGCTATCCACGGCTTGAGCGCATCGGCGTAGTAATGGATGTGGTCGATGACGAAGCCGGTGCGGGTCAGCGTGCGGCGGATGATGGGCAGAAAATCGACCAGAAAAGCCGTGGTGCGAGTGATGACGGTTGGCACGCCGGTCCGCGCGATAGCTTCGGCCCAGCGCGCTGCCGGCGGCTGGAGCAGGCCGTTGTGCACGGAGCCGTGGTAGGTGCCGACCGCCAATGTGAGCCAGCGCTCCAGCTCACGCAGCGTCAGGGCGGCCTTGTTTTCGGAATCGTAGTCGCCGCGCTGGTCAGGGTTGGAGAAGGTCGTCCCTGGCAATTCGTCGTGGATCATCTGCATCGCCGTGCCGATGATCCGTTCCACGATGCCGCCGTAGTGCGGCTGCCCGAGCGGGCGATAGTCAAGCCGGATGCCATGCTGCTCGCAGCCTCGGCGTAGCGCTTCGCTCTTGAACTCGGCCGCGTTGTCCAGGTAGAGCAGCCTGGGCTTGCCGCTCATCGGCCACTCCATTTCTATGTTCAGACCCTCCAGCCAGGGACGCTTGTCGCAGGCGACATGCACAAGGCACAGGCCGACCGAAACAGATGACGGCGCTTCCAGCGTGACGACCATGCCGAGCACGCAGCGGGTAAACACGTCGATGGCGATGGTCAGATACGGACGGCCAATCGGTTGCCGGTCGCGCTCGTCCACCACGATCAGGTCGATGACCGTGTGATCAATCTGCACTTGTTCCAGTGGCGCGGTCACGGCGGGAGGCTCACCACCGACACCTTGCAGGCTGCGGGACGCATCCTGACCTTCCCGGCGGCGAGTGGCCTTGAGCGGATCGAGGCCGGCGATCCGCAGAGCCACGGTGTTGCGCGCCGGCGCCCGCAGCTTTTGCGCTTTGCAAGCCTGCGCGACCTCGCGGTGGAACGCTGCCAGGCTACGCTTCTGCTTGGTCAGGAAGCGCTTTTGCAGCAACTCGCGGATGATGCGCTCAACTGATTCCGGCAAGCGTCCCTTGCCTTTTCCGCCGCCGGATCGGCTGCGAGCCAGGTCCGTCACAAGCCCAGCACCTTGCCGGGCACGGCGGATTAGGACATACACCTGCCGCCTGGACAGGCCAAGCGCGTGAGCAGCGGCATCGGCGGCTTCATGCCCGACCACATCAAGCGCTGCCAGCGGCCCGATGATTTCCGCCCGTTGCCGGGCCTGCGCCCAAGCCGCATCGGGCAGGGTGGCCACGCCTTGCTCGGCAATCAATGATGTGTCTGACGCCATGCTCACACCTCGCTTTGGTGCACACGAGTATTGAGCATAGTCGAGATTGGTGCAGATGACTTCTGATATTGCGTTGTCAGGAGTCGCCTGCACATCTGGCGTTACGCCCCGTCAATTGGTGCAGTCGTCTTCTGAAAATGACAAAAGTGTGCACCTTAACCTGTTCAGAAAACTACCGTTTTCTGGACGCGGGTGCTTATCAAGTGGCAACCCATCCCGTCCATGTCGAGGGTAGGCGATCATGGATACTCAGCCATTGCCCGAGTTGGGGATCAATCCAGTTGATGACTGTCACGCCGACAGCGTGCTGATCGAGCAGCGTTGGTGTCAGCCACAACAATGGCTCGTGATGAAAGACACGGTTTCGTAGGTCACGAATCTGGTTCAGTGCTGCCGAGATGTTATGCCGTTGCCGTTGTGGTTTCGGGCAACGAGTAAACACAAGGCGAAGGTCTTTCCAGAGGGCCGTCTGAAACTGCGTATTAAAAAGCGAACTCCAGAAGCCGAAAGTCAACTCTGCCAGCACCTTGTCTGGGGTCTGTGCTTCATGCCTTCGGGCCAGTTTCGCTTTGGCGTTGACTACTTCCTTGTTCTGCCATCTAAAGGCCGGATCACCCACCCAGGACTCCCACCAATCTGTCCGGCCATAGAGCCTGCTCAGGCGGGCATGGATGCCGTTTCGCAAGGCGATTTCCAAGACATTGAGTAGCGGCACCATCGCTTCAGACAGCAGGACGTTGCTGGAATAGTCAGTCGCCGCCCTGGCGACATCGCCACCTCTTTCAGCCCGATAGCGCCCCAGTCGGGCAGGGGAAAAGTGTTTCTCTAGGTCGTTCCAGTTCATTCTTCGTCACTTTGACTCATCGCGCAGTGCTGCTATACTGTTTGTGCAGCCCTAGGCTCAGCCCTCTCCCAGCCACCATACTGGTGATGACACTAGGTTCGTTCTGGCCCTGTTTGTGCAGGGCTACCCCAATTCCTCGACAGACCCGCCTACTGGCGGGTCTGTCGTTTCTGGTCCATCCCCAGCAAAGCCAGCTAGATAGCTAGTTATCATAGCAGCGCCGTCAGGTACGGTAGCGCCTGCGCCGCAAGCACGCCACCTGCCGCGTTTTCCAACACGGCTTTGATGCTCCCTGCGGTCGCCTTGATGATGGCCCACTTGGGCTTCGGCGATGCAGCCTGAGCCTGCAATGTTGCCAGCTCTGCCTGCAATTCATCGCGCACCTCGGCTTCGATGCGTCCCTGCTGGATAGCATCGCGCAGCAGCTCAATCAAGGCTGACAGCGCAGCCATGTCACCACCTGTTTGAGTCTGGGTCTGGTTAGAGCTATTCGATCCGATCTGGATTTGGGAGCCGCTTACGTCTCCGAAGTGGTAATGCTGCTGCACAGTCTGCTTCTCCTGCTGAGTGAACGTCATGCCTTCCCCGAGCACGCCTTTGGCCTCCAGATCAAGCGCCCATTCGAGCACCCGACTCCGCACCTTCTCGATGACACCCTGCACCTGGACGGTGGAAAACCTAAGCGCCGGGCGCATCGTCACACCGTTCGCCTCGCGCATCATTTGCATCAGCGTGTGCTCGATGTTGACCGGAAAGTGGCTGTAAATTCCGGTTGTGCTCTGAGCAAGCTGCATCAGCTCCGGCACCGACTGTCGTACAGCGAAGTCCGACAGCAGCTCGGCCATGTCTGGCGGCGCAAAAAACGGGATCGGGCCATGAATCGGGTTCTCGGCCATCAACTGCCCCTGTACCCGACGATAGTCCGGCACTTCCCCTGAGTAGTAGCCGTTCAGTTCGCTGCTGATCCAATCGACCAGCTCAGGCACGGCCAGACGCCGCGCAACAACCAGCGCCCGGCGTAACAAATCGCTGGGCGAGACTGAGGCATCAATTGCCGCATTTACCAGTTCCGGGACAAGAGTGGGCATCCTTCCTCCAAATTCTATCTATATGGCTAGATCGTTATATTCCGTTATTTTGGGAGTGGCTGCACCGTTTGATGAACACTCTTTTAGCGGCTAAAGAAAAGGGCGGCCAACAAGCCACCCTTTTGATCGCTGCATGCATCTCAAAAAATGCCCACAAATTCGGCGCAAGCTTGTTGCTCTCTTGGTCACCGGGATCGACACCCTTTCACCAGCGAGAGCTAGAAAAACCAGCTGCCTCAGCATACGGAGTATTGCCCGTACTCCCTCCAGCGAAAGATTCCATCACTCGGGCTACTTCTCGTTCAGTTTGAACGCCAGGCGTATAAGCAGATCGGTGCACAAAAGCGGCCACTTCCGTAGTGGCGTCCCGTTTGAGGCCATCAAACCAATCTCGGGCCATGATATTGGGGCATTTGCCAATCAGTGGCTCAATCAGCAAGCCATCCGCCACGGCTTGCCGCTCCCCAGCGGTAAGGTATCTACCGAGGGCGTGCAAGCGTTGATGAATCGCGACGAGGGGGTCTTCGGCTGGTAGATAGATCACCCTACCTGTAGGCGGCTCGCCTACTTCAAGCAGATCAGGGCCGCCGGCAACCATATTGGGTGAAACATAATCAATTGGCGGCGGCGAATCAGTGAACGCCGCCATCAAGTCAAGGACCATCTCAAGCCCTCACGTCGCCGGGGCGATCGGCCTGAATGCCAGACGCTTTACGCGCTTCGATCCACTCTTCGACCTCCGATAAATCCCACGCCACGTTCCTGCATGTAAGCGCAATACGGCGAGGAAACTGGCCGCGCTGTTCAAGGTTGTAGATCGTTCGCGTCGAGAGCGGAATGATCTCCAGAAGCTTTTTTCTGTTGATGAGTACTTTGCAAGTTGCAGCCTGCATGGCCCTAGCTCCAATTACTAACGAGTGCCTTATGGTGCCTAGCAATTCAACTTGACTACGCGCAATTGTTGTCCAAAATGATTGACATGATAAAAATACAGCCCATCGTCATCTGGGAAAACTGCGACCCTTCCGTAGCAGATGCCATTCGCGATTTTGAGGAGCGATGGCAGCCATACTCTGTAGCCAAAGGAAGGCACTCCATCACCCGACTAATTCGGGATATCATCGACCCTGCCGTGAACACCTTCGTAGCAACCCTCCCAGCACGATATTCAGGCCATATTCCAGGCGCAGGGACAGGGGTCGGCCTCAGCGAGATCATTCAACTGGTGGGCCTTGAGGCGATGATTCGCCTGCAGCGTCAGTTACTACGCCAGTTCATCAAAACTGAAGACAGGCAGACCCCTAGAGACCTACGTTTTGTCGCGACCTTGGAGTCTTTAATCGGATTGATATGGGACTGCGCCTGCAAACGCCCCAAAAGATCGACCGCACAAACGGGCGTCAACTTAAATGAACAACGCAAGCACAGCTTTTGTGAGCTATGCGGAGAACTGACAGAATTCGCAGCCTTCATGGAGACAGTATCTGGTGACCAGATCAATGATGTGGAGCTGGAAAATCATAAAAAACTCGAACTAAGCCACAGGTACTGCACAGCGCATCGACCCAGGCTTGCAAATGGGGAGTGGAATGCGACATATCGGAAAGCGAAACGCTCGTTCGCGTGGCTCAAATCGGGCTATGCTGGTTGGCCGCACCAGCTCCGCAGGGTTCTCAACCTTCTGCCCACGCTCGATTGCCCAGCGGAAGACCTGAAGCACAATTTTACGCACATGAACGGCGGTGGCCGGTGCCCCTCGCTCGACGATGGCATCAGTCAGCGCACGCAAGTCCTCATGGGTGATCTCCACCAACTTCTGATTGCTGAATTTAGGCTTCAGCTCGCGTTCATAGACCGAACGGCGCATATCGCGTGTGGAGTCGGCCATCTGGTAACCGCGCAGCCACTTCTCCGCCCAGGCACCAAACGTCTCCGCATCTTTCACCCGCGCCTTGTCGCGGGCCTTCTCCTTGGCCGGTGACTTGCCCGCCGCAACCATCTTCTTGGCGTCACCCAACTGTTCTCGGGCTTCTGCCAAGGTGATGCCACCGACGCCGTAACGACCAAAGGTGATGGTTTCCTGCCGTCCGTTGATTGAGTAGTTGTAACGGAACGAGATGGAGCCGGCTGGAGTCACGGCCACATAGAGACCTTCTCGGTCATTCACCTTGTAGAGCTTGTCCCTGGGCTTGAGATTTCGCAGCTTGGTATCGGCATCAATCATGGCATCATCAACGGATAGTACCAGCTTTAATGCCATGCTCAAATGGTGCTTGGCGCTTCCTTCAGTTGCCAGACCATGCCAGACGAAATCACAAAAAAGCCCGCAATTACGCGGGCTTAGCAGCTTTTTACGCCATCAGATGCCTGGCTATGCCAGACGTGGAATCATTCCCACTCAATCGTTGCAGGAGGTTTGCTCGACACATCGTAGACAACCCGGTTGATTCCCTTGACCTCATTGATGATGCGAGAAGACACTTTTGCCAGGAGATCGTACGGTAACGGTGCCCAGCCTGCAGTCATAAAGTCAGACGTCTGAACCGCACGCAGGGCAACCACATACTCGTAGGTACGTCCGTCACCCATCACCCCGACCGACTTGACGGGCAGAAACACCGCAAATGCCTGTGAAGTCAGGTCGTACCAGCTCTTGCCAGTTTTTTCATCGAAAGTCATTCTGAGTTCATCAATGAAAATCGCATCCGCCTGACGCAGCCAGTCTGCAAATTCCTTGTTCACAGCACCCAGGATTCGCACACCGAGCCCTGGACCTGGAAACGGATGGCGATACACCATTGATGGCGGCAATCCCAGAGCAATCCCGAGTTTGCGAACTTCGTCCTTGAACAGTTCGCGCAACGGCTCCAGCAGTTTGAGGTTCAAGGTATCAGGCAGTCCACCCACATTGTGATGTGACTTGATGGCCACGGCCTTGCCAGTCTTGGCACCCGCAGATTCAATCACATCCGGATAGATCGTGCCCTGGGCCAGCCAGCGCGCATCCTGAATCTTCGCAGATTCCGCCTGAAAAACCTCTACGAACTCCCGACCGATGATCTTGCGCTTGGCTTCGGGATCCGTCACACCATCGAGTTTGGACATGAACTGCTCGGTCGCATCGACGTGAATGACATTCACGCCCATGTGCTCGGCAAACGTGCTCATGACCTGCTGCGCTTCGTTCAGTCTGAGCAAACCATGATCAACAAAGACACAAGTGAGCTGATCACCAATCGCCTTGTGAATCAGTGCTGCCGCCACAGACGAATCAACACCACCTGAGAGGCCCAGAATGACATGGTCCTGACCCACCTGTTCACGGATTCTGGTGATAGCCTCTTGTACATAATCCGGCATGTTCCAGTCACCGTGACATCCGCAGATTTCACGAACGAAACGAGTCAGGATATGCTGCCCCTTGAGCGTATGAGTGACTTCCGGATGAAACTGCACACCATAGAAACCGCGTTTCTCATCTGCCATACCCGCAATCGGACACGAAGCGGTCGATGCCATCAGCTTGAAACCGTCCGGCAGGCGGGTAACCTGATCACCATGACTCATCCAGACCTTCAGAATGCCATGACCGTCAGCCGTCTTGAAATCATCGATATCACGCAACAGATGGGTATGGCCCCTGGCACGCACTTCGGCGTAACCGAACTCACGATGGTCGGCATGACTGACTTCGCCACCGAGTTGTTGTGCCATTGCCTGCATTCCGTAACAGATACCCAGCACAGGCACGCCTTGCTCGAAGACCGCATGCGGTACTTTCAGGGCTTGCGGATCGTAAGCCGAGAGGTGACTTCCCGACAGGATAATGCCCTTCAAACCAAGCGTCTTCTGCTCTTGCAGAAACTCGGTTGACACATCCCCGGGATGCAGCTCACAGTAAACACCTGCCTCGCGAACACGGCGGGCAATCAATTGTGTGACCTGGGAGCCATAATCCAGGATCAGAATTCGTTCATGCATAGGTATAAGGACCTGTCGTGGAATATCAAAAAATGAGCTTATAGCCAGTAAACTGCCATCGTGCGATGCGTGCGATGCGTTCACTACACCAACACGGCACCATCGCCGGGTCATCAATCTGTCATGACACAGGGCGATCAACCCGACCCGAGACGACTTGTCTGCGGTATCAATTGATCGCCCTGCCCGGTTGACCGTCTGGCAACTTACACTAAACAAACTTGCATCGTGCCTGCCAAGTCAGTCAGCGCGGTAGTTAGGTGCTTCTTTGGTGATTTGTACATCGTGAACGTGAGATTCACGCACACCGGCTGCCGTGATCTGGACAAACTCGGGTTTGGTACGCATTTCTTCAATCGTCGCACAACCGCAGTAACCCATGGAAGCGCGCAGGCCACCCACCAGTTGGTAGATAATTGCCAATACGCTACCCTTGTAAGCCACGCGCCCTTCAATACCTTCGGGCACGTACTTGTCAGCGTTGTTCGAAGGGTCCTGGAAATAACGATCAGCCGAGCCATCTGCCATGGCACCGAGACTACCCATTCCTCGATACGACTTGTAGGAACGCCCCTGAAACAGCACTACTTCACCGGGTGCCTCTTCTGTGCCAGCAAACATGCTGCCCATCATGACTGAGGAGGCACCTGCAGCGATTGCCTTGGAAATGTCACCAGAAAACCGCACACCCCCATCCGCCACCAGCGGCACGCCAGTGCCCTTGAGTGCATCAGACACATCTGAAATTGCAGTGATCTGGGGCACGCCCACACCCGCCACAATTCGGGTGGTACAAATCGATCCGGGACCGATACCGACCTTGACGCCATCAGCACCCGCCTCGAGCAGATCTCTGGCGGCCTGAGCTGTGGCAATGTTGCCACCAATCACATCCACCTTGCTGTAGTGCTGCTTGATCCACCGCACCCGCTCGATCACACCGGCAGAATGCCCGTGCGCAGTGTCCACAATCAGCAGGTCAACACCAGCATTGACCAGTTTCTCGACGCGTTCCTCGGTACCAGGACCAACACCGACTGCCGCACCAACGCGCAACTGCCCGAAACTGTCTTTGCAGGCCATCGGGTGTTCGGTGTTCTTGACGATATCCTTGACGGTTGCAAGGCCTCTCAGCTCAAACGCATCATTAACTATCAGCACACGTTCTAGACGGTGGCGATGCATCAGTGTCTGGGCTTTTTCGAGGGTTGCACCCTCTTTCATGACGACCAGTTTCTCCTGGGGGGTCATGATATTGCGCAGTGGTTCGTCCTGACGGTCTTCAAACCGCAGGTCGCGATTGGTCACGATACCAACCACTTTGCCACCTTCAACCACCGGCAATCCGGAGATACCGTGCTGGCGCTGCAGCGCGATGGCATCTCGCACGCGCATGGTCGGTGTAACCGTGACCGGATCGATCACGATACCGAATTCATGCCGCTTGACCCTGGCCACTTCACGTGCCTGTTCATCGGCATCAAGGTTCTTGTGGATGATCCCGATACCACCTTCCTGGGCCATGGCAATCGCCAGACGCGATTCAGTCACCGTGTCCATGGCGGCAGACACCAGAGGAATATTCAGGGAAATGTTTTTAGTCAGCTGAGTCGTAAGACTGGTGTCGCGGGGAAGAACCTGCGAATACGCAGGTACCAGCAACACATCATCAAACGTAAGCGCAGTTTGAGTCAGACGCATATAAAGCTCCGGGCGCAAAGCAAGATTATACGCGAGCAAACGTGACTGTGCATCCCATGCTCAGGCCAACAGCATGGGTAAACCCTGAAACAACCCGCACATGCCCGCACATGCCCGCACATGCCCGTCTTCTTCAGGCATGTGCCACGTAAAACAAGCAGGCATGAAAGTGCATCAGCCATCATCAGCCCAGCGAACGACGGGCGTTCTGAAAGAATCGCATCCAGGGTGTGCAGGCGCCTCCCGAATCTTCCTGGCCCCAGCGCGCAGGATGCCATGACATCATGACATTGCGGGTCACACGCTCAGGGTGCGGCATCATGGCTGTAAAACGTCCATCCGCGGTCGTCACCCCGGTCAGGCCATCTGGACTGCCATTCGGATTGAGCGGATAAGCCTCGGTTGGCTGACCGCGATGGTCCACATAGCGAACTGCACGCAACACACTGGACGGATCACCCTGCTCCCTGAAGTCGGCATACCCTTCTCCGTGCGCCACAGCCACCGGAATCCGCGTTCCCGCCATACCGTGGGTGAAGATCGAGGGCGACTCGGCGATCTCGACCAGTGACAGGCGCGCCTCATACTTCTCGGACTGGTTACGGGTAAAACGCGGCCAGTGCTGCGCACCGGGAATCATAGGTGCCAGTGCAGCCATCATCTGACAACCATTGCACACGCCCAGCGCAAAACTGTCATCGCGCGCAAAGAACCCGGCGAACATGTCTGACAACTTGCTGTTGAACAAGATGGTTCTGGCCCATCCTTCGCCTGCGCCCAGCACGTCTCCATAGCTGAATCCGCCCACTGCCACCAACCCGGCAAACGGCACCAGGCTGGTCCGATCCTGCAGCAAATCCGTCATGTGCACGTCATAAGCCTCAAATCCGGCCTGATCGAAGGCCCAGGCCATTTCCACGTGACTGTTGCAGCCCTGCTCGCGAAGAATCGCCACCTTGGGACGCGCACCACTCTGTACGTACGGGGCTGCGACGTCTTTCTGTGGATCAAAATCCACCTGAACGCTCATACCAGGATCGGCTGCATCATCCCACAAATCAAACTCTGCCTGAGCGCAGACAGGATTGTCCCGACGCGATGCAACTCGCCAGCTGACCTCTGACCAGATCTTGCCGAGCTCAGCGCGTGGACGACCCCAGATGCGCTTGCCATCGCGGTAGATCTCGATCTCGTCACTGGTGTTTGGCATACCAACCACATGCGCGTGTCTGGAAAGACCTGCGCCACGCAACACCTGCATGACCGCGTCACGTTCAGCAGCTGGCACCTGGATCACCGCACCCGCTTCCTCACAAAACAGCGCCTTGAGCGTGATTTCGTCACGCTGCACGGCCACCTGCTCAGGACGGATCTTGTAGTCACCCCAGTCGGCTGCATACGGATCAATCGTCAGCAGATCCAGGTTGATGGACACGCCGCAATGTCCGGCAAATGCCATTTCCGCAAGCGTGACAAACAGTCCGCCATCGGACCGGTCGTGGTAGGCGAGAATGGTACCTGACTCCTCGAGCGTGCGAATCGTCGCAAAAAAGCTGCGCAGGGTCTGTGCATCGCTAATATCCGGCACTTCCTGGCCAAGCTGATTGCTGACCTGGGCCAGAATGGACCCGCCCATCCGCTGCTGCCCCTGGGACAGATCGATAAAGATGAGGGACGTGGGCCCCATGTCCGTACGCAACTGTGGCGTCAGTGTGCGCTTGACATCGTTAACCTCGGCAAACGCCGTGACAATGAGAGACACCGGCGAAATCACTTCACGCGAGGACTCGGTCTCGCCTTCGACCTCCCAGCGCGTACGCATGGAAAGCGAGTCCTTACCCACAGGGATCGACACGCCCACTTCACGGCAGAACTCACTCGCGGCCTGAACTGTGTCAAACAGCACCGCATCCTGACCTGGGCTGCCACAAGCTGCCATCCAGTTGGCAGAGAGCTTGACCAGATCCAGAGACTTGACATCGGCTGCAACCAGATTGGTGATCGCTTCCGTGATCGCCATGCGAGCCGAAGCCGGGCCATTGAACATGGCCAGCGGTGTGCGCTCACCCATGGACATGGCCTGACCATTGTCACCGTCGTGGTCGGTCAACGTTACGGCACAATCAGCGACCGGCACCTGCCACGGGCCAACCATCTGGTCCCTGCTCGACAAACCACCCACCGTTCGGTCACCGATGGTAATCAAGAACGACTTGCTGGCAACCGTTGGGTGACGCAACACGCGATCAACGGCATCATCCAGACGGATGAGCGTCAGATCGATTGGCTCATTCACCGGGGCAATCCGCGTGACGTCCCGTGTCATGCGGGGCGGTTTGCCCAGAATGACGTCCATAGGGACGTCAACCGGCTGGGTAGCATCGCCATCATCCGTGTCCACGACCTTGAGGTGCCGCGCCTGCTCGGTGACACCAATCACCGCAAACGGGCAGCGCTCACGTCGAGCGATACCACTGAATCTCTCCAGGCTATCGGGCGCGATGGCCAGCACGTAGCGCTCCTGGCTCTCGTTACTCCAGATTTCTGCGGGAGACATGCCGGACTCTTCAAGCAAGACTTTGCGCAGATCGAAGGTTGCACCGCGCAGGGCATCATTGACCAGCTCAGGAAACGCGTTGGACAGGCCACCCGCACCCACGTCGTGAATAGCCAGCACCGGGTTATCCTGGCCGAGCTGCCAGCAGCGATCGATGACCTCCTGGGCCCGACGCTCGATTTCGGGGTTGGCACGCTGCACAGAATCAAAATCCAGCTCGGCCTGGTTGCTGCCGACCCCCATGCTGGAGGCCGCAGCGCCACTCATGCCGATGCGCATACCCGGTCCGCCCAACTGGATCAGGAGTGATCCGGCCGGCAGCTCAAGCTTTCGCACCTGGGACTCATCAATGCTGCCCAGACCGCCGGCAATCATGATGGGCTTGTGGTACCCCCAGCGAAGGCCGGCACCACTTTGCTCGAAACTGCGGAAATACCCCAGCAAATTGGGACGACCGTACTCGTTGTTGAACGCAGCCCCGCCCAGTGGACCATCGATCATGATCGACAGTGGACTGGCGATGCGATCCGGCAACCCATGGTGATCGGACTCCCAGGGCTGAATCGCATCGTCGAATCGCAGATGGGAAACAGTGAACCCCGTCAGACCTGCCTTGGGCTTGGAGCCTCGACCCGTGGCGCCTTCGTCACGGATCTCCCCGCCAGCGCCCGTTGCCGATCCCTCAAACGGCGCAATGGCCGTCGGGTGATTGTGAGTCTCAACCTTCATCAGCGTGTGCACCATCGTCTGACGACGTCCGTAGGCCGACGGGCCTGCCTCGTCGAGTGCCTCGGCCTCAAACCGCGTGGCCCCGGATCCCTGCATCACGGCTGCATTGTCGGAGTACGCCACAACAGTCCCCTGCGGCGTTTGCTCGTGCGTCTGGCGAATCATGCCAAACAACGTTTCAGACATGGGCTGACCATCAATGACCCACTGCGCATTGAAGATCTTGTGGCGGCAGTGTTCGCTGTTAGCCTGGGCGAACATAAGCAACTCGACATCGGTGGGATCGCGGCCGAGTTCCACAAATGACTGCAACAGGTAATCGATCTCGTCTTCCGAAAGCGCCATGCCCCACTCAAGATTGACGCGTTCGAGCGCCGGACGGCCCTGCTCGATCACCGGCACGGTCTGCAACGACTTGCCCGGGCGCGCTTCAAAGAGCGCCGACACATCAAAACCGCTATCGACCACGACCTGGGTCATGCGATCGTGCACACACGCCGCAAGTTGCGCAAGCTGTTGCTCGTTGAGCTTCTTGCTCGATAGCCAGGCGCGCTTGAGTGAGAACACATAGCGCACACCACGCTCGATGCGCCTGACCTGAGTCAGACCACAGTTGTGCGCAATATCGGTTGCCTTGCTGGCCCAGGGTGACACCGTGCCAAGTCGCGGATAGACCCGTAAGACCAGTGCCCCCTCTTCCGACACCGGAGTTTGTGGTTCCACGCCATAATCAAGCAGCTTCGCAAGGTGCTCTCGCTGGGTTGCATCCAGATTCCCCGCGGCCAGCACCACGTGTTCGTAGCGTGCCTGCACGCTTGCAACCGGCAGATCCAGATTTGCGAACTGATCAATCAGCCGCTGGGTACGAAACGCCGACAAGGCATTCGCGCCAGCCAGCAAGATCACTTCGGATGCACTTGAATTCGCCTTCGGATCAGAAGCGTCAGAAGAGGAAAAAGAAACAGAAGAAATGGGGGAGGAAGAAACGGGCTGGGAGGACTGAGTCACGGATATCAACCATCGTGGGATGAACAATAATGGCATTTTAGCCCCCATCCCTGACACAATTGGCAGACAGGCCCTGCAGCGGTAGGGACAGCGAGCAAGTAACGAGTCTACTGGCCGTACACCTGACTGCGCATTGCTCGAGCGACAGACTGGGACGTGCCGATTGGAAGATCAGAGAGAATCAGGCGCCTGATTGAGATACTTCAACGTTCCAGGCGAGATCTGGCGATGAGGAGGTGATTTCGCCATGTACGATAAAGCAGACGGGCGCTCACCAGTACCAGCCAGACACATGACGCGGCGACCACATCGTCGAGCATGATGCCGAGTCCACCTGGAACAGACTCAAGCTCGCGAATCGGCCAGGGTTTGAAGATATCGAACGCCCGGTACAGCACCAGGGCCAACATCATCACGCCAGGGTGACGAGCGAATCGCAACCCCAGCACCGATAATGGAAAAGCCAGAAACTCATCGGCAACGATTTGCGGAGCATCGACGGCACCAAACCGTGCAGAGGAAACTTCACATACCCACCAGCCAACCCCAAAAAACAACATTGCCATCGCGAGTTGCGTGGCACGATCGCGTCCCAGCATCCACCAGGCCAGCAACACGCCGACAAGGGAGCCAAAGGTGCCAGGTGCCCAGGGCAGGAACCCAAGGCCGAATCCGGTCCCAACCCGGAAACCTGCCCTGTCAGCCCACGCCATCACCATCGCAACGACCCCCGCGTCCGGCATCGCTGCCATCGTTCAGGCCTGGATTTCCCCGCGCTCGATCAGCTGCTGGCGCACATCCTTCTTGGTGATTTTGCCGTACCCTGACTTGGGCAATGCTTCCCAGAAGAAAAAGGACCGCGGCCAGCGATACTTGGCGCAGCGCCCCTCAAGGTGGGCATAGAGGGCATCTGGCGCAATCGTGAGCGACTGATCGCGTAGCACCACCACGGCAACACCCACCTCCCCCCATTTGGGATCCGGAACGCCCAGCACGGCGACTTCGAGTATGTCCGGGTGCTCGAGCAGGATCTCTTCGACTTCACGCGGGTACACATTGGATCCACCCGAGATGTACATATCTGACTCGCGTCCCGTGATGTAGAGCAGCCCACGTTCGTCCATCCGGCCCAGATCACCCGTGTGGAACCAGTCACCGCGCAACGCCTTGGCGGTCGCTTCATCATTGCCGAAATACCCTTCGAAAACGGCCGGCCCTCGCACACAGATTTCGCCAATCTCGCCGGTGGGCACACGACGCATCTGCGAATCGAGAATCGCCACATCAATACCGGTGCGAGGACGTCCGCAAGAGCCAATACTGGCATTCGGGTCGTCATCATGCTCGCTGTGCATGTGTCGGGGCAGCACCGTGATACATCCGGTCACCTCTCCCAGTCCGAAATACTGCACCAGCACCTTGCCCAGTTTCTGCAAGGCCAGTTTCTGGTCGGTGCGATACATGGGCGCACCGGCATAGATCATGTATCGCAGGCTTGAGTGATCGTACTGATCGACCGCCGGATGCTCAACCAGCACCTTCACAATCGTAGGAACCGTAAAGAGATTGCTGACCCGATGCTTCTCGACCAGTTGCCAGAACACCTCGGGATCAAGCTTTTCACCTGGCATCAGCACCGAAGCGGCTGCGCGCGCCACATTGAGCATCGCGTGCACGCCCGCGCCGTGCGAAAGCGGCGCAACCACAATGGAGCAGTCTTCCTCAGTGGTCTGCGGAATCAGATCAGCCAGATGATTGGTGACAACAAAGGTCATCTGCCCGTGTGTCAGCACAGCAGCCTTGGGCTTGCCTGTTGTGCCTGATGTGTAGAAAAACCAAGCTGGCGTATCTTGATGCACTGGCACCGGCTCAAACCCTGCCCCGGGTGGCAAAGCCAGCATGGCGTCCAGGTGGGCCTGCACCATCTGCTCGTAATCCAGTTCGCCCGCATCGAGCGCGCGTTCGCTTTCGCGAATCACCACCCGCAGGCGCAGTGCAGGACTGCTTTGCGCCACGGCCTGCGCATGCGCTTCAAACCCTTGTTCATAAATCATGACAGTCGCACCGGAACTCTCGCCGAGGTACGCCACTTCGTTGGGCATGAGGCGAAAGTTAGTCGGGACCCACACACAACCCATGCGCCAGGCCACCCAGCCCAGCTCAAACGTCTGAAGGATATTGCGGGAATGTGAAAGTATCCGGTCACCCGGTCGGACTCCCTGGTCGCTGAGCGCTTTTGCCATGGCACTGGTGCGCGCATCGATCTCGCGCCAGTTCCAGGAGGTGTCACCCCGAATGACGCCGGGACGCTGAGGATGAAGTCTGGCCGTCTGGACCAGTAACTGTGCCAGATTGATAACCTGCGCCTGATGCATGATGATTGACTCGCTGTATTTGACTCGCTGTGTTTGACTCGATGCGATTGACTCGCACAATATGACTCTTGATCGTTACCGTGAGCTGTAGAGAGAAAGTGAACGGACGCGCTTATCGCTACCCGGGTATGCGACAACCCGCGAACCCGGACTGGACGTCCGGTCAGAGAAATCTGGAAATCGCAAAAAAATCAACGGGATAGTGAATCAAGCGACAGGAGCGACATCCCCAATGCTGGAAACACCCTGGGGCTGCGCACCCCGGACGTCTCAGTTCTCCCGGACCCTCTGATTCCTTCCAGGTGTCAGTCTGCTGCTCGCAAGATGCTCAAATAGTTGGCAACCGACGCCCCACCCATGTTGAATACCGCGCCGTGCGAACCACTTGTCACATTTGGCAGCTGCATGTCTCCTGCAGTACCACTGAGTTGCATCGCAGCCATCACGTGCATGGAGACACCCGTTGCACCGATCGGATGGCCTTTGGACTTGAGTCCGCCCGAGCGGTTGACGGGCAGCTTGCCATCTGCAGCAGAGATACCATCCAGTGCCACCTTTGCGCCTTGGCCGTACGGAGCCAGTCCCATCGCTTCGTACTCGAGCAACTCTGCAATTGTGAAGCAGTCGTGTGTCTCCACAAAACCCAGATCATCGAGTCCGAGTCCCGACTGCTCCAACCCCTTGTTCCAGGCCAGTGCCGCACCCTCGAAACGAGTCGGATCGCGACGGCTCAGCGGCAGCCATTCGTTGACATGCGCACGTGCAGCCCAGGTCACGGGTGTGTGACGCGCGCCATCGATCCGTTCGCTGGAGATCACCATCGCAGCCGCACCGTCAGACACAAGCGAACAGTCAGAGCGCTTGAGCGGCCCCGCCACGACCGGATTCTTGTCCGAAGGATTTCGACAGAATTCAAACCCGAAATCCCGGCGCAGATGCGCATACGGGTTGTCCATGCCATTGTGGTGATTCTTGGCTGCGATCGCGGCCAGTGCATCAGACTGGTCACCGTGACGCTCGAAATACGCCTTGGCAATCTCACCAAAGACGCCGGCAAAACCGCCCTGGATATCGGCCTCTTCCTTGACGTAGGAGCACTTGAGCAGAATATTGCCAATCTCGGCTGTGGGCAGCGTGTTCATTTTTTCGTAGCCGACCACCAGCACGCGCTTCATCCGCCCGGCCATGATGGCGTCCAGTGCGGTCCAGATCGCTGCCGACCCGGTCGCGCACGCATTCTCCAGGCGCACAGCGGGAACATGTCGTAACTCAGGCAGGGCCACGCCGACCATTGCCCCGCCGAAGTCCTGCTGAACGAATCCGCCGTTGAATGTGCCCACAAACACGCCGTCAATGTCCAGGGGATCGACACCTGAGGACTCGATTGCCTCACTGGCCGCCTGCTGGATCAACTGCTCGATGTCGACATTGTCAAGTTTGCCGAACTGGGTGTGACCCCAGCCAACGATCATGGGTGTATGCATGTTCTCTCCTCCTTCTGTTGTTCTGCCGAACTTCGTCTCGCTTTGTCCGGCGCTGTGTGGCTTATCGGTTTCATCGACTCGGTCTTTCGGCGAGCCAGACTTGCTGCCAGAACCAGACTCTGATCTTAGCAAGATTACCGCGCTCACGAGCGTGCCGCCTCAGTGAGCGTCCTGACTGAAAACATTCACTGTCCTGACCCGCCCTGATTCGGTCGGGCTGCTGCCACGATTGCCTGGACCATCTCGCCCACATCCGGGACCATCGCCCAGGTACGGTGAACCAGATCAACACCTGCAAACGTATCGAGATCCGCCGCGCGCAGTCCAGAAGCCGGACTCATGCACACCCACCGCATCAGATCAGGATGCACATCGGCCACCTTGATCAGAAGCGACCGCACGCCCATGTCTGTCAGGCAGTCCTGAATGATCACCAGATCCACGTCGAACTGCGCCAGAAACTCAAGTGTCTGCACACCCGAGCTGGCCTCGGAAACGCTGAAACGGGTGGCGGCGAACCCACCTGCCAAAGGCTCCAGCCCCGAGCGCAACTCGCTCGCCAGCGACCTGGACCATCGCGGCTGACCTGCCAGCAAAATGGCGTACGGCCGATGCGTACGTCGCACCCCGAACGGGGTGCCTACTCTTGGTAGTTCGCGTGAGGCCATTTCACAGGTGGAAACACCGAGGATGTCATCCAGTAAACGAGGACGATCAAACAGGTAACCCTGAAACAGATCACAACCACTACGTTGCAAGAAACTGAACTGGCCTATCGACTCGATGCCTTCGGCAACCACTTTCAGATGCAGGTGATGCGCCATCGCGATCACGCCACGTACGATGGCTGCATCAGCCGGCTCGCTGATGACGTTTCTCACAAACGTACGGTCAATTTTGATGGTGCGGATGGGAAGCTGCCTGAGGTAGGCCAGACTCGAGTAGCCAGTCCCGAAATCATCGAGAGCGGCGTCGACCCCCATGTCACGCAGATGCTGCAGCTTGCTGATCGCGGCGGGCGCATCATCTAGCAGCACGCTCTCGGTGATTTCCAGATATAGCCTGGAGGGTGTCAGGTCCGCTGTATTCAGGGCCGTCCGGATCCGCTCCACAAAATTCGCACTCTGAAAATAGCGCGGTGAAATATTGATCGCCAGCGGGATGCTGCCATAGCCGGCAGCTTCGAGTCGTTTCGCATCCTGACAGGCTCTGGCCAGCAGCCAGTCAGTCAGCGGAAGTATCTGGCCCGACTCTTCTGCCATCGGAATGAAGACTCCCGGCGAGATTTCTCCCAACGTCGGATGTGGGTGCCGCATGAGTACTTCAAAACACTCCACAGACCCGGTGCGACCATTGACGATCGGCTGATAACGAAGCTGGATCGTGCCCTTCTCCATGGCGGTCTGCAAGTCATTGAAGAGCGCGAGCCGGGCGTTGACTTGCTCACCAAGTTCAGGCGAATAGTGGCGCCAGGCGGAGTAGCCACTTTTTCGGGCCTTCAGCATCGCCATGTCGGCCTGACGCACCAGTCGCATTGGCTCGACCTGTTGTCCGGTTGAACGGGCAATCCCCGCAAACGCGGTCACCCTCAGCTGGTTGGACTCGACCTGCAAAGGTTCCTGAACCACAGCCAGCAGCCTGCGCGTGAGCGTCTCGATCTCCAGCTGTGTCATGCCTGCCACGTGAACGACAAAGTCACCCGAATCCAGTCGGGCCAGGCCCGCCGTCTCAGGCAGCTCTGTCCGTAACCGCCGGGCCGCTTCAATCAGCAGGGTGTCGGCTGCTTCATGTCCGAGTGAATCGCTGATCAGGCGCAAGCCGTCAAGCTCGAGAAACACGACCGACAGACTCGATCCGTCTTTCTCGCACTGAAGCTTGGTGCGCCTCAAGGCTTGCGCCAGCATGCGCCTGTTGGGCAAGCCGGTCAGCGAATCGTGCAAGGCACTGTGCTGCAACTGAAGATTACGACGTCGCACGACATGCGTCAGACGCTGACTGCTGTTGGCCAGAAACGTGAACACCAGACCGAAGAGCAGAATACCTTCAGGCAGATATGGCTGCTCGATGCGTGTGGATGAGTCCACGTACCAGTACCTGAAATCCAGACTGGAGTCATGGTGCATCGACGCAGAATCATACGCAACAGCCAGTGCGCGTTTGTCTGAATCAAGAGGTACTCCATGAATCACATGGCCATTGCTGACAATCTGGTAGCAACAACCAATTTCGCCTGGATCAAGACGCTCTATGGCGAGTTCCTGCATGTTGACAGTCGCAACCACCAGTCTTTCATCCACATCCCCGGCAAAGATTGCTGCAACGATGAACCCAACCCTGGGGTCAGAAATGAATTCACCGACCGGGGTCAGGTGCACGTCACCTGATTCAAACACATGTTCAAGGTAGTGTCTGAAATCGTCCAGGGCCAGTGCGGTCTCCAGGTGCCCCTCGAATGCCGGATCGCTGATCATGTCGTGACGCGGGACCAGCCCCGGGTCGAGATACGTCAGGCGTTTGAACTCATCAAAGCCTGATACGATGCTTTCGAACTCCTGCTGCACAAACACTGACGGCATGCTCTGGTCGATCGTACTCCAGCGAGCGGCCAGACGCTCCATTGCACCGACAGAAGCCGTGACCGCAGTGACGACATCGTCGCGTAGCCCCTCGACCTGCACCTGGGCTCGCTCCTGAATCTGGATGATATCCCGTTCGATCAGAACGTAGGCCGCACCCGTACTGAAAAAGGTACCAATCAGGGCGGTCGCCAGTGCGCTGCGTCCTGGCCTGAAAGCCAGTGGGCCACCCACCGGTCTTACAACCAGCATCATGATGCCTGAGAGCAACGCCAGTACTAGCGCAAACTCAGTGAAACCCAGTCGCTGGGACTGCCAGTCTGACCACAAACAGGACGACACCCAGCCAAAGCCCGTAATCAGGATGACGGTCAGGGCAAGCATCACCTTGAACCGGGGAACGAGCCTGGCGATCGCCAGCATCACGCCACTGCAGATCAAGAGACTGGCCAGGTTGACAGACATCAGGAGGTGACTCTGGTCGACCCGACCCAGTCTGATCGCTCCGACAAGCCCAAACAAGCCAATCCAGAGAGTCGCAGGCACGGTCACGAGCAAAATCAGACGTAGATAGCTATGTCCTGATCTCTCAAGTATCCTGCCAAGTGCAACCGGCATACCCACCGTATAAACCACCTTGATCGTCTTTTGCTGCCCATGCTCGCTGCATCTGCAGCCTACCTTACGCTACCCCTGCACCCGCCGGGGGATTCACCGTGAAGGCACACTGACTCGATCAGACAAGATATTCTTATTAGCGATTACCGATCGTTAATATACACGCTCGCCGCGACATAGGTACGATTGGCTGTAACCATAATTAGCACCAACACTTTTCAGTCTGCTGCGAAAGTCCCTCTCACAGACGTACCACGCTCACCCCGACGCTCTGTTATGCTCGAATCCGGATCCGAAAGACAACAGATTAACTCGGTACCGCGCCATTTCCCGCTAATCGATGCTTGCCAGGGTGACATCCATCAAGGGGGCGCGCATCCTGTCGGAAAATGCTGCACAAAAGGTCTGAGACGACCGCATCGCGGACCAACTAGTCGCTGGTGCAAGCGCTGACCGTGCCAGTTTCCGAGTGGGTGCCTGTCGGGCCCCGAGGGACGTTTCTGGCTGAAGTTTTTAGCTGAAATAGATAACTGTATTTTGTGACTAGTCGCGGATCAGGCTCACACAAACTTCACGAACCAATGGTTTGTGTCTGGTTTGCCTGACGCCACACACAGGCGAGTGAAGCATCAAGCGTGAATGACCTGTTCTGCCTGGATATTGCATAAAACTTCATAGAGGGGAGCAAGCATGGACTTTTCGTTTTCTGAGGATCAACTGCGCATTCGCGAAGCCATCGAAAAGATATGTGAACCATTTGACGAACACTACTGGTTGACGCGGGACAACGAAGGCGGCTTTCCGCACGAGCTGCACCAGGCCCTGGCTCGAGACGGCTGGCTGGGCATCTGCATCCCCGAAGAATACGGTGGATCCGGACTCGGCATCACCGAAGCAACCATCATGATGCAGGCCATCAGTGAGTCTGGAGCAGGCATGAGTGGTGCATCAGCCGTGCACATGAACATCTTTGGGCTGAATCCCGTGGTGCAGTTTGCCACCGAGGAGCAAAAGCACCGCATGCTGCCACCGCTGATTGCCGGACAAGAAAAGTCGTGTTTTGCGGTGACCGAACCCAATACCGGGCTCAATACCACGCAGCTCAAGGTCAAAGCCGAGCGCAAATCCGATCATTACCTGCTGAGCGGCACCAAAGTCTGGATCTCAACTGCCCAGGTCGCAGACAAGATGCTGATCCTGGCCCGCACCACGCCGCTGGAAGACTGCAAGAGCCACACCGACGGGCTGAGTCTCTTTTACACCGACGTCCACCGCAAGTACGTGACCGCGCGAGAGATCCCGAAGATGGGTCGCAAGGCGGTTGACTCCAACGAGCTGTTTATCGACGGTCTGCGGGTACCCTTGGACGACCTGATCGGAGAAGAAGGCAAAGGATTCCAGTACATCATGCACGGCATGAATGCCGAGCGCATCCTGATTGCATCCGAAGCCGTCGGGCTTGGACGTGCGGCATTGCGACGCGCCACGCAGTACGCCAAGGAGCGGGTGGTCTTTAACCGCCCGATCGGCATGAACCAGGCGATCCAGCACCCCCTGGCGGTGAACTGGATGCAGCTGGAGTCGGCCAACCTGATGGTGTTTCAGGCAGCCACACTCTTTGATGCAGGCAAGTCTTGTGGTGCCCAGGCCAATGCCGCCAAATATCTCGCAGGCGAAGCGGGATTCAATGCCTGCCAGCAAGCGGTCATGACCCATGGCGGGTTTGGGTACGCCAAGGAGTATCACGTTGAGCGCTATCTGCGTGAAGTGATGATTGCCCGGATTGCACCTGTCAGTCCGCAACTCGTGATGTGCTACATCGCCGAGCGTGTGCTGGGACTGCCGAAATCGTACTGAGATCTTACTGAAATCGTTTCGAACCCGCATTGATACCGCTGCATCGCATCCCCTCGAAAACGATTGCGGTCAGCGAACAAGGAGACAAACATGGCAGGACTGTATTTTGAGCAGTTTGAAGTCGGACAGGTGTTTCGCCACGAACTCACCCGCAGCATCACCGAGATGGACAACATGCTGTTTTGCAACATGACGCTTAATCCGCAACCGTTGCATATCGACTTTGAGTTTGCCAAACAGACCGAATTTGGCAAACCCCTGGTCAACAGCCTGTTCACCCTGGGACTGGTGATCGGGATTTCAGTGGCGGACACAACACTGGGCACCACCGTTGCCAACCTCGGCATGCAGGACACACGCTTTCCGGCACCGGTGTTTCACGGCGACACGATCCGGGTCGAAACCACGGTCAAATCCGTTCGAGAAAGCAAATCCAGGCCAAATGCAGGCATCATCGAGTTCGAACACAAAGGGATCAACCAGCGCGACGAAGTGGTCTGTATCTGCCTGCGCTCAGCATTGATGAAAAGAAAGCCGGCCTGATGTCTGTCTGATGCTGGTCTGATGTCGGTCTGCGGCGGCCTGGAGTCATCCCGGGATCAGATCTCATCCACTTCGCGCTCCTTCCAGTCATTTCCGTCATTTCCGTCATTTTCACCACATGAGGACCCCGGACCGCTAGCCGATCCGGTGTTCCCGCCTTAACCGTTGTCCTGCAACAGAAATCAGGGTTTGGCAAGTCCATTAGCACCTTCTTATATCTAAGACTTTCCCTAAGTGCAGATCAAATCATTCTTGAGGTACATTTCAGCTTGGTCGCAGATTAGTCACTATCCTTAAGGTTATCGGTTCAGAGCAACCGGTCAGATCAGCCGGATTATCGAGTCTGGGTCAAAATGCCTTCAGATGTATGCCGTTGCGTTCAGGAACCTGACGTCACATCTGCTGTTATTGAATGATTCAAATGGTTCCTGTACGCAACTCACCTTCAGTCTGCACTTCGCAGCTTTTCTCTGAACACACTGGCACAGATCCACATGCCGGCCTGCAACCGGCCGTGCTGTGCCTGTTCGCGTTCACGATTCCTGTTTCCTTAAAGCCTGGAGTTTCCAGACATGACTAGCACGCTTGCAATTGTTGTATCCCTGGTACTGCTGATGTACCTCGCCTATCGAGGCATCACCGTTTTGCTACTCGCACCGCTGATGGCGGGCCTGGCAGTGTTTCTGTCAGGCGAAATCAACCTGTTTCTGCCCATTTACTCCGACACCTTCATGAAGGCGCTCGGCAACTACGTGATCCAGTTCCTGCCCATCTTTCTGCTGGGCTCGCTCTTCGGGCAACTAATGGCCGACTCGGGCGCGGCGACCACCCTTTCGCACTGGATCGTCAAGCGTCTGGGGCACGAACGGGCCATCGTGACTGTGGTGCTTGCGTGCGCCCTGCTCACTTATGGCGGGGTCTCCCTGTTTGTGGTTGCGTTCGCGATCTTTCCGGTCGCCAAGAACCTGTTCCGCGAAGCCGACATCCCCAAGCGACTGGTTCCGGCGACCATCGCACTCGGTTCGTTCACTTTCACCATGACCGCGATGCCTGGAACACCAGCCATCCAGAACGCGATCCCGATTCCGTTCTTCGGCACCAACGTATTTGCTGCACCCGGGCTTGGCATCATCGGCTCTCTCATCATGCTGGGCGGCGGGCTGTGGTGGTTGCAAAGTCGTGCCAGCAAAGCGCAACGCGCTGGAGAAGGCTATGGCGACCATCCGGATGACACCGACGTCAAACTGCCCGACAGCGACGAGGAAATCAACAACACTGCAAGCGGCTCGGCAATGGCCCAGATGCCACTGTTTCTGGCTCTGCTGCCCTTGATACTCGTGATTGGCGTGAACGCAGTGCTGACCTATGTGGTGATCCCCTCAATCGACATGACCTACATCACGGTGCGTTTTCCCAACATCGTCCCTGACAAGATTGCGGGCCTGTGGGCACTGATCATTGCGCTGGTCGTGGCATGTACGACCCTGGTTCTGGTTCGGCTTGGTCACTGGAGCGATCTGCGCCAGACGATCAATAAAGGAGTGTTTGGCTTCATGCTACCGCTCTTTAACACCGCTAGCGAAGTTGGCTACGGCGCGGTGATTGCAGGTCTGGCCGGATTCGCGATCATTCGTGATGCGGTGCTAAACGTCACCCCGACCAACCCCTGATTTCCGAGGCGATTGCCATGAACGTGCTGGCCGGTATCACCGGATCGTCATCGGGTGGTCTGAGTATCGCGCTACAGACACTGGGCGCTGACTACCTGCGCATGGGTCAGGAAATGGGCATCAGCCCCGACCTGCTACACCGTGTGGCAGTCATGGCGGCCGGCGGCTTCGATACGCTACCTCACTGCGGCGCCATTATCACCCTGCTGGCAATCTGTAACCTGAGTCATCGCCAGTCCTATCTGAACATTGCCGCAGTGACCATGGGGGTACCAATGCTGGCACTGATCGCGGTCATCACACTTGGCACAATGTTTGGAAGTTTGTGACTGCTCCTCACGCCTGAAGGCGGAGGCTTCCCACTTCACTGGCGGTTGCGGGTGCGCTAGACACCCGACTGACACCGCCTCCATGGGCTGAGACCGACAGTCCTTCGGCCTTGAGTTTCAGAATCCCTTGCCGCCGGATGTTCTCGGCGGCATTTTCGTCACGGTCATGCAACGACCCGCAGGCGGTACAGAGCCAGGAACGATCCGAAAGCGTCAATCCTTCGTGTATCGCACCACAGCAACTGCACGTTTTGGTCGACGGGAACCAGCGGTCGATCTTCACCAGCCGACCGCCATGCTGTTTCAGCTTGTAGTCGATCTTGAGCAACAAACTGCCCCAGCCGACATCGGCGATGGCGCGGGAAAGGCGCCGGTTCTTCATCATGCCTTTGACGTTCAGCGTCTCGGCGGCAACGGCTTGGTTTTCGTCCGCCAGTTGCCGAGAGGCTTTGTGCTGCCAGTCGTCGCGTGCATGACGCACGCGCTCGTGGGCGACAGCGACCCGCTTCCGATCCTTGGCGATGTTCGCGCCAAAGAAGTCCCGCAGCCGATACGCCTTGCCGTCGTCCGCCGCTTTCGCGGCCTCAAAGCGTTTTTTCGCCGCTTCGATTTTGCGCGACATCGCCTGCTGTTTGCGTTTCAAGTTCTTCAACGCCCGGCGCAAGGGCTTCGGGTTGCCGGACTTGTGGCCGGCGCTGGACACCAGCGCATCCTTCAGCCCCAGATCAATACCCGTAATCCGCTCGATACGGGGCAATGGTTCGATCTCCGGCAGGCCATCGTCTGCGAGGATCGAGGCGTAATACTTGCCTGTCGACTCTCGCGAGACGGTAACGGTCTTGATCTTGCCGACGATCTCGCGGTGCACGACGGCTTTCACCCAGCCGACCTTTGGCAAATAGGCCAGGTTGCCCTCAAGTTTCACGCGTTGCGGATAGGCAATGCTTTGCCGGGCGGCGTGCTTCTTCTTGAAGCGCGGCAGTCGGGCGCGTTTCTCGAAAAAGTTGCGGTAGGCGCGGTCAAGATGGCGAATGACCTCCTGCATCACTTGCGAATCGGCGTCCTTGAGCCACGGAAATTCGCCGCCCTTCCAGACCGGCAACATACCCTTGATCGTATAGCAGGACAGCGATTCTTTACGTTCCTGCCATGCGGCCCGTTTCATGGCTAGCGCCCGGTTCCAGACGAACCGCGCACAGCCGAACTGCACCGCCAGGTGGCATTCCTGGTCGGCGGTCGGATAAAGGCGGATCTTGGTCGCAGTGAGCATCGGGGTTAGTATTTGGTGTTCGATGTCAGTTTATCATGTATAACGTGCTTTAATCCATTAAGTTGATAATAGGTGTTCGATGCCAAAACCCGCTACCGAGTATCGCTCTGGAAGACATTGCGTCTTTCAGCTTCACGCCCATTTGATCTTCACGCCGAAGTATCGACGGCGGGTCTTCGAGGGCGTTCATATCGAGGCAATGCGGGAGATATTTACCCGCGTCTGCGACGGGTTTCATGTTGAACTTGCCGAGTTCAACGGGGAAAGTGACCATGTGCACTTGCTGGTCAACTTCCCGCCGAGCGTCGAACTCTCGAAGTTGGTCAACAGCCTCAAAGGTGTTTCCAGCCGCTTGCTCCGCAAGCAGTTCCCCGAGCTTGAGAAACGGTACTGGAAGAATGTGCTCTGGAGTCGCAGCTACTTTGCCGCGTCCTGCGGCGGCGCACCGCTGGAAATCATCCGGCAGTATGTCGAGCAACAGAAAACACCGGCATAAACCTAGGACGCCAATGGCGTCCGCGCCTTATATCCCCGCCCAATCGGGTCGCCTCCGGCTAAAGGACGCTGCGCGTCCAGGCCCGATTGGAGCGAGGGTTTACGGCGCACTTGCTAAAGAACAGAAGAGCTGACTTCAGGCGCCAGCATCCAGCCGGAGAGCGATTCGAGAAAGGGGCGTGTCAATATCTGGCACGCCCGTTTTTGCGCGACAAATTGCTGAATGGCCTGGCATGGCTAGATGGTTACCCTCTGTCATGCTATCGATCTCTAGTGCATTGATTGGTTAATTCAATTATTCAAAAACATCGCCGTTTTCGCACGATCCACGCTGGCCAGAATCGGATCATCCGATTTGGCCCAGCGAATCGGTTTGGCGCTGAGCTTGTTGTGCGTCTCAGTGAATGTCTTGATGGCGTCTCGCAGATCTTTCACGTTGGTAAAGCATCCGCGGTACAGGGCTCTGCGCTCGAGTTGACCGAACCATCGTTCAACCGCATTGAGCCAGGATGCACTGGTCGGCGTGAAGTGCAGCTTGATACGAGGGTGCTTTTCCAGCCAGGCTTTCACATCAGCGGTCTTGTGCGTTGAGCTATTGTCCAGAATCACGTGCAGGTCCAGCTCTTTCGGGGTGTTGCGCTCGATCTGCCGCATGAATTCGAGGAACTCTTGTGCGCGGTGTCGTTCGGTGACTCGACCAATGACCTTGCCAGAGGCCACGTCAAAGGCGGCATACAGACTGGCAGTGCCGTTGCGCTTGTCATCATGCGTACGACGCTCGACCTGACCAGGACGAAGAGGTAGCTGTGGCTGGGTTCTGTCCAGTGCCTGGATCTGTGTCTTCTCATCAATGGATAGCACCATCGCGTTGTCGGGTGGATTTATGTAGAGCCCGACAATGTCGACCACTTTCTCGGCAAAGTTCGGATCGTTGCTAATTTTGAAAGTCTGGGTCAGATGGGGCTTCAGGCCTGCGGCTTGCCAGACCTGACTGACTTGCCACACTATGGTGTCCGTGTATTTGGCCATCAGGCGCAGGCTCCAGTGGGTGGCCTCTTTTGGCACCTGGTGCATGGTCTTGTCCAGGATTTCTCGAACCTTCTTCTCACTGAGCTTGCGGGGCTGACCCGGGCGGGGCAGATCATTCAGTCCCTCCTGACCTTTGCGCTGGATCTGGTTGCGATAGCCGTTCTCTTTGAGCCATTGATCTCTGGCTTTCCGGTTCTCACAGCACCAGAAAGATTTACTGAGAATTGAAAAATAGATGTTACTTTTCAATCCACCACAACTCTCATGAGAGCATAAATATGTACAGGTATAAAGTCATGGAACACTGCCGTGATGGACTCAATTGGTGGGATGCACTGTCGGGCTGAAAAAACGGTTTAGATAGATCATATCTCGTAAAAATACCATTTATTCCCGATACGACTGTTAACGCTCGGAGCGGCTCTGCTTTCTGGAACGCGACGCACTTTCCTGAGCATCGCGTAACGCCTTGCGGCGCAATTGATGCGAAGAAAACCGGTTCTGTATCCAGGGAAACAACCACGCTCCGACGCCTCCCAAGACGAGCACACCCAGCGCAAGCAGGATGATGTTCACATTGCTGGTCGGATCCTGCCCGACGCCGCCTGTCGCTGCCGCATACAACAAAAACAGCAAGGCACCAATCAACGCGCCCAGAAACCGGGACGACTGGCTACGTATGCGCCTTCTAGATGAAACCATAATCTGACATCCACTCGAAACCATCTTGGGCACCAGTCAACAGCCGACCAGACTAATCAGACTGACCAAACCTGCCGAACCGATCGAACGGGCCAAGCCCTCTGATACACACACGTCACTGCAGAACGGTTTGCCCCAGAAAATCGCGTCTGACACGGCGAAACCATCAAAGTCTGTCCAACCCGGATGACTTGCCAGAAACAACTGGGGGCACCGACTGTCACCCGAGTGCCCCCTCCTGATCGCCTGCAGCTTGTCAGACAGTTTGGCCGCCTCCGATCAACGCTTGCGCGCAGGCGGAAGATCCGTGCAATGACCATCCGCAGCTTCGGCCGCCATACCGACTGACTCGCCAAGCGTGGGATGTGGATGAATCGACTTGCCGATATCCACTGAGTCAGCCCCCATCTCGATGGCCAGCACCACTTCACTGATGAGATCACCCGCCCCTGTTCCGACGATGGCGCCACCGACGATCCGGCCGGTTTGCTCGTCAAACAGCAACTTGGTGAACCCTTCGTCCCGGCCATTGGCAATCGCCCGGCCCGATGCCGCCCACGGAAACACGCCTTTGCGAATTTTGACCCCTTCGCTGCGAGCCTGCTCTTCAGTCAACCCTGCCCAGGCTACTTCCGGATCCGTGTAGGCAACGGAAGGAATCACTCTGGCATCGAAGAAGCTCTTCTGTCCGGCGGCCACTTCGGCTGCGACATGCGCTTCATGTACAGCTTTGTGAGCCAGCATAGGCTGCCCGACGATGTCACCAATCGCAAAGATGTGTGAGACATTGGTGCGCATCTGCCCATCGACAGAAATAAACCCGCGATCGGACACATCAACGCCAGCCTTGTCGGCTCCAATTGCCTTGCCATTGGGCGAGCGACCTACCGCCTGCAAGACCAGGTCATAGACCTGAGGCTTGTCCGGCGCATTGGGTCCTTCAAAGGTGACGTGAATACCATCTTTCTTCGCCTCGGCTGCAACGGTTTTGGTACCGAGCATGATGTTGTCAAACCGGTGCTCGTTTTTCTTCATCCAGACCTTGACCAGATCGCGATCAGCTCCCGGCATCAGTCCATCGAGCATCTCGACTACATCCAGTCGGGTACCGAGTGCTGAGTAGACCGTGCCCATCTCCAGTCCGATGATGCCGCCGCCGACAATCAGCATGCGCTTCGGGATGAAGGGCAGCTCAAGCGCACCGGTGGAGTCCACAACGCGTGGATCATCAGGCATAAAAGGCAATTTCACTGACTGGCTGCCTGCCGCGATGATGGCCTGGCCAAACTCGATTTTCTCCACGCCCTTGTCGGTCGTGACCTCGATCGTGTCTGGCCCGGTGAACTGGCCGACGCCCTGAATCACTTTCACTTTGCGAGCCTTGGCCATACCGGCCAGGCCGCCCGTGAGCTTGGATACGACGCCTGACTTGAACTCGCGCAGCTTGTCCAGATCAACCTTGGGTTTGCCAAACGAAATGCCGTGCGACGCGAGGCTCTGGGCCTCTTCCAGTACGGCTGCCGAGTGCAGCAGGGCCTTGGACGGGATACATCCCACGTTCAGGCAAACACCGCCCAGCGTGGCATAACGCTCGATCAGAATGACTTCGAGCCCCAGGTCCGCTGCACGAAAAGCAGCCGAATAGCCGCCCGGCCCGCCACCCAGAACCACAGTCGGTCCTTTGGGTGGTGTACCGGTGGCAGCAGACTCATCCGAAGACTGGGTTGATTCCTTTGCAGGCACTTTCTCTGGCGTTTTCTCTGACGCGCCAGCAGACGCACCTGCAGCTGACTTGTCGGCTTGCTTAGCTGGTGCCTTTGCCTCGTCGCCGGATTCTTCAGAACCCTTGGACTGCGCTTTGCTCCCTTCCCCGTTCTGGGCGGAATCAAGTTGCAGGATCGCACTGCCCTCGCCTACCTTGTCACCGAGCTTGACCAGAAGCTTTTTGACCACACCGCCTTCGGAAGCCGGTATCTCCATCGAAGCCTTGTCGGACTCAACGGTGATCAGGCTTTGCTCAGCCTCGATGGTGTCTCCGGCCTTGACCAGGATTTCGATGATCTCGACTTCCTTGAAATCCCCAATGTCCGGTACTTTGATCTCTTTCAGACTCATGGGCGGCCTCCTTTAAAGAATGATGCGCCGAAAGTCGGCAAGCAAAGCACCCAGATAGGCGTTGAACCGGGCACCGGCCGCACCATCAATTACCCGGTGATCATAAGACAGCGACAGCGGCAGGGTCAGTCTGGGCACAAACGCCTTGCCATCCCAGACGGGTTTCATGAACGATCGTGACACACCGAGAATGGCTACTTCAGGCACGTTGATGATCGGTGTGAAGTTTGTGCCACCGATGCCACCAAGCGAAGAAATGGAGAAGCACCCGCCCTGCATCTGCGCCGGCGAAAGCTTGCCATCACGGGCTTTAGCCGAAAGCTCCGTCATCTCTCGAGCCAGTTCCAGCACGCCTTTCTTGTCCGCATCCTTGATTACAGGCACGACCAGACCGTTCGGGGTGTCGGCCGCAAAGCCGATGTTGTAGTACTGCTTGAGCACCAGGTTGTCGCCATCGAGTGAGGCGTTGAACTCGGGAAACTTCTTCAGTGCAGCAACAGAAGCCTTGATCAGAAATGCGAGCATCGTTACCTTGACGCCTTCTCGCTTGTACTCCTCGTTCAAGGTCTTGCGAAGTGCCTCGAGCTCGGTGATATCGGCCTCGTCATTATTGGTGACATGAGGCACCATGACCCAGTTGCGATGCAGATTGGCGCCAGAGATCTTCTTGATTCTGGACAGTGGCTTGGCTTCGATCGGACCGAACTTGCTGAAATCCACCTCGGGCCATGGTAGCAGGGACAGACCACCGATCCCTGCTCCCGCACCTGTTCCCGCTGGTGCCGCCGCACCACCCTGCATGACGCCTTTGACGAATCCCTGCACATCTTCCTGCGTGATTCGGCCTTTTGCGCCAGTTCCCCTGACCTGACTCAGATCCACACCCAGCTCGCGTGCGAACTTACGCACCGATGGTGAGGCATGTGGCAGTGATGCCGGGGATGCCGAAGTCTCGAGCCCGACGGTCGGAGGCGGCAGAGATCCCAGTGCGGCAGTCTGGCGCACACCCACAGCAGCGCCAGGTGGGGACGGGGGTACGTCTGCCGAACTCTGCCCGGCCGACTCTTCTTTCGCATTGCCAGCAGCAGGTTTTTCCGGGGAGGCGCTTTCAACGCTGTCGGTGTTGTCAGCCTTCGGCTCATCGCCGCTGGCTTTCCCGGACTCATCACCCTTGTTTGAGGACGCCGCGGAGCTAGCCCCGGCCTCGACGTGCATGATCACAGATCCTTCCTTGACTCTGTCACCAAGCTTGATGTCAATCTTCTTGATCACACCTGATTCAGACGCGGGGATCTCCATCGATGCCTTGTCAGACTCGACGGTGATCAGGCTTTGCTCAGCCTCGATGGTGTCTCCGACCTTGACCAGGATCTCGATCACCTCCACATCTTTGAAGTCGCCAATATCTGGCACCTTGATCGCAGTTAACTCACTCATTCTCAACTCTCCTGGCTAATTTCTCAAGCGCGTGCCGGATTGGGCTTGCTGGGATTGATCTTGTACTTGGCAATCGCCTTGGCGGGCACATCGGCATCCAGTTTGCCTTCCTGGACCAGAGCGTTCAAGGTCGCCAGCACCACAAAATGTCGGTCAACCTCGAAGAACTCTCGCAGTTTGTAGCGGAAATCTGAACGTCCGAATCCGTCCGTGCCAAGCACCTTGTAGGTGCGGCCCTGCGGAATGTAGGCCCGGATCTGGTCAGCAAGAACCTTTATGTAGTCAGATGACGCCACGATCGGACCTTCGGTCTTCTCAAGCTGCTGGGTGACGTATGGTACCTTGGGCTTGTCAGCCGGGTGCAGCATATTGTGACGCTCACAATCCATACCGTCCCGACGCAGCTCCACAAAACTCGTGGCGCTCCAGACATCGGCGTGCACGTTCCAGTCTTTTTCAAGCAACTCGGCCGCGGCAATGACTTCGCGCAAAATGGTGCCAGAACCCATCAACTGTGCACGCAGTGCGTTCTTGGCGCGCGACTTGGACTGCTGTAAACGATACAGCCCCTTCAGAATGCCCTTCTCGTCACCTTTCTTGAGCCCGGGCTGAGCGTAGTTCTCGTTCATCAGGGTGATGTAATAGAACACATTCTCCTGATCCTGCACCATGCGCTTGATACCGTCTTGCAGGATAACCGCAACTTCATGCGCAAATGTCGGGTCGTAGCAAACGCAGTTGGGAATGGTGGAAGCCAGAACATGACTATGACCATCTTCGTGCTGCAAACCTTCGCCGTTGAGCGTGGTACGCCCTGCCGTTCCACCGAGCAGGAAGCCGCGGGCCTGCATGTCACCCGCCGCCCAGGCCAGATCGCCCACTCGCTGGAAACCGAACATCGAGTAGTAGATGTAGAACGGAACCATGATGCGGTTATTGGTCGAGTATGACGTTGCTGCAGCGATCCAGGAGCTGAACGCACCTGCTTCGTTAATGCCTTCCTGGAGCAGCTGACCATTTGCCGACTCCTTGTAATACATCACCTGATCCTTGTCGACCGGGGTGTACTTCTGGCCTTCTGGCGCATAGATACCAATCTGCCGGAACAGCCCTTCCATACCGAAGGTACGGGATTCGTCTGCCAGGATCGGCACCACCCTGGGGCCGATCTCCTTGTCTCGCAAAATCTGGTTCAGTGCCCGGACAAATGCCTGTGTGGTCGAGATCTCGCGACCCTCTGCGGTCGGATCGAGCACGGGACGAAACACCTCAAGTGCAGGCGGCTTGAGTTTTTCATCGGCATGGGTGCGACGCTTGGGCAGGTATCCGCCGAGCGCTTTACGCCGCTCGTGCAGATAGAGCATCTCGGGAGAATCTTCGGCCGGCTTGTAATAAGGCAGGTCTTCGAGCTGGTCATCTTGTACGGGAATGTTGAAGCGATCACGGAACTCACGAATCGAGTCGATATCGAGCTTCTTTTGCTGGTGAGCAGGATTCTTGCCCTGAACGATCGCGCCGAGCCCATAGCCCTTGATCGTTTTGGCAAGGATCACGGTTGGCTGCTCCTTGTGGTTGACCGCCGCATGAAACGCCGAATACACCTTGTGCGGATCGTGACCACCCCGGTTCAGACGCCAGATGTCTTCATCGCTCATGCGCGAAACCATTTCCAGCAACTTGGGATGTTTGCCAAAGAAGTGATCCCGCACGAACTTGCCATCGTTGGCCTTGAACGCCTGGTACTCACCATCAACGGCCTCTTCCATGACACGACGCAGGATGCCTTCCTTGTCGCTGGCAAGCAAGGGATCCCAGTAACCACCCCAGATGAGCTTGATGACGTTCCAGCCGCTGCCGCGGAAATCTCCTTCCAGTTCCTGAATGATCTTGCCGTTACCGCGAACCGGTCCGTCAAGACGCTGCAGGTTGCAGTTCACGACAAAGATGAGGTTGTCCAGCTTCTCGCGTGCCGCCAGGCTGATCGCGCCCAGTGACTCGGGTTCATCCATTTCACCATCGCCGCAAAAGACCCATACCTTGCGCTTGCTGGTATCGGCAATGCCGCGTGCATGCAGGTACTTCAGGAACCGGGCCTGATAGATTGCCATGAGCGGACCCAGGCCCATCGACACGGTTGGAAACTGCCAGAACTCCGGCATGAGCTTGGGGTGCGGATAGGACGACAGCCCTTTGCCGTCAACCTCCTGGCGGAAGTGATCGAGCTGCTCTTCGGTCAGGCGGCCTTCAAGATAGGCACGACCGTATACACCAGGAGAGGAGTGCCCCTGGAAGTAAACCAGGTCACCGCCGTGGTCCTCACTGTCTGCATGCCAGAAATGGTTCTGACCACATCCGATCATGGTTGCCAGGGACGCAAATGACGCGATGTGCCCGCCCAGATCGCCACCATCAGGTGGATTGTGCTTGTTTGCCTTGACAACCATGGCCATGGCGTTCCAGCGGATGTAGCTGCGAATACGGGCTTCGAGTTCCTGGTTAGCCGGACTCTTGGCACCCAGTCCTTCTGGAATGGTGTTCAGGTAAGCAGTATTGGGCGAGAACGGAATGTAGGCGCCCGAACGGCGTGCCAGATCGATCAACCGCTCAAGCAGATAATGTGCTCTTTCGGGTCCCTCCCGATCAAGCACCGCCGCGAGCGCGTCGAGCCATTCTTGTGTTTCAAGCTCGTCATGATCCTGGGTTGCGTCCTGATTCAATGCGGGGTTGCTCATGTCCTCTCTCCCTTTGCTTCATAATTGATCCGTTGATCCGTTTGGTCCGTTTGGTCCGGGCTCTGTGGTCTGTCGGCGGCGAGATCTGTTCTTTGTTGCCGACTGCATCCTCCCGGAAACCCTTGACTGGCCGGCCTTGATTGACTGAACGAATTCTGTGTCGATTCTATGGGCATGTATGAAAACCGGCAACCAAAATTTCATAATTTGATATTACTTTTCACAATACGAAATTTACAGATCTCAAATAACAAAATTTATCTTTGTTTTAACCGATTTATAGAGAAATAGTCTGCTGCAGCGCATCAGTTTCAGGCGTGCGTACGAGGTATCGGTACAATTCGACCTCTCAAGGAAACACAATGCGCAGACGAAACAAGACGCAGAACAGATCCGGGATTGCTACACCGTTTCAGGACCACGCACAACTCAAGCGGCGACGTCTGTACTGGATTGCACCATTTCTGGTGCTGGTGCTGTACGCCCTGGTCATGGGGGCCTTCTTCTGGCTACAGCGAATTCGCGACGACAGCGTAATGTTCGTGACCATCGATCAGGAGTTGAGGCAGCAGCGACTCATGTGGGTCGTGATCGGTCTGTCGGTTGTCATCGTGATCGCATTGCTGGCTTTGTGGCGATACACCAGACATCGAACCCAGACCGAAGCCGCACTAATGGCCGAGACCTCGTTTCGGCGCGCCATGGAGAACTCCATGTCAACCGGCATGCGGGTTCTGGACATGGAAGGTCGGATTGCCTACGTGAACCCGGCATTCTGTCGCATGATCGGCTGGAACGAAGCGGATCTGATTGGACGCATGCCTCCCTTTCCGTACTGGGTGCCTGGCCGCTACGAATCTCACCAGCAGACACTCGATAGCGTACTGTCCGGTAAAACTCCGAGCAACGGAATCGAGCTTGAAGCCCAGCGGCGCGATGGCTCGCGGTTCGTGGCGCGCATGTACGTCTCACCCCTGCTTGACCCTTCAGGCAACCAGATCGGCTGGATGACATCCATGACCGACATCACCGAGCCGCGCAGGATCCGTGAGGCGCTGACCGCAGCACACGAACGTTTCATGACCGTGCTCGAAGGTCTTGATGATGCTATTTCCGTGACGGCCGACACCTCGGACGGCATGGATCTGCTGTTTGCCAACCGGACCTATCGCAGCCTGTTTGGCGCGCAGACCCTGGGGCACTCTGAACTGCTCGCCGGTCGCCGCGGGCGCTACACGGACCAGTCGGTCGAAATCTTCTCGCCAAGCGTAAACCGCTGGTTTGAGGTTCACCACCGGATGCTGGCCTGGACGGACGGTCGCCGGGTACGGTTACAGGTCGCTCGCGACATCACCGAACGCAGAAAGCACGAAGAAGCGTCCCAGCTTCAGCAAGAAAAGATCCAGATCACCAGTCGACTAACCACGATGGGTGAAATGGCATCCTCTCTGGCACACGAACTGAATCAGCCTCTGACCGCGATTTCCAACTACAGTATGGGTGCGGTCGCAATGGTCAAGTCGGGTCGCGCCAATAATGAGCAACTGCTCGAAGCGCTGGAGAAAGCCGCTGCCCAGGCCCAGCGTGCCGGCAAGATCATCAGTCGCATTCGAGAGTTCGTCAAACGAAGCGAGCCGCGCCGCCAGAGCGTTGACCTGTATGTCATCATCGACAATGCACTTGGCCTGGCCGATATCGACGCCAGAAAACGCAACATACTGGTCGAACGCGATATTCCCGGGAACCTGCCACATGTTCTGGCTGACCCCATTCTGATCGAACAGGTCCTCCTGAACCTGGTCAAGAACGGTCTGGAAGCGATGGACGAGAAACTCGGCGGCGAACTGCATGTGAAAGTGACCCGGCAGGACGTCATGATCGAAGTGGCCGTACTCGATCAGGGACACGGCCTGGCCGAACCAGAGAGATTGTTTGAACCATTCTTCAGCACAAAGTCTGAAGGGCTCGGAATGGGGCTTAACATCTGCCGTACCATCATCGAGTCGCATCATGGCCAGTTATGGGCGGTGAACAACCCGCAAGGCGGTACTATATTTCGCTTCACCTTGCCGTGTGCTCCCGAGCCGGCCGGTGAACCATCACTATCCCCGGAGGAAACCCCAGTATGAACACGTCACAAACTGCCAGCACTGTCTACATTGTGGATGACGACGAGGCTGTGCGTGATTCGCTGCGCTGGCTGCTTGAGGCCAACTCATATCGCGTGCGTGCCTATGCCAGTGCCGAGGCCTTTCTGGCTGACTACAACGACGACCAGGTGGGAGTACTGATCGTTGACGTGCGCATGCCTGGCATGAGCGGATTGCAACTGCAGGAAGAGCTCATAGCGCGTCGCAGCCCTATGCCGGTGGTATTCATCACCGGACACGGCGACGTACCCATGGCAGTCACCACCATGAAAAAAGGTGCGGTCGACTTTCTGGAAAAACCCTTTGACGAAGCCGACCTGCGCGAGATCGTCTCACGCATGTTTGAGCTGGCCAAGGCCAATTACGAGAAGCTGCAAACGCAGCGCGAGCACGATGCCATGCTGTCTCGTCTGACGGCCCGCGAGCAACAGGTGCTTGAACGAATTGTGGCGGGACGCCTGAACAAGCAGATTGCAGACGATCTGGGTATCAGTATCAAGACCGTCGAGGCGCACCGGGCCAACATCATGGAAAAACTCCAGGTCACGACTGTCGCTGACCTGATGAAAGTTGCTCTGGCATCCGAGGTGTCGTCGTGAGTGCAAGAATTATTGATGGCGTAGCACTGGCCGCAAAAATCCGTGAAGAGGTCGCCGTTCGTGCGACTGAACTGACCGCCAAAGGAACCAAACCAGGACTGGCAGTCATTCTGGTTGGTGAAAACCCGGCATCAGCTGTCTATGTCCGCAACAAAGTTACCGCCTGCGAGAAAGCCGGTATTGCATCGGTCAAGGAAACGTATCCTGCCGACATCACAGAAGACGCACTGCTGGCACGCATCCGGGCCCTGAATGACAACCCGTCTATTCACGGGATCCTGGTGCAACTTCCCCTGCCAGCGCACATCGACGCTCACAAGGTGATCGAGACCATCGCCGCAGAAAAGGATGTTGACGGGTTTCATGTCAGCAACGCCGGACTACTGATGACGGGCAACCCTCTGTTCAGGCCTTGCACGCCATACGGCGTCATGAAGATGCTCGAATCCGAGAATGTTAACCTCTGGGGTGCAGTGGCCTGCGTGATTGGCGCAAGCAACATTGTGGGCAAGCCCATGGCCATGATGCTGCTGGCCAAAGGCGCGACTGTCACCCTGTGCAACAGCAAGACACGAGATATGGCTGCACACACCCGGATGGCTGACGTGCTCGTGGTGGCCACCGGTCGGGCCAGGATGATCACCGGCGACATGATCAAACCGGGTGCAGTCGTGATTGACGTCGGCATCAACCGCCAGGAGGACGGCAAGCTCTGCGGCGATGTCGACTTCGACTCAGCCCGTGAAGTGGCGAGCGCCATCACACCAGTCCCTGGTGGCGTAGGCCCGATGACGATTGCCATGCTGCTGGTCAACACAGTTGAAGCAGCTGAAAGAGCCAGCACCCAGCCGCAATAGACGCGCAGGAGCGGCCCACCCCGCACGGGTATTCAGCGAAAAGGAAAAAAATCCCGAAGTGACCGGGGTCAATCCGACGCCGGTCACACCAAGGCAGCAAAAAAGCCCCCCCTGGACACTTCCTGGGACTTTTTTCAGGTCTCGGCCCCTCTCCTTTGCAATAAAACTCAGCTTTCGGGTGCACGGCCGGCGCTCTTCAAATGCTTTCGGCCTTCAGTCTTGAATAACGATTTTACGGATAGTATCCAGAGACTCGGGGTTGACAAGTGATGACAGGTCACCCGGTTTGGATCCCAGATAGACTGACCGGATTAGTCGTCGCATGATCTTCATATTACGAGTTTTGGGAAGTTCGTCAACAAAGTAGATGATCTTTGGCGAGAAAGCGGACCCCAGGCCCTGCGTGACCGCTGTTGTGATTTTCCATCGAGTGGCATCATCGGGGCGTACGCCCGGCATCAGCGTGACAAAAAGACCGACAGACTCACCCTTGACGTCATCCGGTATGCCGATGGCAGCCGCTTCGCCAGCTAGTCCTGACCCAAGCACCAGCCCCTCGATTTCAGACGGTCCTGTTCGCTTGCCAGCGATCTTGAGCGTGTCATCCGAACGACCGGTAATATACCAGTAGCCATCCATATCCACCGTGGCACGGTCCCCCTGCACCCACACACCGTGTATCTGCCCCCAGTAGCTTTCTAGATAGCGCGCGTTGTCGTTCCAGAGACCGCGCGTCAGGCCGACAGAAGGTTGTCGCATCACCAACTCACCAGATCCCGGTCTGGGTATGGATGCTCCTGACTCATCTGAGATATCGGCGCCAACCCCTGGGACAGGTGCCGAAAAAGCACAGGGTTTCATGGGATGAATCACTGTTCCGGTCACGATGCCGCCCCCGATCTCGGTACCTCCGGAATAATTGATGATTGGCAATCTGGACTTACCCAGATTATGGAATGTCCACATCCAGGCATCGTAGGTCCAGGGCTCGCCACTGGAAAAAATGACTCTGAGCGAACCCACGTCATATTGGTCAAGATGACATGTGCTCGCCATCATGAAACCGCGAATGAGGCTGGGGGAGATACCGAGATAGCTGATACGTTCACGTTCGATAATGCCCCAGTAGCGATCATCTGACGGAAAATCGTGAGCGCCCTCGGCAATTACAATAGTCGCCCCTACGAAAGTGGCCGAGAACGTCAACAATGGGCCTACAAACCAGCCCAGATCACTGATCCACAGGAAGCGGTCAGACGTCTTCAGGTCTGCGAACAGGACCATATCCGAAACGACCTTGGTAACCAGTCCGACATGACTATGCACGGTTCCTTTTGGCTTACCGGTCGTACCCGAGGTGTACATGATCATCATTGGATCCTCTGCATCCATCACCTCGGTTGCCGAGGCATCCGGATGACCGTGTATGAGATCATCAATCCAGCAATCGGTCTTCGGATTCCATTGCACGTCACATTCGGAATTGCGCACAACGATGACATGACGCAACGCATCGAGCGAACCGATGGCCTCGTCCACCGTCGCTTTCAAGCCATGATGTTTGCCGCGGCGCCATGTCCCATCAGCGGTAACTATTGCACAGGCACCAGCATCCCTTAGTCGGTCCACAACAGCCTGCGCGCCGAACCCAGAGAAAAGCGGTAAAAAAATTGCGCCAATTTTGTTGACCGCCAACATAGCAGAGATTGCCTCGGGCAACATCGGCATGTAGATTCCCACGACATCGCCCCGGCCAATCCCGCGCGCTCGCATGCCTTGTGCGAACTGACTAACATGACGAGTCAAACGGCCGTAGTCCCAAGTCACGCGTTCGCCTTTCTCGCTATACCAGACAATGGCATCTTTGGCGAGCGTGGGCGAATCCTGATGCCTGTCCAACGCATTTAATACTGAATTCGTCTGGGCACCGACACACCATCTGGCCCACTCATTGCCACCTCGGGTATCGAGTACTTGGTCATAGGGTCTGAAAAATCTAATTCCTAGGTACTTGACCAAATGATCCCAGTAAAACGTCGGGTCCTCCTGCGCCAGACTCAGCAACTTCTGATAGCCTACCGGACCTACATTCGATATGCCGATGGACTTCAGAAATGCAGCTAGGTTGCTTTGCGCCAGCAGATCCGCGCCGGGTTGCCAGACGACAGGATAAATACTTGTATCAGCGGTCATTTCTTTCACCCCTTAACGCTTTGTTCAACTGCTGCGCTGTGTGCGCATTCTGATATTTTTGTAGTTCTCGCGCTGACAAATACTCAGATTATCTTGTCTTGCGAAAATGATTCAATTTCGTTGGGTAAGTATCCAAGCCCTCTCAGAATTTCTGCATTGTGCTCGCCCAATGTCGGCGCTCTGGCTCCGTCCTGAGACGTCCCTCGGGAGAAGCTCACAGGCGACTGGACTACAGGCACGGGCTTCTCTACCCCTGGGTAATCCATAGGCCAGTACACATCGCTCTGGTGCAGGCCATCGTCGCGGACTGCCTGTTCGGGAGTGTAGAGCGGCCCGGCGGGTATTTTCCTCGTCGAAAGCAACTCCAGTGCGTGCCGGGTCGTGTACTGAGAGCACCAGCCTTGCATGATCTCGCTGATCGCATCGCCGTGTCTGCCACGCTCCTCATCGTTAACAAATCTCGGGTCATCACAAAGATCGGCACGGCCGATCATCTCGGCCCATTTCCTGAAGAGAGAGCCTCCAATGACCTGTACGATGATCCAGCCGTCCTGTGTGCGAAAGATATCCGACGGTGACGCAAGCGGACTGCGGTTCCAAGTTGACTCGCGCTGAATCCCGAGCAACTGAGACTCGATCAAGAACGCGCTTGCAATGTTTAGGGCCGATTTGATGAGCGTGGCCTCCACGCGTTGTCCTTCTCCCGTATTCTTGCGATCATAAAGCGCCGCGACTGCACCAAACGCCGCAGCCATCCCGGTCATGTAATCAACGTATGGAACCATTGCCTTGCTAGGCTGGCCGGGTGGTCCGGAGAGGTGCACGGCACCACTCATAGTTTGCGCCACACCATCGAAACCAACGCGGTCTCGATAGGGCCCTTTCCAGCCGAAGGCGGACGCCGTCACAAAGATCACAGAAGGATTGATCTGCTTGATCTGGTCGTGATCCAGTCCGAGCTTAACCAGCGTTCTATGCGGCATATTGGCGATCACGATATCCGAGCGTTCGATCAGGCGTTTCAGGATTTCCCGTCCAGCCTGTTGGGTGAAATCCAGCGTCAAAGACCGCTTGTTCCTGTTCGACTGCATATAGATCGCACCCGATCCATCAGGTGCAACCGGAACCACAAACCGGTCTTCACTGCCACCGACCCGCTCGACACGAATAACGTCAGCTCCCAGATCGGCCAGCATCGCGGCGCAGAACGGACCCGCGATATATCGACCCATGTCGAGCACCTGAACGCCTTCCAGAATGTTACCCATGGCTGGAATTTCCTTCAGCTTGCTCAGCACGGGTGAAGTAGTCCGCCACCGCACGCCAGCGTTCAAGATCGGTATCCCCTGTTGCATCGACCACCCCTGAGACTGCAGCAATGACAGGCAGAGTCACCGAGACCGCGCGGGCCAGGTCCTGCGCAATATGTAGGTCCTTCTGAACGATCTTCGATGCCGAAAGAAACACTTCCTCGGTTTGCGTCCAGGCCGCGTACTGCTGTGCAGAAATCTGGGCATCTTCAGTCAGAAAATTCCTCCCGGTACTGACTTCAAGCACACGCGTGAGGTTTTCGCAACATACTCCGTAGGCCTGCGCCATCCGAAACCCTTCGGCGACCAGATAAAGATTTGAGATACCGATCATGTTGTTGATTAGCTTGACCACTGACGCCGAGCCGAGCTTCCCGCAATAAAAAAGATGCGAACCCATAGCTTTCATCACCGGGTTGACCGCAGTGATATCCTCCTCGGCTCCCCCCAGCATGAGCGTCAGACTGCCCTGCTCGGCCTTTACCATCCCTCCACTGACAGGTGCCTCGATTAAGCGAATCTCGACCTTATCCAGTTCACGTGCAACCTCCTTGACGGTTTGCGGCAGCACCGTACTCATGATGCACAGGTAATCTGCTACAAAACGCGTATCGCGCAACCCTGCCTGCACGATCTGCCGAGTCACCTGTTTGACCTGATCATCATTGGCAACCATGAGGACAATCACGTCAGACTGGATCGATTCGGCAGCCTCAGACAGTACTGAGACTCCACTCTTTACCAGACTTTCACAAGCTTGCAGATTGGCATCGTGAACACGCAAGTCGAACCCTGCCTGCTTGACGCACGCTGCCATGCGCGAGCCCATATTGCCCACGCCAATAAATGCAACCGAACCGATCTCCATGTCATTTGTCTCCTATTGGCTCTCGGGTATTTGTTTCTTGTCGTTGTTCCTGTTTTGGAGTCCTGCAATGTTTGAACCTGACGGTTATCCGCTCACTTAAAGACTACAGTCGACGTCTTGACAAACTTTCTCGAGATTCTGAGCAGCACGAGTCAGCGGTTCGCGGATCACGTCGAGCAGGTATTCACGGGTCACGGCTTCATGTACAGCTCCTGCGTTAAGCGTCATCAGAGTGCGGGCCTGACCCAGATAGACAGGTACGGCCACACCAAACGCGTCGGGCTGGTACTCGACGATCGACATGCAAATGCCATGGGTGCGCAGATCAGTAAAAGCATCCGAGATTCCTTTTAATCTCTGCTCTGCCTTGGTGCCTGATGCGACCCGGATCTGCTCGATGACCTTGTCACGCTCTGACTCATTCATGCCCCATAGATAGGCTCGGCCCACCGAGGTCACGTCCAGCGGTAACAAAGACCCCACACCTAATCTCAACGTGGAAATATTCTCGCTCTTACGGTACGCAACATAAAGCATCTGCAACCCCGCTCGAGTAGCGATTGCGCTTGACACTCCCAATTCGTCAGCCAGCGACTGCATCACCGGCGTGACCAGACGCGCCATCGGACTAGCATCCAGATAAGCCTGTCCGATCGATAGCGGCCTCGTCCCGATCTGGAACTTACGGGTTCCTGGCACCCTCACCAGCAACCCGAGCGAGATCAATGTGCTGGTGATTCTTGAGACCGACGCCTTGGGAATGTTGGTTCTCTTGACAATATCAACGTTGCCCAGTGCGACTCGTGCTGCCCGAAAGGCCCGTATGACTTCGATTCCCCGCCGAACCGTCAACATGGTGTCATCGATATCGCGCTCACCTTCTGGCTGGATCTGGCTACTCAGCAAACTGACCTCCATCTCTCGTGCTTGATTCAATTCTGGCAAGCAAGGGTCCGAGCTCACGCTCGACGCGCGAACGGGACATGTTCTTGGTCTCACCCAAACAGGCGATCACCATCGGACCGTGTTCGGGCAGCATCAGTGGAGCCGCGACAATGCTAATGTCCGGATCAATCTCGCCAAGCGACATGCAATAGCCACGCTGACGCACGACATTCTCGGCGTCGATGAGCTTGCGACGGATTCTGGGCCAGTCATGTGATTTGCGTTGCTCGATTTTCATGGAGAGGTAGTTGCGCTCTAGATCGGGTAAAGATGCAAGCAACGCCCAGCCGAGCGGCGACTCACCAATATCGAATCGCGTTCCGGCAGAAATCCTCAACCGAAAACCGGTACGACGGCTCTGCTCTGGCCTCGGATTGACGCATTCCAGCAGCACCACATCAAGCCGATCACGTGTGCCCAACACCACGTATAGACCGTGTTGCTCAGACAATGAGCGCATGGCTGGTGTCAAGGTAAACTGCGCTTCGGAATAGGCAATCGCCGCGTAGCCTAATGAGAGCACCAATGCCGTTAACCGATAGCGTCGGGTACGGCTACACTGATGGACGTACCCTAGGTTCACGAGGCTCTTCAGAATCCTGAGCACAGTGGAAACGGGCAGATCCGTTCTGGCTGCGATGTCAGCTCCGTTTAGCCAGCGCTCATGGGGGCTGAAGGCTGACAACACCGAGAAAGCCCGTCCAATCGGATTGATGAAGGTTTCTCTCATCGCCATCCCAACTCCCGTACCCATCTCCATCGCCGTCATCTTATGCCGACTAGATCGATACCTTTTGGCTAAACACGGGTTTGCGTTTTTCAAGGTGAGAGGCAAGCCCCTCTTTGACCTCGGGCCCTGACATGCCCATGAACTCCATGGCAAGCGACGCATCGAATATAGGGCCTGCCTGCCGCAACCAGTTATTCAGTGCATACTTGGTCCAGCGAATCGCTGTGGGCGCGCCTTGGGCCAAACGGGTTGCGACCTCCACCGCCTTTGTTTGCACCTGGTCATCATCGACGCAGAGAGAAACCAGGCCCATCTGCTCGGCCTGTTCGCCGTTGACAGGCTCGCACAGCATCAGGTGATACTTGGCCTTAGCCATCCCACACAATAGTGGCCATATGATGGCCGCGTGGTCGCCGGCAGCCACCCCCAGACGCGTGTGGCCATCTACGATCTTGGCAGAGCGGCCTGCAATCGAGATGTCACACAGCATCGCGGCCACCAGACCAGCGCCTACCGCTGCGCCATGAATCGCAGACACGGTCGGTTTTGAACAGTTGATGATGTTATAGACCAAATCCCGGGTTTCCTTCCAGACCCGGCACCGCCCTTCGAAACTATCTATCAGTTCCTCGACCAGCTTGAAATCCCCTCCCGCCGAAAACATCTTGCCTGCCCCGCAGAGAATCACCGCGCTCACATCTGGATCGGTGTCTATTTCCTTCCAGACATCAGCAATCTCCTGATGCCCCAGTGCATCCAGACTATTATGACGTCCTGGATTATTCAGAGTCAGCCGCAAGACACGCTCGGCTGGATAGTCAAACTCAATGTACTTGTAACCTTGATAGCGTGATCCCATTACCGTCTCCATTGTTTAGATAATTGACTTTGCGGATGAGATGCCACCATCCACAGTAAACACCACACCCGATGTGTAGCCTGAGTGCTTCGAAGCCAGAAAGACAAATAGCTCCGCGATCTCGCCGACAGTTGCCGGACGACCAAGTGGCAGGTGGCTTGATAGTTCCTGGACATGGGAATCGTCTCCAAACTGAGTCTGGGATCGCATTCTGAAAATTTTCTCAATCCGCTCGGTCGAGACCGGGCCAGGATTGACACCCGCCACCCGGATGTTGTCACGCAGGCTTCTGCCGCCGACAGATTTCGTGAAAGCGGCAAGGGCCGCATTTCCTGAGGATCCTGCCACGTAATCAAAATCAAAAGCTTCGGCGGCCATGCCGATGTTGTTCAAGATCACACCGCCGCCTCGTTCTTTCATGAGCGGATAGTATTGTCGCGTCATATCGATGTAACCAAATACCTTGAGTTCCCATCCTTCACGCCATGCTTGGGCGTCTACGTCCCATAGATTTCCTGCCGGGATCGTTCCCGCATTGTTCACGAGCACATCGACCTGCGGCTCCAGTCGCGCAATCTCATCGACCACACCTTTTTTGGTCAGGTCCCTAGCATAGACTTGAACCTGGACGGCATGCCGGGCCTTGATCTCATCTGCCAGCGCAAGCAGCTTCTGGTCTGAGCGCGCAACCAGCACGAGGTCACACCCCTCGGCAGAGAAGGCTCTGGCCAAAGCAGCGCCGATACCCTGTGATGCACCGGTAATCAAGACCCTCTTCCCTTTCAGATCCATATCCATTGTTGTCTCCACCTCATTTTGTATGATTGCGCTTTAGACTCTATCGTTCTGGCATTGTGTGTCGGTCATACCCGAGGAATCAGGTGTTTCAACTCATCCAGTGCCGCCGGATTATCCAGTGATGACAGATCACCATACGGTGCGTTCATGTAAACGTTGCGTATCAATCTGCGCATGACCTTGGTGCTGCGAGTTTTCGGTAACTGACTCGCTACATACACCTCGCTCGGACGAAACGGTTTGCCCATACGAGACTGAACCAGATCCATAACGGTCTGTTTCAAGACTTCAGGATCGCCATTAAAATCCGGCTTGGGTGTTAAAAAAACCACAAGGCGATTACCTTTCATCGCATCAGCCACACCGATTGCAGCCACGTCCGCTATTTGTGGCAGTTCCACCAAAATTGCCTCGACCTCTGCTGGGCCAAGCCGCTTTCCCGCCACTTTGATGGTGTCATCCGAACGTCCGAGCAGGTAGTAATAACCATCAGTATCGTGCAAGGCCAGATCGCCATGAACCCAGATACCCGATATCGTTTGCCAGTAGGATTCAAGATATCGCTTATCATCACGCCAGAAGGAACTGCACATGCCGACAAACGGTTTGCGCACCACGAGCTCCCCGATCTCTCCCGTCACGGACTGACCACTGGCATCTACCACATCAGCCGAAACAGCCGGACTGGTTGTGTTAAAACAGGATGGTGCAATCGGCTTGACAACGACACTGGAAAGGAGTGCACATGAAACTTCGGTTCCACCCGTGATGTTGATAATCGGGCATTCCCCCCTGCCAAACGTGGTCTGAAACCAGTAATGATGCTCCGGGGTGATGCTTTCACCGGCTGTGATCAAAACCTTGATCGAAGAAAAATCATGCGCAAGTGCATCGCTTGCATGCGCCTGCAAGCCGCGAATGAGTGTGGGTGAGGCACCAAAGTGGGTCACTCGGTACTTTTCGATTAGCGATCCCATCACTCCCCAGTCAGGTGTATCTGGTGCACCATCGTAGGTCACCAGCGTGGCTCCGTTCAGGAGCGCAGAAAAGCTGACAATTGGCCCGGCAATCCATCCCATGTCAGCTGGCCAGCACAAGACGTCGCCTTTACCGATGTTGATATGCACGTTTGAGTCGTGCGCCATCTTGAGCGGAAATCCTGCGTGTGTATGCACCGGCCCCTTTGGTTTACCAGTCGTCCCGGATGTGTAGATCAGCAGAAATGGGTCATTCGGATCCATCGATTCAGACACAGACGCTTCATCCGAATGAGCCAGCAACTGACTCCAGCGTAAGTCATGCGCTTCAAGCTCAGAACCTTCTGGTGAAGGTTTCCAGTAGATATGCTCGACCGAAGGCAACTCCTTAACTGCGTCGCGAATGTACGCCTGGGCATCAACAAACCTTCCACGACGAGGAAATCCAGTAGTGGCCAAGATGAGCCGGGCATCGCAAGATGCCAATCTTGATATGATGGCATCAACTCCAAAGCCTGTGAACAAGGGCACTGCCACCGCACCGATGTAGGAGATGGCAATCAGAGACACGTTGGCCTCGACACCATTTTCCATGAGCATGCCCACGCGGTCGCCCCGCTTGATTCCGATCTGTCGCAAGCCATTGGCAAACGCCCTAACCTTTTGCGCGAGTTCCTTGTATGTTACTTGTTGACAATGGCCAGACTCCCTTTCAGCAATGATCGCGGGGCGATCGGCTGTAAACGTATCATCCGACCAACGAAGAACCGAATCCACCCAGTTGAGCTGCCCACCTATGAACCATTGTGGGAATTCCACACCTCGTTCGAAATGCACGAACGTCTCATGATCACGTTTCCAGACAAAGCCGCTGAACTCAATATACTTTCGCCAGTACTGATCGTCCTGCTCTATCGAGAATCGATGCAGTGCTTCATACGATTCAAAGCCACAATAACGGATGAACCGGGCAACAAACGAGTTCTCGATTTCGTCTTTACCAGGTAGCCAAACAGGCAAGTCGTTCTTCATAATCATTTCACTCTTGAATTAAATCAGTCGCCACTAGATACCCAAATAGGCTTTTTGCACTTCCGGATTGCTGGCAAGTTCACTGGCAGGCGCTTCAAGCACGATGCGCCCCTGTTCCAGGACATACCCGTAGTCGGAAATCTCAAGTGCCATCTCAGCGTTCTGTTCGACCAGCAACACATCGACACCATCGTTGCTAACTTGGCGGATGACGCCGGCGATGACGTCCACCACCGCTGGTGCCAGTCCGATCGTCGGTTCATCGAGCAACATCACTTTAGGACTAGTCATGAGCGCTCGGGCAACTGCCACCATCTGTTGCTGTCCCCCACTCAGAGAACCCGCTGTCAAATCAAGCTTAGGCTTGAGATCCGGAAAGAATTCGAGCACCTTTTCGAAATCGGCCTGGACTTCCGGTGCTGACGTTCTGCGATATGCACCCATTTCCAGATTCTCGCGCACGGTCATCGGTGCAAACAGACGCCGCCCTTCCGGAACAAGTGTCATACCCAATGGAGTGAGTTGATCGGGCGATTTGCCCAGAACATCTTTTCCAAATAGGCGCACACTGCCCGATGTAGCCTTATGCAATCCCATGACAACTTTCATCACAGTGGACTTGCCGGCTCCGTTCGCACCGATAATAGTGACGACTTGCCCTTTGGTGACTTTAAGAGACACATCGTGCAGAACGGGCACCTTGCCATAGCTCACACAGAGGCCGTCCAACTCAAGCGAGAAAACATCAAGACCTCGCATGTTTTTCTCCCAGATAAGCGGTAATCACGGCAGGGTTGGAACGGATCTGTGATGGTGTTCCCATGGCCAACATCTGACCGTGATGTAGCACAACAATCCGCTCACACAGTTGCATGACCGCCTTCATGTTGTGCTCGACCAGCAAGATGGCGCACTTCTGATTGTCTCGTATGTGTCGCAACAGATTCAGTGTCTCGGTCGCTTCTGTTTGATTCAATCCAGTCAGTGGTTCGTCCAGACACAGAACCTTTGGACTGGCCGCATAGGCAATGGCGATGCTGATCAGTCGCTGGATGCCATGAGACAGGTTTCCCGACACCTCGTCCAGGTACTGTTCAAGTCCGAGCATTCTGGCTGCATCGACTACCTTGTTCTGAACGGACCGGGTATGCAACAGGCCGACGGCTCCCAACACCCCAACTACGATGTTGTCTCTTACAGTAAGCGACTTCATCAGGCTCCCGTGCTGAAAGGTACGAACCAGCCCCATACGACTGATTCGGGTAGGAGACGACCCCGTGACATCCTTCCCCTCAAAGAAAAGACGTCCCGATGTAGGCTTGACGAAACCACTGATAAGGTTAAACGTTGTGCTCTTGCCTGCCCCGTTTGGTCCAATCAGACCGAGGATTTCCTCCGGAAAGATATCAAAGCTGAAATCAGCCACAGCCTGCAGCCCCCCGTAGCGCCTTCCGATACCTTCGGTTCGAACCAGTGCAACGCGTTCATCTGATTTCATATCTGACTCTCCCTTGTGGACTGTTGCACCGTGCTCGAGGTCTTTCTGGATGTTTTTAAATGTTCGAGCAGACCAAAAAGTCCCTTGGGCATCACCAACAGCGTGAGAATGATCGCAATACCGTAGAAAATGTGATCTCCGCCTCCGAAACTGAGCGAAACACTGCTGAGGTATACCAGCATGACTGCACCGGCGATAGGACCGATCGGGTGATCCTCTCCTCCAACCTTCAAATACGCCAGCGCAAAGGTCGACAGAAGAAAACTGAAGTCGGCCGGGCTGATCACGTTATTGACAAATGCCGTCAATCCCCCTGCGATGCCGGACACAAAAGCTCCGATCGACAGGCACAGGACTTTGGTCATGTGAACATTGATGCCAACTGACAGCACGACCTGGTCGTTGTCACGTATGCCAATAAAGCATTTGCCTAGATAGGACTTTTCAATTGCGTACATCAGCATGATCAGAACGCCCGAAAGTCCGACAGCAAACACGGTAAATCTTTCCCAAAGGAAATCTGGCGGAAAAATGCCGATCATCCCAGAATTGCCACCCAGCACGTCGATGCGGGTGTAGATGAGTCGGATCACTTCGGTGAATGCGAAGCCGATCAGCAGAAAGTACGGACCCTTGGTCTTTAAGGTAACGTATCCGAAAGCAACGCCGATCAACGCGGCGAACAATCCTCCGCAAATCAGCGAAACTGCAAATGGCAACTCAAGAATGGTCAACGAGTAACCCGATGCGTAGGCGCCTAGGCCGACAAATGCCGCAGCTGCAAAATTGAGCTCACCAATAAGGGTCACAAATCGTAGACCTGAGGCAATCAGAGCGGCAATCGCCATCCAAGCCATCAGATTGGCAGAATATCCATCTTTCAGTAGCATCGCCAGCGCCATGGCCACAGCGAGCGCAACAAAACTCCCGGAAAGTGTCTTTTTATCCATTTCCCATCAACCCATTCGGACGAACCATAAGAGCAATCATGACCAACACAAAGATCGCGATGTTGGCAAACGACGGATCGAAGTAGAAGCCGCCAAAGCTCTCGATGAAACCAATGAAAAGGCTGCCAATAATGGCGCCCGGAACACTGCCCAAACCTCCAAGAATGACGGCGATGAAGCCTTTGACCAGATAATCCGCACCGACTGTCGGGGATACCATGGCAAGCGGTGCCATGACGGCACCGGCCAGCGCACCGAGAAACGTCGCAATCAGAAAGCCTGTGAGCGCAATCTTCTTGTAAGGTATGCCCTGAATCATGGCCGCCTCGTGATCGATTGAAACGGCACGCATTGCCTTGCCGGTTTTGGTATGCCCAAGCACCCAATACAATAGAGCGGTGAACACTAGTGCGACAAAGATCAGAATCAGTCGCTGGTACGTCACATTCACGTTCAATATCGAGACACTTCCTTCAACAAAGTACGGTACGGATTTCACTGCTCCACCAAAATAGTGCAACAGCAGCCCTTCAATGAACAGCACGAAGCCGACTGACAAGATGAACGAGCCGGCCAGATCTCTCTGAAAGAATCGAAATCCGAACTGATATAACAGGTATCCCAGCACCAGCGATGCCAGGATACCTGCCGAGATCGCCAGGCAGAACGCCATCACATGCGAAAAGCCGTGTCCAGCAAAATAAGGGTAGAGCACGGCTATCAACAATGCAGTCAGCGTAAAGAACTGGCCATGCGCAAAGTTGACAATCTTCATCACCCCAAAAATCAGGTTCAATCCGAGTGAGAAGATGACGTACAAAGCCCCGATCTGAAGACCGGTGAGTATCAATTGTGTTAGCGTCTGCATAGATCACTCCAGCCAGTTTATTGCGTTATTGCTTGGCTTTTTGCAAGCGATCCTTGAGCTCCTGGCTGTCAAGCCGGTCGACCTGCTTGAGCGTGGTTCCGGTGACCTGGGTGACGATCACGGGAACTAGAATCTGCTGCGGGATATCGTAGGTTTCCTTGCCGCCAAATGCACTGGTGCCATACGTCGCCTCGAAGGTGACTTCCGGCAAAGCCTTCGCCACCACTTTGGGATCAAGGCTCTGAGCCTTTTCCATGGCAGCTCTGAGTGCCATGACAGCATCGTAAAAACCGATCTGGATCGCGTTGACAGACTCCCCAGTCGCCTTTTTGACACCTTCGTTTAGACGGCGCTGTAACTCAGTGGCAGACGGATCGTCAAAGTTGACAGCCGCGCCTAGATAAGTACCTTCTGCTGCATCGCCACCTGTTGCAATGAGGCCATCTGCACCTGTACCGGCCTCAACCACCTGCACACCTTCCCAGCCAGCTGCCTTGAGCTCCTTGAACACCCTTCCTGCATCCGGAGGCGGCGCACCGCCCAGATCGACCACATCCGGATTCATCTGCGCGATTTTGGCTGCAATGGGCTGAAACTCGGTCGTGCCGCGCTCGTACCAGTCTGTGGCAATAACTTTGACACCGACGTCCTCCCATACGCGTCGTGCGATCACTTCAACGTCCTGCCCGCTAGCATCGTTCGGGTTTAACAAGGCAACAGTCTTGATATCTGGATGCGTCTGCTTGATGTAACGAATGAGCGGCTCGACCAGTTCAAGCGGCGTATTCATCTGCGTAAACGTCAGGGGATACTTGGGTCCTTTGATCGAGGGCCCCCAAGCCGTGGTGAACATCAGGACACCCGCACGTTCAGTGAGTGACTGCATCGCACGAGCCGGCGCGGTGCCAAGGCTGCCAGCAATAAACTTCACGCCGTCCTTGCGAAGCAGTGTCTGGGCAACCTTGGTGCCTTCTGCGGCGTTGTACTTGTTGTCGTAGGCGATGCATTCAAAGTTGTAGGTCTTGCCACCGACCTTGACGCCACCGCTAGCGTTGACATCTTTGGCCGCTTCGTCGCATAGCCACTGACTGCCAATCCCCCAGTTCGCTCCCGAACCGGACAGCGGGATGGAAAGACCTAGTTTGATGGTTTCCTGCGCAATAGCCTGGGAGGAAAGAAGTGATGCGGAACAGGCGAGCATAGCCAAGCCCGCAATCCTGGTGCGAAGTTTCATGTTTGTCTCCATGTTGATAAGAGCAGCTAGTTGGGTTTGTTTTTATTGCTAGCTTGGATTCATCTTATGTGAACAGATCTCGAAAGAATCCAGCATTAATCATTTGTTCCGTACTCTGGAGATCAATTAGCAAGATTCTCCTGTAATTTATCTCAATGTACGGAACATTTATCAAACAGCTGAAACATGCTGGCGGGGATCACGCATCATGAAACAGTTGCTTGAACAATGTAGAAGGAGACAGATATGGGGAAGCTGGACGGTAAAGTCGCATTCATCACCGGTGCTGGCGCAGGAATTGGCCGCGCTAGTGCACTTCTTTTTGCAAGGGAGGGGGCCTCGGTAGCCATAGTCGAAATTGATCCGGTTCAAGGTCAAGAAACTGTCGACATGATTCTCGCGCAAGGCAGCCAGGCGATGCTATGCCAGACCGACATTACGGATCAGCAAAGTGTCGAACAAGCAGTGAACGCTGTCCTAGAGCGGTTTGGTCAAATCAACATTCTGTACAACAACGCAGGTGGATCGACTAATCTGGACGACCGTGTGTCCGATGCTCCCATTGATGAATTCTGGAAGAAGATCAAGCTCGATCTCTTTGGAACGTGGCTTTGCTGCCGGTCCGTCATCCCTGAACTGATCAAAGCGGGCGGCGGCTCAGTCATTAACAGTACATCGGTGTTTGCCTTGCGAGGCACAAGCAAAAAGGACGCCTACACGGCCGCAAAAGGGGAGTGAGTGCTCTGACCCGCTCCATGGCTGTCGAATATGGCGAGTATGGAATCCGAGTCAACGCCGTTGCGCCAGCCGCAACTAAAACAGAAAGAGTCCAACGAATGATTGAGGGTGATACCGGAGTCATCCAAAGAACACTAGATCGGCAGTTTCTTGGGTGGAGTTTGCCCGAGGATATTGCCAATGCAGCCTTATTTCTGGCGAGCGACCACTCACGGGTGATCACAGGGCAAATTATTGCTATTGACGGCGGACTGACCGCTTCCTAAGTCGATTCGGGATTGCAGGGCAAAGCGAGTAGATCGTTTCAGCAATGCAATTGCAAATTATGAGAGCCCGAGGTCGAACTTGCTCCAGCGAAACACCACGGGCTGCTGATTCATCTCCTCGACCCCCTTCATGATTCTGGCTTTCAACTCGTCAATCGAATCGACCCGGATGTGACGCAAGAAGGTTCTTGCCATCTTCGAGAATGCACATTCGATCAGATTGAGACACGATCCATGTTTGGATGTACGGACATATTCGAACCGGCCAGGGCGCGTGGGCCAGATAAGCCATGGTCTCCTTTGAGATGTGCGGAGAGTGGTTGTCCAGAACAAGCCGTATGACTGACTCGGGCCAATAATACGCATCAATATCCTTGAGCAGAGCAATGAATTCGACACTTCGGTGGCGATCCTCCGTGCGTGCAAAGATATGTCCGGAGTGCAAGTCAATGCCGGCCAGAGTGGAAACCGTGCCATGGCGAACATACTCGCAATCGCGCGACGCTGCTGCGGCCTTGCCGGGGACCGGCGGTAAATCGGGTGCAGTCAGGCCCAGTGCTTGCACGCCTGGCTTTTCATCCACGCTGACGGTGTAGACCGGGTTTGTAGCAGGCCCCCGGGTGTTGCAGTCCTGGTAGAGCGAGACCTCCCGATAGACAAGCAGCACGTCTTGCATCTTGCGATCAAGCTCCGGATCTCGACGCTCGAGGTAGTACCGAATCTTGTGTGGCTTGATTGCATTCTCGTTCAGAATTCGCCAGATGGTGCTCTTGCTGGCTTCGGCGAGTCTGGCATGCCCAGCCTCGAGAGCATGCTTGCGGATATGGGCCGCCAGTGCCGAGATGGTCCAGAGCTGCGCAGACAAGCCCAGATCTTTCGGTTTGACGCAGGCGATGCTCACCACCCACGCTTTCGCCTCATCAGAGATTTCTGGCTCGTGTGGACGATGGTAGGTGTCTTTCAAACCAGCGCTTGCACCGGCAGCCAGTGCCTTGTCAATGCACTTGTAAATCATGGATCGACCCACACCGATCTGGCGCATCAAGTCGCTGATCGAAGCGCCGTCGGCGTAACCCAGGAGTATCTTGGCCCGTTCAACCTCGCGAATCGGTGCGGTTCGAGAGCCCGCAAGCTGCATGAGCATTGCGCGCTGTTCTGATGTCAACACCAGAGCGGCGCGACTGGTTTGTCTGGTCAGGATGGTTTCCCTCCAGGAAACTTGAAAGTATCATGACCATTGCACTCTATTTTGTAACTGTATTATCGGAACGATTTACCAGACAACTTTGCCGTGTCTTGCCGTGCATCACACGATCAGTTGTGCCAGAATGAGCGGTGATAACCGACTGATCGATGAACCCTTCGAGCCGGTTTCTGTCCAAGATGCGTAACATCACTGATCCACACCAATGCGAGTCTGACCGATCCGATATGCAATCCAATCCACATTCAAATTCCAGCACGCTTTCGAACCCACAGTCGAACCCGCTCCTTGCGCCCGTTGACACCCTGATCGACTACAGGGCCGTTAAGCCTGAGCACATACAGCCTGCTATTGAGCTACTACTTGAGAAAGCCCGGGCAGCAGTCGATGCGGCAGCCGATCCCTCGCTACCCGCGACCTGGAAAGCCGTTGTGAGCCCCATTGATGATGCGACCGACCCGCTCTGGCGTGTCTGGACGATTGTGGGTCACTTGAAATCGGTACAGAACACACCCGCGCTACGCGAAGCGGTCAACGCCATGCTAGGGCCAGTCACCGAGTTTGCGACGTGGGTTGGCCTGCATGAGGGCCTGTTCACACAATACCTGAGACTGCAGCAAAGTGAAGATTTCAACTCATGGCCAGAAGTCAGACGTCGGGTCATTGATCTTTCGGTGCGTGACTTCCGCCTGGGCGGTGTCGAGCTTAAAGGCCAGGCACGTGAACGCTATGCCGAAATTGCCGAGCGCGAATCGCAGGTCGCCCAGAAGTTCTCCGAGAATGTGCTGGATGCCAACGACGGCTGGTCACTGGTGCTGGATGATGTCTCGCGTCTGGACGGCATTCCCGCTGACGTGATCGAGGGGTTTCAGGCGATGGCTCAAGCTGACCCCGAGATCGATCAGAGCGGCACCCCGAAGTACAAGCTCAATCTCAAGATGCCAAGCTACCTGCCGGTGATGCAGTACGCCAAAGACAGGGAGCTGCGGTATACGCTCTACAAAGCCTATGCCACGCTGGCATCGGACCAAGGTGACCCACAGTTTGACAACTCGTCGTTAATCGAGGAATCACTTTCGCTGCGCGCTGAAAGCGCGCAGCTACTAGGTTTTAAAAGTTTTGCGGAGCTGCGCCTGGAAACCCGGATGGCGGACACACCGGATGAGGTGCTGACCTTTCTGCGACAACTCGCTGGCCGCGCACTTCCCTACGCTCGCAAGGATCTGGATGATCTGCGTGCATACGCGCGTGATCATCTAGGCCTGGCAGAGCTCGAGCCATGGGATGTGGCGTACGCGAGCGAGCATCTCAGACAAGCCCGTTACGACTACTCCGAGGACGAGGTCAAACAGTATTTCACCGAGCCCAAGGTGGTTCAAGGGTTGTTTGATCTCGCCCAGCGTCTCTTTAGCGTGCGGATTGTTCCCACCACGCTCTCGTTGTGGCGGGACGATGTCAGTGCTGCACGGATCGAGTCTGAAAAGGGAGAGCTTATCGGACACCTGATCATCGATCTGTATGCTCGAGAGGGCAAGCAGGGAGGCGCCTGGGTCAGCCAGGAGCGTAGCCGCAGAAGAACCGATACGGGTTTGCAGACACCTGTGGTTTACCTGACCTGCAATTTCGCAAAAGGTCGCGACGGAAAACCATCGCTGCTGACCCATGACGATGTCATTACCCTGTTTCATGAAGCCGGTCACGCCTTGCACGCACTGCTTGACGAAATCGATGAGCCCGGTGCCAGCGCGTTTTCAGCTGTCGAATGGGATGCGATCGAACTCCCCTCCCAGTTTATGGAGAATTTCTGCTGGGAATACGAGGTGTTGAAGGATCTGACCAGTCACATCGAGACGGGTGACGTGCTTCCCAAGTCGCTTTACGACAAGCTCAAGGCAGCGCGAAACTTCCAGAGCGGAATGCAGACCGTACGCCAGATCGAGTTTGCGCTCTTTGACATGCTGCTGCACCAGCAGGAAAAAGGCCTCGCAATCGGTGACGTAATGGCCACGCTCGAAGCCGTCCGACAGGAAGTGGCTGTACTGATTCCGCCAACCTGGCATCGGTTTGCACACGCTTTCACACACTTGTTTGCAGGTGGCTATGGTGCCGGTTACTACAGCTACAAATGGGCTGAAGTACTATCTGCCGATGCTTTTGCCGCGTTCGAAGAAGCAGCGAGCACACTGGACCCACAGACAGGCGCACGCTTTAGAAGGGAGATCCTTTCGGTAGGTGGTATCCGTCCAGCTGCAGACTCGTTCAGGGCATTCAGAGGGCGGGACCCGAAACTCGACGCCCTCCTGCGTCATCATGGCATGACAGAGGATGATGCGCAGCAGGAAACAACGAGCGCCTGAAAGCGCAGAGGTATGAAGTTGAAGTCGAGAAAGCCCGGACTACCTGGTTCGGGCTTCACAGTACGAGGCTTCACTTTCCAGTACCGGGCCTCTGCGCCCTCGTTCAGAAACAGGCCGCCATACATGAAGCGGCCTGTTTCTGACAGCACACGACCGCGAGCAGTCTCACCATGACCAGGCACACATTCATCAATATTTAGTACCATTAGTACGAGTACGATTAGTACCACTAGCACCATTCGGTTTGTGGTTACGGTTGATCAGGACGAATCAACCAGTCATGGATAAGGAGTGATCAACAATGACGCACAGTTTCGGTCGTATTTCCCTGAAAAAAGCCAGTACCGCCATGGCACTTGTTGCTGTCTCAGCCGTTTTAGCTGGCTGCCAGAGCTCATCAGCACCCAAAACGGTGGAAACGGACGATCCGTGTGGCGCCAAACAGTACAAGCACCTGATCGGCACAGACGCCAGCAAACTTGACATGAAGCAGTTCAAGGAAGGGACCCGACTGCTCTACCCGACGACCCCGACCACCCGGGACTACCGGACCGATCGACTCAACATTCACGCAAACACAAACGGCAAGATCATCCGCCTGGATTGCAACTGATTGCGCCAAAGTCTGCTGAAGGACACTGAACCGCACCATAACTCGCCCGTGAGCATGGCGATGTGCGGCTGGCAGTACGGATTCGCAGCATGCCCAAGCTGCAAGGCTGTTTTATCGATCAGCCTATGGCTATCTCGGCGACTACCGGTGCATGGTCTGACGGCTGCGGGTTCTCACGAGGGACCTTGTCGATCACACAGGATCGGCACGCTTTGGCCAGTGGCTCCGATAAAAGAATGTGATCAATTCGCAGGCCTGCGTTGCGTTTATAACCATTCAAACGGTAATCCCACCAGCTAAACGACTTGGGAGGCTGATCAAACAACCGGAACGAATCCGTCAAACCCAGATCGATTAGTCGCGTGAGCGCTGCACGCTCTGGCTCGGAAACCAGCACCTGCCCCTTCCAGCGTTCAGGGTTGTGTACATCGTCATCGGTTGGTGCGATGTTGTAATCCCCTAGCACGACAACATTGGGATGGCGTTCCATCTCGGTTTTTAGCCAGTCAGCAAAGGCGTCATACCACGCAAGTTTGTACTGATACTTGTCCGACTCGAGCGACTGGCCGTTAGGGCAGTAGGCATTGATGACGCGCACCGCTGTGCTTCCAACACCGTAGGTCGCTGTGATCACCCTCTGCTGGGGATCCTCAAAACCTGGAATGTTGCGCACTACGTCTCCCCCCTCGCCGAGCGACAGGATGGCCACCCCGTTATAGGTTTTCTGGCCAGCCCAGACTGCCTTGTAACCAGCGGCCTCGATCTGTGCGAGCGGAAACCTGTCCTGATCGAGCTTGAGCTCTTGCAGGCACAAAAAATCCACTTTCTGTGTGGCAAGCCAGTCCAGGACCTGTGGCAGGCGGACTTTGAGGGAGTTGACGTTCCAGGTTGCGATTTTCATGGCCGCTATTATCCCACGAGAGTCGCCTGACGCGTAGCGGGATATCCAGCCTGCTTCTGCGGCCCTGTGCCGGACTTGGACACAGTCATTCCAGCAGGTACAGTTGACACATTGAAATTCACATCATTTTTCATTCCATCCCTCCCCTCTTCATGGAGAGCCTTGATGCGTTCACTCCTGTTTGTACCTGCCGATAGCGACAGAAAACTTGCCAAATCTCTGCAAAGCGGATCCGATGTCCTGATCTTTGATCTGGAAGATTCGGTGTCGCTCTCAAGAAAGCCAGCAGGACGTGAAGAGCTCGTCAAGTTCCTGACCAGCGACACCGTCAGGCAACTGCGCCAGCAGCAGAACCGGACTCAGCTCTATGTGCGGGTCAATGCACTTGATACGGGACTGACCTTGCAGGATCTGGTCGCGGTGATGCCATGCCACCCAGACGGCATCGTGCTACCAAAATCCAGAGGTGCCCAGGACGTGAACCGGCTGGCTCACTACCTGGATGCCTACGAAGCCCAGCAAGGGCCCGAGTCAGCCCACCACACGCGGATCATTGCGATTGCCACCGAGACTGCTGATTCGCTTGCAGGGTTGAACACATATCGCGAAGCCAGCGACCGGCTTGAAGCGCTCATGTGGGGTGCAGAAGACCTGTCAGGCGACACCGGGGCGCTCACCAACAAAGAAGACGACGGCGAGACCTGGACACCGATATTTGAGTATGCGCGCACCCGCTGCCTGCTGGCCGCCTCCGCCGCCGGGGTGATCGCGATTGACACCGTTCCAACCGACATCCACAACCTGGACGGACTGCGCCGCGAAACTCAACGGGCCTACCGGGATGGCTTCAGTGCCAAAGCGGCCATCCATCCGGGACAGGTCGCGATCATCAACCAGGCCATGACCCCTGATCAGAAAACGCGTGACTGGGCCGCGAAAGTCGTGGCCGCGTTTGAAGCCAGCACAACTGTCGGTGTCGCCACGCTGGACGGCAAGATGCTGGATACCCCACACCTGAGGCTTGCACGCAAGATACTGGCAGCAGGCCAGTTCGCGAGCCAGGTTCAGTAGGGTCCGGGAGAGTTCGGCAAAAGACAGGCTGACGTGTGCGTGCAAATCGAGCATAGGTCGCCATGACAACAAGAGGTGTCAGGATGAATCAGTCTGGTCAGGACAGTGATCAACCCGCCGATCAAGTGACAGGGCCACTGACAGGTATCCGGGTCGTCGACATGACGGCTGTGGGCATGGGTCCATATTGCACACAGACCCTGGGTGACTATGGGGCCGATGTCATCAAGATCGAATCCCCGGATGGCGATGTATTTCGCTATGCAACACCTAGCAAACACCACGGGATGGGTGCACCCTTTGTTCAGCTTAATCGAAACAAACGAAGCATCATCCTGAACCTGAAACAGCCCCGGGACTTGCAAGTCGTCAAGGATCTAGCCAGACGAGCCGACATCCTGGTGTACAACCTGCGTGCGCAAGCCATGCGCTCGCTCGGACTGGACTATCCATCTCTTTGTGAAATCAACCCTCGACTGGTGTATTGCGGCGTCTACGGGTTCTCCGAACAAGGCCCCTACGCGGGCAGACCTGCATTCGATGACATCATCCAGGCAATCAGCGGTATGGCTGATTTGCAGGGACGCGGTAACGGCTCCCCACCCGTCTACGTGACCTCGATCCTGGCCGACAAAGTGACAGGCTTGTCAGCTGTCAACGCCATTCTTGCGGCCCTGTACGAACGGAGCCAGTCTGGTATCGGACAGTCGATCGAAGTACCGATGTTCGAAACCATGGTGAGCTTCAATCTGATGGAGCACATGGCTGGTGCTACGTTTGGCGGCCAGCCAGACGACATGGGGTATGCGCGAGCCCTGTCTCCGCACCGCAAACCGTTCCGAACGCAAGACGGATACATTGGCCTGCTGCCTTATACCTCGCAACAGTGGCAAAGGTTCTTCGAGATTGCCGGATGTCCACAAGTGCTTGAGTCACCCAGATTCTCCACACCATCCGAGCGCGCCAAACATATCGGAGAACTCTACGCAATGCTGGAGGACATCACTGCACACAAGACCACCGACCAGTGGATGGCGCTTCTCGAAAAGGCCGATATACCAGCCACACCAGTAAACAGACTCGAGGATTTACTCACAGATCCTCACCTCGTTGCCACAGGCATGTTCGAAACCCGGAACCACCCGACTGAAGGGTCGATCACCATGACTCGACCACCGGCGAGGTTTTCAAGGACACCCTCGAGTATTGATAAGCTGGCTCCCGCGCACGGCGAGCACAACGACGAGATCTTTGATGCCCAAACAGGTGCCATCCGTGTCTGGCCCGAACGCAATCCAGAAAAAGAGTAAGAACAAATTTACGGGTCAGTGCTGGCTTGAGATCTCAGAGGGTATGACCTGACTTCGCACGTAGAATTATTGGATGAGATGATCAAACCCTTGCGCTCTGAGTACTGTTCAAGGGACCTGAACCACCCCATGGCTAAAGCCTGGGGGTTCTGAAGGCGTGCGTGCGAGGGGTATCCGGGCTCTCCGTCTGGCGACGCACAGCATCCCGGCCAGGACCTTGCACAAACCTTCTTTGCCGCGGCGCGATCGGCTCTGACGCAATAGCCACCGTGGGATTGCCGCAAAGGCAACCCCCTTGTCGATTCGTGAAGCTGGCACAGTCCCGCCCGTTCTGGTAGCGGTTGCACAACCGCCCAGCCCTCTTCGAGCCGAAGCCGGGACGGACTATGCCCGTCTTGCGTGGCGTGTTTTGCCAGAAAGGCGCTATAGCTATCCCGCTGCACGATCATGCTGGCACCACCCAGGCGTTGCCAGCGTTGACAGCGTTGACAGCGTTGACAGCGTTGTGACAGCGGTTTCTTCGTGCGCGAGTCCGATACATGATCGTATTGACTCATCGCCAGGCGGCGGGTGTTCAACATCACGAGCTTGGAGAGCCTGTTTCTGTCACGCACCTGAAACCCCGCTGTCATCTCGAATCTCCCCAAAACTACCTTTGTTAAACAAACATGGGAAATCCCCCGGCTATGCCGGGGTGGCAGTAGAAGTTTGACATTTAGGGGAGTCCATCGATGAAACTATCCGAGTGAGCCGCCAAGCACACTCGAGAAAAGGAGTTTCACGATGGACGAGTATGAAAGCCTAAGCCATAGCCGTTGGGAGTGCAAATACCATGTGGTGTTTATTCCCAAGTGTCGAAGAAAGACGTTGTATGTCAGTTTGAGAAAGCACCTGGGTGAGGTGTTCAGGCAGTTAGCCCGTCGTAGGGAGAGCGAGATTCTGGAGGGTCACCTGATGCCAGATCATGTACACATGCTGATCGCAATTCCGCCAAAGTACGCGGTCTCTCAGGTGGTTGGGTACATAAAGGGCAAAAGTGCGATTCACATTGCCCGGGTGTATGGAGAGAGGAGGCGAAACTTTGTCGGGCAGCACTTTTGGGCCAGAGGGTATTTTGTTTCGACGGTTGGGCGTGACGAAGAGGTCATTCGGCGTTACATCCAGGACCAGGAAAAAGAGGACTCTCGATTGGAGCAATTGAATCTGCTCTGAATCTGGCCACCGAACGGTGGCACAAGACACGGAGCCGCGTTAGCGTCTCCGGATAGCCGCTTTGAGCGGCTCACAAATGAAGGCCCCCGGCTTTGCCGGGGGATTGTTACTATGCTCCCACGGAACTGCCATAGTGATTTCTCAATTTAAGATCTACACTCTGTCGAATTAAATATCTCCTTACATGTCATGCTACCCGGTCCAGGCACCAGTTTCCGCAAAGACGGGCGGCTGAGCAATTCGCCGTTTGTGTCATCGTGATGTCAGTTTGAAGTGATCCAATTCTTGCATGAACGCCTCAGGGCTCGAACCGAGTAAGGTGACCGGCTACGAACGCCATTGTTACAGAAGCAAGTCCGGTGCGCTAACTTATTCTTACCATTATCATGGTATTTTAAATTAGTAACAAATAATTCAAAGCAGAGTGCCGTACCTCACTCCCGGGCTGAATACACTTTAATCAAGGCACTATCCATCTGAGGATAGTGCTTATCCAGAAACATCATCCATGGTCTCGTTAACGAACTCCATCCAAATGGTATTACCGGCTACCGCAGGAGTATCGCTTCTAGTCGCTTTGCTTGTTGTGGTAACTCACCGCTGGCATGGATCGCTGACAGCTGACCATGCAACAGGTATCCAGAAAGTTCATCACGGCGCTACACCTCGAGTAGGCGGGCTGGGTATTTTCTTTGGATATCTCGCGGCTGCGCTGATTTTGACGAACATTTACTCACAATACCAACTAACAGTGTGGGAATTATTGATTGCGTCAGGCCCGGCCCTGCTGTTTGGACTGGCAGAAGACCTCACCAAGCGGGTCGGAACCAAAGAGCGGCTGCTCGCGACCATGTTCAGCGGTGTCGTCGCCTGGTATCTAACCGGCTACGCCCTGTTCCGTGTCGATGTACCCGGCGTCGATATACTTTTGTCCTATACCCTTGTAGCTGTTTTATTTACCGCGTTCGCAATCGGAGGGGTTGCCAACGCAATCAACATGATTGACGGTTTCAACGGACTGGCCTCTGGAACTGTTCTGGTCTGTCTCGGTGCCATGGGGGTGATGGCATGGCAGGTTAATGATGAAGAAGTCCTGATGCTCATTCTGATCATAGGCGCGGCTACGCTTGGTTTTTTTGTGGTGAATTTTCCCTTTGGACGGCTGTTCCTTGGCGATGGCGGAGCCTATGCACTGGGCTTCATGGTTGCCTGGATGGCGGTCATGCTGTCAGCCAGGCACCCTGAACACATCAGCCCATGGGCTCCGCTGCTAGCCTGTGCCTACCCGATTCTGGAGGCTGTTTTCTCGATGGGCAGACGCGCGATGCGTGGCCTGGCAATCGATCAGCCTGACCGCACGCACCTGCACAGCCTGGTATATCGCCGCGTGATCCCACGTTTCTTTAAAACACAGAACCAGGCACTACGCAATGCCGCCGTCTCACCTTTCATGTGGGCTTTTGCATGTTTGCCGGCACTGCTGTCCATCCTTTTTATGAGCAGCACAATCGCCTGTATTGCCGGTCTACTGTTCGCGGCGCTGGTGTACGCGCATATTTATGCGCGCTTGAGCCACTTCAGGTGGACACCAGCCCGATTACGCTTTCGGAGCCGTCCATCGCGTCAAGATTGACTTGCCAGGAGTGCGTGTTGCTGGGGTCGGGGTAAAAGCGGGAGTCCCAACGGCCAGAAATCCCACAAATCTGTAGTCAAGCGTATCAAAGCCCAGCATGGTTGGTACCTCTTCGGTGAAGGTACCGAGCCCCGTGCTCCAGAATGAGGCATACCCCATGGCATGCATGGCATTCTGAAAATTCATGACTGCTGCCCCCATGGAAAGTGTCTGCTCAAGCTCAGGCACCTTGGGATTGTCGTGGTGAATCTGATACGCCATGGCAACCAGCAAAGGCACACCTTTGAGCCATTCGCGGGTCTTGACCTGCTTTTCCGGGGCCATAGGTCTACCTGCTTTCGCAACAGCCTCAATCGCGCGCTCACCTAACTCAACGATATCGGGTTGCTCGATCATGGCAAATCGCCACACCCGAAGTGCGGCATGATCAGGTGCTCTGACGGCGGCTTCGAGCGCAAGCTCGATCTGATCACGAGAAGGCCCCGGCGCCACAACAGACTTCACGGAACGTCTGGATGTCAGCACTCTGATCACGTCGCTATCACTCGCGGGTTGCGCTTGAACTTGGGCTTGATGTTGCGCTTGCATTTCGATCTTGTCCTACCTGGTCCGGTTTGATGGTCGCAGTCGCGGCCCGCTCAACAGTTTGTATTCCACTCGCATCCTAACAACTCTGTCCCTAAACGCAACAAAGCCCACACTGATGAGTTAGTGTGGGCCTGGGAGTCGGTCACAGAGTACCAGTTACACGACATCCTTCAACTGAACCACCCCATGGCTAAAGCCAGGGGCTTGCGCTCATAGTTGGTCATACAACTCACGGGACCAGTCTGCATGCACTGATCCCGTACTGATCAAGACGATTAGTCGATGATCTGAATGTTCGTTGCGCTCGGACCCTTGGCGCCCTGACCAATCTCGAAGCTGACTTTCTGGTTCTCCTGCAGGGATTTGTAACCGTCTGCACGGATTTCTGAGTAGTGAGCGAACAGATCCTTACCACCACCATCGGGCATGATGAATCCGTAACCTTTTTCAGAATTGAACCACTTAACGACACCAGTTGCCATGATAAAAACTTCCTTGATAATAGAAATAAAAGCAGCATTACGCTTGGATGCCAGACGATCAAGGAAGGGATAAGGACAACTGAAAGCGCACAGGGCGACACTCAAAATCACAACCACGTCGCTTGAAAATCTTGCTGTTTTAGTGTATTCGCGCGAATCTTCTGCGTCAAATAATTTCTGTTGCTTTTTTCCATCTTGCAGCAGGAGCGCAACCACTTCGGGATAGAAATACACCTGCCAGTGGCATTATCAAAAACACGACATCAGACGCGCAAAAACAAGGCGAGGAAAACACCGCAACGAAGCTGCAGTGGATTCCCTCGACAAAGATCAAAATGTATCAACGCGTATCAACGACTTCGCGGACAATGGCTCAATAATGGCCTATCGACCATCCTTCGAATCATCAGCGGAATCATAATAACGACCATAGCGCCCATATGTCGCATACTTGCCATAACGGCCCGCATATTTTCGATAACCGTAGCCATAGCCGTATCCGTAGCGGATACGTGACGGCACAAACCCGTTGAATACAAGACCATCAAAACGATTGCCGACCTTACTGAAAACATCAATCGCGTCTTGTACCTCAGACAGACTGACAGCATCCTGGCGGGCCACAAACAGCGAGATATCAGCCACTTTCCCGAGTGAGCGGGCGTCATGCACGGGAAGCAGAGGTGGCGAATCAATCAGCACATAATCGTATCGCTCGGCCATTCGATTAATCAATTCCAGAATCGGCTCGCCCGCAAGCAGATCACCGGGGTTACGAACGCGAGAACCTGTTGGCAGGAAATCCAGACTCTCAAGCAGGTCAGGCATCACAACGTCATCAACCGACGCGGGTTCTCCCGCTCGCGACGACTTGAGCAAATCGGTCAGACCGGGTGCCTTCGGATCGAAGTTCAAGTATCGCCGCATGGATGACTTGCGAATATCGGCGTCGATCAGCAACACCTTCTTGCCCGTGGCACAAAGCAGGTAAGCCAGGTTGGCGCTGATAAAGCTCTTGCCTTGCGATGGAACGGCGGAGGTAATCAGGACCACTTTCGAACGCGGCTTCTCGGACAGGGCAAAAATGAGTGCCGTTCGCAAGCTGCGCAGCGCTTCAGCCCCTGCCCCGTCCGGCTGCTCATGTGCCAGCATGAAAGGTCTGTTGTCGTTCTCCAGGACCTGCTTCATCTGCTCACCATCGAGCGGCATGATGGAGAGTGTCGAAATGCCGGTTTCGAGCTCGAGCTTCTTGGGATCCCGCACGACCTTGGTCATGAATGCAACGACCTGGGTGAGCAGAAACCCGAGAAACATACCCGCCATCGTCCCGACCGCAACGATCATCGACTTGCTAGGCTTGGTTGGCGATTGGGGCACAACCGCCCGGTCAATAATGGCGACGTTACCCACCGTGCCGGCTCTGGCAATTTCAAACTGCTGCGTCGTGTTCAGTAACCCAAGATATAGCTCATTGCTGACCTCGACGTTTCTCGCCAGGCGAATGTAATCCTGCTGCACCGCCGGCAACTTGCTGATGCGGCTGGAGATTTCCTCTGCATCGCTGTTCAGACCAGTAATCTGCGAATCCAGGGCCCTCATGACCGGGTGACTCGGATCATAGCGAATCGCCAACTCCCTGCGCTTGAGGTCCGCCTGCATCTGCTGCGTTTCGATGTCGGCAGACCGCGTCAAAAGCTCCTGCAACTCAAACGTCATGTCGACAGTGCGTGTCCTGGTGCGAAATTCATTGAGTGCCTGTTCAGACAAGTCAAGCTGCTCTCGCAGACGCGGGAGCTCTCCTTTAAGGAACTGCAGTGTTTTTTCTGCTTCAGCCGAGCGACGCTCCAGATTCTGCCGCAGATATGCATCTGCGATCGTGTTGAGCATCAATGCGGCATACTGCGGATCCGGACTTTCATATGTCATTCGAATCAAGCTTGACTGACGACCTGACTCGGCCACACTCAATCCCCCTGTCGCTCTGCGAATCTCATTCTGCAAGGACAGCACGACAACTCTGAACACCGTGCCTGGGCGAGCCTGGAACGGGCCGAGCTCAATCTGAAATTGACCGTTTAGAGCGGACAGTTGCTGGCCGCTGCCCTGTCCCTTCAAAAGTAACTCACCGGTCTCCTCAACGCTGAGCGCCCATGATCTACCCTCTCCTATCTCCAGAAGCAAAGCTTTCCCGTACAAATGATCAGGAACCCGGATATTGTTGACCTGAAGTTTTTCTCCGCCCCAGGCGAACTGCAAAGCGTCCGTCATCGGGATGACAAGACCATTCTCGTCCTTATCCAGAACGCGCGACAGCCATTCACCGATGACAGGGATACGATTCTGAACACTGACATCCACGTTTGCGTTGAGAGATTCAACCGCCTGACCAATTACCGATCGCGAACGAATGATTTCAATTTCGCCCACAATTGGAGAAGTTGGCGCAAATAGCGATGTCGCCCCATCGCCAAGACCGCTAAAGAGCGATGAACCCTTTTTCTCCTCGATCTGTATCAGTGCATCAGCTGTGTAAATCGGTGTCGCGATAATCGCATAGCCAAGTGACAGCGCCCCCGCGATCAGCGTGACGATGATGAAGTACCACTTGTAATACAGAAAATTGTCGAGCAGGTCCACCAGGGAGATGGTGTCATCATCCTGAATCACAGCCCCTCCGTTGGGATGACCCTGCGGGTAACTCACCGGCGCGTTGGAAGACCCAGAACTCGACGAAGTATTCGATGCACTCATATCGCTAAATTATCCGGTTCAGACCGTCAGAACGGGCTGATGTTGTTCGCAGTGTTCGTGGCACTCAGGATCGGGAAGAACTGACCGATGAATCGACCAATAACCGTCGGTCCGGTCGGGTTCACGAAGATCACGTCGCGCGGAAGAATCGGGAACTGGTCCGCGAGTACCAGCATCTGCGGCTCTCTCGAACTCAGTTTGAACACGACTGGCTTGCGGGCCCCTTCAGTCGGGGAGCTGGCATCCGGGTCAGCCCTGAGCACATAGATTTCCGAGGCTGCCGCACTGAAAGGACTCACGCCGCCAGCGTCAGCAAGCACCTCAGTGAGTGACATCCTGCCGCGGCGCATGACATAAGACCTGGCCTGATTGGCTCCAACCGAGTTGCCGACCTCACCGAGCATGAAGATCTTGCGTTGCAGGCGGTCAGGAACTGACAGTACGTCGCCTGCGTGAAGCAGCACGTTCACATCCATGTCGCCGTCGTAGTAAAGCCCGTCAAGATTCAAACGGACTGACTCATCCCCACGCGTAAGCTTGACATCGTACAGGTCCGCATTATTGGTTGCGCCACCTGCTTGTGCAATGGCGTCAGTGATCCGCAGCGGCTGATCGGTGATCTCCAGTGCGCCAGGCGACTTGACTTCACCTGCGAGAAATACTCGCTGGCTTCTGAAGCCTGCCACGTCAACCTCAACCTGCGGATCGGCGATGTACTGACTCAGTGCGCGGGACAGTCGGTCGCGGAACTCGCTCACAGTCAAGCCAGCAGCACGAATGTTGCCAACCATTGGGAAATAGATGTTGCCGCTGGAGTCAATCGTACGGCCGGCCGGAGTGCTCGCGATGTTGTTGGCCGATACGCTACTCGTGGCCGGTGTCAGATCCGGATGTCCCCAGACAAAAATGCGCAAGGTGTCCTGAGGGCCCAGACGATAGGGATAACTCGCGACCTTGGGTTCGGGAAGCGTCCCTTGAATTGCAACAGAGTCCGCATCGGCCTGCTCGACCAGACGACGCACCAGCAACGGGGTGACCTGAAGCAGCGTGTAGTCCATCTGAGCAGGCTCTTGCTCGGTCTGCAGCACTTCGGGTTGCCGCTCATACGAAGCAAACATGCCCGGCACGACTGCGCAACCGGAAACAAGCAACCCGGCTGTTGCAGCCAGAAAGAGTCCTTTAATGGGTGTCAGTAGATGCCTGCAGTTCTGGCGGCTGCTGTTCTGGTTGCGGCATTTGTTGAACGCCGTCTCACAATCATTATTCCTGCCGCTGCATGACAGACTCGCGGGCACTTCTTTGCAATCCTCATGCATGCTCATGTAACAAAACCCATTTCAATCATCTTTTTGGCCCACTGACCTGCCAGGACCGTCATGCGATCCACAGATTTTTCATATGTTGCTATCGAACGTCCGACCGGATCGTCGACCTCGGACTGCCCATCCCACTGTCCGAAGAGCCTGGCTCTTCCCAGGACCGCCGGGTTCAAAGATTGAACTGACGCAAGATGGTCCCTCTCCATGCACAGTAACAGCTGATAACGATTCGTGTGGGAAGGCAACAACGCGCGAGAGCGATGCTGCAGAATCTCGTCATACCCCCGTTCAAGCATCAACTCGATCATGGACGAATCGGCCGGGTTTCCTTCTACGGCTCGCGTGCCCGCAGACTCCACCAGCACGTTGTAATCTTGCAACTCTTTCTGTAGCAAAACCTGTGCTGCGGGACTCCTGCAAATATTCGCCGTGCATATCACCAAGACTCGGAATGTGCCGGAATCCACCTCAACAACCGCCTGAAAGAAAGAGTTCAAAAAATATAACGCTGTGCACGCCCTGATCCTGAGATTCCTGCAAAATTCTGTCGCACGCTGGCAACCGGCAATCCGTTCACAAAAAACCGAATTACGCCCGACAGAACGTGGCAGATGACTGACAGTCTGCTCTCATTCGAACCACTGGAATTGACCAAAGACAATCCCTGCTCTTTGCCCGTATCAGGAGGTCGCAGCTGGTCTCGCCTGCGCTACTGTAACCTACTTTTCTATAGCACTCACTCGAGGTTTTTCCTGAGTTACACATGCGACCGGTGAATACCAGACATCATCTCAAAAAACTGCGAATCGAGCAGTCAGACATACAACAAACCCTCATAAATACTCACACAACGTAGCCACCGCAAGGTCAGAACCAGAACGACACTGGCGCAAACCGGTGTGATCCGGATCTGGTGCTGGCTTTGGCGACACATGTGATTGTCTGCAGCACTCTGACAAGTCCGTCCACACGAGTCACTCACCCGCCCCGCGCTCCCGCCCCACGCTCCCGATCCACCGACCCTCATCTGGTCAATGCCGGGCATCAGCGCTCACGCGTATTAACCATGACCATGATTGGCCTGCGAACTATTCTCAGCGCCCCTCTAATATCTGTCCTTATTAAATATATCTTAAAATTGCATTTGTGATCTGTTTGACCGAACATCTTGTAGCGCCATGGCCTGAACAGAACCTGACCAGGCCCCAGGCGAGATATCCAGGCCTCAAGCCTGTCAGGCCTGTCGTCTTCGCTGGTGGCCGAGAAGTGTTAACTCCTGGTTCATACCGCAACGGTACGGCGCTACACTACGCCAGTCGGACACTTGAGCCGTCCTTGTCCTTCGGAATCGGCTTGCTGGTTCGAGACATGTTCCCTTGCCAGCGTGCATTTCAGTGCCAACCCCAGAGAAATCGTGACTTCGACTGACACTTCACCGCACAGCATCAAGCCGATAACGACCAGCAAACGGGTCATGGATATCATCCTCGCCCTGATGGCAGGCTCCATTCTCATTCTTCCGATGTGCATCATCGCCCTGCTTGTGCGGCTGACATCGCCAGGACCTGCGCTCTACTGGAGCGACCGGATCGGCGCCAGCAACCGGATCTTCCGGATGCCGAAGTTTCGAAGCATGCGCACTGACACCCCTGTGGTCGCAACCCATCTGCTAACCCGGCCTGATGCCTACGTGACACGGGTCGGTGCGTTCATACGTCGCACCAGTCTGGACGAACTTCCCCAGTTATGGAACATTCTCAAGGGTGACATGAGCTTTGTGGGGCCTCGTCCAGCGCTCTACAACCAGTACGATCTCATCGAGATGCGTACCGAGAAGAACGTGCACTTACTCTTGCCTGGACTAACAGGCTGGGCGCAGATCAATGGTCGCGACGAACTCGATCTGCCTGCCAAGGTTGCTTTTGATGCCGAGTATCTGACGCACAGGTCAGTCCTGTTCGATATCCGGATTCTCTGGCTGACCTTCGTCCAGGCACTTGGTGGCAAGGGTGTTTCTCACTAAAGCGGGAGAGATTTTTTGAGGTTTCAGTATTTCAAGATGCTGGCAGATCCCGTTCTGGCCATGCCGCGATTCGCCAAACGATCCATCGCCCTGCTTGTTGATGTCTGCCTGTGCGTACTGACGGTCTGGCTGGCGTTTTTTCTGCGTCTGGACTACTGGGTCCCGATCGTAAGCGATCAGTTCTGGGAGGCAGATATCGCTGCGCTGATTTCGATCATTCTTGCGCTCCCGATATTTGTCCGATACGGCTTCTACCGTGTCATTTTCCGGCACTCCGAACTGACTGCTGCCCACACTATCGTGCGCGCCATGGCGGTATACGGTTTGCTATATTTCACGGCCATCACGGTCATCGGCTTCACCGGCATTCCGCGAACAGTCGGTGTGATGCAACCCATCTTGCTGTTGCTGGCCATTGGTGCATCACGCGCCCTCGCCGCTTTCTGGCTTGGCGGTGCCTACCGGGCAATCCTGCGACAGTCCAAACGACCTGGTGTTCTCATATACGGGGCAGGCTACGCCGGCCGACAACTGGCAGCGGCCATGCACAACAGTGCCGAGATGCAGATCATCGGTTATCTTGACGACGACCCCCACCTGCAGCGCCAGGTTCTCAACGGTTTACCGATCTACGATCCGCAGGATTTGCCGCTGCTCGTGGAGACCAAAGGGGTTCAAAGTGTTCTGCTGGCACTTCCCTCCATCAACCGCTCCCGTCGCAATGCCATCATCAGCAAGATCCAGCAAGCTCGCGTCGCGGTTCACTCGCTACCGAGCATGAGTGCACTGGCGCAGGGAAAGGTCTCGCTGGCAGATTTGCTCGAACTGGACATTGATGATCTGCTCGGTCGAGAGTCAGTCTCGCCCAATCCGCTCCTGCTGGCACGCAATATCCAGGGCAAGACAGTAATGGTGACTGGCGCAGGCGGATCGATCGGTAGCGAGATATGCCGGCAGATCATGAAACACTCACCCAGGCGACTGCTGCTGGTCGAGGCGAGCGAATTTGCACTGTACGCCATCCACTCAGAGCTTGAATCCACCTGGCTCTCTGAACCACAGAACCTGGCGAGCCTTGAAGATGGCACTGAGGATCAGAAGAGTTCCCCACTCATTCCGTTAATCGGAAATGTACAGGACACGGGCAGGATGCGCGTGTTGCTGTCCACCTGGATGCCGCAAACAATCTACCACGCCGCTGCTTACAAGCACGTTCCACTGGTCGAGCACAATCCAGCTGAAGGTATCAAGAACAATACCTGTGGCACGCTCACTGTGGCCGAACTTGCAATGCAATACAGCGTGTCAGATTTTGTGCTGGTGAGTACAGACAAAGCTGTGCGACCCACCAACATCATGGGTGCGAGCAAGCGTCTGGCGGAGATGGTGCTGCAGGCACTGGCCGAATCCAGCCCCGATACCAGCAAGACACGCTTTACCATGGTGCGATTTGGCAACGTCCTGGGTTCTTCTGGTTCTGTTGTGCCCAAATTCCGGCAGCAGATCCGCGATGGCGGCCCTGTGACTGTGACGCATGGCGAAATGACGCGCTACTTCATGACGATTCCTGAAGCCGCACAACTGGTGATTCAGGCAGGAGCCATGGCCCAGGGGGGAGACGTATTTGTGCTCGACATGGGTGAACCCGTCAAAATCATTGATCTCGCCCGCAGGATGATCGAACTGTCAGGATTGACGGTACGCGATGAGAGCAACCCTGATGGCGACATCGAGATTGAGGTCACCGGTTTGCGACCGGGAGAGAAACTCTACGAGGAACTCCTGATCGGACACAATCCAAAAGGTACCAGCCACCCGCGAATCATGCGTGCACAGGAGGACTATCTGGAGTGGTCAGAACTGAAGCCTTTGCTCGCAGAGCTCTTGGTCGCCTCGAATAACAACGAGATTGGCAAGGTCAAACTCATGCTCCAGAAACTGGTGTCCGGATATTCCCCGTGCGCAGACATCGTTGACTGGATCCACCTGGAGCAGGATAGCCACCACGGACAAGCGCTAAATGACACGCACTAAGTGACACGCACAGTCACGCAACATCCAGACAAAACTGACCCGGTCCAGTAGCCCGAAGGCTTTAACCCAAGGACAGGGCATACTTGCAATCTACGATCCGTAAACGGCGACGACAAACCAATCATTCCTCTACCCTTAACCTGCATCCCTGGCGTCTGACCACGGAGATGAAGGAAAGGGATCCGCAATCACGACTTGTCTAGCGCCTTCGCTTCCTGCAACTCTACAAGATCGCCATCATCCTCGTCATCCTCTTCATCCTTGTTCGGATTACCTCCGAGCCAGGTCATGATCTTGACGTAGAAAACCGGCACAATCGCCACCGCCAGTGTCGTGGACGCAATCATGCCGCTAAACACTGTCAAACCGATCGAGAAGCGTGAAGCCGCACCTGCACCCGAAGCAGTCAGCAGTGGGACCACCCCCAGAATGAAGGCAATCGAGGTCATGACGATCGGTCTGAACCGCTCGTGAGAAGCATGCAGAGCAGAGTCGACCAGGTTCATGCCGGCCCTTCTTGCCTCCAGTGCCACCTCGACAATCAGGATGGCGTTCTTCGCTGAGAGCGCAATCATCAGGACAAGACCGATCTGCACGTAGATGTTGTTATCCAGACCCGTGAGTGTCAGCGCAATCACAATGCCAGACAGTGCCAGGGGCACGGCACTCAACACAGCCAGCGGTGCTGCCCAGGACTCGTACTGGCCTGCCAGCACCAGATAGACCAGCAGGATCGAGAGCGCGAACACAATGATCTGGGTGTACCCGACCAGGCGTTCCTGATATGACATGCCAGTCCACTGAAACTCGACTCCCTCTGGCAGGCTGTCTGTTGCAAGCTGATTCAACGCGCTGAGCGCCTGACCTGAACTCACACCCGGTGCTGCAGCGCCGTTGATCGAGGCCGTGGGAAACAGGTTGTACTGCGACACGATGGACGGACCGAGTGTTTCCTTGATCTCGATAAACGAACCCAGTGGAACCATTTCACCGGAGCGACTGCGAACGTACAGCCTCTGGATATGGGACATATCAGCACGAAACACGCCATCGGCCTGCACATAGACCTGGTAGGTCTGTCCAAACTTGAAGAACTGGTTGACGTAAGACGAACCAAGGTAAGAGCTCAGCACATCATATGCATCGCCAATGTTCACACCAAGCGTCTCCGCCCTCGCAGAATTGAAACTGATCTCGAGTTGTGGAATGTTGTTATCAAACGTCGTGAAGGCCGTCATGACTTCAGGCAGCTGATTGGCTTGCGCCAGAAATTCGTTAGTGGCAGCCTGGAGTTTCTCGAAACTGTTGCTGCCATCAGTCAGCAAGATCTGCATGCTAAAGCCACCCGAGGCTCCCAGGCCCGGAATGGCCGGCGGGAGTACAACCCGGGCGCTTGCACTCTGAATCTGTGACAAGGCAGCCGACAAACTACTGTAAATCGAACGCAAATCCTCGTTCTTGGTCTTGCCCCGCTCCTCCCAGGGCTTCAAAATCACGTACATGGCACCGGCACTGGCCGACGACGAGTTGCTGTCCAGCACACTGACTCCGCCAATGGATACCACGTCCTGAACGCCAGGCACCTTCTGTATCGTCTGACGAATCTCGTCCATGGCTTGCTGCGTCCGTTCAAGCGAAGCAGCCCTTGGCAATTGAACGGTTGTAATCAGGTAACCCTGGTCTTCGTTAGGAATGAACCCGGTCGGAACTTTGGCCAGTCCATAGACGGATGCACCAATGATCACAAGGCCGACCAAGGCAGTCAGGTTGCTGTGCTTCATGAGCGAAGCCATCATGCGCGAATAGCGGCTGGCGAGCGCTTCGAATCCCCTGTCAAATGTCCTGGCAAATCGCCCTTTAGGCTTGGGCGTCTCGCCTTTCTTGAGCGGCTTGATGAACTCCCCGGACTGGGCGGGACTCAGACTGATCGCACAAATGCCCGAAAGCAGCGCGGTGATTGCGATCACGAGTGCAAATTGCCGGTACATCTGGCCAGTAATGCCGGAAATAAAGGCGGCTGGCAGAAACACAGCCATCAACACCAGGGTGATCCCGATAATCGGCCCCATGAGTTCACCCATGGCTTCGATAGCCGCGCGTTTGGGACGCATGCCCGCTTCCACCCTCTTGGCAACACCCTCGACCACAACAATCGAGTCATCCACCACGATACCAATCACGACCACGATAGCAAACAGCGTCAGCAGGTTGATCGAAAAACCGAGCGCGGCCATGCCGGCAAATGCACCAATGATCGTGACTGGAATGGTCACCGCCGGCACCAGCGTGATACGCCAGTTCTGCAGGAAAACCATGATCACCAGCAACACCAGCAAGCCTGCCTCGAACAGCGTCATGTAGACCTCATCGATCGAGGCCTTGACGAACACTGTCGTATCAAATGGAATGTCCCACTCGATGTCGGCCGGGAATGTTTTGGCGATGTTCTCCATTTCTGCGCGTACGGCTTCAGAGACGGCAAGCGCGTTGGCATCAGGCTGCTGGAAAATGGCAATACCACCAGCCGGCTTCTCGTTCAGGTTGAAGAACTGGTTGTAGTTCTGGCTGCCCATCTCGATACGGGCAACATCTTTAAGGCGAGTGATCTCGCCGTCACTGTCGGCCTTGAGCACAATCTCGCCAAACTGTTCAGGCGTATCCATGGCGCTTGCCACGTTCACCGTGAACTGAAACGCCTGCCCGGCTGGCACCGGTGGCGCACCAATCTGCCCCGCCGAGAGCAACACGTTCTGTTTGTTGATGGCCTGCATCACCTGGTCCGGAGCCAGCCCGCGCTCTTTCATCAACGCAGGATTGAGCCATACTCGCATACTGTAATTGCCCACCCCGAAAACGTTCGCTGCGGCCACACCGGGAATACGCGCCAGCCGTTCCTGCATCTGCAAGTTGGCAAAGTTGCTTAGGAACAGGGCGTCCCGGGTGTCGTCACGAGAGGTGACGGTCACGAACATCAGAATGGCCGTTGACTGGGTCTTGGTCGTGACGCCAAGCTGCTGGACCGCCTGCGGCAGCATCGGCAACGCAATGGCAACACGGTTTTGCACGTTGACCTGCGCCATATCAGGATCGGTTCCTACATCAAAGGTCACCGTCAGAGAATAGGTGCCCGCATCGGTGGAATAGGACTGCATGTAAAGCATCCCGTCCACTCCGTTGACCTGGTTCTCGATATTGCTGCCAACCAGCTGTTGAATCAGCTTGGCGTTTGCCCCCGGCCAGCTGGTCGTCACCTGAATCGTTGGCGGTGTCATCTGCGGATACTGGGCAACCGGCAACCCGAAAATGGAAACGGCCCCGATCAGCACAATGATGATGCCGATGACGTTACTTAGAATCGGGCGTTCGATGAATGTCTTGGATAACATAGCGGGAAGTCCGGTCAGCGATCAGCGGTCAGCCGAATTTAAAATCGGTGAATAGCACGTGCGGACATTTCGTGCGTCCGTGCTATGCACGCAGCTTGTTCAGTACGCGGGTACATTAACCGTGCCCCGGCAACTTCGCCGGTTCAAGCTTGCCCTCCTGCGGCTCCACCGTCTGCCCCACACTCAGCGTGACAAAGCCGTTGATGACCACCTTGTCGGTTGCAGCCAGGCCTTTGGTGACTTCGACCAGCGAGTCGTAGCGCTGCCCGATCGTCACATCCTTGCGCTCGACTTTGTTGTCAGCGTCAAGAAGCAGCACGTACGTCCCCTGCTGGTCGCGCTGGACCGCATCATAGGGCACGAGCAATGCATCACGAGACTGACCATAATTGATCAGCACATTGGCATACAGTCCTGGGACAATGGCGTTGTCGGCATTCTCGAATACCGCCCGCAACTGCAGGGCACCAGTCTGCACATCGAGGTTACTGGCCGCGTAGTCCAGCACACCGACGTAGGGATAACCGCTCTGGCCTTGCAGTTGAGCATAGACGGGCAGTTTGCCCACCAGGTCGGCCGCTTTGGTGCCGCCCTGATTGCGACGCTGAAAATTCAGCACTTCCATTTCGTTCATGGAAAAGTAGAGATAGACGGGCTTGATCTGACGGATATCGGCAAGCTTGATGCCCTGCTGGCTGCTACCAAGGTAATTGCCGACATCAATGAGGTGACGGCTCACGACACCATCAAACGGTGCTCTCACCTCGGTGTATCCAAGATTGATGTTGGCAAGAGCCAGACTGGCCTGCGCCTGTTGCAACTCTGATCGCGCCCGGTCAACAGCGGCCTGCGACGTGGCCTTCTGGGCCAGCAAGGTGGTCTGACGATCGAACTCGATCTTGGCCTCGTCATAGATCGCCTGATTGAGCGCCACCTGTTCCTTGTACTGATCCTGCTCAATAACAAACAGCAGATCGCCCTTGCTGACCTGCGTTCCATCTTTGTACAAAATCTCCGTCAAAAAACCTGGCACCCGGGCTTCCAGACTCACCGTGTTCATGGCCGCCGCAGTGGCGTCAAATGTTGCATACCCTTGCACTTGCTGCTGCACCGGAGTGGCCCAGGTCACGTGGGCGACCGGTCTTGGAGGAGTTTCCTGCTTCTCGCAGGCTGCCAGAGACAGGCCACCCAAAATGGCGCAACCGGCCACGAACCAGCGCTGGAACTGTCGTCTGACCTGAGTGCCGTAGCCCTGGCCAGACACCGACTGGCCGCACGCCACAGCGCCAGTTGCCTTCGCAGCGGCACACGTTGCCTTGTCATCTGGTGGTACGCACGTCCTTTCAGCCATCATTTCACCCGTTGGTTCAATTGCAATATGGGAAGCACTCGAGCGCCAGTACATGGTCATGGTTTCAATCCGGGAGTCTGAACAAGATGCGGCGTGTCCGGCTGGCTCAATGCCTCGCCCCAGTCGGTTCGCTGCGACATCTGGGCGATCATTTCGTTGGGCAGAGCTGGCACACGCATGTCGTCAGCCCAGCCCCCGCCCAGTGCCTTGAAAGCCTGTACGTAACCGAGCAAGGTATCTGTCTTGGACTGCACATAATCACTTTGCACACTCAGCAACGTCTGCTGAGCCACGATGACCGTGTTGTAGTCACTTTGTCCTGATTCATAAAGATCGACAGCCAGCCTGGCGGCCTCTCTGGACGCGGCAAGCGCCCGGGCCAGGTCCTCGGTGGAGCTGAGCGACGTGGCGATCTGGACCAGTGCGTTCTCCACCTCGGCCTGGGCCTGCAGCACCACATTCTGGTAATTCAGGACAGCCTGCTGAAACGAGGCATCCTGGACTCTGACCTGATCTACCAGCGCGCCACGATAGAAGAGCGGAAAGTAAAACGCTGCACCGCCGCTAAGATTGCTGCCATCGAACTTGAACGTCGATCCGCCCTGGTAAGAAACCGATGCGTTCAAGTAACTGAACATACCGTTCAACGAGAAAGACGGGTACAACTGAGCTTGCTGCACGCCGATCAGGGCAGACTGAGAGGCCGCCTGATACTCGGCGACCAGCACATCGGGTCGCCGGCGCAGCAGATCACGCGGAATCCCCACGTTCAATGCCTTGGGCGTCGTCATTTGCTCGCGCTTCTGTTCCTTGTCAAACAGCCCCTGAAAGTACCCTGGAGGCTTGCCTAGCAACACGCTCAACGCATTCTGCAATTGCTCTTTCTGACCGTTCAGGCGTGGCAACTGGGCCAGCGTCTGCTGATAGCGCGCCCGTGCCTGGCTCAGTGCCAGCAATGAAGTCGAACCAGCCTGGTAGCGTGCATCGGCTATCCGCAGGCTTTCGCCCTGCAAGGCCAGGTTCTGGCGTGCAACCCGGATCAACTCCTCGGTGTTTCGCAGATTGATATAGGTACTTGCCACGGTCGATGCAAGCGAGACATCGGCAGCGTAATAGGAGGCAATGGTTGCGTTGTAGCCTGCGAGACTGCTCTCGATACCACGGCGAAACTTGCCCCAGAAGTCCAGCTCCCAGTTCGCCTGCACCCCCAGCTGATAGAGAGTTGCGCTGTCGGAACTCGTCCCTTGACCCGCGGCACCAACAGTGGGCAACAGCCCGGCGTCGCTGATACCAAGCTGGGCCCGGGCCTGATAGACCCGCACTGCAGCAGATTGCAGGTCCAGATTCTGAGAAGTGGCAAGCTCAAGCAGTCTGATCAGCGTCGGATCACCAAACGACTGCCACCAGGTCACCGGGTTGATCTGCTCGCTGCGAATCATCTCGACAGCCTCGGCAAATCGCTCCCTGGATCGCTCTTCCCATGCAGGATTGACATCCGCAACTGGTTTCTCGAAATCCGGGCCGACCATGCAACCGGCAAGCAAAAGGGCTGCCAGACTACTAGCGGTCAATTGAAGGGATCGCTTCACGATCTCTGGCGTGCGGGGGACTGTCATAGGATTCCAAACAAACGGTGAGACGACTGAAGTCACGATCGATCAATCGCTCAGAAACAAGACAAAAGACTGACAAACGACATGACTGAACCGGATGGACCGGGCAGCCTGGTCCAGGCATGATGTGAAGATCATCTTGACCAGGAACTGTAGGTACCAAGCTCATGGCTCCCTGCAGTCACGCTTGCAGTCACGCCTGCACCCACGACTCGTCACCCGAAACTCGTCACCCGACACAGCTACGACTCTGCGAACTTCCACTGGCGCCTGTCAATCCCTACCCGTTACGAACTGTTACCACCCATAAAAGTACCTGAAACAAATGGGCTAATAAAGCAATAAATCACACCTGGGTGGCAACGCAGTCGCCACCCAGGACACTACCACTGCTCCTGCCCAGCCGCGTCCCCCATGGACCGCACACGTGCCCAGGCTCTATGCGCTGCGCCGATGCATGCAATCTCACCCACACGAATGATGCTCAGAAGCGACATTGTGTCGGTCCGCGTGCGTCAGTCAAACCAATCCTGTGTCTGCTGGTTGCAATGGCGCAGACCTCGCACCAGGAAACTCAGCGACTGACCCGTCTCGTGTGCGCAAGCGCAGCCTGAACCAGTTTGTCACTGGCCTCCGGTGTGCGAAACGCCGAATGTGCCGACAGAGTGACGTTTTCCAGACGTGTCAGCGGGTGCTCAGCCGGTAACGGCTCGGTCTCGTAGACGTCCAGACCGGCGTGTGCGATCTTGCCAGACTCGAGTGCCTGGATCATCGCCTCTTCATCAACCACTGCCCCGCGAGCGGTATTCACAAACAACACGCCATCACGCATCTTCTCAAAGCAGGCCGCATCAATCATGCCGCGGGTTTCGTCATTGAGCAGGAGGTGGATCGACACAACATGGCTTTGTGCCAACACCTGGTCCAGCGGCAAAAACTCGACACCCTCGGACGTTTTAGGCGATCGGTTCCAGGCAATCACGCGCATGCCGACACCCCGCCCTAGCCGGGCCATCTCTGCACCGATACCACCGAATCCGATCAGGCCCAGCGTCTTGCCAGTCAGTTCAACGCCATCTGTTCTTGGCCAGCCTCCGGCCCGAACGCCGCGGTCCATGCGAGTGAAGCTTTTGGCGGCGTCCCACATCAAGCCAAACGCGCACTCGGCCACCGCTGTGTCACCATAGCCCTTGATGATGTGAACTTGAATGCCGACCTCGGCCAGTTCTTCCGGGTCCATGTAGGAGCGTGCTCCAGTCCCCATGAACACCACATGACGAAGGTTCGGACACTGACTCGCGATGTCTGTTGGCAGTGATGTGTGATCCACCCAGATGACATCGGCATCACCGACCACTGCCGGGATTTCATCTGGCGTGATATCTGGATTGCGATTGACCGAGATAGGCATGTCATCGTTCAGACGGAGTCGCTCGGTCACGTCACCCAGACTCTCACTCGCATCAATGAATACAGCTTTCACGTGTTATCCCCCGCTTGTCATGGATCGAATGTGGCCCATCATGCTCGAATCTTCTGTTTCAAGTCAAGGACCATGACCATCCGTTGTTTAAAGCCTGGGCATTGAACGTCAGGAATGACTCGATAATCTGCACAGTCCCGGTCACACGAAGTGCGCTGTAGAACCAACCCTCACGCCGAAATGCAAACTGGCCGCATCCACCACGTGATTCTCGTGACTGCAACGACCTTCGCCTCTACAATATTCACCCCAATCGACAAAAGTCGTTCCGGTTGTCATTTCGTTGTTTGCTATGTCGCTTCTTCCACTGGCAGTTCCTGATCTGCGCGCTCCGTGAGTGAACACCCATCATGTACGGCATTACTGATCCGCTGACTTTTTTAATTGGCACTATCTTTGTCGTGCTGCTACCCGGTCCAAACTCCATGTTCGTGTTGACGGTGGCCTCCATGCGCGGTGTCGGGCAAGGTTACCGTGCCGCGTGCGGCGTATTTGTCGGGGACACCATCCTGATGAGCCTTGCGGCGATGGGAGCAGCTTCTGTTCTCTACGCAAACCCGATTCTGTTCATGATCCTGAAGTACGCCGGCGCCGCCTACCTTGGTTACATTGGCATTGGCTTGCTGAGGGCAGCCTGGCGACACTGGCGAGACCCGCGTCAGACCGGTGCCCAGGTCAGGCAAGGCGACCCGGATCTGGGCGGTTCGGGCGAACACACGAAAGCCAGCCATCGCGAAAAGAAAGGACTGCCTCACCACATGCAGCGCCCATTTCAGCGTGCCCTGCTGGTTAGCCTGATCAATCCGAAAGCCATTTTCTTCTTTCTGTCGTTTTTCGTCCAGTTCGTCGATACACGCTACGCACACCCCGGCCTGACATTTTTTGTGCTCGGTCTGATTGTTCAGGCTTGCAGCTTTCTCTACTTGTCTGCGCTAATCTTCGCAGGATCGCATCTGGCGTATCTCGTACGTAGCCACCCTCGGGTGAGCGCGCTCGCCTCGGCATCGGTTGGAGGCCTTTTTCTGGCATTCGGCATTCGCCTGGCCGGCGCATCGATCAAGGCCGTGTGACTGCAACAATTCACTGATACCCTGATCGCCACGTTGCTGTTCAATCGCGCCGGGCCATGAAGCCCGAAACGCAGCCATGGTTAAACCAGAGGGACAGACAAGTAGAATTCGGCCATGAACAATCCTCGCAGACTCCCCCCAATGCCCCAATACCCCTCGATGACCGGCAGGCAACGATCGACACGGTGCGTTCGCGCGATTCTCATGCACCACATGCTTCACATGGATCGCACAGGTCAGTCGCTGCGCAACACAACCCGGGCAGCAATGGACACCGGGATCCACAAGCCACACTTGAACGTGCCGAAGTCGCCCGTCGCACCACCATGGTCAGCGTCTGGGTCAATGTTGTCCTGAGCTTGTTGCAGATCGTTATCGGTTACATGGCACGATCGCAGGCACTGATTGCTGACGGCATTCACTCGCTGTCAGACTTGATGTCGGACTTTGCCGTGTTACTTGCAAACCACCACAGCAAGAAAGCACCTGATACCGACCACCCTTATGGTCATCAACGTTTCGAGACAGCCGCCTCCCTGTTTCTTGGTGGACTGCTACTGGGCGTTGGTGGTGCGATGGTATGGGTCGCAGTCGAACGGGTCATTGACCCGTCCAGTATTCCGACGGTTTCTCCGATCGCACTGGTCATTGCCATCCTGACCCTGGTTTCCAAGGAAAGCCTGTTTCGCTACATGCTCAAAGCCGGCAAGCGAGTCAAGTCGAGCATGATGGTCGCCAATGCCTGGCACGCCCGCTCAGATGCGGCATCGTCTCTGGTTGTTGCGTTTGGCATCATTGGCAATCTGATGGGGTACCCTATTCTGGACCCGATCGCCGCGCTGCTGGTTGGGCTGATGATCGGGCGCATGGGCTGGCGGTTTGGATCTGACTCGTTTCAGGATCTCATGGACCGCGCAGCCAACGAGACTGAAGTTGAGGAAATCATCCGCACGCTGAACGAGACTCCGGGCGTGCTTGGCGTACACGATGTCCGAACACGTAAAATGGGAGACTTGGTACTGGTGGATGCCCACATTGAAGTTGATCGCACGCTCACTGTTGAACAGGGCCACGAGATCGGCGTGTCAGCACGCGCAGCGGTATTGCTGCGACACCGCGTGCTGGACTTGCTGACACATATCGATCCCGTCGATCCGCCCAAAGCGACGCATCCCGCTCAGGCAGAGTCTGTGGTCGAGCCTTCGGACTCAGGCAGCCTGCCGGACTCGACACACTGACCAGCTCATCACGAACCCATCGAATCAAGAAACACCATCTCTAAATGAATCAAGAACGCGCCTCACAGACCCCGTCTTCTTCCAGTGCCACTACGGGCGCTGAAACCACCACCCGTGGCCATCACGCCAGACCACTGGCTGGCCTCAAGGTCATTGAGCTAGGACAGTTGATCGCTGGTCCCTTCGCTGCCAAGATACTTGGTGAGTTCGGGGCCAATGTGATCAAGGTCGAGCCACCCGGAGGCGACCCGCTTCGCAAGTGGCGCTATGTCCATGAGGGCACCTCGGTATGGTGGGCAGCACACGCGCGAAACAAGCGTTCGATGACACTCGATCTGCGTCAACCCGAAGGCCAGGATGTCGTGCGCAAGCTGGTTCAGGAAGCGGACATCCTCATTGAGAACTTCAGGCCAGGCCAGATGGAAAAATGGGGGCTCGGTTATGAGGCCCTGAGCCAGATCAATCCGGGACTGATCATGCTGCGCGTCTCAGGCTACGGCCAGACTGGCCCCTACCGTGACCGGCCAGGGTTCGGTGTGATCGGCGAGGCCATGGGTGGATTGCGCTACCTGAGTGGCGAGCCTGGACGCCCACCAGTACGCGTGGGTGTCTCCATTGGTGACACACTCTCGGGTCTGCATGGTGTAATCGGCATTCTGATGGCTCTGCGCCATCGTGAGCAACAAGGCGGCCTGGGGCAGGAGATCGATGTCGCCCTGTATGAATCTGTTTTCAACATGATGGAAAGCCTGCTCCCCGAATACTCCAAGTTTGGAGCCGTGCGCCAGCCATCGGGCGCCAGCATGCCGGGCATCGCCCCGACCAATGCCTACTTGTGCAAGGATGGCAAGTACGCACTGATTGCCGGCAATGGTGACAGCATTTTCAAGCGTCTGATGAATCTGATCGGCCGCGCTGATCTGGCTGAAGACCCGGCGCTCGCAGACAATCAGGGCCGTGCGGCGCAGGCTGACATGCTTGACGAGGCCATTTCGGCCTGGTCCTCGCAACGTGGACTCGACGAAGTTCTGCAAGCGTTGAACAATGCCGGTGTGCCAGGCGGCAAGAGCTATGATGCGGCCGACATCGCCAGTGATCCACACTACCGGGCCCGTGACATGATCCTGAGCACCGAGCTGCCAGACGGCTCCGCGGTCGAAGTACCGGGGATCGTCCCAAAACTTTCGCGTACGCCGGGTGAGGTCGACCGGCTTGCGCCAACGCTGGGTCAACATACGCAAGAAATTCTGGATGAACTGGGAGTCGACACCCAGACACGTGAAGACTGGAAGTCACGAGACATCATTTAAATGAATCCGTGCAACCCCGCGCAATTCCTTGCCGGGGCAATGCCAGCCAGAACGTCAGACGTTCAAACAATCCGTCTGTTTTACTGTTTTCCTGGCATCCTGCCCGGGCGCGAACCCGTCCGACAAAAACTCGCCTCAAATCCGCGAGTCCCCTCGCAGGCAGCTTCACAAACCACACCACACACACAACGGACGTAGTCACCGCAGATCCGGCAAAATCGATGTGCAACCGCATCAGTCAGAAAAAAGGAGTTACCTGATGAGCAAGCAACGAATCTATCTTCACGACGTCGCCCCCCGAGACGGGTTTCAGAACGAGAAAGTTTTCATTGAAACCCAGGACAAGATTTCGATCATCAATGAACTGAGCGAATGCGGATTCGCCAAGATCGAGGCAACCTCCTTCACGTCCCCCAAGGCTATTCCCGCGTTGCGCGATGCAGAGCAGGTCATGCACGAGATCAAGCGCAAGCCCGGCGTGGAGTACACCGTCTTGATCCCCAACGTGCGCGGTGCCGAGCGGGCGCTAAGCTGTGGCATTGACGAAGCCAACCTGGTGATGTCTGTCAGCGAGACACATAACCGGGCCAACCTGCGCATGACCCGCGAGAAATCGGCTCAGGGCCTGGGGCAGATCATCGAAGCGCTTAAAGGTGCACCCGTGGCTGTGAACGTGTCTCTCTCGACTGTCTTTGGCTGTCCGATGGAAGGCGACATTGCGTCATCCGAGGTATTCCGGTTGATTGGCCACTTTGCGGATCAGGGCATCACCCGGATCTCACTCTGCGACACAACCGGAATGGCGTATCCGAGTCAGGTACGCGAGATTTGCAAGCGTGCCCGTGCAGAATTTCCCGACATCACGTTCACACTGCATTTTCACAACACGCGAGGCTTGGCGCAGGCGAACGTGCTGGCCGCTATTGATACAGGGATCGACCGGTTTGACGCCTCACTCGGTGGACTTGGCGGATGCCCTTACGCACCGGGCGCCAGCGGCAATGCGTGTACAGAAGAAGTGGTTCACATGCTTGAGCTAGAAGGCTTTGACACCGGCATCGACCTGGATCGCCTGCTTGCCGTTTCAGCGCGTCTGCCCGATCTGGTGCAACACGACATACCGAGCCAGATCCTGAAGGCCGGACATCGTCTGACCACCCATCCCGCTCCTGAAGGAATTGCGGACATGGCATGAGGTCTGGGAGTCATTCCGGATCCGGTATTCGAGTGACTTGAAGGTTCAGAGCCCACTCCGGGCTCTGAACCATGCCGTCCCATAGACGACCTGGAGCGCCCGTAGCATCATGCGCGTCATGATCGTCCACCATACTTTCTACTCCTTTCCACTTTTTTACCAGCATTTGCTTGCACGGTGTCGCCACAACAGTCGTTCTCATCAGTCTGCGCAATCTGCTACGATCAACTTAGCGCGCGAGCCTATGGCCGCTAGATCTGTTGCAACAGGACAGGCACAGCCGCTCGAGACGCCGCTCGAAATGTACCGCCGCTTCTCGATCGAGTTGACGCTTGACGCTTGACGCTTGAACGAAATCTGGCGATGTAACAGATCGGACTGAACTGTGACGCAGACTCCCGGTCGCACCATGAGAGTCGATATCAGATTGCATTCACATCAAAATCGTTGCCCTGAAACCACCGTTGCTGAATTCCGAACCATGCATCAATCCCCATGACTGGCACTCCTGCACTGAAGGCACCCTGCCAGCAAGCTGCCAGCGGTCAAGTAGCAGTGCGCTCGCTCATGACGGGTGCACTGATTGTGGGGTGCCTGTTGCTCTCGGGATGTATCAGTCCGCAGGCACCTGCCTTCTATCTGGCCGGGTCTTATTTCCCGAGCTGGCTGATCGGAACGGCGGTCGGCATCGTGCTGATGATTCCGATCCGGTGGTTGCTGATTCGCACCGGTATCGACGATGCCTTGCCCCTGCGTCTGCTCTTTTACACCTGCGTGGTGCTGATCATCGCGATGGCGTTTTCGTATGCCTTTTCTCCCCAATGAAGACTGACTGATACCCCATGTCCGACCACCCTTCCGACTTTGCTCACGACGACTTCGGCATGCGACCTGCACCGGCAAAGAGAATGATCGCGATTGCGCTGGTGATCGTGGTCATTGCCAGCACGATCTTGATGGCATGGCGATATTTTGTGTATACCGAGCGCAACCAGGTTTCCGAAGACGCCATCATCCAGGCCAACATTGTCCACATCGCAGCCATGGTGCCAGGCAAACTCGAGACGCTGGCGGTCAAGGATGGACAACGGGTGAGCAAAGGGGAACTTTTGTTCAAAATTGATCCCGCCACCTATGAACTGCGCGTGAGGCAGGCACGGGCTGAACTGGCCCTGACCAAGGCAGGCCTGAATGATCAGCTACGTCGAATCGAGGCTGAATCTGCCAACGCGGTGATCGCAGACGAACAGGTCCAGCGTGCACAAGCCAACCTGGAACTCGCTCAGAGCACGCTCAAGCGCCTGGAATCCCTGGCACCCAAAGGTTATGTGACTGCTCAGCAGGTCGATGCGGCCCGAACGGCCCAGCGTGATGCCGAAGTCAGCCTGACCCAGGCGAGCTCCCAGGCGAAAGCGGCGCAGGCGTTGATCGGCCAGACCGAAGCCGCCCAGGCAACCGTTGAAGTTGCCACCGCGGCACTGGCGATCGCCGAGAAAGCACTGGCTGACACAGTCGTTCATGCCCCTGGCAACGGACTGGTAGTCGGATTGAATGTCTCCCAGGGGGAGATGCTGGCCCCTGAGCAGTCCCTTTTTACGTTGATTGACACCGACGCCTGGTACGCCACGGCTCTGTTTCGTGAAACCGAGCTGCCTTCGATCAAGGTAGGAGACTGCGCCGCAGTCTACACCATGGCAGCGCCTGGAACGCCTATGAAAGGCCGTGTCGAGAGTATCGGCTGGGGCGTGACCACTGAAGATATGCTCAGTTTGCCGCGCACCTTGCCTTTCGTGCAGAAGTCACTGAACTGGGTCCGTGTCGCGCAGCGATTCCCGGTTCGCATTCTGATCACCGACCCTGTGACTGACCTGATGCGCGTGGGAGCCAGTGCAAGTGTCGTGATTCGTGACGAACACACCTGCGAAGGCTCGTGAACACACGTCAGGCGAAATAACGTCCATGCCAGCCAAGACAACCAGTACAGCCAACGTGATCAACCACAACGACGAGGGTCGAGGCGCACACACGCTACCGGCACGGAATCTGCCATTGTGGCGAGGTGTGCTCAATGAACTTGCGCCTTTTGACGGCAGAATGGCCATGGCCTGGCGCACTGCTGCGGTGTGTGCACTGGCCGCCCTGGTTTTTATGACTTATGAGGTGCCGCTGGTATCGATCGGTTGCTACCTGATCATGTTTCTGGCCAAACCCAACGCCCAGGAGAACGTGCTCGTTGCCATCGGAATCACCATTCTCGTATCGCTGGTGGTGCTGCTGCTACTGTTTCTGACCCGGCTCGCGATCGAGGTGCCGATGTGGCGCATGGTCATCATTGTCCTGGGCTCTTATTTTTTTCTGTTCATCGGTGCAGCCAGCGTTCTGGGCCCGGGCGGCAATATCGTCGCGCTTGTGATCGGCTTCATCATGACACTGCTGCCCTACGTGCCCTTTGGAGAAGTGGCCACGCGAGGCATCTTGTATGCCTGGTTGATGGTGCTCGTTCCCATGGGGGTTATCGTGGTGTTTCACACGATTGCCGGACGCAGTGCCCGAACGGAACTTCACGACAAGCTTGCCGAGCGTCTGAATCTGATCGCGCTTGCCGCACAGAGCGCATGTAGTCCCCCTGCCCCGACAGACGCCTTGAGTAGAACCGGCAATTCAGCTGATTCAGATGAGGATATGGTTCGCAGCATGCTTCTGAGAACGCTCAGAGAGGGTCAGGGCAAGCTTGAAACGCTCCTGAAACTCGTGCGCCTGTTTCATCTGGCACCCACCGCCCATTCGCGCGTCTTGGCTCAGGCCATTGCGCAAACGCAAGACATGCTGGTATGGCTGGCCACTATGCGTGACCCTTCAATCGTTCAACATGGCCTGCCACCGGAGCGTGATCCGACTCAGGTTCAAGTGTTCACCAGACGTTGCAAAGCGCTTGCGACTCTTCTGAAGCGCGACAAACTGGTCCAGGCTGTGCAACTCACTCACAGACAACCACTTGGCCAGTCTCTCGAGCAATCACCATTGCATCAAGGCGCCAGGCTCGATCCGCACACGTTGTCCTTGGTACAGATGCTGGATCAGATTTTTCGGCAACCTGCGAATGCGACGGTATCCGCCCCTGCACCCAAGCGTGAACATACCAAGTCGACAGGCAGGAAACCGGGGTTTTTCAAGGAAGACGCCTGGCGAAATCCGGAGTACTCCCGGTTCGCCATCAAAACCACCGCTGCCGCGGTGCTGGCCTACATTATCTACACCAGCATCCAGTGGGATGGCATCCACACGGCCATGATCACGTGCTATGTGGCCGCACTCGGCACGACTGGCGAGACTGTTCACAAACTGACTCTTCGCATCATCGGCTGTCTGATCGGTGCGGCCATGGGCATGGCGAGTCTGGCGTTTCTCATTCCATACATGACCTCCATCGGGCAATTGATGATCCTGGTGTTTGCTGGTGTACTGATTGCTGCCTGGGTGTCCAGCGGGTCGGAACGAATTTCCTATGCCGGCATTCAGATCGGCCTGGCGTTTCTCATGACGGTCCTTCAAGATTTCAAGCCAGATGTGGGCATGTCAGTCGCCATGGACCGGATCTACGGCATCTTGCTGGGAAATGCCCTGCTTTTCATCATGTTCACACGGCTATGGCCCGTTTCAGTCGCCACGACTGCCGAGCGAACCTTAAGGCGCTGTCAAGCGCACCTGGATGCGTTACGAGATTTGACATCAGGCCCCTCAGGGCTTTCCCGGGAGCAGCGACGCAAGCTGGTCGATGAGTGCCTGACAAGTACTGGCCAGGCCAGAGAGGCGCTGATTTACAACCGGTTTGAGCCCGACCGTCTGAGAGCCCGGCCGGAAACCCTGGCAAAACTCAGGCGTCAGATCGATTCTATCGAATCCCGGGCACTGGCATTGTCATCTGGCACACCAGACCGGACCTGATCAGACCACGTTCATTCAGGCAGCGTACCCAGGCGCTCCAATAGACCCAATAGACCCAATAGACCCAATAGACCCAATAGACCCGGCATGCGGTTTATTGCAAACAGCCAGGAGAAGTCTGAGTCCGCACAACGTATCAAGGAAACGTTTATCATCGAAGGGATCAGTGAGGTTCGTTCAATGCACCTCACACATTGCGACACGCTCACTGCACGCCGAGTACGCCGAGTACGCCGAGTACGACGAATCACGGCGTGAGAGGCTGTTTGTTTTTGATTTGGGTTTTTGATTTGGTTTTTTGATCTGTGATTTTCCGCGCACGGCGCAGCATCAACGACACATCGTCCGGGCCTGGCCTGGAGCCAGGCAGTTTTCATTTCACGCGTCCCCTCGTTACATGCCGCATGACTGATCCAGCAACGTTCATTCCATATCCAGACTACGAAACACGGCTCACAAAGCTTTTAGCGGGCCGTCTACAAAGGACCTTCTGTGCTGGGGCTCGCGCGCTCATACCTGCGTGTGCCATCGGCTTGTTGAGCGGTTGTGCGACCGAGGCGCTGGACCGTGCACCCGCTTCAGCCGAGCGCCCCTGGGTGGACCCTGAGATTGTCAGCGTAGCCACTGAAACAGTGACTGCCGGTCAGACCGGTGGTCTCACCTCAGCGCAGACGACCACCAGTCACAATAGCCAGGCACAGCCGACCTATCGGGTAGCCAGAGTCTCCGAAATCAGAGGACTGCCCCGCACGGAACTACCCAACCCTGATCAAACCTACAGTCTGGTTCAACTGATCGATCTCGCACAACAGAACAACCCGCAAACGCGTGCTGCCTGGAATCACGCCCGCGAAGCGGCACTGGCAGTCGGTATGGTCGAGGCAACCTTTCTGCCCGTCCTTTCAGCCAATGTGCTGGCAGGCTATCAACGCACGACCTTCCCTTCGCCACTGGTCATCGGGCCACGTGAGTTCGCAACCGAGGTGAGCGGGGTGGTGCCGGGCCTCGCACTCGGGTGGCTGGTGCTGGATTTTGGAAAAAGAAAGGCGTTGCTGGAAGGAGCCGAGCAGCTTTCACGTGCAGCCAACATCCTTTTCAATGCCGAGCACCAGAAGGTGATCTGGGCTGTGACCACGCGCTTTTATGAGTACAACCTGGCACGCGAACGGGTGCGACTTGCGCATGACTCGCTTGCGAGCCGGCAGCAGATCGCGCAAGCCACGCGCGCACGCCTGCAGGCAGGCATGGCAACCACCGTCGAAACGGCGCTTTCTGACCAGGGCGTCATGCAGGCCAGACTGCACCTGGTGAACACGCAAGGGGCCGAGCGCAATGCTTATCTGGGATTGCTGGCAGCGGTCGGTCTTTCACCAACAACCGAAGTCCGGATCGCAGCAGACACCTCCAAAGTCGCCACGGAGCAACTCAGAGCCAACACGAAGCTCACCGATCAGGCAATCGAACAAGCAATTGCCTCGCGCCCGGATGTCGCGGCGAGCTATGCCGCAATGAAAGCCGCTCAGGCTAATATCAAGGCAGTCGAAGCGGATTTCTTCCCGAAAGTCTTTCTGGGCGGGTTCCTAGCCAATAGCAACACCAGTTTCAACCTCCAGGGACTGCCTGGCTTCACCCAGCAGGCAAACGCAACAGGTGTTTTACTTGGGGTCACACTACCGCTCTATGATGGGGGGCTGCGCAATGCCCGCCTGGTCGGCGCTCAGATCAAAAGCGAGCAAGCCGCCAGAAACTTCAACCAGATGCAGCAAGACGCCGTACGTGAGATCGTGCTGGCGCAAACGGTCCTGGGATCAGCACTCGAGAGTGAAGCCACGGCCCGGGAACTGGTCAGTACGGCGCGCATCGCCTATAACGCAGCGCTGGATTCTTATCAGGAGGGACTGGCAACCATTACACTGGTGACCGAGGCAGCTGAAGGGCTCTTGCACGCACGGGAAGCATTGCTCGAGGCGCGGGTGGCATCGGAAGTGGCGGCTGCCAACCTGGCGTTCGCCATGGGCGAGATGACCTCGTCCAGTCAGGCGGTCCAGACGATACAAGGACGCCCGAAATAAATCAGAACGCACACCGAAGCATGTGAAACCGGGAGCATTCAGAAACAAGTGCAGATCGCGCGGCCAGATTCAGGGTCATCACACAGAAAGGTGACTGAACACAGACCGCACACAAACACCACAAAACAAAACGGACCACTCTTTCGGGGTATCCCCGAAAAAGTGGCCCTGATTCTTGTTGCTCTTGCAGGCACAAACGCCGTTGTTCTCTCTTCTTCTAACTTCTTCTTTTTATTCCTGGTTTTGACGGCCTCAGACCATCACGACTTCCAGTTGGCCCAGTCCTTCGAAAGTGCCAACCATGCGATCACCCTTGACTACCGCACCCACGCCTTCTGGAGTCCCTGTAAAGATTAGATCACCCGCTTTGAGTTCGAACAACCCTGACAGATAGGCAATGCTCTCGGGAATACTCCAGATCAGCTTGTCAAGATCACTGCTTTGTTTGACCTCGCCATTCACGGTCAGCGCAATGGCACCCTTTTCCAGAATACCAGTTTGACTGACAGGATGCACCGGACCAATCGGGCCGCCGTGATCAAACGCCTTGCCCACTTCCCAGGGGCGCCCCTGCTTTTTGGCTTCACCCTGAAGGTCACGACGTGTCATGTCCAGACCCAGTGAATATCCAAAGATGCACTCATTGGCTTTCTCCACAGGAATGTCACAACCACCCTTGCCCAGCGCCACCACCAGTTCCATCTCGTAATGCAGGTTCTGTGTTTTTGAGGGGTAAGGCATTTTGCCTTCAGTGCCATCCGGAATCACCAGCAAGGCATCGGCTGGCTTGCTGAAGAAAAACGGATCCTCACGCCCAGTAAAACCCATTTCCTTGGCGTGCTCGACGTAGTTACGGCCGACACAATACACCCGGCGAACGGGAAACTGGGCATCACTACCCACAACGGGCAAGGACACCACGGGGGTGGAGCAAACACGTAATCTGTCATCGATCATTCCTTTCAAAAAACAGGTAGCCCGTCTCACCAACCGTCACAGGCATCCCACCACGACACAGTCGAAAATTTTATTGCACTGCATTCTATCGGAGGGAACCGCTTGGCGGGTGATCGTCAAAGCTTGTCCAGCACACAATTTTCGTTGCAGTGGCGCCCTCTCTTGGATATACACCGATATATAGCATTACGAGCCCACATCTCACACCACGGTAGATGCAGCATTCATTCAGTCGCAACCATATCGCTACTGACACCAAAGGCTGTGGGCGTTAAAATTCACGAACAATTTTATCTAACTTTTTCTTAACCTGAGTACGGTTGCGTTCAACCGGTTGCATTCATTTTGCATGCGCACCAAATGCGACTGAACCGGGCAGTTCCTTTATAGTCGGTCGATCGCGCCGTTGCGTCAAGTTCGGCATTGCTCGCCTGGCGTGCAAGTTGAGTCGTACAATTTCAAAGAATCGTTTCTGCTTTACACATTTATCAACCATCTGGTGGTCTATTCAATATGTCATTCAACAAAGTCAGCCCCGGTGACAAAGCACCTGAAGTCTTCAATGTCATCATCGAAATCCCGATGAACGCCGATCCGATCAAATATGAGGTGGACAAAGATACGGATGCCATCTTCGTGGATCGCTTCATGAGCACCGCCATGCAGTATCCGACCAACTACGGTTACGTTCCACAGACCATCAGTGGCGACGGTGACCCCGTTGATGTGCTGGTGATCACGCCCTTCCCTCTGCTGCCTGGCGTTGTGGTTCCGTGCCGTGCACTGGGTATTCTCAAGATGACCGACGAAGCCGGTGAAGATGGCAAAGTGCTTGCTGTCCCGATCAACAAGGTTCTGTCGATCTACAGCCACTGGCAAAAGCCTGAGGACATCAACCCGATGCGCCTGAAGACCATTGCTCACTTCTTCGAGCACTACAAGGATCTCGAGGAAGGCAAGTGGGTCAAAGTCACGGGCTGGGAAGGTGCCGAATCAGCCAGAAAGGAAATCACTGACGGGATTGCAAACTACCAAAAAAGCAACGAACAGTAATCGTCTCTATCTGAGACGCCTGAGTTGATCGGTACCCGCCAGATCACTGTCAACTCGACCAACAGCCTCAACAGGCTCAACAGGCTCAACAGGCAGGCCCGGACCAGATGTCCGGGCCTGCCTGTTTCTATAGAGAGCACTCAAGGTCGGAACAGCCCTGACCCTGCTCGGGCAAGCACGATCATCGCAAACAGGCCGGTTCAATCTGCGTGCTTCTTGCGGTACCATCTTCGGCCGGACACGCTCACCCCTCCTTGCGGTTGATGCAGTGCAGTCACTTTACATTGGCTACCAAGTCGATCACACTGAAGGGACCTTAACTGCAAGGAGGGACTGACCATGGGTTACCTGCTCGTCATAATGCAGTTTGGCATTCTGGTACTACTCGCTGTGTGGGCAGTCCGACAGGATTTTGCGTCTCTGACGCAAGCGACCCCTATTGTCTTGCTGGCCGGGGCGGTTGTCATGGGTGTCTGGGCTGTTACAGTCAATCGCCCTGGTAACTTCAACATCACACCAGATCCCAAGCCTGGAAGCGAACTTGTCACCGCCGGTCCTTACCGATGGATTCGTCATCCGATGTACACCAGCGTGCTTTTGTTCGCTCTGGCGTGTGTTACGGTCATTGGCCACCCTCTGGCCTGGATCGCGTGGGTGATTCTGCTAGCAGTCCTGTGGGGCAAAGCCCGCATGGAGGAACAATACTTGCTCGACACACATGAGGCCTATCAGATCTACATGGTCGGCAAGCGTCGGTTCATACCCTGGATTCTCTGATTAAGCCTGGTCCTGAGGGTGTCTGTCGATCTTTACTGACAACAAATATGGTCAGTTCTTCTCTGGCAGTACAGCCATCCCCGGGTACCAGTCCTGCATCTTCTCGATGATATGTCGCACCATGAATTCGACCAGTGTCTGTGCGGCCAGACTGGGATAACGTCCACCTGATGCCATCACGAATAGCGAATCACCCGCCCCGCGAGCTGTGTACTCCGGCAACACCTCGACCAGGTCGCCATCGCGCAATTGCCGCCAGACGGCATAGCGAGGCAGCATGGCGACTCCCATGCCTGCAAGGACAGCCTGGACTAGAAACGGGTAGTCCCCCGACTGGAGCCGCGGGGTGATCGGAATCGACACGCATTGTCCAGCGCGATTGAGCTCCATTGCGAAGCTTCTTCCAACCGCGGCCGGAGTGATCACGGCGTGTTGCACCAGGTCGTCGGGCCGAAGTAGCGCAGTGGTCTCTCGCAGATAGTCTGGGCTTGCGCACAGACACCAGTGAACAGGTCCGACTCGGCTGACGACATCGGTCTGGTCCATGTCTGTCGCGATCTTGAGCGCCACGTCCACTTCGGCTGAAATCAAATCCCCCAGGTGATCGTTGATGTTCACTCGCAGCGTGATTGCAGGATGCTGTCGTACAAAATCCAGCAACAGAGGCGTGAGATACAGATGACCCAGCCCAGTCGGCAAGCGGATCCGGACGTCGCCTCGCACGATACGCCCCAACTCCTCGATTGCCGTCACAGCAGCAACCGACTCCTGCATCATCCGGCGAACATGCTCGTACAGAATCTTGCCAGCCTGGGTCAGATCCCGCTTGCGCGTGGTTCTACGTAACAGCTGTGAACCCAGCGATGTTTCGAGTGCTCTGAGCTGATGCGAGACATTTGCCCTTGTCATGCGCGCACGTCTGGCGGCTTCAGCCATGGAGCCGCACTCCACGGTCAGGGCAAAGAGTTTGAGTTTTTCCCAGTCAACTTGATTTTCTAGTTTCATGGTTAGGTTTCGATCCGGATTCGGTCTGAATTCAGGCTTTGATCAGAGAGTTCAAACCTATTGGCAAATATCGTTTGACAGTACTGTCAAAATTTAGATGATTGTCACATGAAGTTCTACCTACTAGCATAAATGCATGACACACAGGCATGACAACAATCTGACCTGAAACATCCAGAAAAAAAGGAGACAGCATGATCAAACCCTGGTCAGGCATCCGCATCCTCGACATCAGCCAAGGCATTGCCGGCCCCTATTGCGCACAGATCATGGCTTCACAGGGAGCACAGGTCATCAAGGTGGAACCACCCTCGGGAGACTGGGGACGGTTTGTCGGGGTCACCCATGGCGATCACAGCGGGCTGTCCCTGCAATACAACCAGGGCAAGCGCGGTGTGGCCCTGGATGCCAAGCATCCCGAGGGGCGCACTCTCCTGAGAGACATGATCCGGTCGTGCCAGGTCGTGATCCAGAATTTCCGGCCCGGCGTCGCCCAGCGACTTGGCATAGATCATGACACGCTGTGCGCCGACCAGCCGGATCTGGTCAGCGTCTCGATCAGCGGCTACGGACCCGATGGCCCGGCGGCCGACATGCCAGCCACGGATTCAGTCATGCAGGCTGATTCTGGTTTGATGTACATGAACCGCACGCCAGATGGAACACCGAGGCGCGTGGGCATGCTGATGGTAGACGCGGTCACAGGCATGTACGCGGCGCAGGCGCTGTCTGCGGCGCTGTACCAGCGGCTTGCCACAGGACAAGGAACACACGTCGAACTCAACCTCTTCGAAGCCTGTCTGGCGTTTCAAGGCATGAATCTGATCGAACATGCGTTGGCTGGCCCTCGCCCGGTCGGTGCCGTCAGTGCACCCAATGGAGTCTTTCGCACCGCTGATGGCCAGTTGACCATCGTCACCCTGAACAACCCGCAGTTCGAGAAGCTCTGTCGAGCGCTTGACACAACCGCCTGGCTCAGTGATCCGAGATTTATCGACAATCCCGCGCGCATGCGCAATCGAGAAGTGCTGGACGAACTCATCAACCAGGTACTGCAGCAGGCCCCGACACAAGTCTGGGTCAACCGCCTGCGAGAACACGAAGTGCTGCATGCCATCCTGCGCGATTATGACGATCTGATGCAGCACCCTCAGGTGGCACATCTGGATCCGTTTCAAACGCACACCGTTGCAGGACTGAATTCTGTGCAGATGATGAGCAGTCCGGTCGCTGCGTTTCGACATGAACTGAGCACAGCCCCGGTCATTGGAGAGCACACCATCGAGGTGTTACGCGATCTGGATGTTGACGAAACACGTATACAAGAACTGATACGGTCAGGCGTTCTGACCCAGGCAAACGAAGTTGGAGCACAATCATGAAAGCCATTGTCTGCGAACGATTCGGGGATCCTCGAGAGGTTGCCCAGGTGAAGGAAATCGACCCTCCCCCATCACCTGACTCTGGTCAGGTTTCGATAAGGGTCGACGCCGCCAGCGTGAGTCATGCAACCGAACTGCTGATTCGCGGCTCGTACCAGTCCAGTCCGCCGCTGCCTTTTTCGCCGGGAACAGAAGTGTATGGGGAGATCGTGGCTTGCGCAGCAGATGTCACCGCATTCAAACCAGGTGACAAGGTGTTGGCGATGACACGCTGGGGCGGGTATGCCCAGCAAATCAATCTGCCAACCCACACCGTCTATCGCGTGCTCGACGGCCTTGGCATGCGCGAAGCGCTGCCCTTGCCGCTTTCCTACGGTACCGCCTACACCGCGCTGGTGTGGAAAGCGCGCATGACGCCAGCGGACACCGTGTTGATACTCGGTGCGGGCTCAGGCGTCGGACTGGCTGCGGTCGAAATTGCCAGCGCGCTTGGTGCCACGGTCATCGCAGTCGCAAGCTCGCAGGACAAACGTAAAGTTGCACAGGACCATGGAGCCCACTACGCATTTGCACCTGACGACGAACTGGTATCAAACATCAAGGCCTGTAGCGGCAGCGGCGGTGCCAGTATCATCTTTGATCCGGTGGGTGCGGAACTCATGGAAACTGCCTTCAAGGCCGCCGCACAGGGTGCGCAGATTCTGAGCATCGGTTTCGCGGCAGGTCGCCCTCCCCGACTTCCCCAGAACATCATGCTGGTCAAGAACCTCACACTGCATGGGTTCTTTTACGGCCAGTACATTGGCTGGACCCCGCGCGACGAACGACTGCGCTACGAGACGCCGATGCGCGAGATGATGCGAACCCTGCAACAAATGGCGTTACGGGGCAAGATCCGGCCTGAGATCGTCAAGACATACCCCATGGAAGGACTGTGCCAGGCACTGGACGACCTGGGCTCGCGCCGGATCACCGGCAAAGTCGCACTCGAACTGAAAGGAGACACACCATGACACACAAAACCCGGAACCGACTCTCATTGCGGCCGACCATCCTGAAATCCATGCCCGCCCGTCTGTTGACATGTACTGCCGGTGCCACAAGCGCCATGGCACTGGCACTCACACTGCTCGCTACACCGGTGGCGCACGCTGACACGTCGGCCTACCCTGATCGCCCGGTGCAAATGATCATCCCCTATCCACCAGGTGGCCCCACTGATCTCACCGCCCGCGTGGTCGCGGCCGAGATGGGCTCGGTGTTAGGTCAGCCGGTTGTACCAGACAATCGCGCTGGCGCAAGCGGCATGATTGGCGCGGACGCCGTCGCCAAGGCCAGTCCAAATGGCTATACATTCCTGGCGAACGCATCAATCCATGTCATCAACCCAAGCGTCTACGACAAAATGACATTCGACGCACTCGAAGACTTCGTCCCCATCACCCAGCTGGCGCAGGTTCCACTGGTACTGGTTGTACCGGAATCGTCACCCATTCACTCCGTCGAAGACCTGGTCAAACTCGCCCAATCCAGGCCCGGTGGATTGAACTTCGGCTCGGCCGGCAACGCCTCGGCTCAGCACCTCTCAGGCGAGTCATTCAAGCGCGCAGCCGGCATCGACATGCAGCACATCCCCTACAAGGGAAGCGCACCGGCACTGCAGGACCTGGCGGGAGGTCAGATCGACTTGATGTTTGACTCAATGCCATCGGCCACACCGTTGATCAACTCCGGCAAATTGCGTGCGATTGCCGTGACAACCGCCAACCGTGCGCAAGCTCGTCCGGAGCTGCCCACCATCGCTGAAAGTGGCTACCCTGGCTTTAACATGGCAACCTGGTACGGTTACTGGGCCCCGAAAGGCACACCGCCAGCCATCGTCAACAAGCTCGCAGCAGCAGCCCAGGAGGCCCTGAAAAACCCGAAAGTGATCGACTCCTATCTCAAGATGGGTGCTGAGCCGGTTGGGTCGACTCCCGAAGAGTTTGCTGTCTATGCGCGTGACGAAGCGCAGAAATGGGGGCAGATCGTCAAGGAATCGGGTGCAAGGCGCGACTGATTGCGTCTGACAACAGGCTGGCATCGCACTCAAACAGCCCCGATTCAGGCTGTTTGAGTCTGTGATTGACTGTCCTTGCTCCGACGGACTTGTATCGAAGGATTTAAAACACGTTGCAGATCTGTTTCAGGCGCCATCTGTTCGCCAGGACCGCCGGCTTTGAGTTCGGGAATGAACCCGGTATCGAATGCGACGTCGTACCCGGTCCGGGTGTCAGGTCAGGTCCGGATCAGGACGGTCCAGTAACATTTTGACGATCGTCAGGCGCCTCAAGGGATCATCCTCATCCAGGATACTGACCTTCTGCTCGATGCCCAGATTGACCAGATGAGCCCACTGGTTAGCCACCCAGCCGCACTCATCCAGTCGATAAGGCCGGGTAACGGGTAGCCGATCTTCAATACCCTGACGCTGAGAGTCGGCGATCAGCGCGCCAAGGCGATCTGCCATTGGTTGCAGATCCGGCGGGATATCTGTCGCAAGATCAGGCTCAAGCATCTGGACCTCGGCATGCCAGAGACCTTGTCCATCCCGCTCACCGGAAGTCACCCTGAAACGGTCGCCACCGACGCAATGCACCGCCAGCAACCCTGGTTGCAATTCCCTGACTTCAACAATATGTGCCAGACAGCCGATATGAGTGAGCGTTTCGTCCACGCCTTCAACCTGCACCTCATAGCCATCCTGCAAAGTGACCACTCCAAACGGCACATCATCACGCTGACACTGATCAATTAGCGACAGATAACGCGTCTCGAAGACCCTGAGTGCAAGAATGCCGTCAGGAAACAGCGGTTGCGAAAGCGGAAACAAGGCAAGCATGGGCACAGTCAGCAGCGGTTCATTTCTTCTTGTCAGTGGCGTCTTCAGCCAGTTCTGACCGAGTTGTGGCGAGCGCAGGTGATCCGTCATATGGGATCGGTGCGCTATCAAAAAACTCGTGATATTCGTCGACAGTCTGGCTCGCTGCGGCTTGCGTCCGGGTCTGTTCAGCAGGCTCTCCACGATCAGATGGCGCTGCGCCTGAGTGGTCAGCCGATTTCATCACGCCACCTGAACCGGATGCCACAGAGCCCGACGCGCGAGGATAGAAGTCCTGGGCACTTGCGATTGAATCGCCGGTCGGATGATCCTGTCCATGATCACCATCTTCATCGACGGGCTCCACATACCCTTCAACATGGTGAATCTTGGGGTCGGCTGCAATGTCTGCCGCCGGCAGATGCACGTCCTGCGCCAGCACAGGCAGTGCCGCACTGACCGCCGTGGCAAGACGCCAGTGATTGGCCGCTTGCTGTGGCTTTCCGATGCGATCGTAAAGACTGCCCAGCAATGCATGAACACGTGCGTCACTGCGCAGGCGGCTCGCCTGTTCAAGATAACGCTGCGCCTGTCCCCACATCTGTGACGCCAGACAGAGTGCGCCCAGTGCTGTCAGCAGATCCGGATCATCTGGACGCTGGGTCAGCCAGCTTTCTGCTTTTTGCAGTCGCGGGTTGACCTGATCCGAACTGGCTCGCGCGTACGCCGCGAGCAATCGTCCATCAAAACTCTCCTTGATCGCCTGTTCGAGCAAGCGTGTTGCCTCTTTTTCTTCACCACTGGCCTGCAGACCCGCGGCACCTGCCAGAGAAACCTCCGGATACAAACGCTCTGGTGCTTTCAGTGACTTCCAGACTGCCTGCCATTGAACTTTGTCCTGAGTCTGGCGCAGCAGTGCCGCTGCACTGCGTTCGACGTAGGAACGCGCCTGCTGCGCAGTCAACGCGTCCTTTCGCAGCAACTCCCGCGCAATCTCCAGCACTTTGTCGTGCTGGCCGAGCGACTGATATGCACTCAGTAACAAGCGCATTGTGTGAACATGCTTCTGCGGATCAGCCTGGGACGCAGTCAGGGTCTCGATCGCCCGATTCGCCTGACCGTCCTGAAGCCACAAATCCGCTGCCGCAACCGCGACAGCAACACTCATTGCCTTGTCGGCTGCAAGCGACCGCGCACCGGTCTGGGCTCTGCTGATCAGTTCGTCGCGCCGGGTCCGCTCACCTAGTTCGTGTGCAGCACGGGCAGCACTGAGCTGAGCAAGAACCGTACGACGCCTCTCTTTAGAGTTATCCGCCAGTCGGCCGAGCACTTTCTCGGCATGGGCATATCTTCCTTCCAGTAGAGCCACCCAGCCCAGCTCAAGCTGAGACTGTTCAAATTTTTCCTGGCGGCCTGTTCTCCAGCCTCGATAGCGCTCAGGAACCTGGACGAGCCACGCAAACAGGCGAATCAGAAAATATACCGCTGCAAACACACCAATCGTGAGTAAGGCGGCAAACGCCAGCGAAACTTGCACCCGCCACTGCCCGACGACGATCAGTACGTTGCCGGGATAGGAGTGGATCACTACCGCCAGAAACACGGCCAGTGTGACAAGGAGAATTGTCCAGAACCAGGCACGCATCAGTTAGTCACTCCCGTATTGTCTGGTACGGCAATTGCCTGAGCGGTGACTGCCAGCGCACTCAGGCTTTCCGTGATAGGTTCGATACTCAAGGTGATCGGTGCACTTTGAAGTTCATCAGTCAGGCGCAGGGCTGTTCTGGTATCCAGGGAGTCCGGATTGTAGTAATTCTGCAGCACCGATCGCACTGACTTGAGGTCTGCCACCCAGATTTCGGGCTGCTGATTCAGCAACGCCAACTGGGCACTGAGCAACATCGAGCGCAGATTCGTACGTACCAGCATGGCCTGCTCTTCGGACAACAGCAACACCTGCGACTGGTCTGCCTTGCGGATCTGCATCAGATCGGAAAACTCGCGCGACACGACCTGCGCGGCCGTTGCTCCAGCCTCGCTAGCCTCGTCGAGCCAGCGTCTCCACCAGATCGATTCGCTTTCTGCAGTCGCTTGCACCTGCGGAGCGGCTTGCGTAGCGGGACCTTCTGCAACAGCGGCACCGCTCGCCGGGGCCGGTTCCTGGGCCATTCCAGACACCGGACTCAGTCCGGGCGCAACCGGATCAGGGATCTGCAGGGGCGCCTTCTCGGTAATGTCCACAAGTCGATTGAGCTTGGCTGCCAGCGCATCGATATTGACCTGAGGGGTTGAGCGCAACCGCTCAAGATCTGCCTGAACAGCCTTGAGCAGATCTCCGAACTGTTCCTGATTCTGATGACCTTCGAGCAGACTCTGTGCCGTCTCGAGTACCGCAATGGTGCTGTTGACGTTGCCAAGCAGAGTCAGTTGTTGCTGCGCCATGTTGAGCAGCCTTCTGATGTTACTCAGCACCAGGTTGTCATCGAGGCTGCGGCTCATCGACTGCCAAGCCTGGTCCATGGACGTCATCTCGCTACGTACCGAACGGATTTCACGCCCGAGGGCACCAAGCTTCTCTGCCTGGCTGCTACTGGCGGCCAGAGCAGTCTGCGCATCCTGCTGAAGACGATTGACAGTCCGGTCTGTCTGCTGCAATCGCGTAGCCACTTCCCTCGCTACAGCCTCAAATCGCTGGTGCTGCCACCACAGGGCAAGCCCCAGAAACACGACCATAACCAGCGCGACCGCGCTGACCCACGCAACGGTGTGTGTGGGGCTTGAGGAATTGCTGGACGATCCGCTTGAACCGGTCATGTTGGTATATCCGGCCTTGCCAGGCTTGTCAGAGTTTTCAGGGTTATCTGGCTTTCCGGGCAAACCAGATTTCGCGGCAGATGACTGCCCGGACTTGTCGGTGTCTCGGCCTGTTTGATTGCCCGCCTGCCTGACTGCTCCCTTTTCTGCGGGACTGACAGCACCGGCCATACTGCCTTTGCTGTCATCGCTATGCTTGCTGTCTGGCTTCAATGTGTCAGATCCCTGGGCGTTCAACGTGCTCGGCGCTCCCTGCTTATCCACTTCAGAGCTATCCGAGCCCAAAGACTTCGGATTACGCAATGCGTCCACCGGCTCATCGAGTGTCTTGCCACCTGGCGGATTGTTTCTGGTTTTATCTTGATCAGCTGTCATGGCTCTGATTGTAGACCTTTGCGAGTTGCAAGATAGACGAATCGTCTCTCGTGTAATGACCGGTAACGCACTCGCTTCACCGGCATACCTGCGTATCTGTTACATCTCGTATTCTAAACGTCGACGCCGGCAACCATGGTGGCACGCACTCAGTACAGCGTGTAATCCCCTATTCCTGCCCAGAGACACCATTGCGCAAGTTATCTCTGCGACGTGCCTCACGGATCTTATCGTCTCAGGCTCGAGAAAACCGGATTACTCGATCATTGCCACAAACAAGCAGAAGCAGCCTTGCCTTGATCGCGTGTGTCAACTCACGTGTGTCAATTCACGCGTGTCAACATTCGCCGGCATGACCACTGCTCGCGACGGAACATCTTTCGAATCAGGTCAACCGCCGTATTCAGCATCCTGGCAGCGGCTTCTGGCAACAAAAGCGACTCGACCATTCAAAATGGACAGTCACGAGAGCACCTACGCAAAGAAATCTTCGACATGACCGTCAACCAATCCGGGTCAAGAAACACTCTGGAGTCTGATCTGTTCGAATCCTTGTTCCAGGCTATCGTCATCAGGCTGACATATCCATACTGGCGTATTCTCTGGAGCTCGCGTATGCCCGAGCCACTGTACAGCGGGCTGAACCAGACGCTCGTGCGTTACGAGCACAGCCGCCGGATAAACGAGATGCAGCAATCCAGCCATTTTTAATGCCTGTGTACTGGCTTGAACACCATGCTGACTGGTGAAGAGCCATACCCCGCCGCTGGCCAGTTCATTCGTTCTGGACCACTGTCTAAGTGTCCATTCAGCCTTGGCGGAAACTGGCGCCACAATCCGCTGATAGCATTCCATCACCTCACACTGGGCACCATACGCTCGGATCTTGTCACGCAACCAGGTGCGCCCTTGCCGTCCGGCAACAATCAACACACGAGAGCAGTCACTCAGGCGAGGTTCCAGACGACGCCACAGCCCCTCTGAATCTTGTGAATCGTTTTTTTCTGGCGTCAAAATTTCAGGAGCCTGACAAGACGGCTGGGAAACATCTTCACCCGAACCGGGACGCAAGAGACCGGCTGCGAAGTCCCCTGCAATCGCCTGCGCCGTCCCCTGACCGACCACTGCGATCCTTGTCGATGCGGGCCAGCAAACGCCTGTACTGGCGCGATACAGACGCCAGGCGGTTCGACTGACAAACATTATCCAGTCAAACTGTTCAGGTCGAAACTGGACATTCAGAGTTGAATCACCAGTCGCGACTAGTTCGAGTGCAGGCAATGAAAGAACTTCCCAGCCCTGGGCATGCAAGCGCTGAGCCAGCGCCATCTGCCGATCTGCCGGACGGGTCAGAACGGCTCTGAGGGCCGGAAGCTTCAGTGGGAAGTCAGACGAAACCCGCGAAGATTCTCCACTGGAAGCACCCTGTGCGCTTGAGCCAGCTATCGGAATCGAAGGCAACATCAGTCGTCCTGCAGGTGTTCCTGCAACAACTGCGCCGCACCGTCATCAAGCAGGATACGAGCAGCCTGTTCACCGAGCTGGTTCGCTTGACTGACCGGACCGAATACGCTCGACTCCAGCACATCCGCCCCGTCAGGGCTGGCAACGAGAGCACGAACAAGGATGCCCGCATCCGTGATTGAATCCAGACCTGCATCAGCCGCGATCAATTCTCCGCCTTCTGACTGTAACGTCGCATGGGCAGCCAGTGGTACCGAGCAGGAACCACCCAGCACTCGAGAAACCGCACGTTCCGCGATCGAGACGGCTGTGCTGCGTTGACAAGCAAGTGGCATGAGCAGATCAACCATGTCCTCTCGCCCTGCGCTGACTTCGATACCAAGCGTTCCCTGACCCGCTGCAGGCAGACACAAGTCCACCGGGAGGATCATTCTGATTCTGGATTCGAGCCTGAGTCGCTGCAAGCCGATTGCTGCCAGAATAATGGCATCAAACTGCCCATCATCAAGCTTGCCAAGACGGGTATCAAGGTTTCCCCGCAATGGCTTGACCACGACGTCAGGGCGTCTGCGACGAATCTGGGCCTCGCGTCGCAAGCTTGACGTTCCCACCACAGCCCCGGCAGGAAGGTCTTCAATCGAAGCGTATTTGCCTGATACCCATGCATCCCTCGGTTCGGCTCGTGGCAGGATACAGGCCAGCGTGAACCCTTCGGGCATTACCACCGGGACATCCTTGAGCGAGTGCACGGCAAGATCGGCTCGACCGTCTGCCAGCGCATTCTCGAGCTCTTTGATGAACAAGCCCTTGCCCCCAACCTTTTGCAGGCTGCGGTCAAGAATTTCATCTCCACGCGTGCTCAGTTTAAGCAACGAGACTTCCAGTCCCGGATAGGTCTTGCGCAGGAGATCCTGCACATGCTCTGCCTGCCAGACAGCCAGCCTGCTTGCACGCGTGGCAATCACAATCGGGCGATCGGTAACTTTCGACAGCACCATCAGCGAATGTAATTCAGCGCGACGGTCAATACGATTCCTATCACGGCCAGCAACGCGAGCCGTTGCAGAATCGACATACTCGCTTTCTGCATTGCTTGTTCTTCAGACATTCTGTTTCCTTATCAACAAATAAGCAATGTCACAGCAAACATCTCGCAGAATTTCACCACGTAGAACGATCTGTGACACCGACAGCATAAGTGTAACCGCTCCCCCTGAGAAACACACTTGATCCAGCGCAAGACCGCAGAATGATCCGTGCGATGATCTGACGTGCCCGAGAACCAGGTGCACACCAGTCATTAACGCATCCCAGGCAAGCACACATCAGGTCAGACGGCATGAGCAAACGGGACACGAATGTCTCGACAAAATCCGATCCCGATACCTGCAGCGGATCCAGGTCAGAGCTGGATTTCTGGAGAGAAGCTCGAGAAGAAAAGCAGAACGCCGCAAATTCACGATGAACTTGCGGCGTTCTGCTTACGGTTGCAATCCATTGCGCGGCTGTGTGACCTAAACAGATCAGTTCAAGCAGATCAGTTCAAGCAGATCAGTTCAGTCAGGAAATGGACCTGGGACCTATCGAGAGCCCAGTCCAGCACAAATAGCCCGGACTGAGTTGCCGAATAGCATTACAACACTGGTTTACAGCACTGATTTGAGCAGCTTACCCATCTCGGAAGGATTGCGCGTAGTTTTCATGCCGCAAGCTTCCATGATCTCCAGCTTGGCATCCGCTGTATCTTCACCACCCGAAATCAACGCACCGGCGTGACCCATGCGTTTGCCAGCGGGTGCCGTCACACCTGCGATAAAGCCCACGACCGGCTTGGTCATGTTCTCTTTTGCCCAGCGTGCAGCATTGACCTCGTCGGGACCACCGATTTCACCGATCATGATGACGGCTTCGGTCTCGGGATCTTCGTTGAACATCTTGAGGACGTCCAGGTGCTTGAGACCATTGATAGGGTCGCCACCAATACCGACTGCACTGGATTGACCCAGACCAAGCTCAGTGACCTGAGCAACTGCCTCATAGGTCAGCGTGCCGGAACGGCTGACAATACCGATCTTGCCACGACGGTGAATGTGACCCGGCATGATGCCAATCTTGATTTCATCCGGAGTGATGAGTCCCGGGCAGTTCGGGCCGAGCAGCAGTGTCTTGCTGTTCATGGCAGCCATCTTGCTCTTGACCTCAAGCATGTCACGCACAGGGATGCCCTCGGTGATGCAGATCACCAGATCAAGTCCGGCTTCGACACCTTCCAGGATAGCGGCCGCAGCACCTGCGGGCGGCACATAGATCACCGAAACGGTGGCACCGGTTGCTTCCCTGGCCTCGGAGACGTTGGCATAGATTGGAATGCCTTCGAAATCCTCACCCGCTTTCTTGGGATTCACCCCCGCAACAAACGCTTCCTTACCGTTCGCATAATCACGGCACATACGGGTGTGGAACTGCCCCGTCTTGCCGGTGATACCTTGCGTAATGACTTTGGTGTCCTTGTTGATCAGAATCGACATATTGAAATCCCCGGCGATTATTTGGCGGCTGCCACGACAGCACTGGCAGCGTCTGCCATGGTGTCGGCACTGATGATCGGAAGACCCGACTCGGCCAGCATCTTCTTGCCCAGCTCTTCGTTGGTTCCCTTCATGCGAACCACCAGCGGCACGCTCAGGCTAACAGCCTTGCAAGCAGTGATGACGCCCTCTGCGATCACGTCGCAACGCATGATGCCTCCAAAGATGTTGACCAGAATGGCGCGAACATCATCGTTCTTGAGCATGATCTTGAAGGCCTCGGTGACTTTCTCAGCTGTGGCACTACCACCCACATCGAGGAAGTTGGCCGGCTCGCCGCCAAAGAGCTTGATCGTGTCCATGGTCGCCATGGCCAGACCCGCGCCGTTGACCAGGCAGCCAATGTTGCCGTCGAGCTGAATGTAAGCCAGGTCGAACTTGCTCGCTTCGATTTCAGCAGGATCTTCCTCATCCAGATCACGATAGGCAACGATCTCCTGATGGCGAAAGAGCGCATTCGAGTCAAAGTTGAACTTTGCGTCCAATGCAATGATGTCTCCGCTGCCGGTCAGGATGAGCGGATTGATCTCGGCCAGTGACGAATCGGTATCCCAGTAAACCTGATACAGCTTGCGGAACTCGGCAGCAGCCTTTTCGACTGATGCGTCAGGCACACCGATACCACGTGCCAGTTCACGCGCCTCGTCCTCGCTGAAACCTTTGAGGGGATCAACAAACACCTTGAGGATCTTCTCAGGAGTGCTGTTGGCTACTTCCTCAATGTCCATACCACCCTCGCTGGAGGCCATCACGCAGACACGCTGGGTGCCTCGATCAGTCACGATACCAACGTAGTATTCCTTCTTGATGTCCGCACCTTCCTCAATCAGCAAACGCCCAACTTTCTGACCGTCCGGACCAGTCTGGTGTGTGACCAGCTGCATGCCGAGGATCTCGCTCGCGAGCTGTCTGACTTCGTCTATGGAGCGAGCGAGCTTGACACCACCGCCCTTACCCCGGCCTCCGGCGTGAATCTGGGCCTTGACTACCCAAACTGGCCCACCAAGCTGCTCGGCGGCACTGACAGCTTCCTCAACGTTGAACGCCGGGATGCCACGGGGTACTGTCACGCCAAACTTGCGCAACAGTTCCTTGCCTTGATATTCGTGGATTTTCATGAGAACCCTGTCTATCGGTCGTTAATCTTGAAACAGCAACTACTCTCTTGTCGCCCATACGCAAGCAGTATGCCGGCCCGGACCGGCCAGGCAGGCTGCTCTGCATATCGACTAACTGCTTGACGATTCCGCCTCGCTTTCGCGCTTGAGCGGAACGTACCATTCGGGATGAAACTCGCGCACTACCGGACCGTGCTGACTCAACGCATGACAGCCGTCAACCTGAAACGGCTTTTTCCCGGGATCTTGCGCGGGTTCAGTCGATCGGAAACTGGCTCGTGTCTGCAAGGCCACGGTCGGCAGCAGTCCAGCGAGTTCGGTCATGTGAGAACAGCCGGCGGCTCGTGCAAACCGCACCTTGACAGCCTGCCTGAATCCTTTAAGAAGATTCATGCCGACCAGGTTGCTGTAGTCGGGCGCGATACAGGTACAGATTTCTCCGTAAGGAGCAGCATCATAGGCGGCAACGGCGGCAACCACGTTGAATGCCTTGTCAAACGTGATGCGGATATGCATATGGTGAAACGGCTCACCCGCATGCCGTGTACTGCCGTCGCGACGCTCAAAATCGTAGGATTTGGTGTCGATCAGCTCGGCATCAATATCCCAGAGTCCGTCATCGCGTTCGAATGAGTGAGCCCTGATGTATCTGTTGTGCATCGGGGAACGTGGGTAGTCGGGTGCGGGTAATGGCATGCGTGTCAGATAAAACTTCGATTAGTGATCAAGTATAGCGCGATCTTGCTGCATTGCACGAAAACTAAGACGTGGTTAACCACAGATTAACCCCTTCTGGTTCCGGATTTCAATGAGATCCGGTTAAATGCGCACAAATGCGAAGGATCACGCCCCCAAGACGCATAGTGTCGCATCTCGCAGCACCAGAATGAAAGACGCTGGCTTGAGACAGACACAAAATTGAACATCTGATCTGACCTTGCACTATTGACAAGCATCAACCAGTCGACTCGTCCGAATCACTGTCCACGTCAAAGTCTGGCTCGTATCGCCCCGAAAGGATCCGGGCAACAACATCCCCCCAAACCCCCGACTCGCCAAAAAACGTGCTTGCCGGGCATACTCGCGCGAGTCAGTCGGTAACCCCTTCTGTCCAAAACGCTTGCGCCAGACTTGCCAGGCTCTCTGCGGTTCTGAATCCTTGAGTCGATCCAGGCTTTCACGAATCAACTCATCATCAAGACCTCGCTCGCGCATCGAGTACGCAATCCGGCGACTACCGAACCGGCCACGGTGACTGTGCTCAAGCGCATGTGCGAACCGTGCATCGGACTGCCACCCCTCTCGTTCGAGTTCATCGAGCAACGCGTCAAGCACAGTCGAGTCGAACGGGTGCTCACCTGAGTCACTATCTGAATCACCAGTTGAACGTACCACTTCAGTCATGCCAGTCCTGGCATCCTCGTCGCGAATGCTCGCGCCAACCTCGAGATCACCGTCTTGCCTGGTATCAGACTGCGGCTTCAGAGACATCTTTCTCGCATAAGGGGAGAGTTTGCGGAACAATTCATCTCGCGAATACTCTCTGATGCTGAGATAGCGAACTGCACGCGCCTTGAGACTGATATCAGACCCCTTGCGTGCTTTCTTGTCCAGAGGCTTATGCCTTTCATTCAGAGACGGATCAGGATTGCCAGCCTTGTTCTGACCGGATTCATCACCGGTCAGTTCAGAAGCCCGGAGAACCCCTGGCGGATTATTCTTCGGATATTTCGGACGCATCTCTTGCCGGGACAACAGCCATTCTCTTGATACCGAACGACTCGCGCACCTTGTTTTCGATTTCGACTGCGAGCTCCGGATGCTCACGCAGGTACTCACGGACATTGTCTTTGCCCTGCCCGATCCGGTTCCCGCCATAACTGAACCATGAGCCCGCTTTATCGACCACACCGGCCTGCACCCCAAGGTCGATGATCTCACCCTGCCTGGAGATTCCGGCTCCATACATGATATCGAACTCGGCTTGTTTGAACGGTGGTGCGACCTTGTTCTTGACCACTTTGACGCGAGTTTCGTTGCCGATCATTTCATCGCCCTTCTTGATGGAACCGATGCGACGAATATCGAGGCGCACCGACGCGTAGAACTTCAGTGCATTGCCACCCGTGGTTGTCTCGGGACTACCGAACATGACACCAATCTTCATGCGGATCTGGTTGATGAAGATCACCATGCAATTGGTCCGCTTGATGGTCGCAGTCAGCTTGCGCAATGCCTGACTCATCAGTCGTGCCTGCAGACCAGGGAGAGAGTCCCCCATCTCGCCTTCAATTTCAGCTTTAGGCACGAGTGCCGCGACCGAGTCGATCACGATCAGATCAACTGATCCTGAACGCACCAGTGCATCTGCAATTTCCAGTGCCTGCTCACCCGTGTCTGGCTGCGAGATCAGCAGGTCTGTCAAGTTGACCCCCAGGCGCGAGGCGTATTGAACGTCCAGAGCATGCTCGGCATCAATAAAGGCGCACGTACCATTGATTTTCTGCATCTCGGCGATGACTTGCAACGTGAGTGTCGTCTTGCCGGAGGATTCCGGACCATAAATCTCGATCACCCTGCCGCGAGGCAGCCCGCCAACGCCCAAGGCGATATCAAGCCCCAAAGAGCCAGTGGAAACCACCTGAATGTCATGCTCGACCTCGTTGTCACCATAACGCATGATCGAACCTTTACCGAACTGCTTTTCGATCTGCGACAGCGCAGCGGCAAGAGCCTTGCTCTTTTCTGACCCGCCTCCCTGTTTGGAGGATTTATCGTCCATGAATACTCCTTGCCATGATTACATCTCGTTAATACGGTTACACAAATAGCTACGCAACGGACACACAAACGGACAGCGCGATTGACCGCTGCAGCCCCCCCATCGACGAGCCATCGAGAGTAGAAGAACTTTACTCGAAGCACATTATTGCACTTGCCACAGACTTCACATTGCCAAACAAGGCGCTGACCGCCCAGCCATGAATCAGCAGATTTTACATTTACTGTATAAACCAACAGTATAACTGAATCGTGACCTAATTCAACGTCACACTGGGCGAGAACCTTCACGAACGGGGGTCACTCCCAAGGACAAACACCTGAACAAACGATGGCCGGGTCCGGTACAGAATTCTTGATGACATAGAAGACGGGATTCTTCCATCCAGCAAGGTCATTTGCTTCCCGGGATGAGGCGGATCGTTGCAAGCGCACACCTACGCGGGTTAATGCCTGTAGGCAACGCCAGCGGCCTGTGCCAGAATTCCAGATTATTGACCTGTGTTTCCTATCTCGCACCATGAGAATACTGATCGCCGAAGACGACAACCTGCTGGCTGACGCGCTGACCCAGTCCTTGCGCCATTCAGGATACGCAGTTGACGCCGTAAGCGACGGACTGGCCGCAGACACTGCATTGCGCTCCCAGGAGTTTGACCTTCTGATACTGGACCTCGGGTTGCCAAGAATGTCAGGACTGGAAGTGCTGCAAAGTCTGCGCACGCACAACGCCATGTTGCCCGTACTGATTCTCACCGCCGCGGACTCCATTGAACAACGAGTCAGAGGACTGGACCTGGGCGCTGACGACTATATGGCCAAGCCCTTCGCACTCAGTGAACTTGAAGCACGTGTCCGGGCGCTGACTCGTCGCGGACTAGGTGCTGGCACGGCACTCATGCGGCATGGACGTCTGGTGTTTGATCAGGTCGGCCGGATCGCGCTGGTTGATGACAAGGCGCTGGACTTATCGGCCAGAGAGGTTAGTCTGCTGGAGATTCTGCTGCTGCGTGCCGGCAGAATGGTCAACAAGAGCCAGATCGTCGACCACCTGTGCCAGTGGGGGGAGGAAGTCAGTTCCAACGCCGTCGAGGTTTATGTGCATCGACTCAGAAAGAAACTTGAACCCAGCGGCGTACGAATTGCAACCGTTCGCGGACTCGGCTACTGCCTGCAGCGCGCAACCGAGGAGCCCGCCTCCGTTCAGGGATCAACAGCCTGAGACGATCTGAATTGAACCGTACTGTCATCCCTCCTCCAGAACGTGTTGCCAGCGATGAATCAAAGTATCCGCCAGTAAACACGCCGATCAGCACACAATCAAAGTCTTCAACCGAGGGGTTCGAGCCAGCAGACAGTGGCCCGCGCGTACATCGCCGCTCGCTACTCGGGGAGATTCTGGACTGGATGCTAGCTCCGCTTTTTCTGCTCTGGCCCATGAGTGTGGCAATCACCTACCTGGTTGCACAGGACATCGCGAATGCACCTTTCGACCGGTCGCTTAACAACGCACTGGAGCTTCTGGAGCACCAGATCGAATGGGCGGAACCACTACCCGCCCTGACACTGAGTTCTCCTACCAGAATTGCCATGCGCACACGTGAGAACGAGGGCATTTTCTGGAAAGCCCAGGTCGTCGGCGGGCCGATCATCAGTGGAGAAAGCGCGCTACCCTCACCCGACATGCCAGAGAACTGGGGACCAGGCGATGTCTATTACCGTGACGAGTCAGTGAGCGGCTACAACCTCAGACTGGCATATACCTGGGTTCAGTCTCCGCTCAAACCGGCGACGAACATCCTGCTGGTTGCAGCCGAAGGCACTGAAAGCCGGGCGGAGCTGGCCAACAACATCATCAAGGGTGTCATCATCCCCCAGTTCCTGGTACTGCCACTGGCGGTACTACTCGTCTGGTTCGGGCTGTCACGAGGGATCGCGCCCATCAATGCACTTCAACAACGATTAAGGTCGCGCAGACCGGACGACCTATCCTCAATCGAGGACACATCGACACCGCTCGAGATCACTCCACTTGTTGTTGCCATGAATGATCTGCTTGCCAGACTATCAGGGAACATCGAATCGCAACGTCGCTTTGTCGCGGACGCAGCGCACCAACTCAAAACTCCGCTGGCTGGCTTGCGCACGCAGGCAGAGCTTGCGCTCAAAACGGCAAGTGACGCCCAGACTCAACAGAATCTGCACAAGATCGTGGCAAGCACTGAACGAGCAACCCGCCTGATCAATCAGCTACTCCTGATGGCCAGTGCCGAACATCCTGAAAAGGTCGAACGCCAGCCTATGGATGTCGGTTCGCTCGCACGTCAGGTATGCGAGCAGTGGGTACCGGACGCACTTGAAGCAGGCATCGACCTGGGTTACGAAGGCCCCGAGTTTCCGATCATGATCCAGGGACAGTCAATCTTGCTCACAGAGGCTCTCAACAATCTGATCGACAACGCACTGCGCTACGTTCCTGACGGAGGCCATGTCACGATTGGCGTAAATACAACACTGGGGCAGGTGGAGTTGTTCGTGCGCGACGATGGCCCTGGCATTCCTGCGGCAGACAAGGGGCGCATATTTGACCGTTTCTATCGTGTACTCGGATCGACTGCACACGGCAGCGGTCTTGGGCTTGCGATTGTCAAAGAGATCGCCCAGCGACATCAAGCGGAGCTACGGGTCGAGGACGCAAATCCTGGACAAAAACCGTATGGAACCCAGTTCACGATCACTTTTGACAGAATCCTCACAGAATAACTTGCAACAAGTGAGTTATTGACGCAACGTATCACTATGTCTTGCTGATAGAACATGTCAGAAGTGCTGATAGTTGTGCTGGGCAATACTCGTATCAGCATAGACGCATTGACTGTCAGTTACCTGTCAGGTTCATGAACTAATATTTAGGCTAGATGTTTTGCAAATTGGAAGCCTTGGTTATAGAATACTTTCAGTCACAAAACATAGCTTAGCCAGAAACTGATTCTCTCGAACGGTCCAGACCCTGCAAACGGGATATCAAGACCGATAAGACAGATGGTTATGGCATGGTTTAGTCAGGGTTAGCTGTAGTGCCGGTGGTGAATGCAGATGTGGCTTGATGACACACTTGCCTGGTTGGACACCAGGATGAACCCCGACACGAGGTCAGTCCTGCCTGCTGCTCTGGAAGACAGGGCGGCTGATTGAATTCAGATCGAAATCAGAGCAACACCTGATCGATCGAACGGTCCCCCGCCGGATGGGACTGCTGCACCCTACCGGCTTTTAGGCCCCTCCAGTGCTGGAGGGGCTTTTTTTTACCTGAATTTCCCGCATCACATGCAGGCGACAAGGCTTCACGCAGCCCGGTTCTTACCGGAGAAAAATGGGTAGTTCCAACCGCAACCCCCGGGAGCAAGTCGTTAAACGCTGACTACCAGGCCACGCACCGCAAGACATGCGGGCCAGCGATGCTCTGACGTCTTTTGAAACAGCGTGAAGATTGCTCTGTCCTGATGTGTGATTCGAACAAGTGAGCTGACTTGTCTTATCTGCCAGAAATGCACAGGCACAAGACACACATCACGCGTCAGAAAGCAAACCCGGTGTCGCCATTTTCCTGCGCAGCACGCGCAGTACCGTACCAAGTACTGGTAATCGCTCGTAAACGCCTTGAGAAACATCCCAGAAATCGCGGTGTCTGGAGATTAAGCCTCGCTCATCAAGGTCAAACCAGGTTGTACCTTCAAACTCGATCGGACGCCCGCGCCAGCTAAACTGAAACATCCATACAACGCACAGGTGACTTGCCTGCTCGACTGATTCAGTCACCGTAAACCTGGGATTCTCCAGAGATTCGAACATGTGCGCATAAATCTGTCTGATCGATCTCAAACCGCTGACGTCATTGAAAGGATCCCGAAACCGGGCGTTCGGGCCATAGACCGTGGCTATACTGTCCAGCGTATCAGGTCTGAGCGCTTCAAACCAATCGATGATACGGTGTGCTCTAGCCGACTGCTCTTCACGCTTGACTCGCTGGCCAGTACCGGACGTCTGGCTAGAGCCCGAAACCATTCTATCAACCATGTCGATACTCCCACAAAGCGCACATCGCGGTGCACATCACATTGCACGCACTTACGCATACTTCCATGTACATGCGTTTATTGACATGCGCCTATTAAATTGCACGACAGCATCCCTGCCCTTGCATGGAACAAGACCAATCGACTAAGCCCTGGTTACACGGTTAAGCAAGGCGAACCGGATGCGATATGGCAGTCTGCTCACAAGCCGGAGTACATTGGCAAAGCCGGTCGGAAACCGGATTTCAAACAGCCCCCTGGCAAATCCCTTCAGAATGGCCTGTGCGGCAGCCTGCGGTGTCATCAGTCCAGGCATCTCGAAATCGTTGGCCTGCGTCATCGGGGTTCTAACGAAACCTGGCGAGATGAGATAAACCGATACACCCTTGGGAGCAAGTTCCAGATACAGCGTTTCAGTCAGATTCTGCAACGCCGCTTTGGTGGCTCCGTAGATGATCGCTCTGGGCAAGCCGGTATAGCCCGAGATGCTCCCTATCATGGCGATCCCGCCATGCCCCTGTGCGATCAGCCGCGGAGCCAGTCTGGCAGCCGCCCGATAGGCACAAACAACGTTCAGATCATAGCTCGCCTGAACTTTCTGAAGATCCAGATCCCAGACGTGCCGGGGATCATAACGAGCTGCACCGAAAACGACCAGATCGATCTCGCCAAACTCGCGATCAATCCGCTCGAGTGCCTGATCCCAGGATCGTTCGTCCAGGACATCCAGCGGCACGACAAGCGCGTGTTCATAATCTTGGGCAATCCCCTCCAGCATGGACACTCGCCTGGCCGAAATGGCCACTCTTGCCCCCTGCTCGAGCATTGCGCTCGCCAGCGCTGCCCCGATTCCACTTGACGCACCAATGATCCAGACCTTGCGACCTGACCAGTCTGTCACCGGCGCATTCAACTTACGCCAGATGCTAGCGAATATGCTCACGAACCGGGCTCCCGTTTGCGAAACAGTAGCGACACTTCACCCAGTCTGAATCCGTACTTCGACATGACTGAACGATTCATCATGGTATTGCCATCCATGAGCCACATCCAGTCGTCAAAGTCAACGTTGTAGACCTTTCCGTCAACCGGCAGTTGCAGGACATACTTCCAGTGCAATGCATTACCCGCTACCTTGCCAATCGCAACGCCTTCGACATCATCGGCCGTACCGTGCCAGGTGCCATCCGCCTGCTGGCTGAGTTTCCATAAGCGGCGCGACTTCTCACCATCCGCGTAGGTGAAATACTCATCGAGCTGGCCCTCGGTCGGACTTTCCCATGTGCCAATGATCTCGACATGAAAGCGCCGGGCAAGCTCGCCGTTGCGTTTCTGAAAAATGCCCCAGGCATCCATCTTCCCGTCAAAGAATTCCGACATGACGAGCCTGGGCTCTTCACTGGCGTACTGTTCGACATCAACGCTTGCGCATGCCGTCAGAACAGCTGCGCTGGTTGCAGCCAGTATGGATTTGAGTTTCATGCTTTGGCTCTCCCTTAATCAGTACGTGAATGGATAGATATGTTTTTTGGCGATTGCCGGACCGTGTCCGGACTGAGCAGTCTGCGCCCGAGACAGACTGCTGCCACTGCCTTGAAAACAATCGGCATGAAGGCGTAGACAAGTGCCAGCGATGTGGCGCTTGCCGGCTGTCCGGGCTCGTACCCAAGCGCGGCCAGCACGGGTAGCGACACCCCGGCTGATACCGCCAACGCAAATTTGGCGACGAACGCCCAGACCCCGAAGTAAAGCCCCGTACTGCCACGTTGCTCTGGCCGGATCGCATCGGCCAGCATGGCCGGGGGCAATGCCAGATCCACGCCCAGTGCAGTGCCGGTCAAGACACAGACGAACAGATAAGCAATGGTGTCGCCTGTGCCTAGAAACGCAGCCAGACAAAGCCCCACTCCAGCTATCAGCGATCCAAGCGCCCAGGTCCGGGCCTTGCCCAGACGGTCTGAGACCCGGACCCAGAGTCCAAGCGCCGTCAGTCCCGCCAAAAAATACGCGCCCAGAAACAGCCCGACCTGGGCAGGCCGTTCAATCACATCTTCGACATAGAACAGGATCAATGTCGCCGGCAATGCCGCCGCCGTTGCGTTAAACAGATAAAACGCATAAAGGCGCCACAACCAGCGATCCGGACCAACGGTCTGACGACCTAACGCGGCCCGCCAGGGCGCCAGCATCCGGGCCCATCGTCCTCGTTCTCGTCCTCCTGCTCGTACTCGTCCTGCCTGAGCAAAACCGTCGTTACCGGTATGCTGAAGCTGGCGCCGGTCTGCGTTGATTTCAGGAGTGAAGACGATCCTGGGGCGCGGCGACCCCAGCAACGTGATCAGCACAGTGACCGCAAGAATGGCAGCAAACACCCACGCAAATGCGCCGTAAGCGCGCTCGGGACCATCGCTTGCCGCCCAGACTGCCGGCAGGATAGACGCCACCACCACACCGACCACACCGGCGGCTTCACGCCAGCCAGTAACGCGAGCGCGGGCACCGGTGTCGTCCGTCAGTCTGGCACCCCAACTCAGGTAGCACACGTTCATCAGACTGTGAGCCGTGTACACCAGCACGAGTGCTGCCACCATCCAGAGAACAATCGACGTTTCACTCAGCCCGTCCGGCACATGAAACAGCAGGACAAATCCCCCTGCCAGCAAAAACGCACCTGCGATCAACAGCCCGCTCCATCCGCGCCGGACCCCACTCAGCCAGTCCACCAGTTGTCCGATCAACGGATCCTGAACAGTGTCGACCAGACGCACGGCGAACAGTGCAGCGCCAAGCATGCCGAGACTGACACCCAGCGTATCCCCATAGAACTTGGGTGCGATCATGTAGATCGGCAACATCGCCATGGCAAGTGAAAAAGACAGTGCACTGTAGGCCGCAAGCCCGGCGGCAGACGGCAGCCTCTGGAGATCTGGCGTGCCTGATGCTGAGCGCGATGGTCTCGGATTCACGTGAGCCGGCCCTTAGTCCGACTGCCCAAGCAGCTCGGCGCGCAAGTCAGGATCACTGGTGCGATGATCCAGCCAGATCGCAAAAAATGCCTGTGCCAGCGCGTCATCCAGTCTTCCCAGCCTGACTCCTTCATGAAAAATCCCGCTGCCCCGCCCCGGAACGTAAACGCCAGTCAGCACATCGCCCGCTCGCACGTCCATCAGGGCCCCATGGAGCTGGGCTTTCCAGTCAGGGTGCTGGTCGACATCCACACCCAGAGCCTGCATCTGGTCAAGCGACGCATCAATGATCTGGTCACGGCTAATGGTTCTCGCGTACCGTAATTCCAGTGCGAAAGGCTCGTCAGGCTGATAGCGACCGTTGGGCGCCAGGAGCGTGGCGTCGTAGATCAGGAATCCGAAGCGACGAAACTGGCCCTGTCCAACTCGCCGGGCGTGCGGAACCAGTGCATGCCAGCCAAAGGCCGGGGTCTGACTCAGCGCGTCGCCTGCAACGGGGTCGCCCCCGGACGCCCGGTCGTGGCCGGAAACTCCGTTCGCACGATCCTGATTCGCGAGTTGTGAACCTGATGCCGGCATCGCAAGGCCAGCCAGGCTTGCCAGCACAGCAGCGCCTAGCACCTTTTTCAAGTTCGGTGCTATCAGTGCAAGAGAAGACACACACCGCAAGAAACCGTCATTGGCTTTTTCCAGAATTGCGGTTGCGATGGCGCTAACCAGGGTATTCTGCTCGCGCACTCCACTGACCTCAGGCTGCCCCTGCACGCTGGAATGTCTTTGCATGGTGATCTTCTCCTTACCCGTCAGCACACAGTAGTGGTGACTGGAACATTGCGTTCTTACTGGCTCGCCGCGTCAAGCGACCGCGTCCGGCAAAGAAATGAATAAAGGCCATCAAGCATGCTTGGCCAGAACCCATTGCTTGACATCAGTGCGTCCTTCCCGAAATCCAGCTTCGCAATAGGCCAGATACATGCGCCAGATCCGCATGAAGGTGTCATCGAACCCTTGCGCCTGAATGTCTTCCTGGTGTGTGTCGAAGGCTTGCGCCCACAAGGCCAGTGTTTTTGCATAATCGATACCAAAACTGAATCGATCCTGCACATTCAGGCCCGCGTTGTCGGCCAGAGACTCGAATCGCGATGGGCTGGGCAGCATGCCGCCCGGGAAAATGTATTGCTGAATGAAATCAGTGCCACGCACGTATGCATCAAAATGGGCATCCGCTATATCGATTGTCTGGATAACCGCTCGCCCACCGGGCTTCAGACGATCGCGAATCACTGAGAAGTAACCGGGCCAGTGACGAAGGCCCACTGCCTCGAACATTTCGATCGAAATGATGTGGTCGTACTGACCTGTGATATCACGGTAGTCGCAGATCGAAAGATCAATCTGAGCAGCCAGCCCTTCGCGTCTGACCCGCTCTTGTGCCCATGCTAGCTGCGCGTCTGATAGCGTGACGCCTTTGACTTTCAAACCTCTTCGAGCGGCACGCACAGCGAGTTCACCCCAGCCGCACCCAATCTCGAGCAGTGTCTGGCCCGGCTGGATGTCGAGTTGGTCCAGCATACGGTCGTACTTCGCTGCCTGTGCATCGGGCAGACTGCGCTGGTCATCCCCTTCAAACAGTGCTGCGGAATAGCTCATCGACCCGTCGAGCCATAGACGGTAAAAGTCATTCCCGAGGTCGTAATGTGCAAGGATGTTGCGACGGCTACCGCGGCGGCTGTTGTCTCGCAGCACCCAGTGCCCAAGCTGACGCAGCAACAGCGCCCACCAACTACCGCGCACCACATTCACCGAATCCTCGTTACGGATTGCGAGCCTGAAGAGTGACATCATATCCGGGCAATCCACCCAGTTGCGTCGGACGCACTCCGCAAACCCGACATCGGCCTGTCGCATGATGAGCGATGCTGCCCGCCAGTCACGGATCTTGAGCTGGGCGTGTGGCAATGCCCCTTGCCTGCCGAGCAGCATGAACCGGCCCTGCGGATCGATCAATGTCAGAGAGCCTTCTGAGATCCTTGACAGCAATGAGACAAACGTACGGGCAGACCAGGGCAGCGTCTGGACGGACAGTGTGTTGATCGAAGCTTCATTGACATTCATTAAATGAACCTCGGGTATGGTGAAGTGAAGTAATGTGAAGTGAAATGAAGTGAAGTCAGGTGTGAAATCTGGGTCAATGTGTCTGGACCTGACGGGACTGAGGTCGGTTTGGTCGTTTTTGCCTGGTCTGTCGACACATTGGCAAGCACGGCATCAGTAGCGGCAGTACGGTCATGGCACATTGCGGGTCACCTCTTCTTGCGGTGGCGCAGGCAACCGGTGAAACGCTGCCCCTTTGCGCCATAATTTGAAGGCATGCCAGTGGATGCGGACCATCACGCCAAAGGTCATGAATGGCATACGCATGACTGCACCGAGCACGCGTCTTGTGGTCCACGATTGCGGTTCGACCGTGATTGCCGTTCGCAGCAGCGCTACATCACTGGCGTCATCATCAAAGAAATCGATCGCCATGGACTGACGCGCGGAAGTTGATTCAGCCAGTGACATGGCACGGTTCGAGATAGAGGGTGCCGTTGCGAGGGGAGCCGTGATCTGGCCCTGGTATCGAAACCGGTAGTGCCCCTTGATCTCGCAGAAGGGAGACACATGGAAGACTTTGCGACAGAACAGGTCGTCACCCTGTCCAATAACACCGTGATCAGGTGCCTGCAACACATACTGGTGGCTCTGCCCGAAGGTGTTATTCACTTCGGCCAGAATCAGCTTCAGGTCCCCCTGACGGTCATGCATCATCCAGAAGCTGACCGGGTTAAAGACGTAGCCAAACACCCTTGGAAAGCACTGCAACCAGGTTGCACCACCAGGATGCTCTAGTCCGGCTGTACGTAAGGTGCGCTCCAGCCACCCCATCAGATCAGTGCCCTGACGATCTCCGTGATCGGCACTCATAAAGCTGACCGGGCGGCGGCGATTCACGCCAAACAGCCATGAGCCGCCTGATGACGCATGAAACGCCACCTGATCAAGCTGATCAACCCGCAACTGCATGCAGAACAGCTTGTAGACAAAGGCGTGGATAAACGGCTTTTGCCGCTTGTGCATGACCACGGCACGAGCAAAGCGGATCAGGTTGTCAGACGCCGGTAACTCATTGCTCATGCCACAACTCCTGCCCACGGCGGTTCAATCCCGAAGTCCCGGGCAACGGCGATGGCTGACTTCAGTCCGTCCTCATGAAATCCATAGCCACACCAGGCCCCGCAGAACCAGGTGCCCAGTTGCCCCTGGATCACACCAAGCCGCTGCTGGGCCCGAATTGCAGGCAGATCCATGACCGGATGTTCGTAATTGAAACGCCGGATGACACGGGACTCATCAATCGGGCGGTGACTGTTGAGGGTCACAATCACCGGAGTCGTGAATGGCAACGGCTGCAAGCAGTTGATGAGATAACTGACAGCGACTGCATGAGCATCATCACGTGACGGCGTGGACAGATAGTTCCAGGCCGACCAGACTTTCTTGCGTCGGGGCAACAGTGCTGGATCCGTGTGCAGAACGGCTTCATTAGGCTGGTAACGGACAGCCCCTAAGATGTCACACTCCTGATCGGTAGCATCGATCAGCCCCAGACTGGTGGGCGCATGACACGCCATCACAACAGCGTCGAACACCTCGGTCGAACGGGCGGTGCGAACGACGATACCAGCGCTCTGCTGTCCAGACTCTGCGTTGATCAGGTGACGACGACTGATTTCCAGCACCGGGCAGTCAAGCCTCGCATCCTGAATCGACTTGAGCATTGCCTGAACGTAGACTCGCGAGCCACCCAGCACGGTGCGCCACTGAGGCCGTCCTTCGATCTGCAATAACCGGTGATTCAAACAAAATCGCAGAAACGTCGCGGCCGGAAACGACAGAATGTCACGAACAGAGGAGGACCAGATCGCCGCTGCCATTGGCAGCAAGTACCAGTACTGCATCGCCCGCCCGTAGCCATGGCGCTTGAGCAATTCCCCAAGCGTGATATCTGGCTGGTTCGAACATTCCAGAAGATACTGGTTCGCGTTGCGGTTGAACTTGAGTATCTGGCTCAGCATCACGATAAAACGAGGATTGAACATCAGGCTCTTCTGGGCAAAGACTGTGCCCAGGTTCGAACCTGCCCATTCAATGTCTGGCTCCTCAATTGATACACCGAATGACATATCGCTTTGATGGACAGGTACGCCAAGATGCTCGAATAAAGCAATCAGGTTGGGATACGTGAGGTCGTTATGAACCAGAAAGCCGGTGTCAACCGGATGCGTGATGCCGTCGACCGTGACATCCACCGTGTTGGAGTGTCCGCCAAAGTACGACCCCGCTTCGAACAAAGTCACCGAGTAGCGCCGGGACAGGAGCCAGGCGCTCGCAAGGCCCGCAATGCCCGAGCCAACAACTGCAATCCGGCTGCCGGGCGAGGGAATGCGCGACTTGCCCTCAGTCATCACTTATCCCCAGCAGCGCCTTGCGCAAGGACTGCCCCTGAGTTCTGGGATCAAGCCAGATCGCTGCAAATGCTTGTGCAAACGCCGGATCCTCCACGCAGCCCAGGTGCTTGTTACCGTCAAAGAATTCAACTTTCTGATTCGGGTAAAAAAGGCCTGTCAAATGGTCGCCCAGCGCGACATCAGGCAACAGCCCGAGGAGCAAACTCCTCCACTGCTGATGCTGTTCTGACGAACCGAATCCGAGCCGCTCGAACTGTTGCACGGATGTGTCGGCAATCTGCTGAGCGGTTACTTTGCGCAGATAAGACAGCAACAAGGCGTAGGGCCTTCCAGAATCGACAGTTCCTTGAACAAACAGGCTGGCACGGTACAGACGAAACACGCTCCAGCTGAAGACACCACAACCACTGAGTGTCCAGGTTCCCGGCTCAAATGCCTGGACGTGCCTGGGTAGCTGCTGCGCCTGGGACGGAGTCTGCTCACCGGACTGCGCCGCTGCCGCCCCCTTCTGATCAGACTCGCGCGAGTCCAGAACCCCTTTACCGGCTGCAGATTGATCGTCAAACGATGTGGATACAGGCATAATCGACATTTACTCTCGAGTAGCAAGACGACCATCAGGTTTTAGACAGCAACTGCATCATTTCTGTAAAAACTTGGGTCTCTTTAAATTGAACTAATCAGTTCAAACAAATACTGATCAGTATTTGTTTGAACTGATTAGAAACCATTTTTGTGGGATACACAAGCTTTTTGTGTGTCCATGTGTTTTTTACAAGAGGCAGCAAACATGCCAACGCCAGCAGCCAGAAAGAAGGCCTCATTCAAGGCACAACAATTGAAGTTCCGGGAAGACGCGATTCTGGACGTCGTCAACCGTCTGCTCGCCCAAAAAGGGTTTGACCTGATGACCATGGATGAAGTAGCTGCTGAAGTGGGCATCGCCAAAGCCAGTCTTTACAAACACTTTGCATCCAAAGAGGCGCTTGCTGCGGCGTCTATGACACGGTTTCTGGATGACTCGCTCGAGGTTGCCAACTCCCTGTCCGAGCATCTGTCCGCAATTGAAAAGCTCAAGGCTGTCGTTCGCTGGGCCGTGCGCATTCACCTTAGCGGCACCATGCCCTCGCTACCATCAACCCGTTCCAGCATTCAGCAAACATTGATCGAGCACCAACCCTATGTGGAGCGTCTGACCCGGTTGACCGAAGTGCTCGGGGAATGGATTGAACAAGCGCAAGCCAAAGGTGACCTGTCAGCCTCACTGCCTGCCGAAGTCATTCTCTACACGATTTATTCGCGCTCATGTGACCCGGTTGCGGACTTTCTGAAAGCGGGCGGCGCCTTCAGTGACGATGACATTGTTGAATTGCTGATTCACACTTGTTTCGAGGGCATGACCAAACCGCCACGAGTACCGAACCGAGAGTGAGCAAGCTTCGCAGTTGCGTGCAACGGCGCCCTGTTTGCCCGCGTTGCGAGGCATGTGCCGCTACATCGCAAGCCGATTACTGAATCATTGACAATTCGTACAACCACTATCTCGCCGTGGCGAGCGTTCCGAATTGGAGCTGCGCCCGGCTTGAACTACACTTGAAGCCTTTTTTCGTGGGTATTGGATAGGCATCATGTGGTTCAAGAATCTCAAAGTATTCAGACTGTCGGCTCACTGGGCCAAGCACTGGGATGAAATCGATCAGGCGCTCAGCGCGCATCGATTCACACCAGCAGGCGATCTGTCAGCTGTTTCTCAGGGCTGGGTTCCGCCCCGGGAGGACGACGACCGGCTGGCCGTGAATGTGTCAGGTCAGCTCTTGCTGGCCATGCGCATGGAAAAGAAGCTGTTGCCTGCCAGCGTCATCAACCAGGAAGTCAAGGCACGGGCGCAGATCATTGAGGCCGAGCAAGGCTATCGTCCTGGTCGCAAACAGATCAAGGATCTCAAGGAGATGGTCACCGAGTCTCTGATGCCACGCGCCTTCACCATCGCACGCGACGTCAGACTGTGGATCGATCCGGTCAACCATTGGCTGGTGATTGACGCAGCCGCGTCTTCGCAGGTCGAGGAGGTCCTCTCCGCGCTGGGAAAAGCCATGCATCCCTATCCCGTTGAGCCACTCAGACTGAATCAGTCCACAGCCAATTTGATGACCAGCTGGCTGATTCAGGGTGAGGCACCGGATGGATTCACGATCGATCCGGACAGTCAGTGGCAATCCGGTGGAGACAGCGCAGGCGTGATTCGCTACGCCAAACATGCTGTATCGACCGATGACATCACTCGTCACGTGGAAAACGGCTACCAGTGCACACGCCTGGCGCTGACCTGGCAGGATCGAATCAGCTTCGTACTCACTGATACTGCGGATTTCAAGCGCGTCAATCCTCTAGACATTCTCGAGGAACGTGCCAAGGCGGATGGTGCCCTGAACGAGGCCGAGAAACTCGATACAGACTTCACACTCATGACCTCGGAGCTCAATCACATGCTGGCCGCCATCATGGAAGTCCTGGGCGAAGAGCGAGAGTAATAGCGTCTACCCGACCTCCAGGCGTGCGGCCTGAACGTCGGGTTCCTGACTCCATTTTCTTTCACGCAACTTGTCTGCCCTTGCGCCATGCGTGTCGTACTGAAAATTATCAAACCATCAAACTATCGCGTTTGCGGTACTCGAGTGTATCGATGAACGATCGCAGTTTATGTTGAGCTTGACGGCACTGACATTGCTGGCATACGGGCGTCGCGATCAAAGGCTCGGTCCCGTTCGCCACAATCGGTCGCCCTTTCTGATCAAATTAACGGAGAATTGAATGATCGACGGTTTCACCGCGGCACGCATCGATGGACTGCCCGAGCACCTGCTCGAGGTCCAGCTGACCCAGACTGACCCGGAACCTGGTGAAGAAGCAGCGAGCCTGACTGTCATTCTTGCCGAAGGGCCACCCGACCCCAATGCCCTGAGTTACCTGATTCCAAGAAGCGTCTTTGAGCGCGAGCATCCGGTTCACGTCGGCGCGCTCGGTCACAGCGACGAGAATCTGCTGTATGCCATGTATGAACTGCTCGAGGTCATGAACGCAGACGACGTTGCCGTATTCCTGTGCGAGGATGCAAAGATTGTCGAGCAGGTCAGCAAGATCCTGCTCGAATGACAGCAGACTGCAGTGAGGAGTTTTGCCGAGACAAAAGCCCGCTCATCGCACAGCCTGCGTCCAGGATGGGTCAGCGATCCTCTACCGTCTCGCTGATTTCCTGATTCATCACCCGGAAAAGATCCCATGCCACCAGAAACAGCACGGCAATCAACGGGCCCGCAATAAAGCCACTGATCCCGAACATGGTCAATCCGCCCAGCGTGGAAAGCAAGACCATGTAGTCCGGCAGACGGGTGTCCTTGCCCACGAGCACGGGTCTCAACACGTTGTCAACCAGACCAATCACCAACACCCCGTAGGCGCCAAGAATGGCACCTTTGGCAATATCACCCGTCGCCAGAAAGTAGACGGCAACGGGCCCCCAGACCAGCCCGGCCCCTACAGCCGGCAGCAGTGACAGAACCGCCATCACGGTTCCCCACAAGGTCGCCGAGGCGATACCCAGTGCCCAGAAGATCAAGCCCCCGAGCGCGCCCTGGCAGATCGCCACCACCACATTTCCCTTGATCGTTGCACGCACAACGGTTGCAAACTTGCTCATAAAGCGTGCCTTGTGCTCCATGGCCAGGGGTAGCGCATTGGTAACCAGGCCAGACAGCTTCATACCATCGCGCAACAAAAAGAACTGCAGGTAGAGCATGATGCACAACTCCAGTACGAACATAAACGTGTTCTGACCGACGTTTATTGCCTGGTTGCCGACCAGACGCACAGCCTGGCTGGCAAAACGCGAGATGTAGCTCTTGATTGTTTCAACATCATCCAGACCGAGTCGCTCAAACCAGGGCATCATGCTCGGCGGGACAGCGTTGACTAGTTGTTCGTACGCATCACCCGCCCTGAAATCACCATCCTGAACCTGCTGATAAAGATGAATCAACTCGGTGATCACTGACTGTGCGACAAACGAGACGGGCATCAGCACAATCACCACGGCAGCCAGCATGGTGAGCAGTGTGGCAGCATTGGGCCAGTTTGGCATGACCCCGATGAGCCATCGCTGCATTGGAATGAACAGGATGGCCAGCACAATTGCCCAGAAGATCGCACCGGCGAACGGAATGAGCAACCAGACAAAAGCGGCCGATACAGCAACAAGCAGAATCAGAAACGTCCGGATCTGCAGAATGGTCGAAGACAAGGCAATCCCCTGATGAATTCTTGTAATGCGAAGCATACCAATACCCACTTGCCTGCGACCGGTTTTGTGCGCAAATACTTGAGCCGAAAACGACAATCCAGGCAATTGCACGCGAGGCCAGTTCCAGATCAACCAGTGTCCTTGCTGTTTTCTCCTGCCGAAGAGATCTGATCCGGGCGACGAATACAACAACAGCGAATGTTGTGACATAGGCCAGGCGCCTTTCAACTGCCGCACGGTTGATCAAAATGAACTCTCCCGCTATTGCCAACCCGCCTGGGCGGTTGCCAGACACCTCGAGTAACCCGCCATATCCCTGAAAACGCTGCGTAACCTATTGAAATGTATTGTTCTGATTTTCACTGGCCGAGGCTGTTCGAGGCGAACTATCGTGGGGGCTTCGCGGGTAACGGGTCAGGGGCAGAGGTCCAGTTGACAGAACCCTGGCGACCGTACGTGCCGGCATCGATGCCCAAGGGATCGAAGGGCGCGCCCGCAAAGCTCCTTCAAAAAGCCTTCTCAAAAGGCAGGACAAAAATCAAATCGCCGGCATGCTACCCCCGCATGCCACCCCGCTTGCCACCCACATGCCCCCGGCGCGCGCCCTCCTGCCCGGTCGGCTGCGCCTGACTGTTCGCACGCGAACCAGTCAGACCAGGAAGGGAAATGCGCGGGCAAGTGTTCAATCGTCAGAATACAGAGACCTTACTTGCCTGATGATTACGCTTTGCTTTTTGCAAAAAACAATATATATTTACATGAAATGAATGAGTCCCTTAAGAATGAGTCACTTAGTCCTCGTGATTCACTCTTGCTCTCTCAACCAACACCGTGACGGGAAAAATCATGCAAGTTAGCTGCCCGCATTGCCGTAAAACGAATCGTGTTCCTGCCGACCGGGTTGCCGACGCACCAAACTGTGGTGCATGCGGTGAACTGCTCTTTGGAAAAGTGGTCGAGCTTGATAGCACCGCCCTGCAGGAAATCATACGGCAAGACAAGATACCTGTGATCGTCGACTTCTGGGCGCCCTGGTGTGGCCCCTGCCGGATGTTTGCGCCCACTTTCGAAGCGGCGTCCCGCCAGCATGCAGGCGAGGTACTTTTCGTTAAAGTCAACACCGAAGACGAGCAGCAGGCCGCGGCCGCACATCAGATCCGCTCGATCCCGACCCTGGGTGTGTTTCTCGATGGCAAAGAAACCGGAAGAGTCTCAGGTGCATTGCCTGCATCCCAGCTAGAACAGCTCGTCAAACAGGTCAAGACACAGAAACAGGCTCACTGAGAGGGTTCGCCCCTAATACCAGATCCGTTTTGAAGCGCTTTTGGTCAATGAAATCAAAAGCCGGTCTTCACTGCGCTCATGAGTCAGGGACAGGCAATCACGATCAGCAAACAGGGGATGACGCCGCAACCTGCACCTGCCCCTGTTTGCTTGTCAAACGAGAATCAGACCGATCCGTCTAGCCAGGTCACACGGAGCAGATTGGTGGTGCCAGACACCCCGAACGGTGTGCCTGCTGCGATGAGCACGGCCTTGCCAGGCTCCCCGAAGCCATGTCTGCGAACGGCCTGCGACGCATGATGAACAATCTCGTCTGAACTCCTGACATCCGGGGATTGCGTGGAATGCACCCCCCAGACCAGTGTCAGACGCCTGGCCACGGACAGATTGGGCGTCATGCTGAGAATCGGGGTGCGAGGACGTTCGTGCGCGACCCGTAGGGCCGTCGCGCCCGATGAGGTGTAAGCGACCGTTGCGGCCACAGGCAAAGTTTCTGCAATGGTTCGAATCGCAGCGGAAATCGCATCGCGAGCAGTTACCTCACGTGCTGACTGGACCGCCTGCATGGTCACTCGCTGCATGGGATCCTGCTCTGTTGCACGCAGAATGCGATCCATCATCGTCACGGCCTGCACCGGATACTGTCCTGAGGCAGACTCGGCCGAAAGCATGACGGCGTCAACGCCGTCATAAATGGCACCTGCGACGTCGCTGACCTCGGCACGCGTGGGAACGGGCGAAGCAATCATGGACTCCAGCATCTGGGTAGCCACGACCACTGGTTTGCCCACTTCCCGGCATACACGAATAATTCGTTTTTGCAGGATGGGGACATCCTCTGGCGGCTTCTCCACACCGAGATCGCCACGCGCGACCATGACTGCATCCGATGCTTCGACAATAGCCTCCAGGCTTTCGATTGCTGCGGGCTTCTCGAGTTTGGCCATCACCCAGGCCCGCCCTGCGACCAGCGCCTTGATTTCTTCGATGTCCTCAGCCCGCTGGACAAATGACAGGGCAACCCAGTCGACCCCGAGCTCCAGGCCGAATGCCAGATCAGCGCGGTCTTTGTCGGTCATTGCCGATAGCGCCAGAAGCGCTCCCGGGACATTGACGCCTTTGCGATCAGACAGCACACCATCATTACAGACTTCGACACGCGCGCTTTGGGCGTCGCCATGCAGGACCTTCAGACGAACCTTTCCATCATCGATCAGGAGATCGTCACCGGGCTTGACGGCCTCGAAAATGGGCGGATGGGGCATTGGAAGGCGTTCAGCAGTTCCGGGTGCGGGGTCCAGATCCAGCGTCAATACGTCCCCGCGTTTGACGGCCAGACGTCCACCTTCGATCACTCCAAGCCTCAGCTTGGGGCCCTGCAGATCCATCAGAATACCCACAGGCCGGTTGACCTCACGTTCAATCTGGCGCACCAGTTCGTAACGTTTACGGTGGTCTTCATGTGTGCCATGGCTGAAATTGAACCGGAACACGTCAACGCCCGCATCAAAGAGCGCTCGTATCGTGTCAGCATCACTGCTGGCCGGACCGAGGGTTGCCAGGATCTTGGCATTGCGGGCACGATGCGAAATCGCGTCAAGCTTCATTCTCTTCTCCGGCCAGACCCGGGGTCTGGCGTTAACGCATGAACTGGGGGACTATTGTTGAGTCCCCCGCGTTGACAGCAATCGGGGGCTGACTTTGCACCACGACGAACCGCAGGCAAAGTCTCGCAAGACTGGTTAAATACTGGCTATAAAAAGCAGGACTGAGTCAACACTGACTCAGTCAATCATCGTTCAGACGGCGTTCAGACTGCGTTAAGACGGCGTTCAGGCAACATTCACTCACTCCTCAGTTTGCTGGTGTCAAGAATCCGCCTGACCTGGCATCAGCCATCTGGCTAGCCAGGTCGTCATCGAGTTGTCACTGCTCACAGCACCTGATCAGGCACAACAGATCATCCTGATCAGTTCGTCGTTTCGTCGGTCAGACGCTGCTCAAGGCGAACCCGGATATCGAGCAGCACTTGTGGCAGTCCGTGCGAGAGTTGCTCAAAAAGTTCGTCGTGCAACCGGAACTCTTTCTGCCAGGCCTGTGGATCGATCGAAGTGATGCGATCAAACAAGTCCTGCGAGAAATTCATGCCGGACCAGTCCAGATCTTCATAACGTGGCGTGATGCCAAAGACGTTCTCGGCACCGGTCGCGTTGCCTTCAATACGCGCCAGCATCCACTTGAGAACACGCGCGTTCTCACTAAAGCCCGGCCATACAAAACGGCCCTCCTCGTCGGTTCTGAACCAGTTCACACAAAAGATATGGGGTAACTGGGCATCACATTTCTGCATCTGCTCACCGAGTTGCAGCCAGTGAGCGAAGTAGTCCGCCATGTTGTACCCACAAAACGGCAGCATGGCGAAGGGGTCCCGGCGTACCACGCCCTGCTTGCCCATGGCCGCCGCGGTGGTTTCTGACCCCATGGTGGCGGCCATGTAAACGCCCTCTTCCCAGCTGCGCGCCTGGGTCACCAGCGGGACCGTGTTGGAGCGACGTCCGCCAAATACAAACGCATCGATCGCCACGCCAGCCGGATCGTCCCAGGCATCGTCGAGCACCGGATTCTGGGTTGCACTGACTGTGAAACGTGCGTTCGGATGCGCAGCTTTGACACCCTCGGCACCCTGCTCTGGCGTCCAGTGGTTGCCACGCCAGTCAATGCAGTGCGCCGGAGGCGTCGATGTCATGCCTTCCCACCAGACATCACCGTCATCAGTCAGGGCCACGTTGGTGAAAATCACGTTCTCTTTGAGTGTGGCCATGCAGTTGAAATTGGATTTCTCGTTGGTGCCAGGTGCTACCCCGAAATACCCTGCTTCCGGGTTGATCGCGCGCAGCTTTCCATCAGCGTCAGGCTTGATCCAGGCGATGTCGTCACCGATAGTGGTGATCTCCCAGCCCTGCTGTGCGAGCTCGGGCGGCGGAATCAGCATCGCAAAGTTGGTCTTGCCGCAAGCCGAAGGGAATGCGGCGGCAACGTGGTACTTCTTGCCCCAGGGTGCCTTCACACCCAGAATCAGCATATGCTCAGCCAGCCACCCAGGATTCTCACCGCTGGCGGCATCAGCGCGCCCCATCGTTGACGCAATGCGCAGTGCAAAACACTTCTTGCCCAGCAAGGCGTTACCGCCATATCCGGAACCATACGACCAGATCTCGCGCGTCTCAGGAAAGTGCACGATGTACTTGGTGCTGTTGCATGGCCACGCGACATCAGACTGACCTTGCGCCAGCGGTGCACCCACACTGTGGACACAGGGAACAAACAAGCCGTCTTCACCCAGAACGTCATAAACCGCACGGCCCATGCGAGTCATGGCGCGCATGTTGACTACGACATAGGGAGAATCGGACAGTTCGATTCCAATCTGCGCAATCGGTGAGCCCAGCGGCCCCATCGAGAACGGGATGACGTACATGGTACGACCCTGCATGCAGCCTTCAAACAGCTCGTCGAGTCTGGTACGCATTTCGGCCGGATCGATCCAGTTGTTAGTGGGGCCCGCGTCCGCCTGCGAGGGTGTACAGATGAACGTCCGGTCTTCGACTCGCGCCACGTCGTCGGCTGACGAACGTGCCAGGAATGAATTCGGACGTTTCTCCTGATTGAGTGGAATCAGTGTGCCAGCTGCCACCATTTCGGCGCACAGGCGATCGTATTCTTCCTGTGAACCGTCACACCAGACCACCTGGTCGGGACGGGTTTTAGCGGCGATCTCGGCCACCCACTGAATCAGGCCTTCGTGCTTGACATAATCTGGTGCGTTCATCTTTCAGTTCCGGTCTAGGCTTTGCAGTAAATTGGTAATCTTATCACTGCAAAACCCTGTGTTCACTTTTGATGAACCTGAGAAATCGCATTTATGACCACTTCGAGTGATTGCTCGCTGTATGACATCCCTCGATGACCTCCCTGATTGTTTCAATCAGGGCTTCAGGCAAGCACACCAGACAACGGCATCGTGCCAGGACGCTGACCCTGTGGACCCGTGTTTGCGTGCGACACGGCAATGAAACGCATTGAAGACGCAAGCCTGACCATCTCTATTGAAGCGTCAGGGAGGATTGTGAGCCCGCATCAGCAAACGCCAGTACAGAGCGAACACCCGTAGCGAACAAGGTGCTTTCTCTGACCTCATCCCTCCCGAATGATTGCTACCGCGTTTGGCACCAGTCGTATACCCCAGTCACCGCAGTCGCCGGGCTTCACGATGCCACTGACGCTGCTCGCATGGGACGCAATGCCAGGAGGAACTGCAGGCTCGCATCGCGCCAGTTGAACTGCGCAGCACGCTCCAGGGCAGCACTTCTGGGTATTTTCAGACAGGCCAGACAGGCTTGACGCAGGTTCTGATCCAGTACGCCAGCGCCGCTCTTTCCCACAACATCCAGCGGACCTGGAGCCGGAAATGCCGCAACCGGCAATCCGCACGCCATGGCCTCTGCCATCACCAGTCCAAATGTGTCAGTCAGACTCGGAAATACAAAAACATCCGACTCGCTATAGACCTGCGCCAGATCGTCTGGATCCAGCATGCCCAGGAACCGGGCATCCGGGTATCTGGCTTTGAGAGAGGCAGCTGCAGGACCGTCACCCGCCACCCATTTCACTCCGGGCAAGTCCAGCGACAGGAACGCCTCGATGTTTTTCTCGACGGCAAGTCTGCCAGCATACAGAAAGACAGGCGCGCTCTTGTTCGGCGATACGCTCTGCGAAATGCGCGGGTAAAACACATCATGATCCACGCCTCGCCCCCAATGGGCGATCCGGCCGAACCCACGCCGATGGAGCAAACTCACCATTGAGAGGCTCGGCACCATCACTGCTGCGGAGCGCTGGTGAAACCGGGCCAGAAGACGATAGGACGCACCGACTGGCAACCCCGTACGGGCTCTCACATACTCTGGAAAACGAGTGTGATAGGCGGTGGTGAAATGCCAGCCATTTAATACAGCCCCTCGTCGTGCGCACCACCCAAGTGGACCTTCAGTTGCGATGTGGAGCGCGTCAGGCGCGAGGTCCTCGATCATTCTGGTCACCCGGGCAGGTGTCGTCAGCGACAGCTTGATATCCGGATAGGTGGGGCAGGGAATCGTCCTGAATTGTTGCGGCGAGAGAATCTGGACATGTACCCCCATGCGTTCAAGTTCCCGCCTGGTGTTGTCAATCGTTCTCACCACGCCGTTAACCTGCGGCGCCCACGCATCGGTGACGATCAGAATACGCCGCGGGCGAGTCTGGTCGCTCGAGTACATGACCGGGTGGCTGGCTAACCGAGTGGCGACAAGGCGGTCACCATGACCAGAAAGCACGCCTCCTTCTGATTGCTGTAATGCGGCAACTGCCGGCCGGTCATACTTGAGGGTGCACTCAGACATGCTCAACTCCTCGACCCTTGCAGGCTGATCCGGACTGCGAGGCTTTCGTCCCAGACTGCCCACCTGAGCACCGTGTTGAATCGTCAGCCTTCTGGCCTGGCGCCACGGGTGGTGCGACCGCGGCATCAAAGAGTCGTCCCGAACTTTCCGGAGCACTCTCAGATGATTCGTGCTCATCATGGCCGAACGGGGACTGCTCGGGCCCGGTTGCCTGGTAGGGCCAGTGGACCAGCTTGAGCTCTCCCTCGTGTGTCTCGACCAGCGCGCACAGGCTTTCCACCCAGTCACCATCGTTGCAATAGAGAATGCCGTCAATTTCACGAATCTCGGCTTTATGAATGTGACCGCACACCACCCCGTCAAAGCCGCGCCGCCTGGCCTCGCGCACCAGCACAGCTTCGAATTCGGAAATGAAGGACACCGCGTTCTTGACTTTGTGTTTCAGATACTGCGAGACCGACCAGTACGACAGTCCCATCCGGTGGCGCACACGATTAAATCCATCATTGATTCGCAGAACCAGTGTGTAGAGCGTATCCCCGAGGTAAGCCAGCCATCGAGCATGCTCGATGATCCCGTCAAAAAAATCACCGTGTGTCACCAGAAACCGCCGGTTATCCAGGGTATGGTGGACCGCCTCGTTGACGATCCGGATGTCCCCGAACGCGAGCCCTGCGAACTGCCGGAGCACCTCGTCATGATTGCCCGTGATATAGGTCACCTTGGTGCCCTTACGGGCCTTGCGCAGCACCTTCTGCACCACATCGTTGTGCGATTGCTTCCAGTACCAGTGTTTTTTGAGCTGCCAGCCGTCGATGATATCGCCGACCAGATACAAGTTCGAGGACTCGTTAAACCGGAGAAAGTCCAGCAGATACTCTGCCTTGCACCCGGCCGTTCCAAGATGCACGTCCGACACCCAGATTGCCCGATAGTGGGCGTGCTGTCGGGGCATGGTGACCGGGACTGTGACGGCCATCTTCCGGGAGCTAGCCTCGCCCTGACCGAATTGTGCATGAGCCTTGCCGGCAGTGGCAGGAGCCAGGTCGCACATGCCTGAGCGGCGTTCATAAGTGTTCATGACCGGTATCGTGACCGGTCAAAATGACAGTGGCGTGTCAGAAATGTGACGATTCCTGGACAGGAATCAGCAATGCGTCTGAATCGACTTGATGCATTGCAGCAGGCCACTTCGGTGGTGATGGAAGATGGCACTCGACGTGACCGGCACCAGTCCTGCAGGATCGGTCACACTCTTCGATCCGGATCAGCGCTGCCCACCGAGTTCGACCGGCGTGCGCTCGAACGCAAGCACCTTGTCTCGCCATGACTGTGGAATGGGCTCACTTCGCTGCGCTTTGACATCCACATAGACGTACACCATCTCACCCGTGGTCAGGACTTCGTCGCCTCTGAAAATTCCGATAAAAAACTTCAGGCTGGAGTTGCCCAGATACGACACACGCACGCCAATCTCAAGCGTGTCGTCATAACGGGCGGGCGCCAGATAGTCGACAGACGCCTTGCGCGCAAAAAATTCCCGTCCGCTTTTCTGGCGCTCCAGACCACCTGGCAGATTCAAGTGCCTGCCATACTCACTGATGGCGATATCAAAGTAGGTCAGATAATGACCGTTAAAAACAACCCATTGAGGATCACACTCGACCCAGCGAACTTGATGTGGAAACAGAAAGACAAAATCAGATTTCATTGATAGCTCCAGCATGCCCGGTCAGTTTGTCCAGGCTGGCGGGCCTGCTCCAGGCCGCCTGAGATCATTCACTTTGGGGTTAAGCCCAATTCAGTACAGTGATTCGAGCGCCTAATATAGTGCGTTACATCTTTTCTGTTCGCAGCGGCAAGGCTTTCAGACAAGGTAAGGACTTCAGAAACTCGGCCTTTGGCTGCGTAGTCAGTCTGGTCAAGTGGGCATCACCTAAGGAAAACGCAAGGCCTGTGTGCGGTTGATGTGTGATCGATGTGTGATGATCGATTTATGCTCGTCGTTCTGCACGTGTGGCGCATCTGTGGTTCTCGTCTTTGGCGTTGAGTCTGGCCGATGTACGGATTCGTCCAGAGACACTTTGTCCGGACGATATTTAGGATTTTGAAGCAAGTCTTTGTCGAAACCAACGGGCTGCTGTTCGTGACTAGCGCCCTGATTTGTGCCTGCATGTCGTCGTGGCATGGTCTATCGAGGACCCTGACCCAGTTGCGACATGACTGGCAGAACAGTCTTGCTGAAAAGTAGTGCTGAATTTTGTTGATGGGTCTGGCTGGACCTGTGCATTTAACCTGGAACCTGGTCAATTGAGAAACACCATCCTCTTTGTAGACAGACTCGTGACCGGACTGTCGCTACACTTGGCGAGTCTGCTGCTGGCCATCATCAGTTGCCTCGGTCTCTGGCAGGTCACGACACGTTTTCTACTCTCGCAGCCTTCAGTCTGGACCGAAGAAATTATGCGACGCCTTCTGATCTGGTGTGTGATGCTAGGCGTCGTCGTTGCCATCCGGCAAGGCTCGCTGATTTCAGTTGACTTGATGATGCGTAAGGCACGTGGCACCTGGCGCAAGGTCGTACGCTCAATCGTCTGCTGCGCCAACATCGGCTTTCTCGGAACCATCCTCTGGTTTGGCGTTTCCCTTTCCTGGCGAGTCAGATTTCAGACATTCGCCTCGGTGGATCTGTCCATGGCCTGGGCTTATGCGGCGGTGCCCACCGGGGCGCTACTGGGCATTCTCGCCACCATCGCCTTCTGGATAGATGAGCCCCGCCATGAAGACCCGCTTGCGGACAACCCTGAGATCCTGAAACTTGATCCTACCAGCAATCAGGCAGGTGCTCATGCTCGCTGATCAGCCACACATGCTGGCAATGACTGATTGCGTTTCGAACGCATTTGCTTACCTGACGCAGGTTTCACCATGCCGTTAACCCTTCTGATTACCATGCTGCTTGGATTCGCGTTCAGCGTGTCCATTGCCGTCTCGATTGGTGGGTCAGCCGTCATTGGCCTGGCTCTGTTTGACCCGGCACGCCTGATCATCGCTCCCAAGGAAATGTTCACGGCAATCGACAAGTTTCCGCTGGCGGCGATTCCGTTTTTCATACTGGCTGGAAACCTGATGCAGGTAGGAGGTATTTCCTACCGGCTGGTGGATTTTGCCAAGAGTCTGGTGGGCGGAGTGCAAGGCGGCCTGCCCATGACCACCGTGCTCACCTGCATGATTTTTGCAGCCGTATCAGGCTCATCGGTCGCAACCACCTTCGCCATCGGTGCGATCCTGATTCCCGCACTCGTCAAACACGGGTACCCGCGTCCGTATGCCGCCTCGCTACAGGCTACCTCGGCCGAACTCGGCGTGGTGATTCCGCCATCAATTCCCATGATCCTGTTTGGCGTGGCAGCGGAAGTCTCCATTGGCGAGTTGTTTATCGCCGGTATCGTGCCAGGCCTGCTGATCGGCTCGGCACTGATGCTCTATATCTACATTGACTGCAAGATCAAAGGCTGGGGCAAGCAGGACCGCGAGGGCCGCAGCAGTGTGCTGGTTGCGACCCGCAAGGCTGGATGGGCCCTGTTAATGCCGGTAATCATTCTCGGGGGCATCTACGGCGGCATCTTCACGCCTACTGAAGCCTCGGTTGTTGCAGTTTTCTACGCACTGTTCATTGGCTTTGTCATGCACCGCGAGCTAACAGTACGCCAAGTCTATGCGGTGCTCAAGCAGTCTGTCATCACCAGTGCGGTGATCATGTTCATCATTGCCAATGCCGGCCTGTTTGCGTTTCTGATCACTCGCGCCGGGATCCCGGATGCGATTGGTCGCTGGCTAGTGGAGGTGCTGAGTTCACCGGCAATGTTCCTGATCGGTGTCAACGCGGCGCTGTTCGTGATCGGCATGTTCATCGAGACATCGGCAGCCATCATTGTGCTGGCGCCTATTCTGACCCCGGTTGCCATCTATTTCGGAATCGATCCGATTCATTTCGGGATCATCATGGTGGTCAACCTGGCGCTCGGCATGATCACGCCACCATTTGGAGTGAATTTGTTCGCAGCCTGCACTGTTGCCAGAATTTCGCTGGAGCAGGTCATCAAGTCACTGATCCCGTTTGTGCTCGTGATCATCACCTGCCTGATGATGATTTCTTACTTTCCGCCCATCAGCTTGGGACTACGTGACGCTGTTTATGCGAGTGACCCAGCTCCCGCTCCCGCCCTCTCCCCCAGTAGCGTACCGGCCCCGGGTCCCTCTCCTGTCGGTCCTTCTCCTGTTGGTCCTTCTCCTGTTGGTCCTTCTCCTGTTGGTCCTTCTCCTGTCGGTCCTTCTCCTGTTAGTCCCTCTCCTGTTAGTCCCTCTCCTGTTAGTCCCTCTCCTGTTGGTCCTTCTCCTGTTGGTCCTTCCCCTGTCGGTCCTTCTCCTGTTGGTCCTTCTCCTGTTGGTCCTTCTCCTGTTGGTCCTTCTCCTGTCGGTCCTTCTCCTGTCGGTCCTTCTCCTGTCGGTCCTTCTCCTGTTGGTCCTTCCCCTGTCGGCCCTTCCCCTGTCGGCCCTTCCCCTGTCGGTCCTTCTCCGGTCAGCCCATCCAGCCCTCGATAGGTTTTTCAATCATGCATGAACAGAACAACAATCCAGTCCTGAAGCATCCTGAGCAAGCCCAGTCTCGAGATGCTGGATCAACGGCAACCCGTCCCCAGACAGAAAGCAAAGAACCTATTGATATCACGCATGAATTGATGATCATCGGCAAGGAAGCCGTCAGCGCGAGCGACGGTGAAACTATTGATGTTCTGGACCCGTCAACGGGAGAGACTTTTGCGACTGTTCCCTTTGGAACCGAGCGCGATGTCGACAAGGCCGTACGCACGGCACGTCAATCCTTTGAGACGGACTGGGGACATCTGACGGCGACAGAACGGGGCCGCATTCTGATGAGCTGGTCAAACCTGATTCTGCGCGATCTCGAGAAACTGGCTGAGCTCGAGTGCCGAGATACGGGCAAACCCATCAGCCAGGCAAACAGCGACATCCGGGCGTGTGCGCGCTACTTTGAGTACTACGGCAGTGCAGCTGACAAAATCCATGGACAGACCATTCCATATTCCCTCGATACCAGTGTGATGGCCATCCGGGTTCCGCTTGGTGTCACTGCCCACATCATTCCGTGGAACTATCCCGCCCAGATTTATGGGCGCAGCGTGGCGGCATCCCTCGCGGCTGGCAACGCCTGCGTATGCAAGCCGGCCGAGCTTGCGTGCATGACACCACTTGCACTCACCCGGCTTGGCATCGAAGCCGGATTGCCGGCTGGCGCGTTGAACATTGTCACCGGAGATGGCGCACGAACGGGCTCGGCTCTCGCCGCCCATCCCGGGATCGACCACATCTCTTTTACGGGTTCAAACGCGACCGGCTCCCACGTCGCACAGGCTGCTGCGCGTAACCATGTGCCTGTGACACTTGAACTCGGTGGCAAGTCACCCCAGATTCTGTTTTCAGACGCCAACCTTAAAGAAGCCATCCCTACCGTCGTAAACGCCATCATCCAGAACGGCGGACAAACCTGCACGGCTGGCAGCAGGGTCCTGATACACCGTGATATTTACGACGAAGTCATCGAGACACTGGCAGCAAGAATTCGCGAACTGACGGTTGGACCCGGGGCATCTGATCCGCACTGCGGACCGCTGATCAGCGGTCCGCAACGCGATCGCGTCCAGCGATTTGTGAAGCTGGCTGAGTCGGACAAACTGCGTATCGCTGCCAGCGCCAGCCTACCCGATGACCTTCCTGCTGGTGGTTTCTATCTGGCACCCATGCTGATCCACCGGGTGCCGCTTGAACATCAACTCGAGCAGCAGGAGATTTTTGGGCCGATACTGACCGCCTATTCGTTTCGGGACGAAGACGACGCAGTCAGTCTGGCCAATGGCACGCCATATGGTCTGGCGGCAAGTGTCTGGACCCAGGATGGTTCACGGGCGCTTCGTGTAGCGCACCGCATTCAGGCTGGCCAGGTGTTCATCAATAATTACGGCGCCGGTGGCGGCATCGAACTTCCTTTCGGCGGGGTCAAACATTCTGGACACGGTCGAGAAAAGGGGTTTGAGGGGCTGTTGAGCTTCACGACAATCAAGACGATCACAACCCGGTACGCCTGAGTCATACAATCCGCGTTTCAGGCAGGATCCGTCATGTAGCAAGCGTGCCGGCGGATCTGATCAGAAACTCGCAAGGAAATTTCTCCATGACCGATATTCAGAAAAAACGGCCCTTCGTGCTGGTCCACGGTGCTTGCCACGGTGGCTGGTGCTGGAAAAAACTGACGCCCCTGCTGCGTGCCGCCGGCCATGACGTCTACACCCCGACCCAGACTGGACTTGGCGAGCGATCTCACCTGCTACAACCGGGGCTGGGACTCGATGTCTTTATCGATGACATCGCCAACCTGATCTTCTGGGAAGATCTGCACGATGTCATTCTGGTGGGTCACAGCTTTGGTGGAATCACCATCACCGGGCTGGCTGATCGCATGCCCGACCGAATCTCGCAACTGGTCTACCTGGACAGTCTGATTGTGCAAGACGGCGAGAGTCCGTTCGACATTTTACCGCCAGCAGTCGCGAGGGCTCGTCAGGAGGAGTCTCTTGCAACCTCTGGCGGACTGACCATGGCGGTTCCTCCACCAGAGATGTTCGGCGTGACGGACCCGACCGACGCCCAGTGGTTGCGTGAACGCTGCACCCCACATCCGATGTCAACTTACGAAGACCGCCTGCCTCTGAGGCATCCGACTGGAAATGGTCTGCCGACCACGTATATTGCGGTCACGCCATATTACGGGCCGACAACCTCGAGTCGGGAGTACGCGCAATCCCGCAAAGACTGGACCTACATCGAGATGCAGGCAGGCCATGACGCCATGGTGACGCACGCGGAAGACCTCGCCAGACTGCTGCTGGCAACTCCGGATTGAACCCGCACCAAGTGATCCTGACCAGTCTGACGCACCCTGGCCTGCTGAAAAGGTCCAGGCTGGCAGACGCTAGCCCGGGCTCGTCCGCAAAATTTGACTGTGGGCGTGAATGTGGTTTGGACGGGGTGCATGGGCGCATGCCAGGGCACCGTTATAGCAAATTTGCAACAAGCCTGCACAGCTGTTTTGATTTGCACCAGCAAAATGATTCGGACAGTTTCAGTCCGACAATCTGATCATCTGGTCGGTGCTCGCTATTGCACTGGATGGAAAGCAAACAACCTTCTGAATGCACCCGCCTCAGGCTTTACCCTCGAAACATGGCTTAAATGCAGGATCGAACTATTAGTGACATGTAACCTCATGTTACCGTAAGGCACTTTTGCGTTCCGGCCGTCTGACCGAAGCCAGTGCTCTGGGGAGTCAGTCCTTGATCAAGGCAGCACCTCAAAGCGTCCTGCGCAACGTCTGGATCCGGCACTTTACCAAGAACCTGTGCCCACCTAGCGGCGCTCTCACGGAGGTCAAATCGTGACTGACACCAAAAAGGACCCCATGGTTCCAGATGGGGACGTCAACCCCATCAATACCGACTACACAGTTGGTCAAGACAATATTGTCATGAACGTCGGACCGTTTGGTCTGGATATTCACAACCGGGTGTTTGCCGTCTCGGCTGCCATGGTGATTGCATTTGTCGTTCTCACTCTGGCATTCAAAGATCAGGCCGAACCGATGTTTAGCAGTCTTCGGGGATGGCTAACCTCAAACCTGGACTGGTTCTTCATCATTGCTGGCAACATATTTGTCATCGTCTGCATCGTGATCGCCATCTCGCCATTGGGCAAGGTCAGGATTGGCGGCACCGAAGCCAAGCCAGACTACTCTTACGCAGGCTGGTTCTCCATGCTGTTTGCAGCTGGTATGGGTATTGGTCTGATGTTCTACGGCGTGTCCGAGCCGCTGGCACACTTTGGCACCGCCATGGGCGGCACAACCGTTGAGAACGGTGCCAGAACCGACTGGGCGCCACTGGGTGCCGCTGCAGGCGATGCCGCTGCTGCTCAAAGTCTGGCCATGGCAGCAACGATCTACCACTGGGCGCTGCATCCCTGGGCGATTTACGCCGTGCTTGCGCTGGGTCTTGCGATTTTTTCATTTAACAAAGGTCTGCCCCTGACCATCCGCTCGGTGTTCTACCCGTTGCTCGGCGAGCGGGTCTGGGGCTGGCCAGGCCATGTGATAGACATTCTGGCGGTGCTGGCGACCATGTTTGGTCTGGCGACCTCACTGGGACTAGGATCTTCTCAAGCTGCCGCTGGTCTGCACTACCTGTTTGGTCTGCCGCTTGGCGACACCATGCAGATCCTGCTGATCATCGCCATCACAGCGATCGCGCTGTTTTCTGTTCTGGCGGGTCTGGATGCAGGCGTCAAGCGACTGTCCGAGATCAACATGGTCCTGGCCGTCGTGCTGCTGTTTTTTGTGATTTTCGTGGGTCCAACGCTCGATATCGTGAAGGGCTTTTTCAGTAACCTGGGGGCCTACGTCAGTTTTCTGCCAGAGCTGAGCAACCCGTTCGGACGAGAGGACGCAAACTTTTCTCAAGGATGGACCGGGTTCTACTGGGCCTGGTGGATTTCATGGTCACCCTTTGTCGGCATGTTCATCGCACGTGTGTCGCGTGGACGGTCTGTGCGGGAGTTCATTGTCTCGGTCCTGATCGTTCCTTCACTGGCCTGCGTACTCTGGATGACCGTGTTCGGTACCACCGCCATCAGTCAGGTCGTCAAGCAGAAGTATCTGGCTGTCACTGAAGGCGAGCTCCCGCTGCAGATCTTTCTGATGCTGGAAGCATTGCCGCTGGCACAGATCACATCGTTCATCGCCATTATTCTGGTAGTCGTGTTCTTTGTCACCTCGTCGGATTCCGGCTCACTGGTGATTGACGTGATTGCCTCAGGTGGTAAAGTGGAATCTCCAGCGCCTCAGCGGGTGTTCTGGTGCACTTTCGAAGGACTGGTCGCGATTGCGCTGGTCATGGGTGGCGGTCTCGTGGCCTTGCAGGCCATGGCGGTATCAACCGGATTTCCATTTACGTTGGTATTGCTGGTCGCTACGGCCTCGCTCATCAAGGGTCTGATGAGCGAACCTCGCCCAGGCAAGCCCTGACCCAAACAGCCCAGGTCGTCTGTTTGACCCAGGGTGTTACCTTGAGGGACTTGTGGCTGCAACATGCATCACAAGTCCCTCAGAATTTGACCTGACCTGTCACTCACTCATCCTCTGCCTCCTCCGTTTCACGAAGATCACCCAGCAAGGTAAGCCATGGAAAGCGAACAACTCGAAATTCTCGACTTTCTGCAGAAACACATGCCCTACTCTGCGCTGCCGGAGGATGTACTCAAGGATGTGGCACGCGCAGTCGACGTTCGTTACGCCAAATCGGGCACCGCAATCTTCCAGTTTGGGGAACCACTGCATCACTGGTTCATTGTTCGCAGCGGTGCTGTCGAAATTTACAGACGTGATGGTACGCTCTATAACCGACTGAACGAAGGTGGGCATTTTGGAGAGTCCGGGTTACTTCAACGACGCACCGTCCGCTATCCGGCGACCGCAATCGAGGATTCTCTGCTCTACGTGATTCCCGACAGCCTGTTTCTGGAGATCTTCGAGAATCACGAGGCTTTCGCGGATCTGGTTGAAGTCAAAGACAGCACTCGCTTGCGAACAGTTGTGTCAAAGTCCGAGCAGGCCAACGAGCTGATGTCCACACAGGTCGCCACGTTGCTGGCAAAAGAGCCTGTTTGCACCCAAAAAGAAACCAGCCTGATGCAAGCCGCCAGCATCATGAGCGAACACGGCGTATCGTCGCTGCTCATCACCGATGCAGAGCGAATGGTGGGTATCGTCACAGACCGGGACATTCGCAACCGGGCTGTTGCCAAAGGCTTGTCCTACGAAACCCCTGTTGCCGAGATCATGACGACCGACCCCGTGTCGGTCAAGGCAGACCAGTTAGCCTTCGAAGCCATGCTGGCCATGCTGCATCACAACATCCATCACCTGCCAGTGGTCAAACACGGTCGACCCATGGGGGTGCTGGCCCTGTCCGACATCCTCCATTACGAGTCTCGCAACAGTCTGTTTGTTGTCAGCCGGATATTTCAGCAGCAGACAGTAGACGACCTTGCGACACTGCTACCTGAAGTCCAATCAAGCTTTGTGCGCATGGTCAAACAGGATGCCAGCTCGCACATGGTGGGTAGTGCCATGGCAGCGATCGGCCGTGCACACAAACAGCGACTGCTCGAACTTGCACATCAGGAGCTTGGGCCGGCACCGGTTCCATACTGCTTTCTGGCAATGGGCAGCATGGCACGTCAGGAGCAACTGATCGTGACCGATCAGGACAATGCGTTGATTCTGGACAACCGTTTCAATCCAGACCAGCACGACGCTTATTTTGAAAGTCTTGCACGCTTTGTCAGTGATGGTCTGGCGCGCTGTGGCTACACCTATTGCTCGGGTGGCGTCATGGCCACCAACAAGAAATGGCGTCAACCCCTGCACGTCTGGCAGCAGTATTTCTCCGACTGGATAGAAAAACCCAGTCCGCAGTCACTGCTTGACAGCAATATATTCTTTGACCTTGAAGGCGTTTACGGGAGCAATGATCTGGCCGAAACGCTGCGTGCACTGATTGCACGCAAGGCCAAGGGCAACAGCCGGTTCCTCGCGTCCATGGCCCGCAACGCCCTGCTTCGCACACCGCCCATCGGATTCTTCAAGGAGTTCGTAGTCGAAGCTGATGGCCGCCACTCCCGAACCATCAACATCAAACGCCGTGGCACCGCACCATTGACGGATCTGATCAGGGTGCATGCGCTGGCAATCGGATCGAGGGCACGCAACTCTTTCGAGCGCATCGATGACATCGAGCAGGCCCAGATCCTTCCGCGAGGTCGCGGACAGGACTTGCGGGATGCGCTTGAGTTCATTTCGATCACCCGTGCTCGTCACCAGGCGGAAGAAATCGCCAACGGCCAGGAAGCAGACAACAGCATCGAACCCGACAATCTGTCGGATTTTGATCGCAAGAGCCTGCGTGATGCGTTCCTGATTCTGTCAAACGCTCAGAAATACCTGAAGTTTCGCTACCAGCCCAATCGGGCCAACTGATTCCGGTTTAGCCCTTGTCGTAGGAGAATCCATTTGTTACACGGCAGCCTCTTGCACCTTCCGCGCGAACGCAACAACATGCCCGAGACTGGATCAATCGACTGGAAAGGCCGGTTCGAAGCACTCGCCAGACAAGCGAACGACCCGCGTCTGCGTGCGTATTACGAAGCAGGCATGGTCAGTGGGCAGACACCCATCAAGGACGTTCCACTGATGGCCATGGATGTGGAAACCACAGGTCTGAATCCCGCCAGGGACGGCATCGTCAGCATCGGGATGCTGCCCATGACTCTCAGGATGATCGAGTCAAGCAAGGCGCAACACTGGATCGTCCAGCCGCATGTGCCGCTTGCCGACGAATCGGTGACACTGCATGGAATTACCCACTCGCAGGTCGAGAACGCGCCGGAACTCCTGGAAGTGCTGGGCCCGCTCCTGCAAGCCATTGCCGGTCACGTCCTGGTGGTGCATTGTCGCGCGATTGAACGTAACTTCCTGAATAATGCGCTCAACCGGCTAATCCACGAGCCAATCGAGATGCCCATGATCGATACGATGGAGCTCGAGGCACGCCTGTATCGCAATCGCAAACCCACTGGCAACTGGTGGCAACGCCTTTTCCGCAAAGAGACCGTCAAACCTGTTTCGATCCGGCTGGCCGACAGCAGACGACGTTACGGCCTGCCTTTCTACAAACCACACAACGCAGTCACTGATGCGCTCGCCACGGCAGAACTGCTGCAGGCGCAGATTGCGCACCGGTTCAGTGAAGATAGTCCACTGGACGAACTCTGGCACTGATTTTGACAAGCATGCCATCTCAAGACATTTTCACGGCCCACCACTCGCCAATTCCTTCAACCATCTAATAGTGCACATGCCTTCCCACTCCAGTCAGCTTGGCGCGAGCATGCTCGCTATTCATCTGGTCGCGTTTCTATTTGGCATGACGGGTATCCTGGGTAGCCTGATCGAGGCAGATCCCAACACGATCACCTTTGGTCGTGCTGCATTTGCCGTTCTCTCTTTGTCTCCCCTGCTACTTTTACCAGCACTTCAGTCCTCACGCCAGTCAAGCGCCCCGCAATCATCTTTGCCCGAGGAGCAAGTGGATGACTCGCACTGGAGCCGTCTACCGGCAAGGTTGCAACTGATTGGATACACAGGATTATCGGGTCTCTTGCTGGCGGTGCACTGGGTCACATTCTTCATGTCGGTCAAGATCGCAGGTGTCGCACTCGCAACCCTGGGGTTTAGCAGTTTTGCGGCCTTCATCACCGCGATTGAATGGGTGATCGCTCGCGGTCAGATCAGCCGGGCCGACTGGCTGCGCACACTAGGGGTGACCTCCGGCCTCGTACTGATGACACCTTCTTTCAACCTTGCTGACGAGAATACTTATGGTTTTCTGCTCGGACTGGCCAGTGGGCTGTCGTTTGCCGCGATGGCCGTCGTCAACAGCAGAAAACTTGCAGGGCAAAACCCGATCCGGATAGCCAGGAACCAGAACCTGATTGTTGCCCTGCTACTTCTGCCGCTGGCATTGACGCATCTGCCCAGGATATCTGTCGTTTCCTGGATGTGGCTGGCCGTCCTGGGCATTCTGTGCACAGGACTCTCACATTCACTGTTTGTTTACAGCCTGAAGCGACTGCGCGTCAGTATGGCCGGCCTGGTAGTTGCACTGGAGCCTGTCTATGCGATCGCTGTCGCCTGGATGCTGTTTGCACAAGTCCCACAAGCCCGCACCCTGCTGGGCGGCCTCTTGATTGTGGGCTCCATTCTGGGCGTGAGGGCCGCCACGGCCTCGAGAGATCACATCAGAAAGTAGACAGTGCCACCAGTCACTGTCTACTAGCGCAAAGCGACTTTCAGGCGGGCCGACGCTGCGTGAGCGCCTTGTAGGGATGGTCGTGAATCAACATGCCGGCAATCATCGCCAGCACAAACACGGCAGCTTTCTCGTAGCCGGCACCAAGTGCCACCAGTGCCGGGCCGGGACAGAAACCAGCAATCGCCCAGCCAGCCCCGAATATAAATCCGCCTGCTACCAGCGAAGAATTGATGTCCCTGGAAGTCGGTAGTTGCAGCTTTTCATGATAAATCGTCTCACCACGCGACTGAATCCAGTGAAACCCGACAAATGCAACCGGGATGGCACCCAGCATCACAAAACCCAGACTGGGATCCCAATCCCCAGCAATATTCAGAAAGTTGATCACCTTGGCGGGATTGCTCATCCCTGAAATGATGAGACCGATCCCAAAAACCAGACCAGAGACAAATACCAGCAGTGTTCTCATTGAAAGACCCCTCAGAACAGGTGATAAACGACGTAGGCCGTCACAAAACCACTGACCATGAAACTGGCTGTTGCCACCATGGAACGCGGCGAAGCACGTCCGATTCCGCACACAGCGTGCCCACTGGTGCATCCCGACCCCATTCGAGTACCAAATCCGACCAGTAATCCAGCCAGTATCAGCATTGGATATCCGGTATCGATCTGCGATGCTGGCATCGCAGTGAAAAGGCTGTACACCAGACTCGAGACAAGAATGCCCAGCACAAAAGCGATACGCCAGCCATAGTGGTCCTGCGAGGTGTTCGAGAACTGAAACAACCCTCCAAGGATTCCGCTAATACCTGCAATTCGCCCCCGGAATACGATCAGCATGACAGTCGACAGACCAATCAAAATGCCTCCACCGAGCGACGCCCATGGCGTGAAGTTCGCCCAGTCAATCGTCAAACCTGCACTCACCTTGACACCTCCTTAATTTGATCAGCTCTATTGCTTTACCCTGGCCGCTTTGTCCTGCGTTCTGCGTTTCCGTCGGATCGCTGAAACCGATGCAGGTCCAGTCACCTTGAGTACCTGGAACGCCGGGAACACACAATGACAAACACAAAATCCGCCCAAACACATTATATTATTATTAACTATTTTCAGATAGATCAAATATGACTAATAAATGATTAATCAAACACTTTCGTATACTTTTTTCCAGATACAGACCTCACGGAACACCTGGCTTATATCACTCCAACTATCTTATGCCCTTGCCGCTTCCTCGATCCGTTCGCCCAATGCATCGGCCAAACTCCCGCAATCGGAGCACCCGACACCGCAAGCACCTGCGATCGAAACGTAGCGATCTCGCAACAACTTCTCTTGATTGTCCAGCCACAAAGGCTTTTACCCAGCCCCCCTGACCTGCGGAAACAGAAACAAATGCTGGAAGAATGCGACAAAAACATGTGCGCTGTACACACCGCCTGGCCCCGACTCGAGTGCCTCTCAGGTACCACTACAGTGATGGACCAGAGATCACACCACGCACACACGACACCCAGAAAGATGCAACATCATTCGTCGTCAGCACTACAATAAATTCCCTTTCCTCCTCGTTCGGGCTGATCCAGACCGTTCGTTTCGACTTTTTCGATGGTCTCTGTCTTGTGTCAGTAATGTGATTGGTCTGAAATGATGCTGCATTCGAATCCAGTGACGAACAGCCAGAGCAGATGGCTTGCATCCATGGCGGTGCTGATAGCGGCCTGCATGCTCACCGGCAAGATGGTCGCAGCACAGCCACTTAGCATCTCGGTGTCTTCAATGCATATACCGGTCATGGAAAGAATTGCTGCACAGTACAAGAGACAGACCGGCGAGACAGTCACACTTGTTCCTACCCGTCCCCCCGGCGCTCTGACAGAGCGTGTGCAGTGTCTGGAGACAAGACATCTCCGGGAGGCTGGAGCACACTCAGAGGCACAATCCTGTCAGGATCGCACGGACATCACGATCTCAGCCCAGGACTGGCGTACCGAGAGTGTCAGGCCAGGTGGTTCCGTGATTTTTGCGATTGCACAGATTGCGCTCTGGAGCCCCGACCCGGCCCTGATTGATCCCAGAGGAAACGTACTGCAAGCAAGAAACTTCGACTGGATCGCAGCCCCCTCTCCCGAATCGGACCCGTTCGGCAAGGCGGCGTTTGCTGTCCTGATCAAAGCCGGCGTGCTCAATCGCATCAATCACCGTCTGTTGTACCTGCCTGATTCACAGAATGTCTACGCATCGATACTTTCGGGTCAGACCCGTCTTGGGTTCATTGCGCTGCCCCAGGTCTGGCGTGACGGACAACTGGTTGAAGGCTCGCTCTGGATTCCGCCACTTGACTGGTACCCGGTGATTGCAATGACAGCATCTCTGGCTCCAGACACGACAACTGACGACCTCAGACGCGTTGCCGCCAACCGCTTCCTTCGATTTTTGCTACAGAAACCGATCCGGCAAATTCTGTTGATGCACGGTTATCTCACACCTGCGGGCCTGGTGTCCTCATGATGGCCGCCGGGAAGCTAGACTCGCGTACGCGATCAGGTCCGCCGAAAAAGGGACAGCGACAGTCCAGCCAGAAAGAAGAGCGACCCGAACGACCGATTCAGAAGCTTGACGTGTGATGGCTTTCTAAGCAGATGCAAAAGACGGGACGCCAGGGCGGTGTACCCTGCCATCACGACTGCGTCCGTAAACGCAAGCGTTACAGCAATCACCAGGTACTGACTGGCCAGCGGCTGGGCAAGATCCAGAAACTGCGGCACGATAGCCAGCAAAAACACCGTGCCCTTCGGATTGACCGCGTTGATCATCCAGCCCTTCAGTATCAGTTTGGAGGGTCGAGTCGTGCGCATACCGGTTCGCTCGAGTGCGACTGCCTGTAGCGGTGCGCGCCACTGAGCAATGCCAAGCCAGATGAGGTAAGCCACCCCTAGCCATTTAACGATCTCGAATGCCAAACCAGACGTTGCGACCACTGCGCCAAGACCCACCCCAACCAGCACGATCTGCGTCATGATGCCCAGAATCAGTCCTGCAGTCATCCAGTAACCTAGCCGAAAACCGTGACTGATACCGGCATTCATCGCCGCAATAGCCCCGGCTCCCGGGGAAATGCTGATTGCCCATGAAGCTGCAAACAGTGCAAGCCAGGTGGAAAATTCCATGTTGATTTGTCTCAGTGAACTCGCTGACAGAAGATCAGTAGATGCAGTACAGGTTCAGAAAAAAAGGGGATCTGAAAATGCAACTTGCATCTACTTGCATCTTTAACCGGGAAACGAGAGCAGCCAGACCCGGGGCAGGCAAAAAACCTGTCCACAGGGCGCGTGGCGCGCAATACGGAGTGAGACCACGGTGTAAAGCAAGACTCGATTTTACTTGCAGCCAGGCAAAAAATCTCACCTGAAAATCAAATCGATTAGTGGATCAGGATATGAACGCAAGCCCGGACAACGAGGAAATGAACTCAACAAACGGCTACCAGAGGCATGGTTGACTCGTTTTTCGGGAATAAGAAACAAGCTTGATCTCATATCTGGAATATCTGCAGAAAGACTTTGACGCCATGCAGACCGCGTCTAAAAACTAATGAAGATAATCCTCTGGATCGCCTGGACGGGACTCTGGATGAGCAGGCCATGCCAGCGATCTGCATGACAGACGTGGTGGCCTGAAAAATACCACGCGGATCAAGGGGGGCTCAATGTGTCATCGATTTGAGTTTGAGATCCCCGTCCAGCCAGATAGCCTACACAAAGCGACATCCGACCCGACCTAACCCGCCGATATTGACCTCCACCAAGTCACCAGCCTTGACGGGCACCATCGGTCCCAGCGACCCGGAAAGAATGACTTCTCCTCTACGCAAAGGTTGATGATTTCGCGCCATCAGACAAGCCAGCCAGTAGGCCGATCGGAGTGGATGACCGAGGCATGACGCACCGCTGCCAAGCGAAACAACCTCGGAGTTCACGCGCATCTGCATCCCGACATCAGCCAGCGAAACCGCATCAACCGCCACGGGCTGGTCACCCAGCACGTACAAGGCACTTGAGGCATTGTCGGCAACGGTGTCGTACAGCGTGATGGCCCAGTCCTTGACCACTGAGTCGACAATCTCGATCGAAGCGACCGCATAGCGGATACTCAGTAGAAACTCTCCCCAGGTCGGTTCAATCTGGTCGACATCCTCGCCAAGGACAAACGCGATCTCGGCCTCAACCTTGGGCTGAATCAGTCGGGAAGTGGGAACGTCATCACCGTTCATGTATTCCATATCGGAGAACAAAACCCCGAAATCCGGCTGATCGACACCCAGTTGCTGCTGAACGATTCTGGAGGTCAGTCCGACCTTTTTGCCACTGATTCTTGCCCCGGATTCAAGGTGCTGACGCGTATTGATCTGTGCGATCGCGTATGCATCCTCAAGCGTCGCAATCCCGAAAGTCGACGAGACCGGATTGATTGCATCCCGGTTCCTGCGAGCCTGCGCAATCGCGTTTGCGGCATCAATCAGATTGGAATCATCAGCAACAGTCATGGGCACTCTCCATAAAAGCCATATCGGCGCAACACCAGACCAGTGTCGCATTGACATGACTATACCCAAACAACCTGCTGCGTGACAGACCGCGGGTCTGGATGTCAGACCTGAACGCGAGCACCAGATACCCTATCCGCTTGAGACAAGGACAGACAGGCTGACGTGGATGCCGGAACAGAGCTCACCATATTGGCAATCGCATCATCATGGGCCCCCATCAGGGTGCCTGAGAGACCATGAACCGACACCAGCACCAGAAATGCGTACAGATCATCACTGCGAAGACAGGCGACTAACCAGTGTGTCACTTCCAGTTCGCTCGAGGGTGCGTGGACCCACAAGGCTGGCTCAATGTCCTTGACTGGCAACGCACGCTCAAGTGCGCAAAGCGCTTCCCGATTGGCACCGGCCACTTTGAGCCATACCCAGCGACCAGGGTTAGGCGTTTGCGGGACCTGGGGACCCAGCACCCACCAGCGAGTGACATTCGGTGCGACAGTCGGTATGTCGGCGACAAGCGTGTGCAGACCGTGCGTGCCCACCGCCTGAGGCGGCGCCACTGCCAGATGCTTTGCGTGATTCTTCTGCGCGACCGAGTGCGCCGCATCTGAGCCGGACTTCGCGAACACCCACTCGGCATCAGGAAACTGGTCAGACAACCATGGACGCACTTCCTCCAGCGCAACCGGATGTCCGGTGATATGCGTCACACCAGAGAGTTTGACGCCCGGATCAACCGCAGCCAGGCTGTGCTGAACAGGCCTGACCACATCCTGCTCAATCCAGAGTCTTTGCAGAGCGAGCAGCTGCGCCAGATATGGCGTAGTCCCTGCGATCGACGAGTAGTACGGAACGCAGATCCAGGAAATCTCGCCTTGACTGTATGCCTTCAAAAGCTCTGGCGCATCAAACCCTTGAAGCTTGGAATGTTCCCCAAATAAATCACGTGTGACCTGATGCGTCCAGGAACCGGGCAAGCCGAGGTAACCGACTAACTCATGCACTGTGCGTCTCTCAAAGTAACTTTCAGGAAAAACTGACGATCGCTGATGGAACAGTCCGATCCGTCAGACGACTTCAATACGATCCGGGCTTTCACCACACACCTACCTCACACCCGGGTTGTGTCACACCCCAGGCGCTCCAGCGCTTCGTCCACCCAGGACCGGTCAACCAGACCTTGCTTCATCTGGGCAAGCAGATCGCGTTCTTTCTCTTCGATGGCCCGTACGCCACGGGCGACATCGTCCAGATCGTGAGCACGGATGGCAATCATGCCATCTGCATCGCCCACGATCAGATCACCGGGATGGACCACGACCCCATCTACACTGACCGTCACATTGATCTCCCCTGGTCCAATACGACTCGGTCCACGGGGCGAAATACCGCGAGCGTACACAGGCAGATCTGATTTCGCCAGTTGAGCGCTATCCCTGACGGCTCCGTCAATGACAAATCCAGCCACACCACGGGTTCGAGCGTACGTAGTCATCAATTCGCCAATGGTCGCACTGTATCCGACACCTCCAGCGTCCACCACGATCACGTCACCCGGACCCGCCAGATCGATTGCTTTGTGGACCATGAGATTGTCGCCCGGCACGGTACGGACCGTGATCGCGCGACCCGCCATCGGCGCACCGTTGTGAAACGGCCGTAACTGGCTCGACCCACGGGTGCGGCCCATGGCGTCACTGATATTAGAGACGGCGAACGCTGAAAACAGGCTGATCTGCTCATCACTGATTAATCGCTGTACCGGATGAACCACAAAACCTGACTGAACCATGTATCCCCCTGGAACACGAACTCGTATCGTGGATTGCTACACGCTTGACTACAGATTGCTCGCGCATCATCTGGATTGCGCTATCGGGACCAACGCCGCAGTTGCCTGTCTAGTTATTTTGAAGGCGTTCATCAGGGTCCTTGATTGCACCTTTCTGTATGCGCAAGAAGTTGCTATCGAATCACGACCTGCCTGAACCGACCGAGATTTGTTGCAACACAGCATACTGTAGCATCGATTGAAGGCTGGGGCATCTTCGGACAAGAGCGGCACGCCAGATCAGGCGTGTGCGCATCAATGAGGCCCACCCATGCAGACGCGTACCAGCATCGGGTGATTTGTGTGCGAGATTTGTATGCGAGCGTTGTACACGAGCCCTTGCACAAGAGCTCGCCCACAAACCCCTCGCAAAAGCCAGGACAAGAACCAGATCCTGGCTGAGTCGCGCGTACGTGAACAGCATCAGATCACAGTGGTCGGTATCAAGCGACCCAACCAGGACTTCAGCTATGCCAAACCTGATAGCGCGATCCAGAGCGGTGATCTCCTCATTGTTGCAGGCTCCACCAGGTCAATCGAGCGTTTCAGTGGACTGGTCAAACTCACCAGAAGGCCTAAGCGCCGTCAGCAAGGCAGATTGTGAGCCTGCCTTGCTGACGCTCTGTCACACGGGCATATCGTAAGGGTGTGCCTCTGACATTTTGGGGGCCTTGGCGCACATGGCTTCCCACGCATCTTCAACCCAGTCACACAGAACTGCCCGGGTTTCACGCGGATCGATAATGTCCAGCATCATGAACCGTTCAGCCGTCCTGAAGGGAGATGCGATACGGTGGTAGTACGCTTCAAGTTCGTCACGGGCTTCGACCGGATCCGGTGCCTCGGCAATCTCCTTGCGATAAGCAGCCGCGACACCACCTTCGATGGGGATGGATCCCCAACGGGCAGACGGCCAGCCAAACCGGTGAATCAGGTGCGGAAAGTACTTCGGCGCATGCAGGCCTCCGGCCATGCCAAAGGCTCGACGCATGACGATCGATACCCAGGGCACCTTGACTTCTTCGATTGTGCTCAGTACCCGAACAGCGCCAAGCAGGGTCCCCTGCAACTCCGCTTCCGGACCAGTCGCGTTGCCAGGCTGGTCAACCAGGTTAATCACGGGCAAGCCAAATGTGTCGCACATTTTGACGTGGCGCTCCATTTTCCAGGCGGAGGTGATCGTCATGGCACCACCGGCGACCCGCGGGTCACTGCACAGTACGCCCACCGGATAGCCGTCCAGGCGGGCCAGTGCAGTGATGCAGGATCCTGCCTGGTATCGTCCTATCTCAAATACCGAGCCTTCATCAAAGATTGAGCGAAGTATCTTGCGTGGATCGTAGACCTTGCGGCGATCGCGGGGAATTGCGTCCTTGAGCCAGTCGTCGGCACGATCAACTGGGTCACCTGACCGGATCCGCCTGGCATATGTTGCACTATGTCTGGGCAGATAGGACAGAAAACGGCGTACCTGCTCAAACGCATCGGTCTCGCTTTCGGCTTCGTTGTGAACCAGTGCACTACGCCGATGAACCTTGTAGCCGCCCAGGGCGTTCTTGTCGATCTCGATGCCGTACGCCTGCTTGACCACGGGTGGACCTGCGGCAAAGACCTGCGACTGGTCACGCACCATGACAGAAAAGTGCGACATGAGCACCTTGACCGCACCTAAGCCAGCGCAGGCCCCGAGCGCCACGCCAACCACGGGGACCGTCTTGAGCAACTGCGTGACGGGCCAGTTCGGATAGCCCGGGATCTTGCTGTGCCCGCTTTGTTCGAGCAGCTTGACACTTCCGCCCGCCGTGTCGACCAGGCGTATCATCGGCAGTCTGAGATCGAGTGCCATGCGCTCAGCGTAGATCCACTTGTCTGAGATCGTTGCCTCCGAAGAGCCCGCCCGGATCGTGTAATCATCGGCCGAAACGACGACTTTGCGTCCTTCAATTTTCCCGGATCCAATAATGGCGTTGACCGGAGACAGTCCCTGAAAGTATCCCTCTTTGTCGTACTTTCCCTTACCAGTGATGCGACCAAGCTCCCTGAACGTATCAGCGTCGAGCAGCGTCGCCAGACGTTCTCTGGCGTTCATGATGCCGCGACTCTTGAGTTTGGCCAGCGATTCGGGTCCACCCATGGCCGCTGCCTGTTCGCGCCGGGTCGCCAGTTCCTTCAACTCTTCTGCCCATTGGCCATCTGGCGTCAATGAGTTGCCCCCCGCCTGGGTAGCTTCCTGAATGTCAGGCTGGCTACTTCCTGCAGGCCCGGTCGATGTATCAGTTGTTGTATTCAATATATTCCCCTACGGGTGTTCAGTTTCAAATAGTTCGTAAGGCACAAAGGCGACGTCGTTCTGGTGTTCAGGCGGTGGCTCCTGGATCAGCGAATCACCTTGAGAGCGCGAAGCTCCCCGATCTGCTGCTCGCTCAACCCCATTGCGGCCAGGATACTGTCGGTATCGGCGCCCAGATCCGGGCCTGAGTGACGGATCGTGCCTGGCGTACGAGAAAGCTTGGGCACGACCCCAGTCTGGGTCGTGTGGCCCAGCACAGGATGCCCGACCTTCACCAGCATGTCGCGCGCAGTGAAATGTGGATCTTCAAAGATGTCCGCAATGGTGTTGACCGGTGCAGACGGAATGGCCGCCTCGATTAGCCTGGCTGCAAGGGAGGGTGCGTCCAGTGTGCGGGTCCATTCACCGATGATCCGGTCGATCTCTTTCATATTCTCGGGTTTGCCTCGTGCCCGGATAGTCGCAAATCGTTCGTCCGTGGCAAGTTCTGACTGCTCCATGATCTGGGTCAGGCGGCGGAAGATGATGTCGCTGTTGGCAGCAATCAGCATCCAGTTTCCGTCAGCAGTCGGATACAGACTATTGGGTGCCATCGTCGGCAGATTCGGTCCCACTCGCTTTGGCACAAATCCTAATTTTTCGTAAGCGGGGACATACGGCTCCATTTGACTGAACGCAGCCTCGTACAGTGCCACGTCGACGACCTGTCCAAGACCAGAGCGGGCGCGCTCGTGTACGGCAGTCATGGCACCGAACGCCGCGTAAACCGAGGTCAGGTAATCCGTGGTAGCAAGCGCTACCCGTGCGGGCGGACGATCCGGGTCCCCCGTCATGTGCCGGACTCCCCCCACCGCCTCACAGGTGGCTCCGTAGCCGGGCCTGCCCGAGTACGGGCCGTCCTGGCCATAACCGCTAATACGCACCATGATGAGTCCGGGGTTGGTCTGGCGCAGATCTTCGTAGCCCAGGCCGAGTCGCTCCAGCACCCCGGGCCGGTTGTTTTCCACGAGGATGTCAGCCTGATCAATCAGAGCACGCGCAATCCGGTTGCCCTGCTCGGACTTCAGGTCCAGTGCAATCGACTTTTTGCCGCGAAGTATGGTGGCAGCGTAAAGCGAGACATCCTGCACATGCCGCCCCATCTGACGGACACCATCACCTTCGTGTGGCTCAATCTTGGTGACATCGGCCCCGAAATCCGCGAGCAGACGTGCACAGGCTGGACCGGCGATGGTGGAACAGATTTCAATCACTTTGAGGTCGGACAAAGGAAGCGAGCCGCTGTGCGCCTGCTCAGGCATGGACTGTACAGATGCATCTGAGAGTACGGACTGACTCGTGGGGCTTTCCTGGCTCATGCAGGACTCCTGTCAAGATTCATGTTCAATAGCTGCTTGAGATGGGTCTCGATAAATCCGGTGTGCACGCTCTGCGCGACAAATTCCGGATGCGAAAAGATGGCTTTGATAAATCCCAGGTTCGTCTGGATACCGCTGATTTCCGTTGCATGCAGGGTGTCGAGCATGCGGGCAATCGCCTGATCCCGGTTGTCTGCCCGAACCAGTATCTTGGCCACCATCGAGTCGTAATACGGACTGATACTGTCCTGCGCACGCACACCGGCGTCCACCCTTACGTCGCCCTGCGCAAACTCGATATGTTCGGGAAGCGACCATGTCTGGATCTGTCCGACAGACGGCAAGAATCCTTTGTTCGGACGCTCTGCACAGATGCGCACCTCAAAACAATGACCATTGAGCTGCAGATCATCCTGTGCAAGGGGCAAGCGTTCACCACGCGCGACACGTAACTGCCACTCAACCAGATCCAGCCCAGTGACAAGCTCCGTCACACCGTGCTCGACCTGCAAACGCGTATTCATCTCCAGAAAGTAGAAATTGCCGTCCGGGTCGACGATGCATTCGACCGTGCCCGCACCGACATAACCCACGGATCGGGCAAGATCAGCCGCAGCCTGCCCCATCGCATCGCGCTGACTGTCTGACAATCCTGGGGCTGGAGCCTCCTCTATCACTTTCTGATGCCGACGCTGGACAGAGCAGTCACGCTCGAACAGATGCACGACGTTGCCATGGGCGTCGCCAAACACCTGCACTTCGACATGGCGAGGCCGTTCGATGTATCGTTCGAGCATCACGGTGTCGTCGCCAAACCCGGCCAGTGCCTCGCGCCGGCAAGACGCCAGAGCTGCATCAAACTCGTCCATGCTACGAACGACTCGCATGCCGCGTCCGCCGCCCCCCATACGCGCCTTGATCATCAGCGGAAATCCCGCAGCCAGTGCTTGCTCCTTCAGAAACGCATCATCCTGTTCGTCACCGTAGTAGCCTGGAATCAGAGGCATGCCTGCCTGGTGGGCTTGCGCCTTGGCACGGGCTTTGTCGGCCATGGCCTCGATCGCATGGGGCCCCGGACCGACAAACATGATCCCGTCCACCTCACAGGCGCGAGCCAGGGCGACGTTCTCCGACAAGAAACCGTATCCGGGATGCACAGCATCTGCGCCACTCTCGCGCACCACTTCCATCAACCGGTCAATGTTCAAGTAGCTCTGACGGGCATCTGCTGGTCCGATCAGATAGCTGCTATCGCAGCACGCCACGTGCTTGGCCTGCGCATCAGCTTCTGAATAGACGGCGACCGTCTCGATACCCAGCCGTCGAGCGGTCTGGGCAATCCTGCAGGCAATCTCGCCCCGGTTTGCAATCAATAGTTTCTTCAATTCATTCATTCCTATTACTGGACGCGACCCACTGGTTCGCGATACATGCCGGACTACTCCTGGACGACTCCCGAATGAACCCCGCAGGCGTCTGAAACATCCGGGCTCCGGGCTTTATCGTCGAGCCATCCGGTCGATAGTCGTTCCGTTAACGGTGTCCGATCAAGAGTTCCACATTCCTGACCAAATCCATCAATCTTGGTCCAATTTCGGTCTCAATCTGCGACTCCTTCAGGCGAACCACCGGCATGCCGCAGTTAAAGGCGTAACGCATTTCGTCGACTTCGCCGCGAAGGGGAACACCGACCGAGCGTGTTTCACGCACAAGATTGTGCATGGCCAGGCAAAACCCCCATTGCCTGAACTGCGCCAGTGCATCATCCACCAGCACCCGGTACTTGCTGCCCTCTTGTTCCCAGCCAGGGGTGATCGCATCGAGCAACTGCGTGCGCTCGGCCGGACTCAAGCCACAAAGGTAGGCTCTTCCCATAGCCGTCGGATACATCGGAATCTTTGACCCGATCCCTGCGACGACCGGACTCACCGACTTCGCGCTTGCGCAGCTTTCGACATAGACCATCTTTCTGCCAAGCTGTACCCCCATCGACACCACACCACCAACCTCGTTGGCCATGGTCTGCATCAATGGCCGGGCAACCTGGCGGATTTTCATGTGAGCCAGCAACGGATAGGCTGACGTCAACATGGAAACGCCCAGTGCATACTGTCTGAGCACTGGTGAATACCGCAGGAACCCGAACTTCGCCAGGGTGTAGGTGATCCGGGAAACGGTCGGCTTGGACAGCCCGGTCAGGCTGACCAGCTCCTTGTTACTCAGGTACTGACGGCTCAGATCAAAGCAGTTCAGTACAATCAGGCCACGCGCCAGCGTGAGCACGACTGATGGATCGTCCTCGGAAAAACTCCCCTCCTTGCCTGGCAGAAAAGCATCTGGCGAGCGCGTGCGTCCCATATGTACAACTCCGAGGAGATCACTTGTTCCTGGAAAGACCGAGGGTGTCAAGAATCTCCTGAATTCTCTGCGTTTCCTCAGCCAGCGTCTGCTTGACCTGATCCGGCCCCACAAAATCCGGTGCCCAGCCACGCATCTCTACGAATTTTTTCCACTCATCAGTGCTGGTGATCTCGTCAAACGCCTTGCCCCAATAGGAGATCTGGGCTGGTTTCAAGTCCTTGGGTCCGAGAATGCCCTGAATTGAAGTCGTCACCACATCGACACCAGACTCTTTCCAGGTCGGAATACCCGAGAGTTCGCCAGGCAGACGCTTGGGCGAGCCGACAACCAGGATCCGCAACTGGTCGTTCTTGAGCGCAGTCAGAAAATTGGGAGTGCTGGCGGCCACGACATCGACGTTCTTGCCGAGCAAATTGGTGATTGACTCAGCCGATGATTTGTAAGGGATGAAGTTGATTTTTTGTACATCCACACCCGCTTTCTGTAACGGCAAAGCCGCACCAACGTGGATGTGATTACCCAGTGAGGTGGCGAGTGCCACATTGAGTTTGGCTGGATCTGCCTTCATGGAGTTGACCAGATCCTGAGCGGTCTTGTAGGGAGAGTCCTTGTGCACGATCAGACCGACGTATTCCTGAAACAGGATCGCGATCGGGCTGTAGTTGGTGTACGGGCGATCCTTGAGCGAGCCGGTGATGTTGTTATTGATGATCGAGGTCGTCAAGGTCATCAGATAATTGGCGTCGCCAGGATGCTTGTCCAGATCATTCAATGCCATGGCCAGTGCACCGCCTGGACGGTTACTGATGATCATGCTGTCGACCAGCTTCTTCTCGATGGCGATCTTTTGTATCTGGCGTGCCACCATGTCCAGAGAGCCTCCAGGCCCTGCAGGAACAATGAATTCGACAACAGAACCGGGTTTCCAGTCCGACTGTGCCATGGCTGCCTGACCGGTCAGCGCTGCCACAGAGAAAGTGATTGCTGCAAGTAACTTCATGCGTGTCTCCTCACGATTGTGTTGTTGTGCTACGGCGATACCGGATGTGGTTCGAAGTGAGACGCGCCCCGACAAAACTTTGCTCACTTCTTGAACCGTCACCGGCCAAACACCGCAGTCTGATTATGGGAGTCATTCACTGATAAATCAATTTATAGGAATAAAATTCCATATACAGGAAAAGTTTTTTTTAAAAAGTTAAATCAAACTTCAATTTTTGCAATGATCTGTCCTTCGGTGACAGGATCGCCTTCGGCCACCATGATCTCGACGATGGTGCCAGGCTTTTCTGAAACGAGCGGAATTTCCATCTTCATCGATTCGATGAGCAGAATAGGCTCTTCCGCGTCAACCGCAGTGCCTACTTCCATCAGAATTTTCCAGACCGAGCCGGTAACATCTGACATCAGTTCGACTTGTGCCATCTTTCAGTGCTCCTTTGTGTATTGACGTTTATATAGATTTTTCAAATAACTTGTCACCTCTGATGTGACAATCGGCGTAGAGTGTAAACACGGACACCCCGGTAAAGACAAGACATTCATGGCAGCAAGGGCAAGTTGCGGCAAGATGAGGCGTTGTCACCCACATGCAAGCAGGAGACAACTACCCACCAATCGCCACCCGGCTGGCGATCAATCATGCCTGAATCCGCCGGTGCGCCAGTCCCGATATGCGCTTTCTCAGCACTCATGCGTCTGTTCACAGCACTAAGCGCTCACTTCTGATAATCCGGACACTGAACGCACACAGCTCACGCTCGCTCCTTTTGCCACTGCGATAAGCTCTTGCTCTCATTCACCAACGAAACAATGAGTGAAGCGGGCTGCCACCATGACTTTGCGCCGGGCTCAGAGCAAAAGCGTTGCAGGTCTGCCAGCACCTTATCCAGTCCGATCTGGTCCGCATAGAACATCGGTCCTCCGTGCTGCCTCGGAAAGGCATAGCCATTGAGGTAGACAACGTCAATGTCGCTCGGCCTCAACGCAATGCCTTCTTCCAGAATTCGCGCACCCTCGTTGATCAGCGCACCGACACACCGGGCAACAACCTCCTCGTCCGTCACAACCCGTGGGCTCACACCAAGACGTTGTCTGAATTGACGAATGATCTCTTCAGCCTGCGGGTCCGGAATCGCCTGACGATTGCCCGGCTCATACCGGTACCATCCTGATCCGGATTTCTGGCCCAGACGCCCTTGCTCAACCAGATCATCCGCGATGTGTGGATACCATTGATCTGGCGCGCTCGCCTTATATCGCTTGCGGGTAGCGTAGCCAATATCCAACCCGGCCAGATCCCCCATGCGCAACGGCCCCATTGAGAATCCGTACGCCTCAAGTGCCTGATCCACTTGTTGCGGCGCTGCACCCTGCACCACCAGGCCGTGCGCGGCCGCGGTATAGCGTGCAACCATGCGGTTTCCGATAAACCCGTCGCAGACACCCGCAACGACTGCAATCTTGCCAATACGCCTGGCAAGCGACATGCATGTCGTCAAGACTTCGTTCGATGTCTTGTCACCTCGCACGATCTCGAGCAGCTTCATTACATTTGCGGGGCTAAAAAAATGCAGTCCGAGCACATCACCCGGTCTGGATGTCGTCGCAGCCAGTTCGTCGATATTCAAGTATGAAGTGTTGGATGCAAGAATGGCGCCGGACTTGCAGATCGCGTCAAGTTTGCCAAACACCGACTTCTTGACGTCCATATCCTCAAACACCGCCTCGATCACCAGATCAGCGTCAGACAGATCCTCGTAGGCAAGACTCGGTGTGAGCAACGCCATGCGCTTCTGAACATCTTCTGCAGTAATGCGGCCTTTGCTGGCCGTGTTCTCGTAATTTCGCTCGATGATGGCTACGCCGCGGTCAAGCGCTTGCTGTGTGGCCTCGACCAGCGTGACAGGAATTCCCGCATTAAGCATGCTCATGGCAATGCCGCCACCCATGGTGCCGGCTCCGATAACGCCAACGCGACTGATGTCCCGGATCGGCGTATCCGCCGCAACACCCGGTATTTTGGTGACTGCCCGTTCAGCAAAGAAGATGTGACGCAAAGCCTTGGACTGGCTCGATTCCATCAACATGTTGATGAGTGCGCGCTCCTGCTCAAGTCCTTTGGAGAATGGCAGATTGACCGTTCCCGCTACCGATTCGAGACAATTCTGCTGAGCCAGCTGCATGGCTTTGTCTTTACTGCCGGCAAGCTTCTGTCGGCATTCATCCAGAATCGCCTGCGCATTGGGCTCGTCCATGTCGATGTCACGCACACGGCGATACGGTGCGCCTTTGGCGGCTAGTTCTCGCGCGGTCTGGATGGCTGCGGAAACGATGTCTTCATCGACTACTTGTGCAAACAACCTGGTATCGGACAAAGTACTTGCGCGTACGATCAGACCTTCCGTGATCATTGTGAGCGCCCGCTTCAGTCCAACCAGCCTTGGAAGGCGCTGGGTTCCGCCGCCTCCCGGGAGGATGCCAAGCTTGACCTCAGGCAGGCCAATTCGGGCCTGCACGTGTGCGACCCGCTCATGTGCCCCTAATGCCAGCTCGAGTCCGCCCCCAAGGCAGATCCCGGAAATAGCAGCAACGATGGGCTTGTCAGCGCTCTCCATCTGCTCGATCACCGAGGCCAGTCTGGGCTCAGTGGAGGGAAGAGGTCCACCAAATTCTGAAATATCCGCGCCGCCGGAAAACGCCTTGTCTGTGCCGGTGACCACGAGCGCTTTCACAGATGCGTCGGCCAGCGCCCGGGCAATCGCCTCGTGAAGGTCCTTCCTGAGGGGGTGACCCAGGCTATTGACCGGGGGGCGGTTCATGTGAATGACCGCAACGTCATCCCGGGTTTCGTAGTGGACTGTCTGCATGGGTTGTCTGACTCCTTTCAATAACCCTTCCTTTGAACTCTTCTGTCCAGTCAGGACATGCATGAACCCAGTCTACAGGTTGGTCTCACTGCAAGGGCATCTGACCCGATAGAACGAAGAACAGACTGATCTTGAGACGATGAACAATAAGAGTCAACAAATTTTGGTACACCTCGAAATCAGTCCATCACTTCGCTACACTACACAGACTGTGGAACAAGGCTATGAGCAAAATATCAGAACAGGTTTATATCTCGCTACGCAAACGCATCATGTCAGGAGATCTTGAACCTGGCGCGCAGATCAAGGAGGAACACCTCGCTGCAGAGATGAATGTCAGCCGAACACCCGTCAGAACAGCCATCCAGCAACTGGTCTCGGATGGCCTTTTGATACCTGGCGAGAAAAGAGGTGCATTCGTTGCGCAATGGACTGACCGCGACATTGCTGAAGTTTTTGAGATCCGGATCATGCTTGAGTCAGCCGCTTGCGGCCTGGCTGCTGCCAATGCAACCCCGGAGCAGATCACCAGGCTCAGGCACCTGACCGACGAGATGAGCCACCTGAGTTCTCTGTCGGGCGATCAGGTTGCAGCAGACCTGCAACGCGTCAACAGTCAGATTCACCTTGCTTTACTTGAAGCCAGCAACTCTGCCCGGCTGCGGCATGCTGCCATGCAGTTTGTCGACGTCCCGATCATCATCGGATCCTTTTATCTGTACAAGAAGCCAGATATGATTCGATCCGCTCATCACCACGAAGAAATCATGGCAGCAATTGAAAGAAAAGATCGCCTGCTGGCTGAGGAGCTCATGCGGGTACACCTTCGGTCTGCCTACAGAACCTTCGAAGCATCGAGGGTTCGCAAAACAGCACCAGCAATCAGCATCAACTCAGGTGATCATGATCGCAGCCAGAGCAAACAGCAGCAATGAACAAACCGAGAATATCAGGTTGATATCAAGCGCCACTTTCTTACTTGGAACTTGAAGAACTCTGCACGCTGTCACAAACGCCAGAGATCCTGGCGCAATCATTGTGCCAAGAGACCATCCCAGCAATGCAGCGAGCGCCAGAAAGACACTTTGCACATCCGATGTCATGGATGGACTGAATACAGTCACAAACAGAGTAGCAGTGACCACCATATGCACGCCCACCATCGCAAGCAGGAGGATCATTAACAAAGAGAGAATAATCAGTGCTGTTGGGCCCATGATCCCGGCCAGACTTGCGACAACCAGTTCAATAGCCGGAACATTCGCAACCGCCTGAGCAAAGCAAAGAGAGGCCACAAAGACTGCAATTTCACCGTCAAAGTGTCTCCATGCTCCTTGCACATGGTCCTTGACCAGCCGCAGCGCACCAGTGCCGCTCAGGCCAGCCGCAAACAGGCTAAAGGGCAAGACGGTTAGCACCGCTGCTTGCAAAGGGGTGACGTCGACCCAGAATACGATTGCCATATTCAGGCAAATCAACAGCAGGACTGGCCCTAGCATGACAATGAGATCGCGAGAGAATTTCCCACGCAACTGTCCTGGCAAGACACATTGACCACGAAAAAACGGAATCAGAAACAGCGTCAGCGCCATGATCAGGCCGCACGACATCAGCCAGCCTATCGGCAGATCCTTGTCTGACGCACTGGTCGCAACACCCATTGCAACGGTAAATGGAGAAAACAGGACGGCCAACCCCATTCCTCTCATTGCCCAGGAGGCGTCCGTTACTCGGTCACGGCCTGTTCGTTGCGATGAAATAAGCGGAGAGACGACACCCACCGCACCCACCGCCAGTGGCACAGCAAACACCAGTCCCAGGAACTGGAGCACACCAGACCGTCCAGGCTGAGGCTGGGAGTCAAACGTGTCTTGAATTGACTCGATTCGACTCGACATCCTGACCAAAGCACTCAACGCAAATAGTGACGCAAGAAAGCTTGCAAACAGCGACGCTCGAACAACACCATTCCACAACGGCGCCAGTGTCCCGCTGACACTCGACACAAGCAACGCACACCCGCCCAGCACGATCAGTGTTTTTCGGGGGGTTCCTGATGTCGTGAAAAGAGCAAACAGCGCAATGGCAGCGGCAGTCAATCCCGCAATATTCTGGGCCAACTGCACATCAAATAAAAGGTGGGCAAAGCTGCCCACCCACATGATTAGCACAAGCCACGGTAACAGCGAACGCCACTGCAAGAGCGAGGCACTGAGACGACTCACGCCTTAAGCGACTGCGGCCAGCGGTTTCTCGCCGATGACTGTGCAGCGATGCATCAGGCGCTCCCCGCTGCCGTCATAATCCATGACGGCATAGTGCATGGTGCAGCGATTGTCCCAGATCACCACGTCGTGCAAAGACCAGCGATGCCGGTACTGGTAATCAGGCTTGGTTACAAGCTCGAACAAGTAACCAAGCACTGCCCGGCTCTCGTCAGCGCTGAGCCCTTCAATGTAAGAAGTAAAACCCGGATTGACAAAAACACCTAGCTGTCCGGTTTCTGCGTGCTTGCGAATGATCGGATGTAGCGTCGGCGGGACATTGCTCAACTGTTCCTGGGTGATCACCTCGTTACGAAACCCGCCGCCGGCAGCGTTCGCAAAACTGTGTACGGCCTTCAAGGGCATGAGGAATTCTTTGAACGTCTCCGACAGACCTTCAAACGCTTTGTGTGTACTTGCGAAAATGGTGTCGCCGCCCACAGGTGGAATCTCCTTCGCATACAACACAGAGGCCTGTGCAGGCTCGACTTCATATGAGTTATCGGAATGCCAGTACGTACCAGCGCCTTTTCTGCCTTGCGGCTTGCCATCGATCACCTTGTTGGAAACACGATAGATTTCAGGGTGATCAGGGTGGAGGTATTTCGTCACTGTGTGACCTTGCAACTTGTGAAGGCGACCAAACTTGCCTGCAAACGCGATCTGCTGCTCTTCAGTCAAATTCTGATCGCGGATCACCAGCAGGCCATTGCTGTCCAGCCAGGCTTGTCTGATCTCGGCGAAGAGTTCGTCACTCACGGGTTGTGAAACATCAATTCCGATAACTTCCGCTCCGATTGCGGGGCAAAGGCGTCTAACTTCCATTTTGTCAATCCTCCAGAAATAGTGCGAATGTGCCAATGACATCATTGCGCTGTAAACACTCAAATCACCTCATATCAGTCGTTGGAGATTTTCTTGGCAATGTCCTCTGACAACGTTTTGCCTGTTCGTCTTGAGAGGAACCTCTTGATCAATGGTGAACACAACATCACGATGATCAAACTGACGAGAATCAGAGATATGGGCGAAGAAAACAGAAAACCGAGATTACCCTGAGAGATCAGAAGCGAACGTCTTAGCTCGGACTCGGCCATCGGACCGAGGATCACAGCCAGAACCGCCGGTGCGAGTGGCACGCCAAGCTTTTCCATGAAATAGCCGAGCACTCCAAGGGCGGCAACGAGCCCCACGTCGAACAAACTGTTGCCGATCGAATAGATCCCGATAAACGTCATGGCGATAATCATCGGTGCCAGCAAAAGCGCAGGTAATCTGAGTACGCTGATGAACAAACGCGCACCAATCGACCCGACGAAGATCAACAAAACGGATGTCACCAGCATGGACAACATGAATCCATATGTAACCGGCGCTGAGTCCCTGAACAAAGCGGGGCCAGGCAACAGGCCGTGAACCAGCAGACCGCCCAGAATGACGGCTGCCACAGCATTACCGGGAATCCCCAGCGTCAAAGCCGGAATCAGCGAGGACGCATTATCTGCGTTATTCGCGCATTCTGCGGCAGCAACGCCCTCTGGCGCACCGTCACCAAACGTTTCGGGCTGCTTTGAACTACGCCTGGCCTCACTCCACGCCAGCAATGATGCGATATTCCCACCGGCACCAGGCACAATCCCCACCAGTACCCCAATGACGGAAGACTTGCACCATGTTGGCAACAAACGTAACCAGGGCATCGGTTCTCGACCACCACTGTCACCGCGCCTAAGATCCTCTGCACGAATGAGCAAAGCTTTTGCTGCGAGGTCGATTGCAGGCGGGATGGCATACAAGCCGGTCAGCAGAACCAGTATCCCGACACCACCTACCAGATACATGGAATCAAGGGTGAAACGCTCCGAGCCAGTCATCTGATCAATCCCGATCAGCCCCATCACCAGACCGAAACACGCACTAAGAAGCCCCTTGACAGGGTTGGAGGACAACACCACTGCGATAGTTGTCAGTCCCAGCATGGCGAGCCAGAAAATTTCAGCCGAACCAAACTTGAGCGCAACAGAAGCCAGCGGTGGCGCCAGCAGAAGCAAGGAGATTGCGCTGACAGCACCGCCAATCGCGGAGGAATACAGGGCGATCTTCAGAGCCAGGCGCCCTTGCCCTTTCAGTGCCATCGGGTGGCCATCGAAAACCGTGGCAATCCCCGCTGGCGTTCCAGGGATCCTCAGAAGGATGGCCGGTATCGCACCACCGTACATGGCGCCGTTGTAAATGCCGGCGATCATTCCCAGCGCGCCCAGTGGTGTCATCGAAAAGGTCAGCGGAATCAGTACCGCGATCCCCATGGTTGCCGAAAGTCCTGGAAGCCCTCCTATCACGACACCCACAATTGTGCCAATCAGCATTGAGAGGAAAACGTCCCAGCTAAAGAGCGCTGGTAAAGCCTGAAGAATGTGATCAATCATGCCTTCAAGCTCCGATCAAAAACCAGATTTCGGCTGGAAGTGGTCGATTCAGAACGACCTTGAAAATAAGGTATAGCCCCCCGGAGAATATGACCGTACCAGTTGCAATGCCTCTCCAGTTCCGGTAACCAAGCAACCATGTGATCACCGGGATCATGAGAACAAAAGTTGTAAAGAAGCCCAGCTTCGCGACCCCAAGGATCAGCACCGGAAGACTCAGCAGGATCGTGCAGACGCGCTTTACTTCCGCGACGTCGATCTCCGGGGCTGGATCGGTCTTGAGCTTTCCACTCATCATCAACTGCACAATCCAGATCAACGAAAGTACGGTTGATAGGATCATGACTCCGACTGGCATGATTCGGGAACCATCCGGGTAATTCCAGACGGTCAGCAATCCATACAATGACAGCACGGCAACCAGCGTTGCTGCGCCAAGTTCCAGAGAAACCTTTCGGGGTAGAAACATGAAATACCTTCGGGCATGAAGTTGATGCCGACCTGAAGAGAGTCACCCGCACCACGTGCGAGTGGACTCCTCAGAACTCAAACACGACGCATCAATTCTTGACCCAAGGCTGTTCTTTCCAGAGCTCCACGTAACCGTCACGCAACTTGTAAAGCATGTCCGAGAACTCTTTGGGAGAACTCGCAGCAAGTGGAAGTGCCTGCTCGGCCGCTTTCTTCTGAAACTCAGGATCGTTGATGGCGTCGTTCACGGCCTTTGCGAGCTTTTCAACAATAGCGTCAGGGGTCCCGGCTGGCACTGCAATTCCTCTGGCCGAGCCCTGCACGATATCGAACCCCTGCTCTTTCAAGGTCGGAACATCCGCCGCCTCTGACCACCGTGTTTCACCCATCTGACCCAGTGAGCGAATCTGATTCTCGCGCAACATGGTGACAGCCTCTCCCATATTGAACACCCCCAGCGTGATGTGTCCGCCCAGAAGCGCCGATCGCACAGCGGAGGAACCTGGAAATGGCACATGGGTCAACTTGACATCAGCCTGTCTCTCTAGCGCAAGCATGGCCAGATGGTCGTCCGAACCAATGCCGGTAGTGCCGTACGTGACGGCACTCGGATTGCTCCTGGCATACTCCACCAGGTCCTTCATGCTCTTAATCGGACTATCCAGACGAACTTGCACGCCACCTGGATCATCGACCACATTTGAAACCGGGGTGAAGCTCTCAAGGCTGTACCTCGTTTTACGCTGGATCGGAATCGTCAGAATATTTGGCGTATTAATAAAGCCAATGGTGTACCCATCTGGCGTTGCATTTGCCAATTCCGTGAAGCCGACTTCTCCACCAGCGCCAGGACGATTGATCACAGCAACGTCTCCACCAAGATATTTGCCGATATAGGGTGCCAGCGTTCTGGCGGCGATATCCGTACCGCCGCCAGCGCTGTAAGCAACAATCATTTGCAGCGGACGATCTGGATAATCTGCCTGAGCCAGCGCTTGCCCCCCGACGCCAAAAGTCGCCACGCTACACGCAATTAGTAGTTTCTTCATTGTTCTCATCTCGACACTCTCCCAATTTTCGAATGACTTTCATGTGTGCCATTTCTGTAGAGTTTGTATACAAACACAAAAGCGACGTATCTCGCAAGTTGATTCGAACTATGGTAATCCCTTGTGATTATCAAACTGTTTGTAAAAACTCGTTCTTTGGTAAAGAATAAAGCGTTAAGAAAAAGTACAAAATAAAAACAAAGAAACCATTAACGCTAAGGAAATTTGATGAAATCCATGATCATCGGAATGGGCGAAGTGGGCTGCTGCCTGTTTGAAGCCCTTCACGAAGGCGGCATGCCGATACAGGTGGCGATCGACAAACGACTGTCCGAGCGTGCCAAGGGTTTGACCGCGAAATATGGAACACAAACTGCTCAGGATGTTCGAGACCATTTACAGGATGTTGAGGTCATACTGTCGTGCGTCGAGGGCGAAACAGCACCCGTCATCGCAGAGATCATCTCGGAACATGGACGTCCCGGGCAGATACTGATTGATTTTTCAACAGCATCAGCTGACGCAAAACGCCAGGCATCTGCCCTGCTGGCCAAACGAGAAATCACCTACATCGACGTTGCAATCATGGGTGCAATTGCCTTGACCGGTGCCAGCACCAGCATGATTGCGGCAGGCGTCAGTGCGGATTCGAAGGGACAGTCAACCATCGAGGCAATGCAAGGCGCAGGCATCCCCGTCAAGGTCATTTCAAACAGTCAGGCGGGCGATGCAATTTCTCTCAAACTCTTGCGCAGCGTGTTTACCAAAGGCCTTGAAGCGCTCACAACAGAATGTCTTTCAGCAGCCGAACACCTCGGCGTGCGGGAATCACTCTACGAAGTCCTTTCCGACATCGACAAAGCACATCTGCCCCGGTTCCTCGAGATGCTTGTCACAACTCACCTCGTTCATGCCGAACGACGACGCAAAGAAGTCGAACGTGCAAACGAGCAACTTGTCGAGCTCGGTCTCACCAGCCTGATGCTCCCGGCAGTTACTGCTGTTTTTGAGCGGACAGAACGCCTTCACGACCGATCGAGCACCCCAACCCCGCCCTCCCCTGAGGTAGCTCTGGCAATACTCACGGAAATATCAAGATCCCCTCAGAACCGGCCTGCTGACAGCAAGGTAACCACTTAACAGTAAGAAGGAGCAAGACAAGAAATGACTAGTCAAGAAACCCTATTGCAACAACTCAACGCTCTCGGGACCGCAACGATTCACGAAGCACAGGGCCAGATCGGTGCAATGGATCATGAAATGAAACCCATCGATCCAACTTGCAGAATGATTGGGCGCGCGCTCACTGTGGACACGCGCCCGGATGACAACCTGATGATTCATTACGCACTAACCAAAGCCCGGCCCGGTGATGTCCTGGTTGTCGACGCAAAAGGCTTTCTTGAAGCCGGCCCGTGGGGAGACTTGCTGACGCTTGCCGCCATGAAGCGAGGGATTGTGGGCCTGGTCATTGACGGTGCAGTCAGGGACGCAAACACAATTCTCGAACTGGGATTTCCTGTGTTTTGCAAAGGACTGTCGATCAAAGGCACGAACAAGGAGCAAGCTGGCAAAGTCAACGTTCCAGTTATTTGCGCTGGCGTGAATGTTCGACCTGGCGACATCATTGTCGGTGATCGTGATGGAGTGGTCGTAATCAAAAGCGAAGACGCACAATCGGCCCTGGACTCTGCAAACGCAAGAGAGGCCAAGGAAGACGGGATCAGGACCAAGATTGAGTCCGGGATCTCGACGGTTGAGATTCTTGGTCTAGGCCCCAAACTGACAGCACTGGGTCTCGAGTAACCCCTCCCGAAAGAACCGGGGAGCCGGGAAGCCCTCACTGGTGGTAGCTCAAGCACCCCGCCACCTGTAGCCAAGCCTGCCTCGGTGGAACCGCGATCAGCATGTGCCTATGCTCCGGCGCCAGATACCTCACGGGATCTGGCGCTCATTGCAAAACGCAACCTTCCCGACAACACAGAGGCATTTCCTCAAAGTTGCATACAACGTCTTTATTCACTATCCGGGAATGAAAACCACGTGGGATCAGCAGACCCATCAGCGATGACTCAGACTTTCAGTTTCGTCCATCGCGAAACGCCTTGTATCGAGTGTGCCTGGCGATTCACTCTGGATGTCTCATCGATGGACGCTGTTAAAAGTCAAATATTGTTGTGCCGCCTCGACCGCGCATGAGCACTCAAAACATCTCTCCACCTCTGAAGGCAAGAGCGGAACAACTGGCCGTACTGAGCACAAGCATGCTCACCGTCCGACAAAGTTCGGCGCACGTTTTTCGAGGAAAGCACGTTGTGCCTCCTTCGCGTCTTCGGTCCTGGCGATTGCTGCCGTCATATCCTGCTCATAACGGTAGCCATCACGCAGACTCATGTCCTCGATGGCGTTCATCGTCTGTTTGGACAACCGGATAGAGAGCGGACTCTTGCTCGCCATGGTGGTGGCAAGTGCAATGGCTTCCTGCATCAACTCTTCAGGCCTGGTGACTTTAACCGCCACGCCGAGGCGGTACATTTCCTCTCCGGTAACCCGGTAACCGGTCAAGGCCATCATCCTGAGATAGGAATGCGGAAAAAGTCGCTGCGCGTGGCGACACCCCCCTAGCAGACCAACATCGATTTCCGGCAATCCGATCGAGCCCTTTTCTGAAGTGATGATCACATCGGCCGAGGCAGCCATTCCTAGACCGGCCCCGAGCGCGGCACCGTTGATTGCGGCCACTACCGGCTTGGCACACTCGCGAATGGCATGAAACGCCTCGCGGGTTCGACGCGAATGAGCTGGAAGATCGCCTGGGCCCTTGATCACGTCAGCCCGGCCCTTGAGGTCCGCACCCGCGCAAAACACTTTGCCTTCCCCTGTCAGCACCACTGCTCTGACCTCATCGATCTCGGATATGTAATCGAGTGCATACGTCAGCTCATCACTCAGCATGCGGCTCATCGGGTTGACGGGTGGATTGTCCATTCGGACAACGCCCACATGACCGATCAGCTCGAAGCGGATCTGTGTAAGTTCATGCAAAGGCTTGAGGGTGTCATTCAATTCAGTCATGGCTGCAAGTATCTCTTCTGTCGGATTAAATCGGCACAGTCATGACTCTCGGAAACACATATTTAAAGGCATCAACGATAGGCATTATCCAGTGATGCCATCTAACGAGACTTAGTCTGAAACTCGAACTCCAGGTTAGTCATGTCTGCGTATTTCAAGATAGCACAGCGGATCTGTTCCAAAAAACTTGTTCAGAGTGAGTACTGGATTTATGTGCTCTTCGTTGACACAGCGTAGGCCGCACCGGAGTGCGACAACAATATCCGCACCAGTTCAATGTGCTGTCGTTTGCGACAGTTGGGGCACTCAATGATGCGACGCACAGACAGCATTTGCAGTGGCACGCACCGCTAAGTGCCCGGCAGGCGCTGCGCCCCGATCACCCTGGGTTCTGGCAGCGGCCCGCCTGAGAGCAATGACCTTAGGGCACTAAAGGTAATGTGTGGAGCAAACTGGTTGATGAACGACAACAAGACCTCTTCGTCCGCACTGTCGCGCCGGGCCACGGCGTAGACAGGGCTAGGTTCGAACAGGCGATTCACGCAGCGGCCGACCAGATTCGTATCTCGCGCCTGATCGAACGACAAAGCGGTGATTACTGCAATTCCAAGCCCATCGGCCACGCAGGTTTTGACAATATCAGAATCAGCAGCAGTCAGTGCAATCTGAAACTCGATGCCATGCGAACGAAACGCGTTCTCGACCGAGGTTCTCCCTGCATGAGGTGCCGTGTACATCACAAGCGGGTACTTTGCAATTTCGTCGAGAGTCTGTACAGCGCAATGCGACAACGGGTGATCGAGCGGCATGATCAGAATTCTGGACAAGGAATAACATGGCACACAGATCAACTGCGACTGATTGACAGGTGCCCGCGTGCTGAGAACGAGATCCACCTCCTGGTTAAGCAATTGTTGCAAAGCAACATCGGGAGTGTTCTGACTGACTTCGATTGCTACCGATGGATAAGCTTCGCGAAATCCGGAAAGTGGCCTGGCAAGCAGATAACGAGCAATGCTGTGATTGGTCACGACCGACAGAGATTTACGTACTTTCCGGTAGGTACGACGACCCAGATCGCGTAATCGATCCACGTCGGAAACAATCTGTCTGGCAAGCGCCATCACTGGATCCGCACCCGGTGCGAGGCCGGTCACACTGTTGCGTGTACGCAACAGCAAAGGCATCCCAAGCTCTTCCTCGAGCAGCTTCAACTGACGGCTGACGCCCGGCTGGGATGTATGCAGTAATCGTGCAGCCTCGGAAATGTTGAACCCGGTCTGCGCGACAGTCACCAGATAACGCAGTTGCTGCAATCTCATGGCTAGATATCAACCTCCTGAGTCACCAATAAGGAGCATCTTGCACTGAAGCGGTGCGATCATGCACTCACTATCCAGTTTAACTATAGCAGTATGCCTACCTTGCTGAGACTGAATACAAGGGCTTGACACTCACAGATCGCGCAATCAAAGGGCTTTCGCAGCTTTTCTCTGCCATGGCCAGAAGTATCCCGATGGTACACATCGGATCACGCCATACCTCTGACTGATAGCAGCATACAAAAGAGTTATTTGTCTATGAGACAGGTATGTGACTAGGATCTTGCGTGGGGTTGTAGTGTTCTGAATAAACGTATTGCCTCGCAGCAGCAAGTTCACTCAGGACAAGACATTGAATAACAAGCAGGCAGTCTGAAATATTTCAGGACACGGCCTCGACAAGAAAGCACAAACTGGAGATACATATGTTCAAGATCAAGGGAATTCTGACGGGTACCGCGCTGGCGCTAGCACTGGCGGGAACCACTGCCTGGGCAACTGATGACTATCCGAACAAGACTGTACGCATCATCTTGCCCTTCTCGCCTGGCGGTGGCGCAGACAACAACGCCCGAATCATCGCAGGCCCCTTGTCCGAACGCTTGGGCCAACCCGTCATCATCGACTACAAGCCAGGTGCCGGAGGCACCATTGCCGCCAACTACGTCGCAAAGGGCGAGAAGGACGGTTACGCCATTCTCTACGCAACACCCGGACAACAGTTGACCAACCCATATCTGATGGAATCGTTACCTTACGATCCAAGGAACGATTTTGATTCGATCATCCAGCTCATCCAGGGTACGAACGTACTGGTCGTGCACAAAGACCTTCCGGTCAACAGTGTTGAGGAACTGATCGAATACGGCGAAGCTAACCCGGGCAAGCTTAATTTTGCGAGTTCAGGTATAGGATCATCCAGTCATCTGGCGGGGGAACTCTTCAAGTCCATGTCTGGCCTCGACATGGAGCACATCCCGTTCAAGGGCTCTGGTGATGCCGTGGCACAAGTCATTGGTGGCCGGGTACCCATGACAATCGACACCGTTTCGGTATACCTGCCCCATATCGCATCAGGTGCGGTCAAGGCACTTGGTGTCTCAACACCCGAGCGCAACCCGATGTTGCCCGATGTACCGCCAATTGCTGACGATCTCACGGGTTTCTCCGCATTTCCTGTGAACTACCTGACTGCAACTGCAGGGACGCCCCGTCCGATCATCGACAAGCTCAATCGAGATGTCAATGCCGTCCTGCAGCAGCCGGACGTACGCGAGAAGTTTCTCAAGAATGGCTCCACGGTTGTCGGGGGTACGCCTGAGCAACTGGGCGCACTGATCGAATCAGAATCCGCCAAATGGAAGAAGGTTATTGAAGAGTCCAAGGCAAGCAACTAACCCTTTGCCAGCCCGTCTCTGAGCCAGTATCGCCTGCAATCGGTGGCCCCCGCCAAAGTGCCAGACACAGTGGGGCCATCTTGCCGGGCGTGCAACACCCCATCAATCCCTTGTACACCAGCAGCCTCTGACGTCTGCACGGGGTTGCTGTACCCGGATAACACCCAAACAGATAAACAGGAGTACTCATGCGCATCTTCAAGAAATCCGTTTTCGCCATCTGCGCCGCGGCACTCTCGATCGCCGCTTCACCGGCTGCAGCCAAATTTCCTGACGCGCCAGTCACGCTGATCGTGCCCTACTCGGCTGGCGGAGTCACCGACGCATATGCGCGTTCCATCGGACAGAAACTTTCAGAAATGTGGGATCAACCCGTGCTGGTCGACAACCGGCCAGGTGGTGGCACGATCATTGGAACGACTGCAGCAACACGAGCAGACCCTGACGGTTACACGATCCTGGTGACCAGTTACGGTTTCACCTCGAATCAGGTGCTCAAGAGCTCCCTGCCCTACGACCCCAAAGCACTGACTCCAATCCTGCTGATCGGCAATTCGTCCAACATGTTTGTTATCAACAAGGATCAGCCGTTCAACAACCTGAGCGAGATTATCGAGTGGGCCAAGAAAAATCCCGGCGAACTGACACTCGCATCCTCCGGTAACGGGTCCAGTCCGCACATTGCCGCCGAATTGTTTGCAACCGAAGCCGGTGTCAAGATCACACACATCCCTTACAAAGGCACATCACCAGCGATGACCGATGTGATGGGTGGACAGGTCATTGGAATTTTTGACGGTCCCTCTTCCATGCGTCGAGTCGAAGCCGGCCAGCTTAAAGCCATCGCTATTGCTTCGGACGGACCCCACCCGAACGCTCAAGGTGTTCCGACCTTCAAGGAGCAAGGCATTGACCTGGTCTTTGGAAGCTACTTTGGCTTCTTCGTTCCGACCGGCACACCTGAAGATATTCAGTCGTTCATTTTTGAGTCGATCGAGACTGCGATGCAGGATCCAAAGGTAGCCGAAGTGATCGCCAAGACAGGCATTATTCAGCGCAATGGAACCCAGCAGGATTTCAAGGACTTTCTGGACTCCGAGCTTGCCCGTCTGACCAAACTGGTAAACACAGAAGGTGTTTCCATCATCGTGGACTAAAGATCCAACACAATCCGACTGTTCAGCAGACACAGGTCAGAGACAAACACTGGATGAACGCCAGAAGAGCACAAGCTCACCTGGTGACTGACACAGTCCAGGGCCTGTACCTGCCGTTTCTATCCAACAACACCAGAAACCGGATTTCAGGAATCTGTTTAATGTGACCGGAGCATCATTCCGGTCAATCATCACCGAGGACTATTTATGTCATTTGAAACACTGGATGTCAAAGTCGAAAACGACATCGCTGTAGTCACCCTGAACAGGCCACCCGTTAATGCCCAGAACGCACAACTGCGCAGCGAACTGATTGAGGTCTTCGACTCGTTCAACGACCGCACAGACGTCAAGGTCGTGGTGCTGACCGGTACGGGCAAGACGTTCTCGGGAGGGGCTGATATCAACGAGCGCCCGAATCTGGGTACGACGCCTGGTGCATACTGGCGTCACAACCGCCTGGTCCGCGAATGCAGCAATTCCATTTCAGAATGCAACAAGCCTGTCATTTGCGCCGTCAACGGACCAGCGATCGGAGCAGGATTCGGACTGATGACGGCCTGCGACATCTGGATCGCGTCCAATACAGCAGTTTTTGCCATGACTGAAATCAACGTCGGCCTGGCTGGCGGGACTGCCATGCTGCAAAGCATTTTTGGCAAATCACGTGCCCGACGGATGTTCTTTACCGGCATGAAAATCACGGCTGACGAGATGTATCGACTGGGCCTGATCGAGGCCAGCCTGCCGCCCGAAGAACTGATGCCCTACACCATGGAACTGGCACAAGAGATAGCCTCGAAAGCACCGATCGCGCTGCGCTATGCAAAGGAAGCAAGCCAGGTGACCGCAGTCATGCCACGCAGAGAAGGTTACAGGTTCGAACAGAACATCACCGTTGCGCTGTCCAAAACAGAAGATACGGCCGAAGCCCAGCGAGCTTTCAAGGAGAAGCGCCAGCCAGTGTACAAAGGACGGTAAATAAAACGCTGAACCTATAACGCTGAACCGCGTCTAGCCGGGCCGCCTTGCACTGACGAATGAACAGTGGCGAACTTTCAGGCGGCCCACAGCAGTCTGTAGAGCCCGGACCTGCCGCGACAGATCAGCAAGGCACCTCAAAAAGCCTGTCTCCTGAAAAGTCACCGCGTCGACTTTCAACAAGTTACTGACCGAACCTTGCAGAAACATGAGGCTATGCGAGATGCCAGATCGCATTCTGAATGCGTCATACAAGCCCCTCAGAACGATTCAGATCGACGCTCGCAGTTTCCTGTAACAACGCACGAAAACACAGATATTTACAAGAAAAGTCTAAGGCCAGCCTGATTACGCATCCTCCTACCACCACCTTCAACACTCTCAGCGACAACTTTTCACCATGACATCCGAACTACCTCCGCATGATCTCAATTCGCTTTTCGAGCCTCGCTCGGTCGCCATCCTGGGCGCATCATCGGATCCTCTAAAACTAGGAGGACGCCCGATCCGTTTCATGAAGGAAAGCGGCTTCCAGGGGAAGATCTATCCTGTCAATCCAAAAAATGACGAGATCCAGGGTCTGAGGGCCTACCCCAGCGTACTGGACATTCCAGGTGAGGTTGACCAGGCGATCATCATTCTCCCGGCCAAGTTCTGTGCTCAGGCCATGCGGGATTGTGCTGCCAAAGGAATCCGCATGATCCAGCTCTTTAGCTCAGGGTTTGCGGAAGAAGGTGAGCATGGCCAGGCTATGCAGGAAGAGGTCATACAGATTGCGCGCGAGAACGACATGCGAGTCCTGGGCCCGAACTGCCTTGGCGTCGTCGGCGTATCAAACCGGTTCTTCGCAACGTTCTCTACCGCACTCGAAGCGCTTGAGCCCTCGCCCGGTGTAATTTCGATAGCCACCCAGAGTGGCGCATTTGGCTCTTGTGCGTACTCGATCGCCATTCAGCGCGGCATGGGACTTTCGCGGATTGTGGCAACCGGCAATGAGGCTGATATTGATGTGGCGTCATGCATCGATTACTTCGCAACCGATCCCGCAACCCGGGTGATCTGCGCTGCAATTGAAGGGTGCAATGACGGCAATGCGCTTCGCCGGGCGCTACTCAAAGCGGCTGATCATGGCAAACCCGTCATTCTCATGAAGGTTGGCACGTCCGAAGTTGGCGTTGCCGCAGCGGCCACCCACACCGGGTCACTTGCCGGGAATGACACCGTATTTGAAGCGATTTTCGAGGAGTGTGGTGCATGGCGTGCGCGTTCGATTGAAGAGATGCTGGATATAGCCTACTTTTGCGCACAACTGCCAGAGCCCTCCAGTCGACGGGCGGGTATCGTGACGGTGTCGGGGGGAATCGGCATCCTGATGGCAGATGACTGCGAAGCGAGTCAGCTTGAACTGCCAGCGTTGCCAGACTCGAGCGCCAAGGAGATAAGAGCCCTTTTGTCGTTTGCTCCAATCGGCAACCCGATGGACACCACGGCACAGGTCTCCGCAGTCAAGAATGGTGTGACCCTGGTAATGGACCAGATTTTGTCGCAGACAGACTGGCCAATCATGCTGCTCTACATGGCACAGAGTGCAGCCGCCCCGGTCAAATTCGAGCCGATGAAGCTAGAGCTGTACAAGCTGCGTGAAAAGTATCCCGAACGCTGTTTTGTGTTGATCGGACCGTCGGACGCCGGTGTTGTGAAGGAGCTTGAAGCAAACGGGTTTGCGGTGCTGGCCGATCCTTCCCGGGCTGTCAAGGCGATTGGTGCGTACCGCCAAATTGTGGAACGACGGGAAAGGCTGAGACGATTACCATCCGGGCCAGGAGGATCTTTGCCCAGGCTACCGGACGTCGGCAACGAAACGCTGGCCAAATCGTTTCTTCACGAACAAGGCCTACCCGTCTTGCAGGAGCAACTTTGCAATAGCCCTGACCAGGCCGCTCAGGCCGCCATGTCACTCGGTCTGCCAGTTGCCATGAAAATTGTCTCCGAGCAAATCCTGCACAAGACTGAAATCGGCGGGGTCATACTGAATCTGAACTCCGAAGCAGAGGTTCGTCAGGCATATGACACCATATTGTCGCGAGCGCGCGCGAAACAGCCAGATGCAATCATTGACGGCATCCTGGTGTCGCCCATGGCAGGTGATGGTGTGGAAACCATTCTCGGCACATCGTTTGATCCAGTCTTTGGCCCAATGATCATGTTCGGGCTTGGAGGCATCTCGGTCGAACTCTTCAAGGATGTCGCCTTTGCGTCGGCGCCTCTCAAGGAAAGCGATGCGCTCGCGCTAGTCGACAAGGTCAGAGGATCGGCGTTGCTCAAAGGATGGAGAGGACAAGCAGCGCTTGACATCGCTGCCCTGACCGATGCACTCGTCAAGCTCTCAAGAGTGGCTTCAGACTATTCACATGAAATCAGCAGCATCGACATCAACCCGTTCCTGGTCAGACAGCAGGGTGGCGTATGCCTGGATGCGGTGATCACTCGCCACATGTGAGTAGCTTATGAACAACCATCCGCTTCGATCTTCTGACCAGGCGGATGAACATCAGATGGCATATCGCACATCAGGCAAGAGAATGCGTGCAGACAGTCTGCTGTCATGCTGATCAGCCCATGATGGAATATCAGAATCCTTGTCCAGCAGGTATAGGTGGAACAATCAGGAGCCCCTGCGATAATGGTGCATGGTGACTCAGGCTTGGGGGGTTGTGAGCGCAAGAAGCCTCCCAGGTCTCGTTCATGCCACGACGTATGTGACGTCTGAGTCCGTTCGTCTTATCTGACCCTCGTGCCTCATGTTGACCAACCTGCTGCCTCCGTGGCTCTATCCTTCACTGCTTGCCTCACACCAGATTGCGGTCACGCTGAGCATCATGTTGTTTGTCGCAAGGGGCCTGGGGGTTCAGCTAGCAGCCACATGGCCCATGCGCCGAGCCATCCGTCGACTGAGCATCCAGATTGATATTGTGCTGCTCACTGCCGGTGTGAGCCTGTGGATTCTGATGCAGTACAACCCGGTCGTGCACAGCTGGCTGGGAGTAAAACTGCTGTTGCTGGTGCTTTACATCGTACTGGGTTCGTTTGCGCTAAAGCGCGCAAGCACACAGACATCCAGAGCTGTCTTTTTTGTCGGCGCGATTGTCTGCGTCTTCTGGATGGTCGGCATCGCACTCTATCGCCACCCGCTTGGGTGGCTGATTCACGGGTCATGATGGATCCTTCGAGAAGACCCATGTGGCAGCGAACCGCGTACACGGTTGCGGGACTGATTGCGCTTGGGCTGGGGTTGCTTGGCGTGATACTACCTGGACTGCCAACCACGCCCTTTATCCTGCTAGCAGCCGCCTGCTTTGCCCGCTCATCCCAGCGACTTCACGACTGGTTGCTCACGAACAGGTGGACAGGCCCCATGTTGCGCGACTGGGTCAGACACCATAGTCTGCCACGCAGAGTGAGGTGGATTGCCATCGGCTCCATGACTGCCATGATCAGCCTGTCAATCTGGATTCTGAGTGATCGGCCCTGGTTGCAATTCATTCTGGTACTGGCCGGCTTGATCGGTGCATGGAGTGTGCTGCGCATTCCACTTCGCGAAAATGCCAGTCAATCCACTCAAGCCAACCTGAACCAGATCTGCAACTGTGACTCCGGGGATGAACTCGGAAAGCCACCCGCAAATGGCTCGACAGCAAGCAAGCGACAGAACGAAACAAGAGAGAAGGGATGAACATCTGGTGAGTGCTCATCTCTTCTCATTGCACTGCAGTTGATCAGGCGCTAGCAAGCCTTGCATCAAGCAGCTGACCAGTGTGAAACTGACCGTCACCGTACTCCATACTGGCCATCAGGATGCTCTTGTTCAGTCTCGATGCAAACAGGTCTTCGGTCATCCCCATTCCCCCGTGAACCTGGATCACCGTGTGAGCAATCATCTGCCCTACCTGTCCGAGATAAACCTTTAGCAAGGACAACTCCTGATGATCCACCTGCCCGTTTTGCTGCACACGGCCTACAATGGCACGCACCAGTGCCCGATAGCACTCGTACTTGGCGTAAATAGCGGCCATATAGTGACGCAATGCCTGAAAGCTCGATAAACTCACCCCAAACTGCTGCCGGTCACGGAGATATTGCAGGGTCTGTTCAATGTTCATACCCATGGCACCTCCTGCACCTGCGCAGGCAAACAGACACCCGAAATCTCTGGCCTTCGATACCGCATTTGCAGCTTGCGCGCCGGTTGCCAGAACCTGGCCTGGAGGCAACCGGACCTGATCGAACACCAGACTGATTGTTGTGCGGCCATCGATACGCTCTGCCTGTGCCTGCCAGCGAGTTACATCCCGCCATTCAAGACTTGCGATGACAGGATGATTACTGTCAGGGGATTCGGTTAACGCACCATCAGAAGGGCAAACAAGCAGGATCGCGCTGGACCCTGGAACTTGCTCCACCCCTCCAATCTGGCCATTGAGCACGACACTGCCATCGGCTTCGATGCCTGCACGCAGCGTGTCCTGCATGAACCTGAGATCACACGCACCGGGATCCAGAACAACCGGCTGAATGTTCATTTCGCCTTGAGCAATTGAAGCCAGCATCGGTTGCACCGAGGTGTTCTGCAGTGCACCCAGCAAGATGGCGGGTATTCCGAACCCACTTGCAACCGGCAATCTCAGTGCGTGACGGCTAGCCGCCTCAAGTAATGAGCAGAAATCAGTCAGACTGCCACCAAGTCCACCCTGCTCTTCGGGCACCAGGCAGGCCTGCCACCCCTGCTCGATGGCCTCGCGCCACTTGGACTCGAACATGGAAGCAGTCGTCTCGTTCAGCTTCGCATCTGACAGCTCTTGTCCGATTGCCTGGGAAAACCGCTCGGCCGAATCTGAAAAATCTGATTCGAATATTGGATTCGCTTTAAAGCTCATGCTGATCAATCCCCAAAAATCTGTCTGGCAATCACGTTCTTCTGAACCTCGTCACTGCCACCGTATATGGTGCGAACACGCGAGTAAAAGTAGTTCTGTGCCCAAAGTGCCGCCTCCATGTTTCCGTCAAACGATGCGTCCTCTGCGCGAGGCATGCGGGCGGCGGCGTCAGGGCCAATCACTTCCATGGCGGTTTCCGTCAAGTACTGAAACAACTTCGCGCTCACCAGCTTGAGTGCCGAGGGCTGCAAAGTAATCGGATCGCCCTTCATGGCGAGATCAATCGTTTCCATTCCAAGCGCGCGCACCGCAGCAATCTCGGCTTCAATGCCGATCAGCCTGGTGAGCAGGGACTCTCGCCGGCGCCGATGCACAGTGCCTGTCAGTCGGGTTTCAACAAGCTCTCTGACTCTGCTCAGACTCTGATTGAGGTTGCCAGTGTTGGCAGAGTTCAGCCGCTCACGAGAGAGCAGAAACTTGCCGTAGCGCCATCCATTGTCCTGTTCACCGATGCAGTTCTGGAGTGGCACGCGAACGTTGTCCAGAAATACTTCATTGACGTGGTGCCAGCCATCAATAGTCCGGATGGGGCGCACCGTTATCCCGGGACTGTCCATCGGGATAATAAGCAGGCTGATTCCCATCTGCTTCCTGGTGTCCTCTTTGGTGCGCACCAGGGTGTACATCAAATCGGCTTCCTGGGCGTGTGAGGTCCAGGTCTTCTGACCAGTGACCACGTATTCGTCACCTTGAATCTCGGCACGTGTGCGCAGCGACGCGAGGTCAGATCCAGAATTCGGCTCCGAGTATCCCTGACACCACCACTCCGAGCCGTCCAGAATCGTCGGAAGATAGCGCGCCTTCTGATCAGCTGAGCCAAACTCCAGAATCACAGGCCCGATGTGACGCAGGCCGTGGTGATATTGAGGTGGGCAGTCGTTTTCTGCGAGCACCTCATTGAAAATTGCCTGCTGCAAAGTGTCCCACCCTGTTCCGCCGTGCTCGATCGGCCAGTTGGGTGCTCCCCATCCTTTTTGAAACAGTATTGCCTGCCAGCGCGCCCAGGGCTCGCGGTGCATCTTGCGACCATCCTTGACGATCTGGCGAATGTCGGCTGGGCAATTTTCTCTGACGAAAGACTCGACCTCCTCCCGAAACCGGGCATAGTCGAGGTCTGAACCGGACTGCGTGGCTTGTTCAGTTGCTGTCATGGCGCTAATTCGACGGACGATGCAGACATCAGCCATGCAGGGTGTACGCTCACACAACCTCGCGCAAACACCCCCCATCGCAGACTGCTGTCGTCGTGCTTTCTCCTGTTATTGAACGGACCTGATGAGTTCATTTGATTTCACAAGGTTACAAACGCGGTTCGCTACCAGCCAAATACCAATTCTTTATGCCGCCATACAGCAACAGCATAGCAAGCGGGTTGATCACAAAATATTCTTCATTTTCACCGGGTTCTCAAGTAGCATTGAACGCGGTCCATTCCGGGCACCAGTTACCCATTTCGGTCACGCACTTCAGCCCTCATCACTGCCTCGGGACCAATGACCGAAAGGACAGGTTAGTGAAGATCTTTAACGGATTCATCAAGACATTCTGTGCGATCATGCTGGGCTGGGCCACCGTGGGTGATAGCCACGCCGACCGTGTCATTTCAGTTGGCGTACACCACAATCCGCCAAAGATTTTCATAGACGAAGATGGCACACCATCTGGCATCTTAGGGGAGTTACTCACCGAAATCGCCCGGGAGCGAGACTGGGACATCTCGGCCGTCAGTTGCCACTGGCAGGAGTGTCTGGATGCACTGGAATCAGGGCGTATCGACCTCATGCCCGATGTCGCACTGACTCCGCAGCGCGCGCAACGCTACGACTTTCATACCGTACCGAGCCATCACAGCTGGTCGCAACTGTTCGCTCGTCCCGGTATCGATGTTGATTCGATACTTGATCTGGACGGCTTGAGGGTAGCCGTGCTCGACGGGTCAGTGCAGCAGGAGTATCTTGCCTCCGCTCTGGACGGATTCGGGATCAAGGCCGAGCTCATCCCCTTTCGCAATTTCGAAAGTGCCCTGGCTGCCTTGGAACAAAGCAAGGCCGACCTTATCGCCACCAATCATCATTTTGGTGCGATGGCAACACAGCGCTCAGACATTGAACCCACCAACATTCTGTTTGATCCGGCACGTCTTTATTACGCCACGCCAAAAGGCCAGAATGCAGACTTGCTGACAGCGATTGACGAACATCTGTCAGACTGGCGGGCCGATACAGACTCTTTCTACTACGACAATCTGAAGCGATGGGCTGGTGGAACTGTCATTGAGGAAGTGCCTGATAATGTCTGGTGGGGACTTGGTGGCGCGACTTTGCTGTTGCTGATCACGCTGGCAATGGCATTGTTTCAGCGCAAGACACTGCGCGAACGAACCGCACAGATACGCACGACAGAAGCAAAGTTTGAAACCATCCTGAATTCAATTGACGCTGGCGTTTTTATCAAAGACAAGTCACTGGTCTATCAGTATGTCAACGACAATCTGTGCAAGCTGCTGGGCATGCCCGCCCAGCGCATCATCGGGCATACGGACAAGGAACTGTTCGATGAGCCCACTGCGAAGTTGCTCTCAGAGAGCGACATCGATCTGCTCGCGGAGAAAGAGCGTTTTTTCAGCAAAGAGGAATCTCTGCAGCAAGCCAACGGTACCCGCCTGGCGGTCTTCACTGTCAAGATGCCTTTGCTTGATGAGCACGGCAAGCCTTATTCCATCTACGGTGTGGCAACCGACCTGACCCGGGAACACGAGGTCGCCAGGCGCATGGACGAGCTCAGCCGGTTTGACAGCCTGACCTCGTTGCCCAACCGAAGCAGTTTCCTGAATGCACTTGAATCGGAGATGGCCATCATGCGCCAGGAATCTGGCGCGCTAGGACTGATTCTGGTCGATCTCGACAATTTCAAAAGCCTGAACGACACGCGCGGACATGCATACGGTGATTTGCTTTTGATTCAGGTCGCAAAGCGACTACGGACATTTTGTGGGCGGCATGGGAGTACATCGCAGGCTGCCAGACTATCTGGCGACACATTCGCCATTCTGATGCGTTTAAACGCGCCAGGTGCAACCCATGGAAACACCCAGCTGCGTGGTCTGGCCCAGCAGATCCTGGGCGCACTGACCGAGAACTATCTGCTGGATGACGTCAACTATCGTGCCAGTGCATCGATTGGTGCCGCGATGGTTCGCTCAGGAGGCGTGTCATCACAACGCGTGTTACGTCATGCAGAACTGGCGCTCTACGAAGCCAAATCCAGTGGCACCGGCGAAATCAGACTGTTCGAGATCTGGATGGAGCAAGCCGCTACTTTGCGCTCCCAACTCGAACACGAGCTGCATCAGGCGATCGAGAACAAGGAGTTCCGGGTGTTTTACCAGATCCAGGTCGACTCGAATCTGGCGCCTACCGGCGTCGAGGCACTGGTACGCTGGCAACATCCGACCCGTGGTCTGCTTGCACCGAGCGAGTTCATCGGGTTTGCGGAAAGCAGCGGCATGATCGTTGAAATCGGACTCCAGGTACTGGAAACCGCCTGTCGCCAGATCACGCAATGGCAGGACGCGCCGCAGACCCGGGAACTGGTTGTGGCAGTCAATGTCAGTGCCAAACAGTTGTACGCACCCAGCTTCGTGGACCAGCTCAAGCAGGTTCTTCGAACGACTCGCGCGAACCCGGCCTGCTTGGAGATCGAGATCACCGAGAGCCAGCTGATCGTGGATATGCAGGTCGCAATCCAGACCATGCAGGCGATACGCGCAATGGGCGTGCGAATCTCGCTTGACGACTTCGGAACAGGATTCTCTTCTCTTAGTCACTTGCGCCAGCTTCCGCTCGATCAACTCAAAATCGACCAGGCATTTGTGCGTGACCTGTCGCTCAATCCGAACGACGACGCCATTGTGCGCACGATTATCGAACTGGGCAACACACTCAAACTCGATGTAATCGCAGAAGGCGTTGAAACATGGGCGCAGCATGAGCGACTGGCCCAGATGGGATGCGAGCGTTATCAGGGATATCTGTTTGGACGTCCTTGCAGCGTCGAAGATCTGAACCTCGCCCCCGGCACCGTTCGCCATGAACGCGCCGGGCTCCATTACCAAACCGCCTATTCTTTATGTGAAACGCTTTATCAGAGCCGTTTGATGTCTATCCTGGCGTGATCGGACAAGCGCCGCGCCCTCGCGCGTTTTTTTATTGCCCCCTTGTGCCCTGTCGCCCTCGCCCCTCTGGCGGCCCTCTATTTCACAGACATTGAACTGACATGCTGACACCACCCCTTCCTGAGCGGTAGGATGGCAATCAGTCACATCGTTCTGACCAGACACCGTACAACCAGAGCAGAACAACCTCCCACCTGATATCGTTGCCTCCCGCCATGAACAGCACTCACAACCCCCGTCACTCTCAAGCTGAGTCTAGCTCCCCACCTACCCTCGTGTTCGCGAGTCCTCTGGATCGCTTTGATGACTGGAAACAGGCCCTTGGCCAGGCGATGCCGGAACTGAACGTCGTGCGCCACGGCGATGACATCGATCCACATTCCGTACGATACGCACTGGTCTGGAAGCCCGAAACCGGGTTCTTTGAAAAGTACCCTGAACTTGAGATGGTGATTAATCTGGGCGCAGGAGTGGATGCACTCGTCGGGCGTCAGGACCTGCCAGCGATTCCGATCACCCGGCTTGTCGATCCGGATATGAGCCAGATGATGGCCGGATTTGTCCTGTTTGCTGTCATGCGTTACGCCCGCCACATTCACTTGCATGAGCAATACCAAAGACTCGGGCAATGGCACTACATACATCCGAAGAATCCTGAGGACGTCCGGGTAACGGTACTTGGACTGGGTGAGCTCGGTACGCGGGCAGCAACAGAGATTGCCCGTCAGGGGTTCGATGTCTGGGGATGGTCGAGATCGGAAAAATCCGTGAAAGGCATCACCTGCCGACACGGCCTGGAAACCCTGCAAACCGTGCTCGGTCGCAGCGATATTCTGGTCATTCTGATGCCGTTGACCTCGGAGACTCATCACTTACTTAACGCACAACGACTTGATCAGCTACCGCAAGGCTGTTGTCTGATCAATGTGGCGCGTGGACAGATCATCGACGAAACCGCACTGACCGAGCGTCTGCAAAATGGTCAGATTGGTCATGCAACGCTCGATGTTTTTGAGAAAGAACCGCTGAGCCCGGACAGTCCGCTCTGGAAAATGGATAACGTGTTGATCACACCTCATCTGGCCTCAGTCGCACTGCCCAGGTCCGCCGCCAGACAAATCGCCCTGAATATTCGACGGGTGCAACAGAACCAGCCACCGTTACATCAGATCGAAGTCGGGCGCGGGTACTGATATCGAATGGATCGCACATGCTGCTGCGCGTGAATGCCGAGCAGCAGCAAGCGGGATCGCTCATTTTAAGCAGCCGCATTTAAAAACCGCATTTAAAAACCTCACTCACCAGAATCATCGGTCAGAACTCGCCACTGTGGATACCGCACTGGTGGCGCTGTATCCACCAGGCCCGCCATGTGTCTATGATTCCTTGCGTCATCCGCTGATCCAGGTTCGCCGCGATCGATTCGTCCGTCAAGGATCAAAGCCAGTCTGCAATGAATCCGGTTCAGTCAGGTGACAGACGTAACAGAGACAGCACACCGCATACAAACCACAATCAAAACTCAAAAGGGGAACCCACACATGTCCGCCTATGTCATTGACAGCGAACTATTCCGTGACCAGTTCGGCACGCAAGTCATGCGAGACATCTTCAGCGATCAGACCACCGTCCAGCGCTGGCTTGACGTCGAGGCCGCACTGGCCAAAGTCCAGAGTGACATGGGCATCATTCCTGAATCCGCTGCCCAGGAGATCATTCGCCAATCCAGAGTCGAGAACATTGACCTGGCAAAGCTCAAGGCCGAGATGGACCGCACCTCTCATCCGATCGTGCCGCTGCTTCGCGCGATGAAACAAGTGTGCTCAGGTGATGCCGGCGAATACATACACTGGGGTGCAACCACGCAGGACATCATGGATACGGGCACCATCTTGCAGGTGCGTGACGCGCTGGACGCCATCGAAAGCAGTTATCGCGAACTCTACGCTAACACGCGTGAACTGGCCCGGAAGTATCGTGACCAGGTGATGGTCGGACGCAGCCACGGACAACAGGCACTGCCGATCACCTTTGGCTTCAAGGCTGCCGGCTGGACGGAAGAGCTGCGAAGGAATTTCCAGCGGTTGCGCCAGATGCGCGAACGTGTACTTGTCGGGCAGTTCTCTGGCGCAGTAGGTACCCTGGCAGCACTCGGTGAATCCGGCGTCGAGGTTCAGGAAAGACTTTTCAAGGAACTCGGACTGGGATGCCCGGTCATCACCTGGCACACTTCACGCGACAGTATGGCCGAACTGATTTGTGTTATGGCGATTGCCTGCGGCACGGCTGGCAAGATTGCGCATGAGATATTCAGCCTCCAGAAGACTGAAACGGCCGAGCTGGAAGAACCGTTTGCCACCGGCAAAGTCGGCAGCAGCACGATGCCACACAAACGCAACCCACCGATCTGTGAGGGGGTCATCGCCGTCAATCGTATTGTCAAGTCCACGGTGACGCTCGCCATTGAAGGCATCGTCGCTGACCATGAGCGCGACAAGGTCGTGCTTCAGTCAGAGCGCGAGTACGTTGGCAAGGTGTTCAATCTTACCCATGCCGCCATCAAGAAAATGGCGTTCGTGACTGGCGGACTCAGCGTGCGCACGCAGAACATGGAACGCAACCTGTTCACCCAGCAGGGATTGTTGATGTCGGAGTCCGTGATGATGGGGCTAAGCGAGGCGTTAGGCCGTCAGGAAGCGCACGAGATTCTCTATCAGATCTGTATGCAGGTGTTCGAGAAGCAAACACCCCTGAAGGACGCGCTGATGCAGAATCACGAGATTGCAGAACGTCTGAGCGAATCCGAAATTGACCAGATGCTCTCACCACATGCTTACATCGGCCATGCGACAACATTTGTGGACAAGGTGCTGGCGCAGTCTCTTGACGAGTAAGCGCAGAATCTGAAGTGCTGTGTCCTGGCTGCTCATTGCGCCAGGATGGCAGCAGACAGTTGCGGACGGTTGCGGACGGTTGCAGAATGTTCTTTTACGATGCCTGCACCATCCGCAGAAATGCCTTGCGGACCTGATGTCTCACAACAGCAGGCAAGCCGGGGGCGTACTTTCCAGGGTCGGGTAGAACGCGTTCGGACTTATCCCCACGATCTGTGCATAACCCTTGGGACAAGCCGTTGGCAGACGCTGCAAGTGTCCGTTGCGCAAAGGATTTGAACAACCTGCCCAATTATTGCGATCAGGTGACAGCGCCTGAGCGATCAAGCTGCAAACACTGACCCGCTACGCATGACAACCCGAACAGACCGGGTTAATCCGTACTTTTTGACGGGCTGAGCAAGATCATGTAAAGAGCATCACGTCCATCCGCAAAGCTTCTAGACGTTCCATCCGTAGTTATCCCCATCATCTGTGCATAACCCTTGGGACAAGCCGTTGGCAGACGCTGCAAGTGTCCGTTGCACAAAGGATTTGAATAACCTGCCCAATTATTGCGATCAGGTGACAGCCCCTGAGCGATCAAGCTGCAAACACTGACCTGCTACGCATGAAAACCTGAGCAGACCGGGTTAACCCGTGCTTTTTGACGGGCTGAGCAAGATCATGTAGAGAGCATCACGTCCATCCGCAAAGCTTCTGGACGTTCCATCCGTAGTTATCCCCATCATCTGTGCATAACCCTTGGGACAAGCCGTTGGCAGGCGTTGCAAGTGTCTGTCGCACAATGGATATGAACAATCTGCCCAATTATTGCGATCAGATGACAGTAGCCGTATCAACAATGATCGGGCAGACCCACGGTGGGATCAAGGACCCGCATCGCCAGAGTTCATCCTGCGCACTACGCATCAGACTCTTTTCTGGGTGCCTCACTGGCTAGCAGTGAGATTGGCCGGCAGATTCCCGGTGAAGTTGGCGACCATGTCAGCGTATTCCTGTCCGGTCCGCGCAACTCGGTTCGTAGTTATCCCCATCATCTGTGCATAACCTTCTGGAAAATGGCTTGGCAACTGCGGCAATGCATTGATGTATCGACCAGTTCTCTGCCCTGGTCAAACTCTGCCATCCGCCGCTCCGTTTCAGAGCAGAAGCAGCAATGCGGCGGGATGGCAGGCACAAGCCGTTCTCTGACGCAGCAGGACCAGCAAACAAATTCGAGCAGTCACATCGTATCTGCAACCCGGGGCGATCACAAAATGTTGCCTGGACGAGACAGACACCGGTCAGCATCACTTCCAGAGTTGATCAGGTGCAAATTTGAGCATTTCACTCACAAAATCAACCCATAACCACATAAAATGAATTTGTTATTTTTTTCACTAAAATTCACATTTTTATTGATGCTCCATGCTCCTGCAGCCTCTTCCTGATCCGGTTTTTCCTCCAGACTCAGCCTTCAGGTATTTGACGAGTCCTATGGATCAGGCTTTAGCGCTTGAGAGCGTTCGCCCCATGCCATGGATTCCATCTGACACATGACACCTTCCTCGCCTCCTTCTTCCCGAGCGCGAACGCTGGCTTATCTGCTAGCCACAGCCCTTACAGTCGGGCTGTGGACCATCACGCTGTATCAATTGCACCTGGCCAGAGACATGCATATGCAGATGACTCAGCGCAATCTCGTATCAGTGACCCGCTCTCTTCACGCCCACGCTACCCGCACAATCCAGCTCGCAGATCAGGCTGCAATCTATATAAAGCGTGAGTTCCAGCGTCAGGCAATGGCCCTGGACCTGAACCAGATGGTCCAGGACAAGGCACTGACTGAAGACATCTTTACACTCTTTACGGTTGTCGATGCGAATGCAGATGTCGCGCTGTCAACTCGCTCCTTTGAACGCGTCAATCTGTCTGACCGGGAACACATCAAGGTGCATCTCGACCAGGACTCGGAGCAGCTCTACATCGGTAAGCCGGTGGTAGGCCGGGTATCTGGCAAAGCCTCGATCCAGTTCACACGACGCATCAATACAGATGAAGGAACATTCGGCGGTGTGGTCGTTGTCTCGATGGACCCCTATTACTTCACCGATGTCTATGGTTCTCTCAGCCTGAACGAGCAAAGCGTGATCAGCCTGACCCGCACCGACGGTCTGATCCTGGTTCGACGCACTGGATCTGACCAGGCCATAGGAGTCGATGTCTCGGATTCAGTCGTCTTTCAGACAATGATGAAAAATGGCCTGTCCGAGGGCATATTTGAAGCCTCCAGCGAGATTGACAAGGTCAATCGCATCTGGTCATACCAGATGCTTGACCGTATGCCACTTGTGGTCGCGGTCGGCGTGGATCTGGGGGAAGAACTGGCACCGTTTCACGAGATGCAGTCCCAGATCTACGTCCTTGCCACCCTGCTTTCTCTGGTCATCTACGGGTTTGCGTTTGTCGTAGGTCGGTTTGTCGACAAGATTCACGAAAGCAGGCAGGAGGCCGTTCAGGCCAACAGCGCCAAGTCCGAGTTTTTGTCAAATGTGTCGCACGAGCTTCGCACCCCGATCAATGGCATTCTCGGCTATGCCGAACTGCTCGAGATCCAGGAAACAAATCCGGAGAAAGCGGGATTTTTACGCAACATTCAGCAAAGCGGCTCGCACCTGCTCTCGCTGGTGAACTCAATCCTGGCACTGAACCGGATCGAGAAAGGCCAGATGGATCTGGCTCTCAAGGATGAGGATCTGAGACGTCTGCTTCAGGAGGCGATCGATTCCCACCAGCAAAGTGCACGCGCAAAAGGACTCAGCCTGACCCTGGAAGTCGCCCCGGACGTCCCACAAAAATACACCTGTGATCGAGTCAAGCTGCTACAGATTCTGCACAACCTGATTCATAACGCCATCAAGTTCACCCCCAAGGGTAGCGTGACTGTACTGGCGGGTACGGGACCTGGTGAGCTCATAATCCAGGTTCGCGACACAGGTCGAGGCATTTCTGAAGAACACCAGTCCACAGTGTTTGACCGATTCTTCCAGTCTAGTTCAAGTGGACATGAGCAGACAGAAGGATTTGGCCTGGGCCTGGCGATCGTCAGACAGCTTGTGCAGTTGATGCAGGGCCAGATTTCAATGGTATCCCGACCGGGAATCGGAACAACATTCACAGTGAATTTGCCATTGAGACCAGTCGCTCACGATTGAAACTGTTGCACCACCGTATAACCCGCATCGCCAGCCCTTCACGCCTGGTCAAGCCCCAGCAATGCCTGACTCTTTAACTCACACTCCCCCACAGCCATGTCTCTCATCCATACATACAATCCTCACGTACTCGTTCTGGAGGACAATGAGTTTCAGCGCATGGCTGCGGTCGCTGCACTTCGGTCCATTGGCGTGACTCGTATCACACAGGCCGCCAGTGCAGAAGAGGTGCTCACCTGTCTGAACAGCCAGCCAGGCTACTTTGATGCCACGATCTGCGACCTCAGACTAGAAGGCATGGATGGACTGGCGTTCCTGAAAATTGCAGCGGCTGACCGTCTCGGCACCATCGTGCTGACCTCGGCTCTGCCAGCCGATATATACCAATCCAGTTTGCGGGTCTTGCAACAGTCAGGGACCAGAATCGCTGGCTGCCTTCCCAAACCAATTGACACGACGGCACTCAAGCTGATGTTGCTCGACCCTCCGCGTAAGTCCGCACATACCCGGGGCTGCTCCGTCAGTGCACTGATGGAATCCACTAGCGTGACGCAGGAGTCCATTGTCGAGGGGCTGAAAAACCATGAGTTCATCACCTGTTTTCAGCCAAAAATCGATCTTCAGACGGATCAGTTCAGCGGGGCTGAAACCCTGGTTCGCTGGCAAACGCCTCAGTGGGGTCTTTTGCAGCCCGGCCAGTTTATCGATCAAGTGCAGGCTTACGGCCTGATGGATGCCCTGACATGTCAGGTTCTGGCGCAAGCCTGTGACCTCATCGTTGCCTGGCCCAGAGATCTGCCCTCCCTGCGTCTGAGCGTGAACATTTCCGCCACTTCCCTGCAAGACAGCGAGAACATCAATCGCTGGAGAGAAATTCTGGATTCTCGCTGGATTCTGCCATCACAGATCTTGCTCGAACTGACCGAAACAACGTTTGTTGCCAATGATCTCGAACTGCTGGAGGCGCTGACCCGGCTTCGTATTGCAGGATTTGGAGTTTCTCTGGATGATTTCGGAACAGGCTTCACGTCCTTGAAGCAGCTCAGAACCTTACCTGTGACTGAACTCAAGATTGACCGCTCCTTCATTCATGACGCGTCAACTCAGTCTCGTCCAGCCATTGTTCTGGATTCCATCATCAATGTGGCCAAGCGACTGCGCATCACCACAGTCGCCGAAGGCATTGAAACCATCGAAGATGCAACTTACCTGACGGACCTGGGGTGCAAGATCGGACAAGGCTACTACTTTTCTCGACCGCTTCCAGCAGACCGACTAATCCTGTGGCTCAGACAAAGACAGCGGGAACAGGACAGCAAACACGCCTGAGTCTATTGAGATGGTGCCAGGGAACATGCGCCATCTGAAGCCGGCACAGCCCCGCATTGCACGCAAAGTCGTCATGGATCCCGAGTCAGCCACTAGCCAAAGATTCGCCAACCACTGCCTGACATATGCTTTACGCCGTCATAAACGGGTCGATTCGGGCGCGCTCGAATGCTGGTCGAGCCTGGATGGCCGCCCACCACTTTGTGACTTTCGGATTCACAGCCTGGGTGACGGCAGATGGCGAAATCTCTTCACTGATGCGCGCAATGAACGGCACAACAGCGATGTCGGCAAGAGAATACGCTCCACCGATCAGCCAGCCTCCTGTCATCATCGATTCCATCTCCCGGACCAATGCTTCCAGATTTGACCGCGATTGAGCAAGCTCAGTCTCCGTGTAAGGATTTCGTGCAACACGTCGCCACGCTTCCCGGCGCTCTGGGCTCGGAATCCGGGCAATCATCTGCTCCAGTTCTTCATCACTCATCGACTCGGCCCGTTTCTGAATACGGTGCCGCCAGTTAAAGCGGATCAGATTGCCAATCAACCCATCGACATGACGCACCCAGTTACGCATCCTGGCCCGATCATACGGGTCTGAGGGGCATAGTGGGGGCTCTGGAAAGACCTCATCGATATACTCACAAATGGTCGCGCTTTCATGCAACGCACGTCCATCATGAATGATGGCGGGTATCACCCCGTTGGGATTGATCCGAAGGTACTCCGGACTATGCTGCTGCTGAGCAGCCAGATCAATCTCGTGAGACTCGTAAGTGAGGCCTTTCTCTTCCAGGAACAACCGGACTCGTCGCGACGCACTGGATGTCCAGCCGTGATAGAGCACGAGTGACATGACATCTCCTTGAAAATTTCTGTTGATTCAAACTTCGATCAAGACCACTCAGCGTGAAAATCAGGGCACAAGCACAACAGGTGCCGATAACTGCCTGGACTCGAGCTGACGGTGCGCTGTTGCGGCTTCTGCAAGGGGCAAACGAGCACCGATCGGAGTCTTCACAGTCCCGCTTGCGAGTACGTCAAAGAAAGCGCGGGCAGCCTGGGCAAGTTCATCCGGGTCACTGATCCAGCTGCGCAAGGTTGGACGGGTAACGATGATTGACTTTGAGTGCAAGAGCTGCAAGTCGAACTCCCCGACATTACCCGAGGCCGTTCCGTAACTGATCACCATCCCTCTGGGTTTGACACAGTCCAGGGACCCCCTGAAAGTTGCCTTACCAACCCCGTCATAGATCACGTCCGCTCCGCGGCCATCAGTCAGCTCCAGAACTCTGGTAACAAAATTCTCGGTCGAATAGTTGATCACAGCGTCATAACCATGTTGAAGCGCCATCTCGGCCTTGGCCTGACTACCAACCGTGCCAATCACACGCGCTCCGAGTCTGGCACTCCACTGCCCAAGCAGCAGACCCATACCACCCGCAGCAGCATGAACCAAAACGGTCGAACGCTCACTAACCGGATACAGGCGACATAGCAGATACTCTGCTGTGAGCCCCCGCAGCAGATAGCCACCCACGACATCATCTGCCACATGGTCAGGTATCTTCACGACCCTGCTGGCTGACACAAGGGTGTGCGTTGCATAGCTGTCTGGCGCAATGTAGCCAACGCGATCACCAGGTTTTAACCCGGCCACCGCCGCCCCGGTACTCTGCACGATGCCTGCTGCCGTTCGTCCAAGCGTAATGGGCATTTTGCGGGCGCTATGGGGACCACCATGATCGCCTTCACGTTCATAGATGTCCGCATAGTTCACACCAATGGAGGTGTTGCGCACCAGTACCTCCTGACTGGCTGGTGATTCAATGTTGATTTCTTTCAGTTGAAGGCGATCCGCACCGCCGTGCTGATCAATACGGATGGCGTGTGCCTTAATCATGCTTGTCTCACTTGTTCAGTACTTGTTCGGTATGGTTCGGTACGGTTTGGTACGGTTTGGCAAGAACGGGTGTACTGTGCCCGAAACAGAGAGCAAAGCCCACTGTTCTGGTGCCTCCAGTCTTATTGATGTCAATTGCAGCACACGGACTTGCTCAGTGCAGTTGACCGTTTCAATACGCTCAAGCAAAGCGGCAAGATCATCGGGACCGGGGCGATTTGCCTGGTCCGCACGCATCAGACATGTTGTGGCAAGCGCTCCTTCTAGTTTGAGCTCGGGAAGCCCCATACCAGTTTCCTTATCAGTTTGTTTTCTTCGATACTTTTACGACTCAAGTATCAGCTGACTGCCACGAGGATCTGGCAGGTTCGACATACAGAAAGAGAAAGGCATTATTGATCAAGCGCGTCCGTACTGGAGCGTAGCAATGCAATCATGGCGTCGCCTCCCCTGCTGATGTGCACCCGCATGCATGACTGGGCAAGCGAGGTCTCTCCTTGCTCAATTGCATGAACAATCTGCGAGTGCTCATCATGGGAGATATTCAAACGCCCTGGAACTTCGAAACTGCGATAACGATACGCTACCAGCAGACTACGCGAGTTCCGGATATGATCAGCTAGCACCGCGTTTCCTGCTGCCTGATGAATCGCCTCGTGAAGTCGCGTGTTGGCATCGCGATACCCCTGGATATCCTGCATCTCGGCGGCCTGGCCTCCTTCTGCGAGCGCGAGTCGCATGCGGTCAATGTCGGATTTCGTGGCTCTCTTCGCTGCGAGACCTGCAACCACGGCTTCGAGCTCGCAAATCGCCTCCAGCGCACTGACCAGCTCAGCCATACTCGCCTTGCGAACGTAAATACCGGAACGCGCAGCGATCGTCACCAGACCGCGAGCCGAGAGCGCAATCAAAGCCTCTCTGACAGGAGTACGTGAAGCGTTGAACGCTGCAGCGACGTCTTTCTCGTCAATCGTGCTTCCGGGTGGCCGTCTGCCACCCAGAATATCCGACTCGATCTGACTTCTTATCCGCTCCTGGAGGCTTGTCTGCCCACACTCAGTACTTGCCTCTCGCTTCACAAATCCTCCATCAGATACCTGGAATCACTTGGGCTTGGCACCGGTACTTTCCAGTCGTTCGAGCGCGAACTCGCCATTGCTCTTTGCCCACTGGTAGAACGCTTCGGAAGACTCCATTGGCGCAGCCTCATTTCCGGCCTTGACCATTCGTTCCTGAATCTCTTCGCTGCTGAGAATCTCGATCGATGCCTCGGCCAGTTTATCCCTGATCGCATCAGGCAGGCCGGCCGGACCGAACAAACCAAACCAGAAGCTGAACTCAAAGTCAGGCAGCCCCTGCTCAGCGATTGTCGGAACGTCTGGGGCAATTTTTGAGCGTTCGGCTGACGATATGCCCAGCATCTTCACTTTCCCGCCCAGGCCGAGCGGCAGCACAGATGCTGCCGTACCAAACGAGAAGTCCACATCCCCCGCCGCAACTGCCAGCAAGGCCGGGCTCCCCCTTTGTAGGGAACGTGCGTGAATTCGGTACCGATCGCGTTCTCAAGGACCAGCGATGACGTCTGAGGTGACCCACCTATCCCTGACGAGGAGTAAAACATCGTGCCGGGGTTTGCTTTCGCTTTCTCAAAAAACTCCGGGAAAGTATTGATGTCACTTTCCGCGCCAACGGCCAGAATCAGCGGAGACATAGAAAGGCGCATGATCGGTGTGAAATCATCCGGAGAGTATGAAACGTTGTAGACGTATTTATCGATCCCGTACAACGTGCCGCTGGCCATGCCCAGCGTGTAACCATCGGGATCGGCTTTTGCAATCGCAGCCGAGGAGATCGTGCTGCCTGCACCGGGACGGTTCTCGATCACGACAGGCTGACCCAGCTTGTCCGCAAGCGCCGCGCTGTAGATCCGCGCGACCGCGTCCGCTGCTCCACCCGGACTGTAGCCAATGATCAGCTTGATCGGACGCTCCGGATACTCGGCAATCGCTGCGCCTGAGATCAACAGACTTCCCGCCAGAACTGCAAGACACTTTAGTTTCATTTCCGTTCTCCTCCGGTTTCGCTCGTTGTAAACTGATATATCAGTTTTAATTGTTGATATATTTGGACACATGGATCTCCTTGTGTCAAGGATCGGATCGATCTCACGACAGCCACCGCGGCCAGATACAGGCTAGTCACCATACGGTCCGCAAAACTGGCATCACACCATGAAACGCACAATTAGTCATATGGCGCATCGTGCCTGTCTGGCACCCTGAACGGAATCAGACTGCGTCGATTCCCGTCCTCCCGGCAAGAGTCATAGCAGCGACTCCCACCATGAAAACTACCCTGTCTGATGAGCGCAACAGTGCGCCTGACTGATATGCTTGGCGGGTCTTCTCCTGATCATTGACAACCCTGACATGACTCGATCCAATCGCGACCAGCCGACTCTTTCCACGGAAACCTCACGAGCCCCGCAAGGCACGCAAGGTACGCAAAGCACACAAAGCACGCAAAGCACGCACCAGACCGAGGCAACCGGGCGTGTCATGCCAGGTGACGCCAGCGCGTATCAGGCACCCGATACGAGACGCACGCTCAGACAGATCCTGAGCGCTGATGAATGTCTGGTTGCCGCGTCGGTTTTCGATGCGGCATCGGCCAGACTGGCCCGGCATATCGGAGCCGAAGTTGGCGTTCTCGGCGGATCGGCGGCTGCTCAGGTTGTACTGGGTGTACCCGATATCGTGCTGCTGACAGCGAGCGACCTGGTCGAGCAATCCAGACGGATCTGTCGCACGGGATGCGTTCATTTGATTGTGGATGCGGATCACGGCTATGGAAATGCCTTGAACGTCATGCGCACCATCAGTGACCTGCAGGCGGCCGGTGTGGCGGCTACCTGTCTTGAAGACTCCCGACTTCCAAAAGAACACGGTTCAGGCCCGCAACAGGCGCTTGTCAGTATGGAGGAAGGTTGCCAGAAGATGCGGGCGGCCCTGCACGCCAGAGGGGATGGGCCCATGTTGATCCTGGGGCGAACCAACGCGATTGATTCAACGGGTATTGACGATGCGATTGCACGTCTGCAGGCCTATGAATCCGTGGGAGTCGATGCCTTGTTTGTCCCGTACCTGAAACAACGTGATGATCTGGAACGGATCGCCTCTGCGGTACGGTCGACTCTGGTCGTGGCCGGTGCACATGCCTCTCTGTTTGATCCGGCCTGGCTGGCACAAATGGGGGTCAGGGTATGGATGTGGGGACACCAGCCACTTGCTGTAGCAACTGCTGAGTTGCTACGGGCGATGCAGTCAGCGCAAAACGGGATGCCTGCTAGCGAGCTGCTCAACGAAGACGCCAGGCGTGCCAGCAAACTGGCAACCGCCAGCCAGGCGTACGAAGGTTTAACAGATCAGTTTCTACGTTGACACCCGGCGGGCCGCTACCTATAGTCCCCTTGATATTCCTTACGTACTGACACTTGCCATACCGTGCGAGAGCTCGAGCAAATCGATCAAGAGGCGGGTCGCAAGTGGCTCACAAGTGGGTCGCAAGCGGGTCGCACACAATTCTACGCATTGAGTGATCACGCAGGCCGTACGTCAGGAAATACCGCTGTTTCTATACGCCGGATTCCGTTTTCTCAGATGATCCGTCGCACATGCACCACTGATTCAGAACCACCCACTCTGAACCACCACTCTCCAGGCTCACCAACCAGGCAACCACGCGTCATGACTGTATCCCCATCTCAATCCACCCAGCCAGCCGAACCCACCTTTCTGACTCTTCATGAGATCATCCAGAAGGCCAGACAGAAACTCAACCATGACAACTGGGACTATATCGTAGGTGGCACGGAAACCGAAACAACGGTATGCCGCAACCGGGCAGCCATAGACGCGCTAGGATTTCGGCCCCGGGTATTAAGAGATGTGAGCAATATTGATACGGGCACACAATTCCTGGGTGAACAGTTACGTCTGCCACTCCTGCTCGCCCCGGTCGGCAGTCTGGAGCTGTTTGCACCAGACTCAGCCATCGCAGCTGCCAGAGCGGCACAACAGTTTGGCATCGGCCATATGCTGAGTTCGGTCTGTCTGGTGGATTTCAAGCAGGTTGCCCAGGCGGTTCCGCACGCTCTCAGAATGTATCAACTGTATGTGCACGGCGACCCTTCCTGGGTCGACCAGCGGGTTGACGAGGTCCAGCAGGCTGGCTGCAAAGCGTTCTGCCTGACGGTCGACAGTGCCTATTACAGCCGGCGTGAGAGGGATCTGGCCAAGCGCAATATCCGTCGCAGTAACGTGCCCGGGCGTCACCACCAGGCAACCCTGACGTGGAAAGACGTCGAGCGCGTCAAGTCTCGCCTGCATATCCCCCTGATCCTCAAAGGCATCGCGACTGCTGAGGATGCCAGAATCGCCGCGGACATGGGCGTTGACATGATTTACGTCTCCAACCATGGTGGCCGCCAGATTGACCATGATCGTGGCACCATGGATGTTCTGCCAGAGGTAGTCGATGCGGTCGCGGGCCGTGCCCGCATCGTCATTGACGGTGGCTTTAACCGGGGCACTGATATTGTAAAAGCCATCGCCATGGGTGCTGATCTGGTCGGGCTGGGTCGGATGCAGTGTTATGGCCTGGCGGCAGATGGGGTCGCCGGTGTGGTTCGCTTGCTTGAACTGCTCGAAACCGAAGTACGCACAACCATGGGACTGCTAGGTGTCACACGTCTGTCTGAACTCAACCCGTCATATCTGAGCAGACAGGCTCCCGTGCACAACAGTACGGTCTTGAGCGCATTTCCTCATCTGAGTCTGGATGAACGATCGTTCTACTGAGAACAGCTCTGAGCAGAGCTCATCCAGATCATTCATGGCGTGAGGCAAAGCGATAGTTGTTACGACCCGAGTTCTTGACCTGATACAAGGCCGAATCTGCGCGGCCAACCAGTGTGTGTGGAATGGTACCGTCGAACGGACAGACCGCAACACCGATGCTCACGCCAAGATGTCGCGGCTGGTCGCCGATCAGGATGGGCTGATCAAACACATGGAGTACGCGTTCACAGACCTGCTCGATGCTGGCCAGGTCTGTCACGTGAAACTGGATGATGGCGAACTCGTCTCCGCCAAAGCGCGCCACCACGTCCCGATCACGAACACAGGCCTTTAGCCGATTCCCCACTTCGATCAACGCCTGGTCACCCGCCTGGTGACCGAACTCGTCATTGATCGGTTTGAAATAATCCAGATCCATCATCAACACCGCACAGTAAGCATCCGAACGCAGGCTGGCCTGAACGGCCAGCTTGAGTTGATCATCAAAACCCGCACGATTGATCAAACCGGTCAAACCATCGGTCAGGGCCTTGCGCTTGAGATCAAAGCCCTGTCGCAGTTCTTCCACCAATTGCAGCAAATTTTTCGCTTCCTGAAGCTCGATGTCAGTCCACGGCTCAGCCTGCCCAAAAGTCTGCGATTTCCAGAGATCGAATGAGTGACGCGGCGTAAGCGGCTTGGTCTTGTCTTGCTCAGGTGGCTCTCCCGCCCAGTTGACATCAAGCAACTGCTCGGATCGCATCATCACCAGAAAGTCATCAGCGGGCAGACGAACACACAACACACCACTGGCACAGGCTCGCAAAGACGGGCATTCACGCATCGGTTCCGGTAGCTGGTCGAACGACACAACGGCTTGTCCTGGGTTGTCAACGATCCAGTCTTCAAGCAAGCGCAAGGCTGCATCGTCAGGCACGTTCCCCTCAAAATGGGAAACCGCATTCAGACGCACCCAGACCCCATCTGCATCAAACAGATGCCTCAGCTTGCTGATCTGAGTCGCGATCGACTGGCGCCCCATTCCCAGATCAAGCAGCTCATACTTGATCTGTTCCCGAGTCATGAGGTGCCTCAACCGCTGCCGCTCAATCACCAGGTGGGTCTGATCCTGCATTCTTACGGAACCGACGAATGCGATCTGCTCACACACCTGGCGCCTGAGAAAGCCGACGGGCTGGACGGTGAAGTGATGACAAGCCACCAGACCCCAGAGCTTGCCGTTGACCACAAGCGAAACACTGAACGAAGTTGCGACACCCATATGTTTCAGATAGTCGATATGAGTGGGATGCACGGACCTCAACTCCGAGCGGGACAAATCAACGCTCAACCCAGCATTCAGAGCGACTACGGGAACAGGCTGATCATCAACGTCCTGAATCACGCGTTGTCGCTTGAGCACATATAGACGCCGAGCAATCTCAGGGATGTCACCCTGAGGAAAATGCAGACCGAGATAACTCGGCACATCCTGTTTAAGCACTTCCGCGAGAACCTTTCCATGCCAGTCAGGCAAAAACTGGTAAAGCATCACCCGATCGAGTCCGGTCACCCTGGCAACTGCCTGCATCACGGCGGTCGCTGTCTCCTCAATACTCGAGGTCGACTCGAGCTGCGCCAGACTTCGCATGAACTGACGATCTCTCCACACAAGATCCAGAGCCGGCAAGTCGATGCGCTCGAACTCCAGCACCCAATGGTGCGCAGTCAGATGAATAGCGACATAAAGATGCTGATTATTGAGCAATACTGGATGAAACTCGAATCCGGCCGACGTCGTCTGCTCTGCGGCCGACGGCAATTCCACGACATGCAGGCAGCTCACATCATCAAAACTGCGATCAAGCAGCCTGTTGACTGACTCCCCCAAAAATGCCTCGATATTCTCTGATGCCGCCACAATCTTGCGACTCGCCTTTTCGACAACGAGCATCGACCCAAACGACTGGATCGTATTTCCGCGATGCAGTTGTGCGGTGAGACAGTCACCAAAGGGTGCGTTGATCAATTGCACTCCTCCGATGCGAATCCATCGCGAAAAACCTGAAAACAAAGGTTGGCGGAGGCCGTCACAAGAGGAATCTTCTGGCCTGGGACATCAACACCACAGGACAGGCTTTGCAACCGATTCCGGATAAGCGGCCAGTCCTTGCCAACCAAGGCTTGCACCTGCCAGAAATGCCATGCCTGCCGGACCATGTCACCAAGCTGGGCGAACAGGTGTCGGCAGATCAGTCGCGACCCCATGCTGGAACCATCCAGAACATAACGCACGCCAAGCTCGAACTCAGCTGGCGAATTCCTGACCAGTCTGTGCATCGGGTCACGCAGTGAAGAACCCACCTCGTAAGGCACGCTCTCGGGTCTCGAATCATCTGTCACACCCGGCCCATCCGGGAGAGCTCGAAGCTTACCGGAGACAAAAGATCCTCGCCCCTCACCTGCAAGATGGGCGAGATCGCTCTCGAGCGCAGGGAATCGCTTGCGATACGGCGCAACGCCGGACAGCCATCCAGCCTCAGCGCGCTCGACCATTCTCTCTCCGGCTGAATCAATCAATGACTCAAGCAAGCCGAAACAGGAACGGTATCTGGCAAGTACCTCCCTGTAGAAACTGAGGTCAACAGGTCCCCTGGCCAGCCGCCCCAGCCGGGGTGACGAGTCAAGCTCTTGATGTTGCGTTCGAGTCGCCTCTCTGAGAATTCCCAGTAGCTCTGCACCTTGCATTCTCCCTCCTGGACAAACTCAACAAGTGACACCCACAATCACTGCCAGACACCCAGGTTCGACCAGCAAAGTGGCGATATTAAACAATCTTTGCGCAGTTTATACATGAATATATTCCGGTTCGCGAGTTCCCGTATCGGAAATACTGGATTGAGATACCGATTGATGGGATATGCCAGACCTCGATCCCGCGCATGCAGCATATCGTGACGGGTCCAGACTCATCTGGTGAACGGGATAAATACATAAACACTCACACCTGACCATCTGCTCGTCACATCACAAAGCTGCAACATCGAAACACAGTCACCAGATCCGGACATACAAGCCCTGTTTGCAGGGCGTCTAAGTAAAACGGGTGCCGTAGCACCCGTTTTTTACTACTCTGCGTGCGCAAGTGAATCAGTTGTCGCGAGACGATTCTTTCTTCTTGCCTTCATTCTTGCCTTCACTCTTTCCATCAAAGGGGAATGCGGAACCGGACGACTCTCCCTCCTTCGCAGGAAACTTGACCGACAAAATCATGGTTGCGGCCAGCACCAGCACTGTGAATCCGAGCGAAATACCAATCGGGATCTTGTAGAGGTCAATCAGCAGCATCTTGGTGCCAATAAAGACCAGCACGATCGCGAGCCCGTAGGACAGCAAGTGAAACTTGTCGTGCATGCTTGCAAGCAGAAAGAACATGGCGCGCAAACCGAGAATGGCAAACACGTTTGAGGTCAGAACGATAAATGGATCCGTCGTGATCGCAAAAATCGCCGGAATCGAGTCAACCGCAAAGATGACGTCAACAATGCCGATCAGCAGAATCACCACGAACAGCGGGGTCGCCATACGGATGCCATTCTGATAGGTGAAGAACTTCTCACCGTCGTAGCCAGACGAAATCCGGATATGACGGCTGACCCAGTTCAGGGCAGGATTCGACTCAAGGTCGGGTTCCTCGCCGGACGCCCACCACATCTTGATCCCCGTGAACACCAGAAATGCCCCGAAAATGTACATCACGAAATGAAACTGGGAAATCAGCCAGGCACCGACCAGGATCATGATTGCCCGCAACAGCAGCGCTCCGATGATGCCGTACATCAGGACCCGCTTCTGAAACTGGGCAGGCACCCCAAAATAAGTAAACAGCATCAGAAAGACGAAGATGTTGTCGACCGCCAGCGCCTTCTCGACCAGATAACCTGTGACAAATTCCAGCGCCTTCGCATTGGCAAGCGTTTTAGTTGCCGGATCGCCTGACAACCCTCCCAGGTACCACCACAGCCAGGCAACAAAAACGAACGACACCGCAATCCAGATGAGCGACCAGATCGTCGCTTCGCGGATCGAGACGGTGTGTGCGCCTTGCCTTGCCATGGCAAAGAAGTCCACGGCAAGTGCAACGACAACGAAGGCCACAAAAAGTGACCACAGCATGGGTGTACCAACAGAAATCATGATTCGAGAACCTGAAACATTGTGCTGGCAAAGCACAATTGACGGGATATGTCAGAAGGTCCTCTCCAGTCTTGCCACCCTGAGATACATTTCAGGTCACGATACCGGGTGCAGATCATCTGCCAGTCAGACCTGCGCCGTAGTGACGACATCGTGCGCGACACATTGCATGCGCGCTGGCTACTCCCCGTGGAGGAGTGTGTATTTAACCAGTCCCCCGGTTTGCCGTCAAGTGATCTCTCTCAAATAAATTGACTTGAATCAATTTATTTGAGAGAGATCTGACATCTGATCTGCGTCAGGATGAACTTTTCTGATCGCAGCCACCCGGAACCAAACTGTCGATGCTGTCAATGCCAGGTGATACAGCTTGAACCGCATCAATTGATTTGTTCACCCGGATCACACACCGCGCAACATACGCTGGCTACCTGCGGCCAGATGGACCAAGCTGGCTGTCTGGCAGCAGATGCAGACCGGTGCGCTCGACAAACTCTGCATAGGAAATGGGGGGACCGGCTTTTGCGGAAGCATCATTGGCCTGCCAATGTACCCAGGATCTGGCCGTATTGGGGTCATAGACGACTTTGTACAAATAATCGGGCACGGCGACCCTGCCATCACCGATCGTAGACGTAGCCCCGTCCTCACGGCTCCCATAAACCGGTCCCGTCAACACATACACATCACCCTTGGCCCGCATGATGTACTTGCGTGTCGCCTGCTCGATCTGATTCCAGGGTCCGGCATTCTGGCGCTGATTCTGAGGGACCATGTTGGCAAGTGAGAAACTCTGCGCCATACCTTCTTCTGTGTGCATATCGCCTGCCGGTGCCATGTGGCCACGGGAATAGCCCGAGCCACGATAATCAGCCAGACGGGCCCGCTCACGCTCTGGCAGTCGCGCCTCTTCGTAAAACCGGTCACGCCTGTCCACAGATTGCGCTTGCTGCAACATCTGGCGATTCAGGCGCTGGGCCACAAAAACCGGGGTTTTTGTGTGGCCGCTGTGCAAAACGGCGAATACGCTGAAGCACAACTCTCGCAGCTCGGGCATGGCCGGAACAGTTGGCATACTCCCCGGCACAAAAAACTCCGGACAGTGCGCGAACAAAGTCCGATGTGTCGCATTTCCTTGTTGAACTGAATGCCGGGAGGCAGGAAAGCCGTACCCACTTCGGGCTGCACCAGAAACATCACTGGCACTCTCGCCTGACCCGTCTTTCAGGAAGGCAAGAACCGGAAACTGCTCGAGATCCCCCCAGTCGTAAGGGATCCACTGCGCAAGCGACCACTCTTGCGTGACCTCGGGCCTGGTCAGCCATTCTGGAGCCGTCAGGTAGTCTCGCCACTGGGGGATGAGGGCATAGCTTGCAACGCTGAAAGAGGCGAATGCCGAAATCAGCATCGCACGCAAGAATCGCTTCACAGATCCGGATGACCTGCGCCGGGATGTTGCGGCACCAGAACGAGACCTGGTGGTTCGGGAACCCGCGCTCATGACAACGCCGCCTGTGACCTGACCACACCAGCTACAGAAACGAATGGCCGGAAAGTCGATCTCAGACCATTTCGACGCCAGCAGACATTCAAGACTCCAGTCGACTGCGGAACCTGCCGACGACTTCCACAACAATCCAGAACAGGCTCCATAAAGCCAGTCTGGCTGGCGCCAAGACTGAGGCACGAAACACCGCCGCCGACCAAATGGCTTGCAGAATGGATGGGAGAGACTGAAATGGTGTGGTAAACCTGAACAGAAAGGCGCATTCGAACAGACCTGCGTTGTGCCATAGCCACCCGATAGGGGTGACTTCAGCAATTAATGACAACTGAGTAATCCGTATTTATACGTGCTTAGGCAGCAAGGGGCAAATCGAGGTCAGGTTCACGACTCTTGACAAGCCCGACAATTTACTCGCTGCAAATCACCCTTAGCCGTACACACGCGACAACCCTGACACGAGATGAAGGAGCAATGGATGAGCAACTGGTGAGCAACTAGCACGATGTGCGGGCATGAACACAGACTCCGTATTAGAAAGGGCGCTACACCCGTCATGTCGAGTGCAGCGCCCTGTCAAACCACCACCTGCCCATCGGAAGTGAGACAAGGGAGTGGTCGTGCCCGAGGTTCTCAGATGATGGTGATCAACTGATGAAGAACGATCACTTCGGCATGATCACGGAATCAATCACGTGGATGACACCGTTATCCGCCACGATGTCGGTCTGAACGACAGTGGCGTTATCAACCATGACGCTCCCATCCTTTGTGGTGATCGAAATCGCACTGCCTTGAACCGTGTCAACCATACCAGGCGCAACATCCGCCGCCATGACCTTACCGGGGACGACGTGGTAAGTCAGGACTCTGGTCAGTGCTGCCTTGTCTTGCAGCAGCGCCTCGAGATCAGCCTTGGGAATCTTTGCGAACGCATCGTCGGACGGAGCGAACACGGTAAACGGACCAGGACCTTTCAGGGTGTCGACGAGATCGGCTGCCTGAACGGCCGTCACGAGCGTATTGAATGAACCAGCAGAGACAGCGGTATCCACAATGTCTGCCGCTTGTACAGTACCCATGGCAAATGCGACGGAAACTCCAGCCAGAATGCGTTTCATGAAATGCTCCTTAGTTGTCATTGGAAGGCACTGCTACTGCAGCGCAGCAAAACTCACGTGCGATTTAAACTAATTGGTATTTTTTTAAACCAAATAGTCTTAAAATAGTTATAGGAGTCTATTCATAAGCACTTTGTTCCGATAAAATCCCGTAAAACACGGTTCAACATCGTTTCGTACTGGAGTGCACACAATGACCGCACAGCATGTTGCAGGTAGTCCATCTACCGAAAGCGCCCCCAACACAGACCGGATCATGTACCGCAGCGGTGCGGCGGCAAGACTGGCTGGTCTATCCCCAGAGACCCTGCGAGTGTGGGAGCGACGATATAAGCTGACCGAAGCGGCACGATCTGCCCGTGGACAGAGACTGTATTCAGCGCTACAGGTCCAACGACTCGGGGTGATCAAACAGCTTGTTGATCAAGGGCATGCCATTGGCGCACTGGCAAATCTGACGACTCAGGAAATGCTGGCCATGCGCTCTGCAGCACTAGCGTCGACATTGATTGAAGGCTCGCTCAACATTGGTGTCGTGGGTAGTCTGCTATCCAGACGAATTTCAGCCAGTGGACGCGACACCGTCGATCTGGCGATCCGGCAACAATGGCCGAACCTGGCCCAGGCAGTTGCATCACCCGAACTGCCTGATCGCGGCCTGGAGGTCCTGTTCATTGAACAGTCCGAGTTTGACGAGAGTGCGCTTGAGGACATCAAGACCTTTCGTAAACGTTGCGCGAACCCGCCGACTGTCATCCTTTATCGCTTCTGCTCAAGCGCGACTATTCGGGCCTTGCGCGCGCAAGGATGCATGGCGGTGCGCATTCCGGCCGACATGGGTGAACTCCCACTGATCGCCCGTGCTGCCATCTCGGGAGAACGAACGCCTGCACGACCTCTGACATCCGTCTCATCGCCTCGGTTTGACGAGCAGTTTCTGTCCTCCATCACATCAAAAGGTACGCAGATCGCCTGTGAGTGCCCGAAACATCTCGCAGAACTCCTTATGATGGTAGGTAGTTTCGAGCGCTATAGTGCTCGTTGCGCGCACAGAAATGCAGAAGATGAGCACCTGCACAGCGAACTCGCTACTGCCGCAGGCCAGGCTCGTGCCTTGCTTGAGTCTGCCATGGAACGACTGGCGCGCGCAGAAGGAATTGAAGTCCCGCCACCTTACCAGACAGACCCGCGATGATGGCATGAAAATGAGGACCCGTCTTTCTTGTGCAGAGATATGCAGCTGGGATTAACCCGTCGTGGCGAGTGCTGCCACCCGGAGCGGATGGATTTGATCACCTTGAAAACAGTTCGTCCTCACCCGGTGAATCACAATACCCTAATACTTCAACAAAGATCTGTGTGAAGCGGTCGAGCTGAATCGTCCTTTTGTGCAGACCCTTTGACCTGACAGAAAAACAGGAAGTGATACTGATTATGCAGCCCCAAGCAACGCCAGCAACCTCAGCAACACCATTCGATCGACTCGGCGGCGAAGTCAGGGTTAAAGCGCTTGTGGATCGCTTTTATGACCTGATGGATCTCGAACCCCAGTACACAGCGTTACGTGCAGTTCACGGAGAGGATTTGAGTCGAGCGCGCGAGCATCTATTCTGGTTCCTGTGTGGCTGGCTCGGCGGACCTTCATACTTCACCGAGAAAGTCGGCGCCCCCATGCTCAGGAGACGACACCTGCCCTTCTCAATCGGTGTACTTGAGCGTGATCAGTGGATGGCCTGCATGAATCAGGCAATGGTCGAGACAGATGTCCCGGACGATCTTCGGGAACAGCTTTATCCAGCCTTCATGAAAACCGCTGACTGGATGAGGAATCGCGCAGACTGACCCGACCTTCGTTCATTCTTAGTGTGGCCAATCCCCTGCGGACTCAGGATTGTTCGGTTGACAGGCAGTCACGCCGGTCATCACACTGGATGTCTTTCTCTGTTGGTAAAGGTCAAGCAGACCCAGCAAGCCAGACAGACCGATAGAGACCACTTTATCAACAAACAACAGATAGCAGTGCACAAAGCAGTGCGCGGAGATAATTGAATGAAGTCATACTGGATGGGCATAAACGACGGAGTGGCGCAAGTTGAACTCAAGGACTGCCCAAGCCCCGAGCCGGGCACAGGACAGATTCTGATCCGGATGCGGGCCGCCGGCCTGAATCGCGGCGAATTTCTGCTTAAACACGGCCTGCACAAAGCAGGCGCTCCAAAACCAATCGGGATTGAAGCCGCAGGCGAGGTCATTGCGGTCGGCCCGGGTGTCTCTAGCTTCAAACCGGGCGATGAAGTACTAGGAAAGTGCCAGGGAGGATTTTCAGAAGAGGTTCTGCTCTCTGAAAAGGAAGCGATGCACAAGCCTTCCACACTATCCTGGGAGCAGGCAGGCGGTCTTGCCCTGACCGGACTCACTGCACATGACTGCCTTGTCATTCAGGGGGACCTCAAACCCGGAGAGTGGGTTTTTATAGCGGGTGTGTCGAGCGGAGTCGGCGTGAGCGCGCTCACAATGGCCAAGGCACTCGGAGCCAGAGTCATCGGCACATCGGGTTCAGAGCAAAAACTCGCCAGACTCAAGACACTCGGCCTGGATGTCGGTCTTTGCATGCGTGGTCCCGGCTTTTTTGATGCAGTCATGCAGGCGACTGACGGCAAAGGCGTGGACCTTGTCGTGAACACCGTCGGCGGAACAGTTTTTGAGGAATGTATCCGCATCCTGGGATTCCAGGGCCGCCTGGCGACTGTCGGTTATGTGGATGACGTCGTCTCTTCCACCATTGACCTGAAGACCCTGCACGCCAGACGCCTCAGATTGTTCGGTGTGTCAAACAAGCAGCGCACGGCAGACCAGAAGGCCGAGTTTGTACCTGACTTCAGAAACCAGATTCTCCCCCTGGTCGAGGCAGGAAAAGCCCTGCCACTCGTCGACCACGTATTTGCATTTGAAGATCTGCCCAAAGCCATTGAAATGATGGAGGCCGGCGGGCATGTGGGCAAAATCATACTCTCGGGTAAGGCCTGAACCTGGTTTCAGACAACAAAATGACACATCGTGTCAGCAGTCGCAGTCAGGCACGAAATCGGCAGACACTCCTGCTCGGCTGAATATAAATAAATAAGTAAATAAACAAATGGAGACAGACCCATGAAATGCATTCCCAGAAAACTGACCCGGCATCTGGTTGCAGCGATGCTGGTAGCCGGACTTGGCCAGAGCGCACTGGCACAGAGCGACTATCCGAACCGGCCAGTCAAGCTGATCGTCGGATTCTCCCCAGGTGGTGCCGCTGACACCACCGCGCGCACCGTCAGTGAGGCCCTGGGCAGGGAACTTGGTCAGCCGATCGTTATTGAAAACAAGCCAGGTGCCGGATCGAGCATTGCAGCTGACTATGTGACCAAAGCAGATCCAGATGGTTACACCATCCTGATCGCCAGTCCGAGTGCCATTTCCGTCAATCCGGCAATCAATCCGAAGCTGCGATACAAAGGGTCCGACCTGCTGCCGATCACCAAGATCACTTCCTCACCCCTTGTACTCGCAGTCAACCCGGACCTGGGTGTCAAGTCAGTCGAGGAACTGGTTGCGCTGGCCAAGAAGGATCCGGGCGCACTGAACTTTGCCAGTTCTGGTATGGGTTCAGCTCCCCATCTTGGTGGAGCACTGTTTCAGGACGTAGCCAACATCAAGATGCAACACGTTCCCTTCAAGGGAGGTGCACCGGCAATCCAGTCTGTCGTGGCAGGTGACACGCAGGTAACGATCGGAACACCGCCATCGGTGATGCCACAGGCCAACGCTGGCAACCTCAAGGCCCTGCTCGTCACCAAAGAGAATGGATCCAGACTCTTCCCCGACCTGCCAAGCGCAAGTTCGGTTGGTTTGCCTGCGTTCGATCTGGACTTCTGGTATGGCTTTTTCGTGCCACTCGGCACGCCGGATGCCGTGGTCCAGAAGATTTTTGATGCGACCCAGAAAGCCATGCAGGACCAGAAAGTGATTGACGGGCTGGCGGCTTCTGGCACTGAGGTTTCCGTATCAGCCTCTCAGGAAGACTTCAAGAACTATCTCGTTCGCAACGAGAAGTTCTGGGTTGAACTTGTAAAAAGTGCCGGAGTGACGGCTCCTTAAGCCAGTCCTGACTCCATCGAAATACGCATCCGGTGGAACTCACAAACTAAGAGCCTCTGCATATGAACTTGTGAGTTCTACCGAATGTAGTCATTAAGGAGACGTCGTCGCGCGACACTAGAAGTCTGCCGAACCTGGCCCTGCATAGATCTCCGAGACCTGATTCGCTGCATGTAGCAACGCTGACGTCATCCCTTCCTGACTTCTGCCAACTTTATTAAGAAAAATTGAGAATTGAAAAATAGTTGTTATTTTTCAATTCCTTGCAATTTCCCAGAAGACGTAAACACGTACTAAATGCTATCTTTTCGCTCATGCGAGGAGATCTCACCGTCAGAAAGACCCGGACCAAATCAGGCGCGACCGCCGTTCAGGTGGTGCGATACAAGGCATCGCGCTGTGAGGTCGTCAAACACATGGGCAGTGCGCACGATGACAGCACCCTCCAAACCCTGCTGGCCGAGGCCCATCGCTACGCAGAGGCACATTGCGTGCAGCCCAGTCTCTTTGCCGAGGAGCTGGCACCACCCCCAGCGGTTGACATGCGTCACGCCAGTGTCATCGGCGTCACCCATCAGTTTGCCCGTTCGGCATTGCTGGCCTGTGCCAAACGTTGCGGTTTGAGCGAACTGCACGAGCTATACCTCGATCTGGCCCTCATGCGGATCATTGAGCCAGCTTCCAAGCTGCGCACTCTACAACGACTACAGGAACACTTTGACGTGCGCTATGCGGAGCGCACCGTCTACCGCTTGTTGCCTCGACTCGTTGAGCAGCAACCGCATATCGAGTCAGCCGCCATTGCCCTGGTGCAGAATGAGCTCAAGGAGCCGTTGAACCTGGTTCTCTATGATGTCACGACGCTGTACTTCGAGTCGTTCAAGGAATATGACTTTCAACGACCCGGTTTCTCCAAAGACAACAAACCCCAGCAACCTCAGATCGTCATCGGTCTGATCACCACCACGTCAGGCTTTCCCGTCATGCACGAAGTCTTCGAGGGCAATACCTTCGAAGGTCACACGATGCTGGACATTCTCAGGCGCTTTGAGCAACGTGTCGGATCGGCTTGCAAACCCGTCATCGTGGCCGATGCTGCCATGCTTTCGACGGAGAACATGCACCAGTTACAGCAACAAGGCTATCGATACATCGTAGGGGCTCGACTGGCCAACCACAGCAAGGCATTCATTGATCAGATCGACGCAAAAATGCCACGCATTGACAAAGCTGTGCGCCGGTTCTCTCACACACTCAGGAATAGCAAAGTTCAAGTTGACGTCAGTATCGTGTGCCAGTTCTCGGACGCACGCTACAAGAAAGACAAGCGAGAGCTCGAAAAACAGGTCAGCCGTGCGCGAGCACTGCTCGATCGCGACGAGCCAGGCAGAAGGGCTCGATTCATCAAGAAGTCCAACAGCAAGGGCCAGTTCGAGTTCAACGATGAACTCAACGAAAAGGCGCAGACGCTGCTTGGCATCAAGGGTTACGTGACCAATATCTCACCACAGGATTTGTCTGATGAGGACGTGGTGCGCCATTATCACGACCTCTGGCATGTCGAACAGGCATTCCGGATCAGCAAGTCAGATTTGCAGGCACGGCCCATTTATCATCGTACGCAGGACGCGATTCGTTCGCACATCGTCACCTGCTTCATGGCCTTGATGATGGCGAAGTATCTGGAAATCAAAACCAGTGTGTCGATCAGGCGAATTCGAGATGAGTTGTGGAAAGTGCATGATGTCCGGATTCGTGACGACCGCACCGGGTTCGTCCACCCCCTGAGGATGCAATCGGAATCCGCCGTGATCAAAAAGCTGACCGAGCTGTTGAAACTCGAAAACACGTACTAAATGGCAGAACTCGGGAGACGTCGTCGCGCGACACTAGAAGTCTGCCGAACCTGGCCCTGCATAGATCTCCGAGACCTGATTCGCTGCATGTAGCAACGCTGACGTCATCCCTTCAATCACGTCTTCTGTCATTCGCTCTGAGGGGCCGCTGATACCAATTGCCGCCACGGACTTGCCTGAACGATTCAGGATCGGAGCCGCAATTGAATTCACATTCAAACGCCAACCACTAAGACTGATGGCGTATCCAGTCTGGCGAATCTTTTCAAGTTCGGTCAGAAGTTTCTCCACATCCAGATCACGGGCCTGAGGATGGGAACTGATGATTTCCTGGCAAACAGCGCGCGCGTCCTCCCTGAAAGCCAGAATGGCCTTGCCTGATGCAGGAAAGACTGCAGGCACCCGGCTTCCTGGCGATGCGGTCGTCCGAAGCGGATAGGGAGAAAGGACATTATCCAGATACAGGACTTCCTTCCCAACCAGGATGGACAGGTTCACATTTTCCGAAAACTGTCTGTTTAACGCATGCATCGAGGGCTGCGCGCACCGTTTGATGACGTTCCTGCCAAGCACTTTCACCCCAAGCTCCCATGTCTTGAGACTAATCTCGTAGCGACTGGTCGAAGTGTCCTGGCGGACGTAACCAAGCGCCTTGAGCGTTGACAGCAGGCGATGAACATTACTCTTTTGCCAGCCAAAGTGCGTGGCAATCGACGACACACCAATGGGCTCGTCCTGATCAGCAAGGAATTCGACCAACTCGAACCCTTTGACAACCGTCGAGTCCAGACTAGGCGCTTTTTTCGGGGGAGCCACTTTCGTTGTAGGCTCATTCACGGGGGAAGTTGGGGCATAAGTTAGATATCCTTGCCATGGACTCATCATGGAACCCGTTCAATGACAAGGCGAGCTGTGTAGCAGACCATTGGATTATAGGTGAGCTGCCACACACAGCCGAAATGGCGGCCGCCAGCACTCTTGCAAACATCGAAACCGTGAAGCACGGCTTCAGTTTGCAGTCTTTTCCTTT